>QQNF01000010.1 GCA_003402705.1 Verrucomicrobiota bacterium | reverse complement strand
GGCGAGACTTTGCGAGACAGGGGGAGTTGCTGGGGGGGAGGGCGACGACGCGGCAGGATTATGAGAGTGCGGAGACGCGGGTGAAGGTGGCGGAGGGGGTGGTGGCGGAAACTGCGGCGATGCTGGGGTACACGAGGATTACAGCGCCGATAGAGGGGAGGGTGACGCGGAAGCTGGCTGGGGAGGGGGATTTGGCGGTGCCGGGGAAGCCGCTGCTGGAGATTGAGACGCGCGGGGTTCCGCGGTTTGAGGTGGATCTGCCGGAGACGCTGGTGGAGCTGGTGAAGTTGGGCGACCGGATGGCGGTGGAGGTTAGCGGGAGTGGTGGGGAGATGGAGGGGACGGTGATGGAGATGGCACCTGCGGGGGATGCGGGGAGCCGGACGTTTCGGATGAAGCTGGCGTTGCCTGAGGGGGCGGCGGCGATGCGGAGTGGGAGGTTTGGGCGAGTGGCGGTGCCGGTGGGGAAGGTGAAGCGGCTGGTGGTGCCGGAGACGGCGGTGGTGAAGCGCGGGCAGATGGAAGTGGTGATGGTGGTGAGGGAGGGACGGGCGGTGCTGCGGTTGGTGACGAAGGGCCGGGTGAAGGGTGGGCGTGTGGAAGTGTTATCGGGGCTTGAGGCGGGGGAGCGGGTGGTGGCGACGGGGGTGGAGCGGGTGAAGGAAGGGCAGCCAGTGACGAAGAAGCCATGAAGCGAAGCGACGAAGGAGTGCGGGAAGTGCACGGGATAGCCGGACGGATTGCGGCGGCGTTTATTGAGTCGAAGCTGACGCCGCTGCTGGTGATTGCGGCGGTGTTGCTAGGGGTGGCGGCGGTGGTGCTGCTGCCGCGGGAGGAAGAGCCGCAGATCAAGGTGCCGATGATTGATGTGATGGTGGCGATGCCTGGGGGGACGCCTGGGGAGGTGGAGGAGCGGGTGACGCGGCCGATGGAGAAACTGCTGTGGGAGTTGCCAGGGGTGGAGTATGTGTACAGCACGTCGCGGGACAGTGAGAGTCTGGTGATTGTGCGGTTCCGGGTGGGGGAGGATCCTGAGAGTAGTCTGGTGAAGGTGAGTGAGAAGCTGCGGTCGAATGCGGATCGGATTCCGATGGGGGTGACGGCTCCGTTGATCAAGCCGCGGAGTATTGATGATGTACCGATCCTGGCGCTGACGTTTCACAGCGGGCGATATGATCATCTGATGCTGCGGCGATTGGCGGCGCAGGTGGATGAGAGTGTGAGGCAGGTGGAGGAGGTGGCGGAGACGACCCTGATTGGTGGGGCGCGGCGGACGGTGAGGGTGCGGCTGGATCCGGTGCGGCTGGCGGCGCGCGGGATGAGTCCTGGGGGGATGGTGGTGATGCTGCCGCAGGCGAACCGGCAGTTTCGGGCGGGAGGATTGGTGGGAGGGAACCGGGAGGTGGTGGTGGAGACTGGGGCGTTTCTGAGAACGGCGGAGGAGGTTGGGGGAGTGGTGGTAGGGGTGACTGGCGGGCGGCCTGTTTATGTGAGGGATGTGGCGGAGGTGGAGGATGGGGGAGAGGAGCCGACGCAGTATGTGTTTTACGGGACGAGGCGAGGGGAGGAGCCGGGGGTGACGCTGGCGGTGGCGAAGCGGCCGGGGGCGAATGCGATTACGGTGGCGGAGGCGGTGATGCGGAAGGTGGAGGGGTTGAAGGGGACGGTGATTCCGGGGGATGTGAGTGTGAGTGTGACGAGGGATTACGGGGCGACGGCTGGGGAGAAGTCGAATGAGCTGCTGCTGCACATGGGGATTGCGGTGGTGTCGGTGGCGCTGCTGGTGTGGATGACGCTGGGGTGGCGGGAGAGCGGGATTGTGGCGGTGGCGATCCCTGCGACGCTGGCGCTGACGCTGCTGGTGTTTTATCTTTGGGGGTTTACGCTGAACCGGATCACGTTGTTTGCGCTGATTTTCAGCATCGGGATTCTGGTGGATGATGCGATTGTGGTGGTGGAGAATATTGTGAGGCATTTCCATCTGGAGGAGAACCGGGGGAGGTCGTGGAGTGCGATTGCGGTGGAGGCGGTGGGGGAGGTGGGGAATCCGACGATTCTGGCGACTGGAGCGGTGATTGCGGCGGTGCTGCCGATGGCGTTTGTGGGAGGGTTGATGGGGCCGTACATGAGGCCGATACCGGTGGGGGCGAGTGCGGCGATGTTCTGGTCGCTGCTGATTGCGTTTGTGGTGACGCCTTGGGCGTCGGTGCGGATGCTGCGTTGGGGAGGGAAGTACGTGGCGGTGACGGCGGTGGGGGGCGGGGCCGGGGATGGTGTCAGGGATTCAGTCAGGGCCGGGGGGCATGAGCATCCTGAGGATGGGTTCACGCGGATGTACCGGAGGGTGATGGGGCCGCTGCTGCATCACCGCGGGTGGCGGTGGGTGTTTCTGGGGGGTATCACGCTGCTGCTGCTAGGAGCGATGGCGACGGTGGGAGTGGGGTGGGTGAAGGTGAAGATGCTGCCATTTGACAACAAGAGTGAGTTTCAGGTGATATTGAATATGCCTGAGGGGACGATGCTGGAGCAGACGGCGGCGGTGGCGCGGGAGATGGCGGCGGCGGTGAGTGAGGAGCCGGAGGTGAGAGACTATCAAGTGTATGCGGGGACGGCGTCACCTTACAATTTCAATGGACTGGTGCGGCATTATTTTCTGAGGCGCGGGGCGAATGTGGCGGATGTGCAGATCAATCTGGCGGGGAAGCATGAGCGTGAGGCGCAGAGCCATGAGATTGCGAAGCGCGTGAGGCCGCGGCTGGCGGCGATAGCGGGTCGGTACGGGGCGCGGGTGGCGGTGGCGGAGGTGCCGCCTGGGCCACCGGTGCTGCAGACGCTGGTGGCGGAGATTTACGGTCCTGACGAAGGGGCGAGGGAGCGGCTGGCGCTGGCGGTGCGGGGGATTTTTCAGAGTACGGCTGGGGTGGTGGATACGGACTGGTATCATGAGGCCGAGCGAGAGAAGGCGCGGTTTGTGATCGATAAGGAGAAGGCGGCGCTGCATGGGATCAGTGCGGCGGCGATATCCGAGACCCTGCGGATTGCGGTGGGCGGGGAGACGGTGGATCTGCTGCATGCGGCGGACGAGCGAGAGGATGTGGCGATCCGGCTGGAGTTGCCGCGGGCGTTCAAGAGGGATCCTGAGGCGTTGTTGTCGCTGCGGGTGCGAGGGGAGACTGGGGGCGGGGTGCTGGTGCCGCTGCGGGAGCTGGTGAGGGTTGAGAGGGTGAAGGTGGAGCAGAGCCGCTATCACAAGAATCTGGTGCCGGTGACGTATGTGACTGGGGATGTGGCCGGGGAGATTGAGAGTCCGGTGTATGCGATTTTCCGGATGAACGAGGCACTGGCGGCGCTTGATGCGCGGGAGTACGGGGGGAGTGGGGCGAAGCTGGAGGTATTGAATGCGTCGATGCCGTTTAGTGATGCGGCGCCTGCGGTGAAGTGGGATGGGGAGTGGCAGATCACGCTGGAGGTATTCCGGGATCTGGGGATGGCGTTCGGGGCGTGTCTGGTGCTGATTTACGTGCTGATGGTGGGTTGGTTCCGGAGTTTTCTGACGCCATTGATCGTGATGGCGGCGATTCCGTTTTCGCTGGTGGGGATTCTGCCGGCGCACGGGATGATGGGGGCATTTTTCACGGCGACGAGCATGATCGGGTTCATGGCGGGCGGCGGGATTGTGGTTAGGAATTCGATCATTCTGGTGGATTTCATTGAATTGCGTTTGAGGGAGGGGATGGCGCTGGATGCGGCGGTGATTGATGCGGGTGCGGTGAGGTTCCGGCCGATGCTGCTGACGGCGATGGCGGTGGTGGCGGGTGCGGCGGTGATTCTAGCGGATCCGATTTTTCAGGGACTGGCGATTGCGCTGATGGCTGGGGAGATTGCGAGCCTGCTGGTGAGCCGGATGGCGGTGCCGGTGCTGTATTACCTGGCGCATTCCGGGAAGGCGAAGGTGTGAGGGTGAGCGGGTGGTCTGGCGGGTGTTTCAGTTAGCGGCAGGCGGGGTGATGCGGAAGTTGCGCATCATGCCCATGTCTTCGTGTTCGAGGATGTGGCAGTGGTAGAGGTAGAGGCCTGGGAGTGAGGAGAAGCGGATCTGGACGCGGACTTTTTCGCCGGGGAGGACGAGGACGGTGTCCTGCCAGCCGGCGTCGTGGATGCCGTCGCGGAGGGCGTTGGGGCCGCCGCCGGAGCGGGAGACGATGACGAGCGCGGCGAGGCCTTTGTAGACCTGGGGGGCGGTGCGCATGTGAGGGTGGGGGTGGTACCAATAGGTTCCGGCGCGGTTGATGACGGTGAAGTTGCTGACGAATTCCTGATTCTGGCCGATAGCGAAGCGCGGGTGGCCGTCGGCATTTTCGGGGATATCGAGACCGTGCCAGTGGATGATGGAAGGTTCGCCGAGGTTGTTGCGGAAGCGGATGCGGACGTGCTGGCCGCGGCGGAGGCGGAGGACTGGGCCGAGGTAGGAATTGGGGAGGGACTGGAGGGAAGAGGCTGGGCCTTTGATGACCTTGCCGGTGAAGCGCCAGACCTTGGTAGGGTTGCCGGGGAGAATGGGGATTTCGGCTGGTGCGGCGGTGAGTTCGAGTTCGACGTCGGGTTCGCGGCCGGGTTCGGTGGGAGCGGCGGCGAGGGCGCGGGAGGCCATGCCGGAGAGCGGCAGGAGGGAGAGGAAGCGGCGGCGGTTGGTCATGGGGGGCTGTGGCGGAGGGTGGGTCAGAAGGTGGTGGGTTGGCCGATGCGGAGGAGGGAGCCGTCGGGGTCGACGATGGCGAATTCGTGCATGCCCCATGGTTTAAGGGAGAGCGGGTCGATACGGGGGATGCCGTGGGCGGGGAGGGTGGCGGAGGAGTGTGCGGAAACGAAAGCGGGCCGGGTGATGAGCCCGGCCCGCCGTGAGGTGGATGTCGTCAGAGCGACTGTGGATCAGCGCGCTTTGATGATGCCGTGCATGAGACGCCAGTGGCCTGGGAATGTGCAGAGGTAAGGGTAGTCGCCCGGTTTTTCCGGGGTGAATTTGATGATGGCTTTGCCAGCGGGGTCGAGGAGCTTGCTCTTGGCGAGGACGTCCGGGACGTCTGGGATGTAGGAGCGGGCGAGACCGTCCGGGGCGGCCATCATTTTGTCGGCTTCAGCGCCGATGCGGTCGTAGGAGCCAGGAGTGGTGACGATGAGGTTGTGCTGGAGCTGGTCAGGGTTTTCGTAGACGATGGCGACTGGCTGACCGGCTTTGACGGAGAACTCTTTTACGTCGTACTGGAGAGTACCGATGGTGGATTTGACCCGGATGATCTGGTGGGTTTTGGCGAGTTCTTCCTCGGTTTCGGCGGTGGCGGCACCGGCCTTGGCTCCAGTGAGGGCGGTTTTGATGGCGCGGGAGAGGGCGGAAGGTTTGGCGTCGGCGAGGGTGGCGACGCGCTTGAGGGCGTCGGCTGGGGTGAAGGCGTTCAGGTTCTGAGCGACCAGAGCGTTGACGTCTTCGAGGCCAGCGATGGCTGCGCCGCCTTTGGAGGGGCCGAGTTTGACGAGACTGAGGTCGTCCCACCATGCTTTACCGGTGGCGTGGCCCCAGCCTGCGTAGAGACAGTTGATGGAGAGTTCGCGCTGACGGCCGGAGGAGAAGCGGAGTTCGAGTTGGGTCCAGTCGTTAGTGCCCTTGAGTTTTTTGGAGGTCGGTTGTTTGCCGTTGAGCATGTGGAGCTGGATCATGGCACCCTGGCCGCCTTTGAGTTTGAAGTCCTCGGTTTTGACCCAGCCGGTGATGAGGTAGTCGCAGTTCTGGTCGAGATCGAGGTCGAAGTGGAAGCTAGTGTCTGCGCCGTTGGCGGAGTTGATGAGGATGCACTTGCCGCCATTGCGGCCGCCGTCGACGACCTCGTGGGAGGCGGAACCGGAGTAGGTGCGGACTTGCCAGCCGGTGGGGAGCTTGCCGTCGACGGATTCGAAGGAACCGTTGTTGATGAGGTTCTTGGGGGCCTCGACGGGTTTGGCTTCTTCCTTGGGGGCGTCGGCGGCGGGTTCGTCCTTGAGGGCGGCGGCGAGGAAGCCCTCGGCGTGATGCGTGGCGGCGAGGGCGCGGCCGTAGGGGATCCAGCGGTCCTCCATGTTCGTCTTGTCGGCCTTCATGGCGTAGATGGCCGCGCCGGCTGGAGCGGATGGCGGGAGCGAGCAGAGTTCGAGGAGCGCGCCGAGACGGACGAGCGGTTCCTTGTCAGCGAGGAGCTGATTTTCGAGGATGGCGGCGACGGTGGCTTCGTCGCGTGGGAGGACCTTGAGGGCGGCGCGGCGGACACCTTGGGCTGGGTGCTTGAGGGAAGCGAGGACCGCGCGTTGGACGGCGGGATTGCCTCCCTGGACAGCGCCGAGACCGTGGAGTGACCAGAGGGCGTGGAGGGCTCCGCCGTTGATGCCGATGGCGTCGGTGGACTGGTCGGCTAGGAGTTCGAGGAGTTGTGGGACGACGTCCTGCTGGGCGCGTTCGATGAGGAGCCGCTGGCCGTGGAGACGCCAGAGGAGGTTATCGGATTTGAGGGCGGTGAGGAGGGTGGCGGGCTGGTCCTTGGAGAGCTTGAGGACTTCCGGGGCCTTGGAGTTTTCCGGGACGATGCGGTAGATGCGGCAGCGTTCGGTGTCGCGGAGTGTGGAGACGAAGGCGTTGCCCTGACCGTTGGTGGCGCGGAAGCCCCCGTTGTTTTCGCTAGGCGTGGGGTTGTGCTGGACGATGAACGAGTACCAGTCGCTGACCCAGACAGCGCCGTCGGGGCCGGTGGAGGCGTGGACTGGGGCGACCCATTCGTCTGCTCCTGCCATGAGGTTCCAGCCGTTTTCTGCGGTGAAGTGAGTGCCTTCCTGTTTGAGCATGGCGCGGTAGACGACGTGGCCGGTGGGTTCGGTGACGAGGGCCATGCGGTTCCATGTTTCCTGAGGGAAGCGCCGTGCGGTGTAGATTTCGTGGCCGGCGGCGGCGGTGTAACCGCCGAAGACATCGACCTGACGGAGTTTATCCATGATGGTCCACATGCGCTTGTTGGAATCGATGCCGGGGAGCCGGTCATAGATTTCGAACCCTTCGACGCCTTTGGCGGCGGTGAGGGGGATGGGCATGTAGAAGCTGCTCTGGTTATTGGCGGTGGAGCCGAAGACATCGCCGTTTTCGTTGAAGGCGAAGCCCCATGTGTTGTTGGAGGTGGGCCCGAGGAATTCGAGTTTGGAGCCATCGGGTTTGAAGCGGAAGACACCCTGGCCGAAGCGGTGTTCTTCGCCGCCGACGACACCGCCGAAGCCCGAGTAGCCGACGCAGCCCCAGACCCAGCCGTCGAAGCCGTAGTGGAGGTTGCTAGGGCCGGCGTGGGTGTCGCCCTTGCCCCAGCCGGAGAAGAGGATCTTGCGTTCATCGGCTTTGCCGTCGCCGTTGGTGTCCTTGAGGAAGATGGTGTCCGGGGCGGCGCTGACGATGACCCCGCCGCCTGCGAAGACCATGCTGGTGGGGATGTTGATCTTGTCTGCGAAGACGGTGGATTTATCCATGAGCCCGTCGCCGTTGGAGTCTTCGAGGAAAGAGATGCGGTCGCTGCCGTCCTCCTGTTTTTTGATGACGTTGGGGTAGTCCTTGGTTTCGACGATCCATGGGCGGCCGAGCTCGTCCCATTTCATGTCGATGACATTGTAGATGAGCGGTTCGGTGGCGATGGTTTCGAGGCGGTAGCCAGCGGGGACCTGGATGTGCTTGCGGCTTTCCTCGACGGGGAGGGGGAGCTGGAGCTGGGGGGCGGGGTTGCGGCGCTCGTAGTTAGGGACCTGACCTTCGGCGGAGTACTCGAAGGGTTTTGGTTTCCATGCGGTGAACTTGGCGGCGCGGTCGTCGCCGACGGCCCAGAGCGTGCCGCGGAAGACGAGGTCGTGGAAGCCTGGGTTGGCGAAGGTGCGGGCGTCGTGGCCGTAGGCGGTGTAGAAGACGCGGCCTTTGCCTTCGGAGCGGACCCATGTGTAGGGTTCTTCCTCGCGTTTCTGGAGGATGACGCGGTCAGGGTTGCCGAGGTGGTGGACGTAGGTTTCGTCCCATGTTTCGAAGGGTGTGAAGCCCTTCATGATGGGGTGGTTGAGGTCGGTGATGGACGTATTGAAGGTGCCGGTGCCGTGGGATTTGAACTGGCCGCCGATCATCTGGACGACCTGCATGGAATTGCGGAAGCAGTAGCTGGCGCAGTGGAGGGGGACGAAGCCGTGGCCGCTGCGGACGTAGTCGATGAGGGCCTTTTCCTGGGGAGGGGTGATGGCGTCGATGTTGGCGTAGACCATGAGGGCGTCGTAGTGCCCGAGGGTTTCCGCGTTGAGGTCATCGGCGCTGCTGGTGTAGGTGAGATTGATGCCGAGAGGACCGAGGCCCTTGAGGAGCTGGGGGAAGCGTTCGGCGGGTTCGTGGTGGCCGTTGTCGCCGAGGAAGAGGACTTCGAGCCGCTGGGCAGCGGCTGGAGAGGCGGCGAGGAGGCCTGCGGAGAGGATGAGGAGCTTCTGCATGATGAGGAATGGATATGGGGAGAGACGTGATGCGGCAAGGCGGCCGTGCATACAAAATCGGCCCGCGACTGATATGAAAATCAGACCGTGGAGGCTGGGGAGGCGGGTTGGTGGGGGGCGGGGGAGGGGCCGCGGAGGCGTGCGAGGAGACGGCTGATGTCGTCGAGGACGAGGTAGTTGATGGGGACGAGGAAGAGTGTGACGGTGAAGGAGAACATGACGCCGAAGGCGATGCTGATGGACATCTGGTTGAGGAAGTTTTCGCTGAGGGTGCCCTGGAAGATGATGGGGACGAGGCCTGCGAAGGTCGTGAGATTGGTGAGGAAGATGGCGCGGAAGCGTGAGGTTCCGGCGGCGCGTGCGGCGTCGGGGACGGACATGCCTTCGTCGCGGCATTTGTTGACGTAGTCGACGAGGACGAGACTGTCGTTCACGACGACCCCGCTGAGGGTGAGCATGCCGAGGACGGAGAAGAAGGAGATGGCCATGCCTTTGATGAGATGGCCGAGGGCGGCTCCGATCCAGCCGAAGGGGATGACGAGGAGGATGATGAGGGGCAGCCAGTAGCTCTTGAAGGGGATGGCCATGAGCGTGTAGAGCGCGAAGAGGACGAAGACGAGGCCCCAGATGAGGGTTTCGAAGGATTCGCGTTCCTCGCGGGCTTCGCCTTCGATGGATAGGGTCAGGGAGGGATATTCGCGGAGGAGCTCGTTGAGGTGGGCGTCGATGGCGGAGCGGACGGCGACGATGTCGGCGGCTTTCTGGTCGATGTCGGCGAGGACGTGGATGACGCGGGCGCGGTTGAAGCGGCGGATGGAGGTGGGGCTGCGGCCGAAGCGGAATTCTGCGGCGGAGGAGAAAGGGATTTCCGAGCCATCGGGGGCGCGGATGAGCATTTTCTCGAGATTGTCGAGGCTAGTGCGCTCGTCTTTGGGGTAGCGGACCATGACGCGGACATCGTCGCGGCCGCGCTGGATGCGCTGGGCTTCGTCGCCGAAGAAGGCCTGGCGGAGTTGGCGGGCGAGGATTTCGCGGGTGACGCCGCGGGCTTCGGCTTCCGGTTTGACGCTAACAATCTGGATTTCCTGTTTGCCGGTGGCGTAGTCGTCGTAGACGTCGTTGATGCCGTCGTAGGTTTTGAGGTGTTCCTGGAGTTTTTCGGAGACGGCGAGCATTTCGGCGAGGTCCTGGCCACTGATCTGGATATCGAGTGGTGGGCGGCCGGTGCCCCATGAGTCCTGGAAGCGGAGTTCGCGGGCACCGGGGATTTCGCCGATGAGTTTACGCCATTCGCTTTTGAGGGCTTCGGTGTCGATGGTGCGTTCTTCTGGTGGGGGGAGTTCGAGGACGACCTCGCAGATGTGGGAAGCGCCGGAGCTGCCGACGCGGGCCATGCTAGCGCCCATGGAGCCCATGACGGCCATGATGTTCATGACCTCGCTGCGGCCGGTGGAGGCGTTGAGGTACTTCTTCTGGATGGTGCCTGCGGTTTCGATCATGTGGCGCATGTGGGCCTCGGTGATGTGGGCGGGGGTGCCGAGGCTCATTTCGAGCTGACCGGAGACGCTATCGGATTGGAAGCGGGGGAAGGGGACCCATTTGAGGTGACCGCCTTTGAGGGTACCGAAGCTGATGGCGAGGATGCCGATGAAGAGGGCCAGGGTGGCGTAGCGGTGCTCCATGGCGACCTTGAGCGTCGGGAGGTAGAGCTTCTGGACGACGAAGGAGTCGAGCCAGTCGGCGATGCCCTGCTGGATGCGACCGAAGCGAGATGGTTTGCGGTCCCAGCGGATGGAGGAGAGGTGGGCGGGGAGGATGAGTTTGCTTTCGATGAGAGAGGCGAGGAGGACGGGGACGACGACGACGGGGATTTGTTCGAAGAAGGATCCCCAGCGGCCGGTCATGACGAGGAGTGGGAGGAAGGCGACGACGACGGTGAGGACGCCGAAGGTGACGGGGGTGGCGACGTCGAGGGTTCCTTCGATGGCGGCGTCTTCCGGGGATTTGCCGAGTTTGGCGTGACTGTAGACCGATTCGCCGACGACGATGGCGTCGTCAGTGATAATGCCCATGACGACGATGAAGCCGAAGAGGCTGAACATGTTGATGGTGAAGCCGAGGTAGTGCATCACGATGAGGCCGCCGGCGAAGGCGATGGGGATGCCGAGGACGACCCAGAAGGCGAAGGAGATGCGGAGGAAGAGGGCTAGGGTGATGAAGACGAGGGCACCGCCCTGGAGACCGTTCCAGAGGAGGTAGGAGAGACGTTCGCGGACGGGGCGGGAGTTATCGCGCCAGAGACTGAGTTCGACGCCGGCGGGGAGACGGTCGCCGGCGGTTTTGATCCATTCCTTGACGGAATCGGTGACAGTTAGGAGGTTCTGGTCGCCGGTGCGTTCGACGCGGACGAAGACACTGGGTTTTCCGTTATAGATGCAATAGAGCGGGTCCTCGTTGAAGTCATCGCTGATGGTGGCGACGTCCTTGAGGAGGACGCGAGCGCCGTTGGGTTCGGCGCGGAGGACGAGGTTTTCGAATTCGTCGCGGCGGTAGGCCTGGCCCTTGGTGCGGAGGAGGACGTCGCCGGCGGCGGTTTTGACGCCACCTGCGGGGATGTCGATGCTATTGCGGCGGATGGCGGCGGAGACATCGGCGATGGACATGCCGTAGCGGCGGAGACTTTCCTCGGCGATTTCGATGGAGATTTCGTATGGGCGGACCCCGCGGAGATTGGCGAGGGTGATGCCTGGGAGCATGGTGAGCTGGTCGCGGACGGTTTCGCCGAGCCTGCGGAGGTCGTGGGCGGACATGTCGGCGCCGACGATGACGGTGACGGCGGACATGGTGCGCTGGTTGAGGGCGACGACCGGCCGTTCCATGTCGGCGGTGAAGGTATTGATGGCGTCGACGCGGTTTTTGATGTCGTCGAGGAGCTGGCGGGGATCGTTGCCTTTTTCGACTTCGATTTCGATTTCGCCGCTTCCTTCGGAGGAATAGCTGCGGATTTCGCGGATGCCGGGGAGGTCGCGGACGGCGTTTTCGAGTTTAATGACGATGCCTTCTTCGACTTCAGCGGGGGTGGCACCGCGGTAGGACATGGAGACGCGGACCTCGTCGGGTTCGTTTTCGGGGAAGTATTCGACGGGGATTTTTTTCCATGCGAGGAAGGCTCCGAGGAGGAGCATGAGCCACATGAGGAGGTTCGAGGCCACGTGGTTGCGGGCGAACCATTTGATCATTGAGTGCATGCTGGGCTGGGGAAGGGAGCGGTTTGGAGACGTGCTGCTCGGTGAGGGAGCACGGGGAGGGGCGGGTGTCTACGGGAAGCGGGTCCGCGAATGTTTCCCGAATCCGGTGTTGCTGGACGGTTGTGAAACGCGGGTGGGGCGTCAGGGGACGAGCGGGAGCGTTTTTTTCTGGAGGGCGCTGAGGAAGGCGGTGTCGACGATGCGTTGGCCGGTGCGGGAGGTGGTGGTGGAGAGTGGGCCTTCGATGGGGAGGTCGTTAGAGAGACAGTGGATGAGGTATTCGACGGGATTGCGGAAGGGGGCGGCGAGGGAGTCGGCGGGGACGTCGAAGCCTTCGGGGCGTGAGCGTGTCTGGACGCGGATGGAGGGTTCGTAGTCGTAGGAGGCGATGGTGCCTTCCGAGCCTTTGAGGATGAAGCCGCATTTGGGTTGAGGCTGATGGGTCCATGGGTCGGTGAACGTGCCCCAGCGGGTTTCGAAGCGGCAGAGGCCGAAGGGGTAGCGGGCGATGGTGATGCTGTGTTCGTCGACTTCGAGGCCTTCGGAGGCGGCGGTGACGCAGGTGACCTCGAGTGGGGCGATGCCATTGAGGAACCATGTGGCGATGGTTGCGCCGTAGCCGAGGTAGTCGAGGAGAGAGCCGCCGCCTTCGGAGGCTTTGTAGAACCAGCTGGCGGCCTTGTCGGAGGTGGACGGTTCCTTTTCGATTTTGTCAGCGCCGTGGTAGAGTGGGCCGCGGTTGCCGCCGTAGTAGTGGACTTCGGAGAGCGTGCCGATGAGGCCTTCGGAGGCGAGACGTCGGGCGGTGGCGTGGGCGGGGACCCAGCAGATGGGCCAATTGATGGCGAGGGGGGCGTTGGAGGCGGCCATGGCGGCGATCATGCGATCGGCTTCGGCGACGGAGGCGGCGAAGGGTTTTTCGACCATGACGGGGATGCCCCATGGGGCGACGCGTTCGACCCACTCGGCGTGGCGGGCGGCGGCTGGGCAGAGGATGAGGAGGTCCGGGCGGGTGGTGTCGAGACAGGCGGCGGGGTCGGTGAAGAGTTGGTCGTCGCGGAGGTTGAAATTGCGCTGGGCGTCGGCCATGCGGGCGGGGTCTGGGTCGCAGATGGCGGTGATTTCTGCGTCCGGGTGGTTGTGGGCCATGCGGAGGAGGTCGCCCATGTGGAAGTGGTCGAAGTTGATACCGGCGATTTTCCAGCGTTTGGACATGGGATGGGAGGGAGTAAAGGGTGGGGAGAGGGGATGATGAAAGACGCGGTGTCAGCTGATGCGGTGGACCTGGCAAGGAGGAGCGGAGAGTGGGGCTGGGGGGAGACAGGACCATGGGCCGGGGCCGGCGTCGCGGCGGAGCCATGCGAGGGCGATGGCACCGCCGTCGGGGTGGGGGGCGGTGCTGGAGAGCGTGCCGACTGGGGAGTCGGGGGCGTCTGGGAGGAAGAGGTGCGAGCCTTGGGTGGGGATGGAGTCGGGGATGCGTACGGGGACGAGGAGACGGTTGGTTTTTCCGGCGGTGCGCATGCGACTGATGACCTCCTGGCCGATGTAGCAGCCCTTGTGGTAGTCGATGTGGGTCGATTCGAGACGGGCTTCGGGTGGGAGGATGCCGTCGGAGAGGTCGCGGTCCCAGTCGGGGATGGCGTGGAGGACCATGAGGTTGGCGGCGTCGGATGGGGAGAGGGCGGGGAATTGGGCGAGCCAGAACTCGAGACGGTCTGGGGTGGACCAGATGTCGGTGCCGGGGATGCCGAAGCGCGGGTGGGCGATGGCGTGTTCGGTTTCCGCGAGGAGAGGGGTGAGTTGGACTGGGGAGCAACCGGCGATGTGGATGAGGGAGGAGGTGTCCGAGAGATCGTCGACGGTGACATCGTCGGCGATGATGTATTTTTCGAGACGAGGAGGGAGAGAGTCGCGGAGGGAGGCTGGGGCGTCGAGGAAGATGGCGTCTGGGGAGGAGTGGAGGTGGACGATGGCTTCGAGGCGGCCTTTGAGGTTGGTGACGGCGGCTGGGAGGATGAGGTTGGGGGAGGCCTTGGTGACGTCGTTGGTGAGTTGGCCGTTGAGGTAGCGGAGGCGGTCTGAGCCTGAGAAGCGGAGACGGAGGTGGGAGGAGAGATCGATGGCGGCGGCGGAGGCGAGGATGGCCGAGAGTTGGGGGTGGGTCATGGGAAGAGGAACGGGTGGCACGGGAGGAGCGGGTGGAAAAGGGCCGGGTTGGCGGTGGGGAGGGGATGGGGAGAAGGTGGGGAGTAGCGTCAATACGGTTGCAGAGCGGCGGTGGCACCCGGAGAGGGGAGGAGAATCCCCGCAAACCAAGAATAAAGCCGTGAGTGATCCTGTTTCTCTTTCAAAAACTGCTGCAGTGAAGGCCCCGGCGCTGGTGCCGCAGGAAGGCTGGCATGTGCTGCATTTATTTTACCGGATTGAGCGGTCGCAGTGGGAGGCGATGGGGCGTGACGAGCAGATGCGTGCGAAGACGAAGCTGACGAAGCTCGTGCAGGAGTATCGGGCGATGCCGCAGACGCAGGTGCTGCATTTTTCGATGGTGAGTCCGAAGGCGGATCTGGGGTTCATGCTTTTGACGCCGGATTTGCATACGGCGAATGCTTTTGAGAAGCGGCTGACGCTGGCGATGGGGGCGGATGTGCTGAGCCCGGTCTATTCGTATTTTTCGATGACGGAGTGGACCGAGTATTCGATGACGGATGAGGAGCAGGGGGCGAAGATTACGGCGGAGAAGGGGTTTGCGGCTGGGACACCGGAGTTTGAGGCGGAGATGGCGGTGTTTCATCAGCACATGTCGAAGTACCGGCAGGACCGGGTGTATCCGAACATGCCGGACTGGCCGGTGTTCTGTTTTTACGGGATGTCGAAGCGGCGGAATGACGGGAACAACTGGTATGCGCTGCCGTTTGCGGAGAGGCGGAAGCTGATGGGCGGGCATGCGATCACGGGCCGGAAGTATCACGGGAAGGTGCGGCAGTTGATTACGGGGTCGACTGGGTTGGATGAGTATGAGTGGGGGGTGACGCTGTTTGCGCACGATACCTATCAGATTAAGGCGATTGTGTATGAGATGCGGTTTGACGAAGTGAGTGCGCGGTATGCGGAGTTCGGGGATTTTCTGATAGGGATTCAGCTGCCGCTGGATGAGTTGTTCCGCAGGGTTTGTATCTGAGTGCTGCTGTGGCTGAGACACTGACTATTGCAGGGCGGGCGTTCGGGTCGCGGTTGATGACCGGGACCGGGAAGTTTGCGTCGCCAGGGGTGATGAAGGAAGCGCTGGAGGCGAGCGGGACGGAGATTGTGACGGTGGCGTTGCGGCGGGCGGATTTGAGTGGCGGGCATGATCCGTTTGCGGACATTCTGGAGCACCTTGATGGGACCCGGTACTTGCTGCTGCCGAACACGAGTGGGGCGCAGACGGCGGAGGAGGCGGTGCGGTTGGCGCGATTGGCGGTGGCGGCGGGGTTGCCGGCGTGGGTGAAGCTAGAGATTCATCCGGACCCGAGGTATCTGCTGCCGGATCCGATTGAGACGTTCAAGGCTGCGGAGGTGCTGGTGCGGGAAGGATTCACGGTGCTGCCGTACATCAATGCTGATCCGGTGCTGGCGAGGCGGTTGCAGGATATCGGGACGGCGACGGTGATGCCGCTGGGGTCGCCGATTGGGACGAACCGTGGGATTGAGACCCGGCGGCAGATTGAGATCATCATTGAGCAGGCGAGTGTGCCGGTGGTGATTGATGCGGGGTTGGGGGCGCCGAGTCATGCGGCGGAGGCGATGGAGATGGGAGCGGACGCGGTGCTGGTGAATACGGCGATTGCGGCGGCGGGGGATCCTGTGCGGATTGCGCGGGCGTTTCGGGATGCGGTGCGGGCTGGGCGGGAGGCGTGGGAGGCAGGGTTGCCGATGGTTGGGGATGCGGCGAGTGCGACGAGTCCGCTGACTGGGTTTCTGGGGGGGTGAGCGTGGGAGGCGGGGGCGGGATGCCTGAGCCACTTTGGGTGCTGCGGCAGTGAGTCACAGGCGGGGTGCCTGTGCAGCTTTGCTTGTTGCGGCGTTGGAGTCACATGCGGATGCCTGTGCCACTTTGCTTGTTACCGCGTTGGGGTGTTGGCCACTGAGCGGTGAAAGTGGCGACCTCTACGGGAATCGAACCCGTGCACTCGCCGTGAAAGGGCGATGTCCTAACCGCTAGACGAAGAGGTCACTCCGGCCGGTTTCCGGCGGGCCAATCCATTCGTTCAGGAGCGGGGGATTGCAAGGGGTTTCTGCGGTCTGTGCGAACTTTTTCCGGGGGTGGGGAGTGGGAGGGGAGTGCTTAATAAAAGCTTGCGGGAAAATCTCCTTCCGGGGCATTATTCCTGCGGCAGTGGGGCGGATTGGAATGGACGCAGGAAGCGGCCGTTCGGATTTGCTGAAACCCAACTGCTGAAATCCACCATCCACGATCCACCACCAAACAACCCTATGAAGCTAAAACGAATATCAGCCATGCTGGCGCTGCTGGCCGCGGGAGCGGTGCAGGCGGACACCTTTTTTCCGATCACGTCGGTGACGTCGGCGACATCGGCGACGGATTTTTTTCCTGCGGTGCGATTGATTGAGGGGCCTGGGATTGGGTTTCAGGCGGTAGAGCCGCACAACCGGACGAGTGGGCAGACGTGGGTGACGAATGCGCCGAATGGCGGGAGTGGGGATTATTTCAATCCATTGCCGACCCCGTCGCCACGGCTGGTGTTTGATTTGGGGCAGGACCGTGAGTTGACGGAGATCAGTGCGTGGGGGTATTCGGACGGGAATGCGAATGGGGCGATGATGTTCTCGTTGAGGTTTGCGACGGCGGCGGACGGGCCGAGCGGGTTTGGGTTGTCGGTGGGTTACAATCCGACGTTTACGATCACGAGGCCGCAGACGCCGAGGCAGAGCATTGCGTTTACGCAGGTGGTGGCGGCGAGGTATGTGGAGCTGGTGCCGACGGACAATTTTTATCAGGTGCCTGGCGGCGGGCCTGGAGGGGACCGTGTGGGGCTTGGGGAGATTGCGTTTGAGGATCGGAAGGTCTCGACCAATGCGACACTGGACACGCCTGCGACGGCGAACTTTTTTGCGAACACCGGGGGGCCGGAGGATTTGGTGGTGACGGTGGGGAACGGTGGGTTGACGCCATTGGTGGTGACGGGTGCGACGTTCAGTGGAGCAAATGCGGCGGCGTTTTCTGTGAAGTCGCTGCCTGGACCGCTGGGGGTGCTGGAGACGGGGGCGCTGACGATCACGGTGAATCCTGCGGGGCAGCCAAAGAAGATGGAAGCGACGATGACGATCGCGAGCAATGATCCGGCGTCGCCGGAAGTGGTGACGGTGCGGGTGCAGCAGCCGTCGGAGTTTTATCCGATCTTGTCGCTGACGGGGACGACGCAGGCGACGGATTTTTACCCAGAGGGTGGTCTGATTCAAGGGCCTGGGGTAGGGTTTGATGCGCTGGCTCCGCACAATGCGTTGCCTGGAGGAGGGGAGATGTTGTGGGTGACGAATGCGCCGTGGGGTTTTCCGAGCAATTATTTTGTGCCGTTGCCTGAGCCTGCGCCGGTGTTCACGATTGATCTAGGGGAGGATCGGTTGCTTGGGGAGATCAGTTTGTGGGGGTATTCGACTGGGAATTCGAATGGGGTGAAGGATTTCCGGCTGCGGTTTGCGACTGCGGCGGATGGTCCGGCGGGGTTCGGATTGTCGATTGGTTTTGCGCCGGAGTTGGTGCTGCCGTTCGGGGCATTGGAGCGGCAGAGCATTGCGTTCGGTCGATTGGTGCGTGCGCGGTATGTGGAGCTGACGCCATTGACGAATCATGGGTTGACGGGGATTGCGCCTGGTGGGGATAGGGTTGGGTTGGGGGAAGTGGCGTTTGAGGTGACGCCGGCGGTGGATCCGCAGGTGTCTGCGCCGAAGACGATTCCGGTGACGACGAAGGGAGCGGCGGTGACGGGGACGTTTGAGATCACGAATGCGGGGCTGACGCGGACGTTGAATATTGCGTCGGTGGTGCCAGGTGGAGCGAATGCGGCGCTGCTGACGGTGACGTCATTTCCGGCGACGTTGGCGCCTGGGGCGACTGGAGTGGTGGGGTACACGTTCACGCCTGGAGCGACCTCGGGGCTGTTTGACACGACCTTTACGGTGAACAGCAATGATCCGCTGAATCCGGTGACGACGGTGCGGTTGGACGGGGTGGTGCAGAATCCTTCGCTGGTGGTTGCGGCGACGATTGCAGCGGGGCCACTACCGGTGGTGACTGGGGTGCAGCCGTTTCCGGTGGTGCTGGGGAACGAGGGCGAGACGCTAGGATTGAGTCTGACTGACATCACGTTTTCGGGGCCGCAGGCGGCGAGTTTCAGTGTGGTGACGAACCCGAGTCCGGTGGCTGCGAAGTCGACGGCGAATCTGGTGCTTGGGTTGGACAGTGGCGGTAAGGATGGGATTTTCCGTGCGGTGTTGCGGGGGACGTCGAATGATCCGCTGCGCCCGACCGTGGTGATCCCGGTGGTGGCGAAGGTGGTGGTGGCGAATCCGCTGGCGGCGTGGTGGCCATTGGATGTGGATGGGAGCGATGCGAGCGGGAACGGGCATGACGGGGTGGCGACTGGGACGCCGCTGCCGATTGAAGGTGCGAATGCTGCGACGGGTGGGGCGATGCAGTTTGACGGGATCTCGCGGTTTGATGTGCCATTCAGTCCGGCGCTGAATCCTGACAGTTTCACGGTGACGATGTGGACGCTGCCGGATACGGCTGGCGGGAACTACGGGTCGCCGATCACGAGCCGGGACGACTATCAAGTCGGGGTGCAGACGCACGGGTATATCCTGTACAATGACGCGGGTGGGTTCTGGAGCTTCTGGACGGGGGATGGGGATCCGGGCTGGAGCACGCTGGACGGGCCTGCGGTGACGCCTGGGGAGTGGGTGCATGTTGCGCTGGTGTATGATGCGCTGACGAACACGAAGACCCTGTATCTGAACGGGCTGGTGGCGGCGACGGCGACTGGACCGGCACCGTTGTACAGTCCGAACGGGACGACGGAGAGTGAGATGCTGCACATCGGGGCTGGTCAGGACGACGGATTGAACTTTTATTTCGCGGGCCGGATTGACGATGTGGCGGTGTTCCGCGATTCGCTGTCGGCGGCGACGATTGAGCAGATCAAGACGAACGGGGTGGTGTCGGTGGTGCCGCCGGCGCTTCCTGCGTTCCGGGTGCTGACGATAGCGGTGCCGACGCCGGGGAATGTGGCGCTGACGTTTGAGTCGGTGGTGGGCGGGACGTATGAGATTCAGCGCGGGACGACGCCTGGATCGTGGACGACGCTGCCGGGGATGGTGGCAGGTCAGGCCGGGACGACGAGTTACACGGATACGACGGCGCCTGCGGGAGCGGGGTCGTTGTTCTACCGGGTGAAGCGTTTGAACTGAGCTGAAGTGATAGGATGAAATGGCCGCGGCCGCGGGGAGAGATCCCGGCGGCCGCGGTTTTTTGTGAGGAGGGGAGGGTGTTAGCGGTTGCGGCCTGCGCCGCGGCGTGCGGTTTTCTTTTTGGCGCGGTCGCGGCGCTGGGATTTGGGGACCTTCTGGGAGGAAGGGCGTTTTTTCTTAGGGGTTTTGCGAGCGTTGGAGGCGTCGCGAGCGGCGGCCTGCTTGCGGGAAGGGCGCGGGGCGGTGCGAGCGGGGCCCTTGCGGCGGGTATTGGGGGCTTCCTTGGTGGAGGCCTCATCGTGGGAGGCGGCGTCTTCGTCCGGGTCTCTGACGTGAGGGTCCTTTTCGGTGCGGCGGGCTTTGCGTTGTTCGCGTTCGCGGACATCGAAGCGGATGGGGAGCCCCTCGTAGGTCATCTGGGCGCGGACCGTGTTTTCGAGGTAGCGCCGGTAGGTTGGCGTCATGAGACTCTCGTGATTGACGAAGAGGACGAGACGCGGAGCGATGATGGGGCGTTGTTTTTCTTCGCGGGCGAGAGTGGCGTAGAAGAGTTTGAAGCGTTTGCCGCCGATGGCTGGAGGAGGGGTGCGGGTGATGGCTTCCTGGAGGAGGCGGTTGAAGGCGCCGGTGCCGAGCTGGGAGTCGCTGGCGGCGCGGACCTTGTCGACGGCTCCGAAGATTTTGCCGAGACGGTCGCGGGATTTGGCGGAGACGGCGACGAGGGGTGCGTAGTGGAGGAAGAAGAGTTCGCGACGGACGTGGGATTCGAGTTCCTCGAGACGGGCCTTCATTTCGCCGTCTGGGTGGTAGAGGTCGAATTTATTGGCGACGATGAGGCAGGGTTTGTTTTCTTCGACGATGATGGAGGCGATTTTGCGTTCCTGGGCGGTGACGCCGCGGGCGGCGTCGACGACGAGGGCGACGATGTCGGCGCGGCGGATGCTGCGTTCGGCGCGGCGGACGGAGTAGGATTCGACGGCGTCATCGACCTTGGCCTGACGGCGGATGCCGGCGGTGTCCATGAGGAGGAAGGGGTGGCCGCGGTGATTGTAGAAGGAGTCGACGGCGTCGCGAGTGGTGCCGGCGATTGCGCTGACGATGGCGCGTTCGTCGTCGAGGATGGCGTTGAAGAGGGAGGATTTGCCGACGTTGGGGCGGCCGACGATGGCGAGGCGGACGCAGCGCGGGTCGGCGTTGGGGTCGTAGTCTTCGGCGTCGGGATCGGCTGGTTCGGCGGGTGGGCCGAGGGTGGATTCGATGGCGTCGATGAGTTGGGGGATGCCCCGGCCGTGTTCTGCGCTGAAGCTGCGGACGGTTTTGAAGCCGAGGCGTGCGAAGTCAGCGGAGACGAGATCGTGTTTGGGGTCGTCGGCTTTATTGATGCCGAGGATGACTGGTTTGCCCTGGCGGCGGAGTTTTTCGGCGACGCTCTGGTCGATGGGGTGCATGCCGGAGAGGGCATCGACGACGAAGACGATGAGGTCAGCGGCGGTGATGGCGATGTCTGCTTCTGCGCGGACGATGGTGCCGAAGTCGTCGTCGAGGGTGGCTCCGATGCCGCCGGTGTCCATGATGGAGATGGGGAAGGAAGCGTCTTTGAGACTGGCGGAGAGACGGTCGCGGGTGACGCCGGGTCGGTCGTGGACGATGGCGATGCGGCGGCCGGCGAGGCGGTTGAAGAGGGCGGATTTGCCGACATTGGGGCGGCCGACGATGGCGACGACGCGGTCGCTGCGGGAGAAGATGGGGCGTGAGGCGGACATGGAAAGGGGTGTATTGGAAAGGGCTGTTGCAGCGTGGTGGGCCCGCGGAGCAAAGAGAGCGGGAGGCGGGACACGAACCCGCACGAGAGTGAGGACGACGGGTACCGCAACCTTGCGGGCCTTGAGCATTGATGGCGACGGCAATGGCTGAGCGCAACCGGGACGCGAGGGAGAAGGAAGTGGTACCGGAAGTGGGACTCGAACCCACACGCCCTTGCGGGCAACGGATTTTGAATCCGTGGTGACACGTTGAAAATCAGCGCCCTCACGGCTTCATTCCGTGCGTGTTCCGACTTTTGCGTTTGCCTGCTGTCTATGGCTGCATATAGAAGCGGGGAGATGAAAATCAGCATCCACCACCACCCGAACGGCAAGAAAAGCTATCAATTCCCTGTCTGGGAGGTGCGGTGGAGCGAGCGGGACGCGACCGGGAAGGCCGTCACGAAAACGGCATGGCCGAAGTCGAAGCGAGAAGCCGAAGCGCTGGCGGCGGAGAAGCGCCGCGAATTGACGGCTCATGGTGCGGCCCATGCCAGCGTCTCCTCATCCGAAAGGGCTGCATTGATCCGGTTTCGGGAGTGGCAAAGGGCGACGCCGGGAGCGCCTGACCTGTCCGCCGTCGTCGAATCCGCCATCGAGGCATTCAGCGCCGCGCAATCCACCATCACCGTCACCGAAGCAATCCGGCAACGGCTGGAAGATGCGGAGCGCCGCAAGCTCTCCCCGCGGCATCAAGCTGACCTGAAAAGCCGTCTGGCGCGTTTCGCCACGGCTTTCGGAATGCGCCCGCTGTCTGCCGTCACCGTGGATGACCTTTCGCACTGGCTTCACGGCTTGGGTGTCGCCCCGAAGACGTGGGAAAACTACTCCCTCGCCCTTGGTAGCGTTTTCTCCCTCGCCCTTGATCGCGGGCAGATTCCGGCAAACCCGGCGTCGAAATTGAAGGCACCGAAGGCCGCGCCCTCCGACCCTGCCATCCTGACGCCGCAACAGGCAAGTGCGCTTCTCGCCGTCGCCGACCCTGCCATTCTGCCGTTGCTGGTGCTGCAAGCGTTCTGCGGGGTCCGCAGGGCCGAAAGCGAGCGTCTGACGTGGGGAGAGATCAAACTGGAAGGCAAGGAGCCATTCGTTGAACTCACCAGCGCAGTCACAAAGACCAACCGCCGCCGCAATCCACCCATCCCGAAAAATGCCGTGGCATGGCTGAGGACGTGCCGTGGACTCCCCGGCGCAAGTCTGGAAATCTCCCTGAGTGCATATCGCCGTCACTTGGAAGCCGCCTCCGCCGCCGCTGGAATTGATTGGAGCGAAAACCTTTTGCGACATTCGTTCGGAACGTATCGCTTAGCCGTCACGAAGAACGCGGCGCAAGTAGCGGAGGAGATGGGGAATTCTCCCGGCGTCGTCCACTCTCACTATCAAAATACTACCTCCCGGGAGAATGCGCGTGCGTGGTTCAACATCATGCCGGAGAAGCTGCAACCCTCGGAATTACTGCCGCGAAAATCTATTTAATCATATAAACCCCACACGAGATACGCATTCGCGTAACACTAACAGAAAGTTTTTTTTGGTTTGTAAATCTCTGGAAATGAGCGGATTCCAATAACTGGCATGGACGCGAAATAGCTCATTTGGGCCGAAATGAGAGGAACGGGTTGCATACATTCGGCTCTCGCTGATGCTTAGAGATGATTAACCATGACCATTCGCTCAACCCCATTTGGATAACAAGACCGGAGGCGGCAAAGCTCCTCTCGGTAAATTTGAGAACTATAGACAAATGGATTGCCGACGGAACAATTCGACCGAAGCGCATGGGGCGGCGATGCGTGCGGATTAGGTATCAGGACCTTCTTGAATTCGCCAGCAAGTAAAAACCCCCGGCCGCTTCGGTAGCAGCGCGGGGGGGGCAGTCTGGGCGACTGATTGAGGGTAGCCTACCGAAAGGCCGGATTCAAGCGAATCCTATGGACGTTATTGAACGCGCCAGGCGCTATTTGGCTAAACTCCCCCCGTCAATTCAAGGAGCGGGAGGAGAGAATGCGCTTCACAAAGCCTGCTTTTCCACTGTCGCAGGTTTCGACATCCCACCGGATGAAGCCTTCCCCTTGATTGCCGAATACAACCAAAGATCCGCCCCACTTTGGAGTGACAATAGCGTGAGGGTGAAACTGTCTGGCGTGAATCGCTTCCCCGGCGAACGGGGTTTCCTACTGGGGGAGGAAAGCAGGGAAAGGATCAACCGCCCTACGCCTGCACCGCCCCCGCCAAAGTCGCCACGGCTCCGACCGGAGACGTTCATCCCCAACGATACGGAGATTGCACAGATTGCGCGGGTTCGCGGCATCAGCCCCGCCGCCGTTTCTCTGGCGGTTGCCAACGGTGTTCTGTCCGTCGGCACAAACCGCGAGCTTCCAGCCTATTTCCTGCACGGCCCCGGCATCTTCCAGGCGAAGCGACTGGACGGCGGGAAGTGGCAGCTGAGGGACGGTGGCGAGTCCAAGGTTGACACCTATTTCCCCGTTAAGGGCTTCGGTATCAGATGCGGCATCAACAAGGACACGAAGGTCGTCATTATCACCGAGGGCCTAGTCGGCCTTCTTGAAGCCGTGGAGGCCGTGCTGCGTGCAGAGGACGAATCAGGTGAATGCTGGGAAGGTGTCGGAGTTATCGCCGCCTACAGCAAAGCCAGCGTCCTTTCCAACAAGAACGCCACCTACCTATCAACCCGTCATGTAATGATCCTTGCCGATGCTGGCGAACCCGGACTGAAAGCCGCCAAGGGATGGCGTAGAGCTATAAAAACCGCAGGTGGTTCCGCACGCATACGCCAATTCGTCGAAGGCGACCTTGGCGATGAACTAAAGCGCAGCCCCGGATGCCCGGACTACCTTACCGAATTTTACCGAAACACAAAAATGAGAACAAGCACAAACCCAACCCCAACCCCAACCCAACGCACACCCCATGAGACCCACGACGATAGAAATTCCAGATGACGACGAAGTCCCCGACGCCAGTCCGATCACCAGCACAACAAACACCGCGGCGAGGAAAGACTGGCCTTCTGCATTCGCCTCAGCGATGGCGGCCGGGTGCAACCTCACCGCCATTCAGATTACTCCCCGGCCTCGGCTCATGGGGCAGTGGATGAAGCAAGGAGATCTAGGGATGATTTATGCGGCGCGTGGCGTCGGCAAGACATGGATGTCCATGCTGATCGCTCAGGCCATATCCGACGGGGCTCCGCTGGGAGAATGGGATGCCGGAGAACTGGGGCCGCAAAAGGTTCTGTATGTTGACGGCGAGATGAATCTTGCCGACTCGAAAGAGCGCACCAACGCCATCAGGAGCGCACTGGTTGGTGGGCAGGTTCCAGGATTCCTTCACCACGAAACACTCCCGGAGGGGTACTGCTTCAACCTCGCGGACGCGGAGCAACAGGAGTCGCTTTTGGCGCAAGTCGTGGAGGCGGGAGTTCAGGTGGTGATACTGGACAACCTCAGTTGCCTGTGCCGTGGCGTAAAGGAGAACGACAACGACGAATGGGAGAAGATGAACTCATGGCTTCGGCGGTTCCGGCGAGCAAGGGTGACGGTGATCCTGATTCACCATGAAGGCCGAGGCGGCGGAGGGGCTCGAGGAGCAAGCAAGAGAGAGGACGAAATGCAGTGGGTGATCCGGCTGACATCCAGTCACGACGCCACTCACGAAGGCGCAGTATTCACCTCTGAGTTCACGAAGTGCCGGAACTGCAAGGCGCACGATGCTCCCCCGCTGGACTGGAAGGTCACGGCAGAGGGAGTGGAGTGCGAGCGTGGTGACGACATGCTTCTGCTGATTGAACTGGTCCGGGATGGCTTCAATCAGTGCGGAGAGATCGCTGAGATGATGGGACGTTCCAAGGGGCAGGTTTCCAAAGTGGCACGGCGAGCGATGAAGACGGGGAGGTTGGAGAAGTCGGGACAGAAGTACGCCATCCCCGGATCGTGAAAACGTTTCCTGTTTCCTCCCTGTAGGCGGGAAACGGGAAACGGGGATTGTTTCCACACACCCCGGTGGAAACAAAATGGAAACGAGCCTGAACATTCAGGCGTTTCCCGGTTCAAATCCGACTCAGAAGTGGAAACGGGAATGGAAACGAGCCGGAAACGATACCCATAGCATATCGGAAACGGACGGCTCAAAAAACGCATTCGTTTCCAAGATCGTTCCCGACCCGGAGAGGGGTGATCAGGGGAAGGATTGAGGTGACAACACCTTCCCACCCCTGCTCTCCCTCCTCATCTCTCCGCCAGCACCCTGCCAATCGCACAGAATCACCCGCAGCGTGCAGCACGGACACCGACCCCGTCAGTTGGACACCTCGACAGACCCCGGCCTTAAATCGGCTGTGACCAACCACATCCCGCCCCATCCCAAGGAAATGCGCGAACCGCGAACATGCGGCAACGAAACAATCCCATGCTGAAACCCGTCATCACCTCAATTCTGATTACTGCCGCGGCAATCCTTGCCAGTTACCTCCTCACCGGGGGGCTCTGCCCGCTTCGGGCTCTCCCGATACTCCCCCCACTCCCCAGAGTGCTTTGATGCTCTCCCCGACTCCCAGTTCAATCCTCACGGTCTTGGATTGTCGGCATTGCTGGCTGTCCGCTTCCACGTCAGCGTCAAGCGACGGCAGCGGGAATGGCCAAGAGCACAAGGGCAGCGGCAAAGGCAGATGCGTTGATTCTCATGGTGCGGGCAAGATCAAACGAAGCGAAAAAAACGTTGTACAAATTTCAGATGCCCGGTAGACACGAAAGCGCCGAGGAAACCCACGGAGGATTCATTTTCCACTCGTGGAATTCGATCAATAACCTTTAAATTCTTGAACAATGGCCGATATAAACAAGCTTAGCAAAGTACTATTCGCTTTTTCCAACCTGCAAATAATAAACGCATTGATCCCGACTAAACTGACGGGAATTGGATTGAGGGAGAGGGTTATTTATTTTGTATTTCTTGAGAGCGCAGCGTTTTGTTCTCTTAGCGAGAACATGTCAGAGGTGGAAGTTCAAAAATTTGTCATGAAAGAATTATTCAATTCAAATGGAATCTGCAATTCAATTTATGGTATTAACATAACACTAAACGACAAGCTGGTTGCCTACAGGCTTTTAGCTAATAAAGACCCGAGTGCAATAAAAATCAGCAGGGCATCCGATATGGCATTGCTTATGTTTGCTAGAGGAGACGGTGACTCCTCAAAAAATTCTCTTGCTCAATTGATCACCGATAAGACAATCTTTCCGTCGATAAGTAGCAATTCCATCAAAACTAATCACAAAGACAATCTGATCCAAGGGGGGCAGCCTGATGATCATCCGATTTATAGCATCGATTTTGAGCAGCGTATCGCGCCGGGAACGGCTATGCAGATCGCTCATTACCTCCCAGGACTCTCTTACGGAATGGGTGCAATCGCGCTAATCCAAGGCGCAGACTCGCTCAAGGGCTGGATAATAGGTCTAGTTATTGGAACGTGGTGTTCCAGAAGGGCGATATCAATGGCGCTTCAGGGGCGAGCCACCGGTGATCGTGATGACAGCAGTGTTTCGTTTGCTATAGCTGTTCATTGGATATGTCTGCTGGGCCTTCTGGCTTGTTCCATTGTTGTGTTCGCCCGGTAAATGATGGGGGTATGCCAGCGCGATGGGAGAAATTCCGAGAGAACCTCTTCGCCGTGATTCCTGAATAATCTCCGGGATTCGCCGCCGTCGAAGTGATCAGGTCGGCGGAACTCTCCTTGATAAAAGCCGCATCCGATTGGGTGAAAGAAGGGAATGCGGGACGGATAGTTACGGGGGCGGCGCTTGTCCGTGACGGCTTTTCCGACTGCGGAGAGATTGCGAACAGAAAATACGAAATTCCGGGGGTATTGCGCTTGTTTGCCACTTTTTTCCCCTAAGGCTCGAAAGGAGAAACGAAGCCACAGGAGGCTAAAGGAGACCAAAATGGGGGCGGGAAACGCTGCGCTGATCGTCGGTTCTTGGCCCTACCGTTTTCCAGCGGCAGTCCAGCGCGCCTTCTCTAATTCATAAATTCTGGACACTTCCGGGCGATACCGAAGGAGCCCCCGATTCGACAGCGCCATTGCTGTACTCTCGGCGGTTTCCTGAAATGGATTCTTCGGGGAAAGAATCATGGCGATACTGTCTATGTCTTTCAGCATCATTTTGAGGACCCCAACGTCCTCAGCCGTCAGATACTGAGTTTTCTGGGCCTCCGCCATAGCTGCCAGGCTTTCCCGCATGGCCTTCTCTAGTTCCGATGCGCGTTCTGCTGCCGTGCGGGGCGCTGACGGAACGCGGGCGGGTCTTGGCTGAACTGTCCGCGGAACAGTGATAGGTGGGACGGCGTTACGCCTAATTATCTCATCCAGCTCTTCGCCGTCCAACCCCCGCCGGGCCTGCTTCTTTTCGTAATCTTCCTGCATTTGGCGAATCTTTTGCTGCTGGCGCTCAATGGCATCTAGGCGCGCTTCAGTGTCGCGGCGCTGATTTTCTGCTTCCACCTGCCTACGGTCTGCTTCCACCCGTAGACGAAACTCCTCCTCAGACCGCATACGTTCTTCTTGCATCCGTCGAAGAGATTCCATCTGTTCTACCCCTACCCGATTGTCTTTAGATTGGGATTGGGCGAGGCTGCTCAAAGGGACCACGCAACAGAGAGTTGAAAAAAGAACCTTCTTCATTAATCAGACCCTACGTCCCGTTATGCTTTCTCAAATTACGCAAACCCGTAATGCGGGTCCGTGCTTATGCCAACCGCTCCAGATGATGGCGGTTCGTCCAGTTTCGCCTTCGTAACTCCGTCGGGAGAGATTGGAATTCTCCGGGAGAATCCTAATTCATCTCCAGTTTCTGAGAATTTTTTAAGGGGCCGTATAATTACTGAGATACCGCATTCCGGGGCCTAGGGGAGGGAGGGGTGGTGGTGGGGCGGGGCGGGAGGGGGATGACTGGAAGCTGCCTCGGCAAGGGATTGCCGCGACTCGATCCTCAGGGCCTGCTGGACAAAGTGCCTAGAGAATGCAAGATCCTGCTGATGATGAAGCAGGCAGTTTCTATCGCCGTTCGGCATTGGCGGCACTCTGAGGTGAACGGTGCGGGATTTCGGCCTGGCAGCGGGGTGGGTCAGGGTGCTAATGCCAATTGCTTCGTGGCGAGGAACTAAGAAAATATGAAATCTGGGCAATCAAACGGAATTCTTTGGATGCTGGTTTGTGGCAGCATCGCACTCAATGTCTGGCAGCTGCGAGAGTCACGCCGATTCGAGTCAGAGGCCCTTGGCCGATTCACCCAAGAGCGAGAGAGGAGCGATGAATTTCAAGTTCAGTTCATGGAATCGGAAGCGTTGGCGAGGCGCGAGCAATCCGAACTGAAGAGCGTAATTGAATCTCTGAAAGGCTCATCTGCATCCGGGCCGCTCATCGAGGCGCTGGCGGAGGACTTCAGAAGCAAGTCCGAAGGATACATAGTTGATATCGCCAAACAGTTTTCAGGGACTCCAGAGGAATCGTTTGGTCGGAAGAGGGCACTGTGGCACGCGACCCGATTAGAGAAATGTGGCTTGCTTCCGGATGGGTTCTCCCCGCAGGATTATGTTGATGCCATGTTCAAAGCCGCCAAGAATTGAGATTAAGAGAGGCGGCGAGTCGATCCCTGCTAGGAGATGTCGTGAGCGCTGCTCAGATTGGGGTGTGTGCATCTCCTTCTGGGGTGACGAAGCGGGACGAAGGCGGGCCGGAGCGCGACGACAGGGCCAGGCGTCACGTGCTTGGGGGCAACTGCTGCCGGGGGTGCAATTGTTCCGGGGCGGCCGGGGATGGCCCCATCGGCATCCGCTCACTTCTTCACGATCCGGGTGCGGAAGAATCGCTTCGTTTCGGTGCCGGAGTAGGTGCCGGGGTTCGCGGGCGTCCAGTTCACAAGATCGCTGCTCTGTTCGAGGATGACGTCGAAGTCGCTGCCAGCCTCCTGTGGGACTTCCGCGGGAGGGCTTGCGGTGCCGACGCGGGTGACGTCGAAAGTGGCAACGGATGTGACGGTGGTTCCCGTCGGATCGTTGGGAACAAGCCGGATGACTGCCGGTCCCGTTATTTGAAAGTTCAGGACAGCGATTCCCGATCCGAAGTTATGGGCGTCCACTAGGTTCGCGAGCCACGTTTCGGAGCCTTTCGTAACTGAGAGCCTCACCCGGATATGATTCTGAACCTGATCGCCTCCATTTACTCGCTCTCCGCCCCAAACTGCTTTCAAGCTCTCCCCGGCTGCCAGCGTGAGGACTGCCGTTTGCGCGTTCTCTGGCGCGTCCTTCTTCCAAGTGAGCGTCACGGCTTCACTTGCGGGGGCGGAGCCGATTGAGAGGAGGGCGAGGGCGGCGGCGATGGTTTTCGGATTCATGATGGCGCTGAATACACGCCCGAACCACCGTTGTCACTGATCCACTTTTCCCTCCGCTGACCAGATCCGCAATTGCCCGCGCTCTCCGCTGCGGTCACGCCTTGACGCATACGCCGTTCGCTCAGTATCGTGCAGCTTTTGGAAATCATGCATGGTGTTGCTCTCGTCTGGATACTTTGCGGGCTCATTGGCTGCAACTTGGCAGGGCCTGAGCAACGGGGGAACGGATTTGTCGTTGGGCTGCTATTCGGTCCGCTGGGAGTCATCATTGCGGTGATGTTGGGTAATCGCGCTTCTGCGGAACGCGCCGCCACCGCGGCACTCCACGCCACCCATCGCGCCGCCCGCCCCGCCGCCCCCGTAAATCCCGCCAGCAGCCTTGCCGATGTACCGGATCAACTGACAATCCGGCGGGATGGCGAAATTATCGGGACCTGGCCCCTTGCTGATGTTCTGGCGTTTCTGAATACGGGGGAACTCGTCCCAACGGATCACTACTTGCACGACCCCGCTACCCAGACTTGGCGACTCCTTAGCCGTATCGCGTAGATTTCACGGCGGATGCCTACTCACTTCCCATGGAGGAGGGCCGGTGGCACTATGATTCTACCGCCAAGCTCGATATGTAGTCGAGGCGGGCCTTGCATTCCCCAAGTCGGGTGAGTGATTGCACCGTGTTCTCACCAAGAATCTCAGCGTTGCCAAGCAGGACTGCCGTTCCGGTCATGCAGACCATGAGCATCCCCTTTGCGCCGCCCAACTCGGCATAGTCAACGTCTGCCGCAAGCACAGCGTTTCCCCCAATCTCAAACGCTTCGTTCCTCAGCATGGTCGCGCAATGGGTCTCACCTTCCTTTATCTTTCTGCGATATGCGTTGGATTGAGAGCCGAAGAGATCGGTGATAGCGGATGAGAATTCCGATAGCGGACCAGTGCCGATCACAGACTGGCCTGTCACAAGCCCGCAAACCCTGTAGTCCCAATGAAGAGGAGCTTGGAGTGAGAGAATTGGAATCGCTTGAAGTTCGGTCTGAATAACGCGAACCAATCCATTTCGCTCGGCAGTGAAACGCTCCTTGGCATTCCCAAGAATCCCGCTCGCGCACTTTTCGCACCGCCGGACCGACTGTTCCGGGCAGTATTCTTTAATGAGTGCGGCAACGATTGGCGATATCAGGGAATTCGATCCGAAGATGCCGGACCCAATCGATTCACCGCACAGCGGGCACTCCTTGAGGGCGCTGGTGTCAGCCGAAGGTCCGCTTGTGAAGCCGAATTTGTAGAGCGGAATCCAAGTTTCTTGGTTCGCTTCCGTGATAAGCGTCGTTGACCTGATCACGCCGTCCTTGTGCAATCGCATCAACTCATCCGAGGACACCGGGCCGACGGAATTTCCGGACTCGTCCGCGTGGTAATACTGGTTCATTCTCGTCTGGATTTATTCTTGGTGAGAGGCGGGCCTGCGGATTGAAGCTAATCGGGGTTCCCGATGCGGGCGATTGAAGCGGTGCGGGTTTCGTTTTGCGGGGAGATACACACCCGAACCGCCGTTGTCGAGGGATTCCATTCTGTCGCGCCGACTCGCTCCACCTCCCGCTCATTTCCTCAATCCGCTCCTTCGGGGCGTCGTCGAAGCAGGCGACAAATTATTCAAGGGGTCCGGAATCATCGCGGAATTCTCCCAATTTTTTGAAGGGGTCCATATAAAGGAGGCTGTCCCTGATTCCGGGGCCTAGGGGTGGGAGGGGTGGTGGTGGGGCGGGGCGGGGAACCGAAGAGCCTGCGCCTACGTCATCGGTTATCGACGGGTGACGCGGAGGCGGACGAAGCGCCGTCCGGCGGTGCCTGCGGGGGTGGTCACGCGCACCCTTTGAAGTTCGGTGGTTTCTTCGACAATGGTTTCCACCATGCCGCCGACCTGACTCCATCCCTCGGCGAGTGACTGGGAGAATTCACGGACGAATGCGATTTCTCCGAGGGCGGCTTTAGAGCGCCAGTAAGTGAATTCAAGGGTACTGCCATTTCTGACAAGTGTTCCGGTATTCGGCGTGGACTCCTTCGGATGACTTCCGAGGGCAAATTCGACGAGGTTGGCGATTCCGTCGGCATCCGGGTCGCTCTGGTCCGCGGCGATTCCTGTTTCGTCCATGCTGCCGAAATGCGTCTGTCTCCAGAGATCGGTGGCGGTTGCCTGACGGCCAGTGAGGGAAAGCGTGAATGGGCTCTCGTCTGGATCGTTGCTCTGAATTTCAAAGGTAGCCGTCTTTTTGCCGGGAGATGACGGGGTCAGGACCAGAGTGAGTGGCACGGATTCTCCAGTCGCGAGTGTTGCGGGAATCTCGGAGGCAATGGTGAATTCGGAAGGAGTTCCGGCTGCTCCCCGCACGACCTTCAAGCCTTCAAGGTCAGCAGGGCCCCGGTTCGACAGGTACACGCTCCGTGTCTGTGACTGGCCTGCCACGACGGGGCCGAAATCGATGGTTGGCACGGGCACCGCCGCCAGACTGGTTCCCAGCGGATACTCAACGGTGATGTCTGGGTCGTCGCCGAGGAGTCGAAGAACCAAGACGTTGGTATCGCTGATGGCGGCGACAACGATCTTGCCGTCGCGCTGGACTACGGCACGATTGGCACCGGATTGGAAGCTGCCAGTAACAACGTTCCTGACTCCGTCGTTGGCGAATGAAGTGTCCCGTGCGCCGTCGGGGAGAACTCTCCGGATAGAGACATCAGAACGACCAGTGATCGGATTTAGACTTGACCCGACCATGATGAACTTTCCATCGCGCTGCTTGGTGAAACCATTTACGCCGCTGAGTATGTCCGGTCCGGACAAGACAGATTCCAAATTGCCCTGAAAGTCGATTAGTGAGATCCCGATCCCATTGGAGTAATAGATCGCACGTTGTCCCTCGATTTCCATGCGACCCATGCCGACTAAAACCTGAATAAGTGGAAATCCGGAGTCCTCAACGCCAGCGGAATTGAGTTTGGTGATCACGCCCCAGCCCCACCCGCCGTTTTCATCTTCCATTACGAGAGAGCCCCCGCCCGGAAACGAGGCAACGCTTGTGACGGATCGATAGTTTGGCGGTCGATACAGTGCGATCCCAGACTGTCCGAAGCTTAGGTCGAGGCTTCCGTTGGAAGTGTAGCGTGCCAGACCGGAGTGCATGCCGACGAGAATTCTCCGTGTATCGTCTAGTGTCAGATCAAATGCTTGGCCCGGTAGAGCGATCACGCCGGTTTCATTGAATGATGTGTCTGGGCTTCCGTCGGGATGCCAACGCCTAAGTGTGCGGTTCGCACAAGCTAAGATCTTCCCGTCGGCCAAGACGGCCAAATCTGCCCATCCTGGCCCTACGTGCTGATACGACAGACTAATGATGCCGCCGGAATTGAAATCTGGATCCAGGGTGCCATCCGGCAAGAATCTGACAAGACGAGCTCCTCCGGCAGCTATAATCTTGCCGTCGGATTGAAGGACCAGCGATGCCATGCCACCAATACCATTCATGGAGAAGAGTGCCTTTCCGCCCGATCCGAAGGTGGGATCGAGGTCACCAGGGGCAGCGTGAGTCCGAAGGAGTGAGACGAGGCTGGCGATGAAAAAGGCGGCGGAGGGGCGCATGGCGGCGGCGAGGGTCGTTTTCTGTTTCGGTTTCATGGTGGCTGAATACACCCCGAACCGCCCCCTGTCAGCGTTCAATTCTGCCGCGCCGACTCCATCACACGCAACCCGGTTTCAATCGCGAGGCGGAGAACCTCCCCGGCGGGGAGCCCGGTGGCTGTAACGACTTCGTCCAGTTTTGCCTTTGTGGCGTCGTCGAGGGTAACGGGGAATTCTTCGTGGTCCGGATTCATCCCCTGATTCTGCCGGATTAAGCGGTAATCGACAAGTTCGGAATGGCCGCATAAGGGCGATTGTGGAGGTGAGGGTCGACGGCGGAGGTGTTCCGGGGAGCAATCCGCGGGCGGCGGAGGGTGGGGCTGGAATACCTCACGAATCCGTTCCGGGTTTGTTCCGGGTTTTTCCTGCATTCATGGCCATTTATGGGCATTTCCCGGGGTTTTCCGACTACCCGTCTTTCGCTCGCTTTCCCGTCGGAATCCCCTGATTTTCAGGGGTTTAGAGTGGTACCGGAAGTGGGACTCGAACCCACACGCCCTTGCGGGCAACGGATTTTGAATCCGTAGCGTCTACCATTCCACCATTCCGGCCGGGGATGCAGTTGCGGGGGTAGAGAGCACTGGAGTGGGGTGGGTGCAAGGAGAAGCTTTTGGGTGGAGGTTTCCTTGTTGAGTGGGGGGAGGAACGGGGGGAGAGGGGAGGGAACTGATCAGAGATTGTGGCAGAGTTCCAACTTCATTCACCGTATCCGCCGTCCGGGGACCAGGCGCAGGCGATTGCGAAGCTTGTGAAGTCGGTGCGGGCCGGGAACAAGCATCAGACCCTGCTGGGGGTGACTGGGTCCGGGAAGACGTTCACGATGGCGAACGTGGTGGCGGAGACGGGGAAGCCGACGCTGCTGATGAGTCACAACAAGACCCTGGCGGCGCAGTTGTATTCGGAGCTGAAGCAGTTTTTTCCGGAGAATGCGGTCGAGTATTTTGTGAGTTACTTTGATTACTATCAGCCGGAAGCTTACATTCCGCGGAGTGACACGTACATTGAGAAGGATTCGAGCATCAACGACGAGATCGAGCGGTTGAGGCTGAGCACGATGAGTGCGCTGCTGACGAGGGAGGATGTGATTGTGGTGGCGAGTGTGAGCTGCATTTACGGGTTGGGGTCACCGGATGATTATGCGGACGCGATGTTTCCGGTGAGGCGTGGGATGGAGATGAGGCGCGAGCATTTTCTGACGCGGTTAGTGGATCTGCTGTATGAGCGGAATGACATTGCGTTTCAGCGCGGGAGGTTTCGGGCGCGTGGGGATGTGGTGGAGGTGTGGCCGGCGAGTCTGGAGAATGACGGTGTGCGGGTGGAGTTTTTCGGGGATGAGATTGACCGGTTGAGTGTGTTTGATCCGCTGACGGGGAACACGAGGGAGGTGGTGGAGGCGTTCACGTTTTATCCGGCGAAGCAGTTTGTGACGGCGGCGGAGAAGCTGAGGTCGGCGCAGACGAGTATTCGTGAGGAACTGGATGCGCGGGTGGCGTGGTTTGAGGAGCAGGGGAAGTTTCTGGAGGCGCAGCGGATCCGGCAGCGGACGGATTATGATCTGGAGATGATGAGGGAGATGGGGTTTTGTCAGGGGATTGAGAATTACAGCCGGCATCTGACGGGCCGTGAGCCCGGGGCGACGCCGTACACGCTGCTGGATTTCTTTCCTGACGATTTCATGCTGATTGTGGATGAGAGTCATGCGAGCATTCCGCAGATTGGCGGGATGTATGAGGGGGACCACAGCCGGAAGTCGACGCTGGTGGACTTCGGGTTCCGGCTGCCGAGTGCGCTGGACAATCGGCCGCTGAGGTTTTCGGAGTTCATGGCGCGGACTGGGCAGATTCTGTATGTGAGTGCGACGCCGGCGCGGTTTGAGGTGGAGAACAGCGTGGTGGGGAATGAGGGGTATATTCCGCATCTGAGGGCGAGGATCGGGGACGGGGAGACGGTGCCTGCGCTGACGCCGCGGATTTCGGGGACGGCGGATCCGGTGGAGACATTTGATGTGGTGAATCCGGGGAAAGTGCTGATAGCGGAGCAGATCATCCGGCCGACGGGATTACTGGATCCTGTGATCACGATGAAGCCGCTGAAGGGGCAGATTGACGAGACGATCGAGCAGTGCCGGTTGCGGGTGGAGCGAGGGGAGCGGGTGCTGGTGACGACGCTAACAAAGCGGACGGCGGAGGATCTGACGGATTATCTGAGGGGAGTGAATCTGCGGGTGCGGTATGTGCACAGTGATGTGAATGCGATCGAGCGGGTGGAGATTCTGCGTGGGCTGCGGGCTGGGGAGTTTGATATTCTGGTGGGGATCAACCTGCTGCGGGAGGGATTGGATCTGCCGGAGGTGTCGCTGGTGTGCATTCTGGATGCGGATAAGGAAGGGTATCTGCGGAGCGAGACGAGCCTGATTCAGACGGCGGGTCGGGCGGCGCGGCATGTGAATGGGGAGGTGATATTGTTTGCGGATGTGATGACGAAGAGCATTCAGGCGCTGATTGGGATCACGACCTATCACCGGCGGATGCAGATGGCGTACAACGAGGAGCGGGGGTTGGTGCCGATGCCGGTGCCGCGGAGAATGCAGGAGACCCTGAAGATGGCGGCGACGGAGGGGACGGACGGGAAGGTGGCCGAGCGTGGCGGGGATGAGGATGTGGCGGAGGTGGTGGCGCAACTGCAGGTGGAGATGATGGAAGCGAGTGCGGCGCTGGAGTTTGAGCGGGCGGCCTTGTTGAGGGATCAGATCCGGGAGTTGCAGAGCGGAGCGGGGTTGCCGGCGGTGCAGCCGGTGAGTTACCGGAAGGGCGGGAAGGGCGGGAAGAAGGCGGCGGGCGGGCGGAAGCGGTGAGTTGTCAGGGTTCGGAGGTGATGGCGAAGAGGATAGGGCCGCCGGTTTCCATCGTGGATGAGAAGGTGATGGCGGTGATGGGTTCTGCGGGCCATGGATTGACCCATGAGGACTGGTAGATGAGGGTGCGGCGATCGGCGAGGCCGGGTGCGGGGGATTGCCATGCGACGCGTGAGGGAGCGGTGAGGATGGGTTCTTCGGCGGTGGTGAGGAGGGAACCATTAACGCATTCGCCGGAGGTCAGGGGGATGGCGGAGCGCCAGCCGGAGGCGTGGTGGACGATGAGATGACCGATGACGGAGGCGGAGTCGGTGTCGGTGATGGAGCCGATGGCGAAGTGGAGACGTGCGGCGCGGAGGTTAGTGACGGGGATGGTGGAGGCGAGGGGCAGGGAGGGTTCGCGGAGGAGGAGACCGCCGCCGGCGAGGCGGATGGCGCAGCGGACGTCGAAGGAGATGCTGTGCCAGCGGTGGGTGCCGGGGGAGAGTTGACCGAAGCCCCATGTCGGGGCGTTAGGGTCGAGAGGGTCGCTGGACCATGCGGTGGAGAGCTGGAGATTGGCGACGGGGGAGAGGTCGAGGCATTCCGGCGGGGTGGCGGGATCGCGAGGGGGCGAGGGGACGATGGGGAGAGGCGGGTGGGTGGAGAGGGCAGCGGAGGTAGGGAGGTCGGTGAGGCTAGGGAAAGTGAGTGAGGGTCCGGTCAATGAGAAGCCGTCGTCGTGGAGGGCGGCGGCGGAGGCGGCGAGGTTCCAGAGGCGGACGTGGCCATCGGCGGTGGCCATGGCGAGGCGTCGGGCGTCGTTAGAGAAGGCTAGGGAATGGACGACGGTGTCCGGGGCGGGGCGCCATGTGACGAGTGGTTGGCGCGCGGGCCATGATTCGAGGGAGAGGTCGCCGAGATCGCCGGGTGCGGTGGCTTTGAGGCCGAGCGGGGAGAAGGCGGCGGCGTGGATCAGGCCGAGGGGGGATGGGGAGGGTGGAGAGGCGGTCCACGAGACTGGGGAGAAGGTGGATTCGCCGTAGGTGGTGGCGGACCAGAGGAGGCCGTCCGGGGACCAGTGGGCACCGCTCCATGACGAAGAGACGGGGCCGCCGAAGACTTCGGAGCCGTCGTCGGTGTTCCAGACCTGGACGGAGGGACCGTGCCAGCAGTGGTCGGCGATGAAGCGGCTGTCTGGGCTCCAGCGCGGGCCGCGGCCAGAGTTGTAGACATCGGTGCCGCCGGTGAGTTGCCATGGGTTGCCGGTGCGGAGGAAGCGGAGGCGGACGGTGCCGGGCTGGGAGCGGGAGGCGGACCATGTGGCGACGCGGGAGCCGTCGGGGTTGAAGGAGAAGAGTTTGGCATCGCCGCCGGTCCAGAGAGTGATAGCAGGGTCGATGTGGAGGGTGCCGTTGGATTCGCGCCATGGGTATCCTGCGAAGCCGGACGGGGAGGACGCGACGAGGAGGTCTTCGTTTGGGTGGAAGGCTAGTGAGGAGACTGGGCCTGAGGGGATGGAGGCCATGCGTCTGGTGCCGTCGGCGGACCACCATTCGATGGAAGGTCCGTTGACGATGGCGAGCCAGCGGCTGGAGCGGTCGAAGGCGAAGGATTGGAGGGTGGCTTCGACGGCACGGGCGCGGGCTTTGCGGCCGAGGGTGGAGAGGCCGGTGCCGGGAAGGGCGGTCCACTGGTAGAGAGAGTTAGTGTCGACGATGAGGACGCCGAGGCCATCGGGGGTCCATGTGGCGCAGGAGCCGATGCCCGGGGTGGCGGCGAGGAGGTTGCCGTGTTCCCAGTCGTGGAGGCGGACCATGCCGTCCCAGCCGGCGGTGAGGAGGAGGAAGCCGTCGGGGCTGAAGGCGGCGGTGAGGACATCGCCGGTGGCGCGGGTGGACCAGCCGCCGGTGCGGAGGCCGGTGGAGGCGTCGCAGAGGACGATTTCGTCCTGACAGATGATGGCGAGGACTGGCCGGAGCGGGTGCCATGCGAACGAGTGGATGGGGCCGGGCATGCGGGAGCGCCAGAGCCGCTGGCCGGTGAGGGCGTCGAGGAGCTGGGCGGAGCGTTGGGTGCCGGCGGCGGCGAGGGTTTTGCCATCTGGAGAGAAGACGACTTCTGATAGGGGCGTGTAGAGGAGCGGATCGGCGCGAGGGGATGACCATGCGGGGTCGGGGAGACCGGAGGGGAGGAGGAAGCGGAGAAGTTTGCCGTCTTTGAAGCCGAGGATGGCGGATTCGTCGGGGGCGAAAGCGGCCCAGCGGGTTTCTGGGGCGGTGAGAAGACAGGAATGATCGGCGCGGCGGAAGACGCGGAGGGATTGGTCGCGGCCCTCGGAGGCGACCATGGTGAGGAGCGGGCTGAGGGGGGCGCGGGAGAATTCGCGGGCGGGAGGGAGATTGAGCGGAGTGGATGCTGGGGATTTGTCAGGGAAGAAGATCTGGACGGAGCTGTGATCGGGAAAGTGTGAGAGGACGGACCATGCGTTGCCGAGCGGAGCGGGGTGGGGGAGGGCGTCGGGGCCGGCGTTGTGGGTTTGGTCGAGGCGCAGGCCGGGGATGGCGAGAGCGGCTAGCGCGAGACGTTCGATGTCTGGTGAGGGCGCGAGGGCTTTGGCTTTGCGAAGGAGATTGAGGGATTGGAAGCGCCGGTTGCCGTCGGTTGAGAGGAGGGCGGCGCGGGCCTGATCGATGAGGGAGGCGTGGAGCTGAGCGGTGGCTTGTTTTTCGGCGGCGCGGGCGGCGTCGGCGGAGCGTTTCTGGTGTCGTGAGGAGATGGCGAGGACGATGGCTACGGCGACGAGTGCGGCGGCGGAAAGTGTGAGGGCGCTAGCGAGGGCCGGGTAGCGGCGGCACCAGCGCCATGTTTTGCCGATGGCGCTGACGGGGCGGGCGAGGACTGGTTCGCGGCGGGAGAAGCGAGCGAGGTCGTCGGCGAGGGCGTTGGCCGAGGGGTAGCGGCGGTCGCGGTCGCGGTCGAGGCATTTGAGGCAGACGGTTTCGAGGTCGCGGGGGAGGGAAGGGTTGAGGCGGTGAGGGTCGACGATGGGTGAGTCGCGGACGTGGGAGAGGATTTCCTGGGGGCTGCTGCCGAGGTGAGGAGGGCGGCCGGTGAGGAGTTCGTAAAGAACAGCGCCGAGGGCGTAGATGTCGGACGCGGTGGTGGCGGGTTGGCCGGTGGCGAGTTCCGGGGCCATGTAGGCTGGGGAGCCGAGGAGACTGGTGGAGAGGGTGAGTTGGGGGTCGTCGGGGGCGTCGGGGAAGCGGGCGAGGCCGAAGTCGGCGACGCGGGGTTCGCCGTCGGCGGTGAGGAGGATGTTAGAGGGTTTGAGGTCGCGGTGGAGGACGCCCTGCTGGTGGGCGTGGGCGACGGCGCGGGAGGTTTCTTCGAGGAGGCTGGCGGCGATGGCTGGGGAAGGGAGACCAGCGCGCAGGGAATCGGCGAGGGTGCTGCCCTCGATGAGTTCCATGGTGTAGTAGGGTTGGCCGTCGCAGTCGCCGAGGTCGAAGACGGTGACGATGCCGTGGTGGCGGAGGCGGGCGGCGGCCTGGGCTTCGCGGCGGAAGCGGCGGGCGAAATCTGGTGAGGCGAAGGGGCCGGCGAGGAGGAGTTTGAGGGCGACGGAGCGCTGGAGAGCGGGTTGCCATGCGCGGTAGACGATCCCCATGCCGCCGCGGCCGAGGACATCGAGGAGTTCGTATTCGCCGAAGCTGCGGCTGCCGGAGGGAGGTTCGATGGCGTCTCCGGCGATGGAGGCGAAGAGGCATTGTGGGCACTGCGGGCCGAGCGGGGTGACGGCGATGGGGCCGCCGCACTGCGGGCAGGCGGGTGAAGGGGAAGGTGCTGGGGCGGCGGTTGGGGGCACGAGGGTATGGTGCATTGCGTTCTCGCGGGAGGAAAGCTGGAGATGAGTGGCGGGTGGTGAGGTGAATTCCTGGGATTGAAGGAGGGGATTCCTGGTGCGAGAGTGGGAGCGGCCATGAAGACCTTGATGTTTATGAAGCTGGACCGTTTGTGCTGCGGGGGACGTAGGAGTGTGGTCGTCGGGGGGGCGTTGCTTTCCCTGATCACGAGTGGGGCCGTTGGGGTGCCGAAGGAGGACCGGGTCGCAGGGCCGTTGCCGTATGTTGATGAACCGGCGGTGATTCAGGCGATTGCGGGCCTTGGGGACCGGGCGGCGCTAGCACTTCCGAAGTTCAAGGTTGATGCGAAGAGTGACATTTACGGGTGCCAGACCGTTGGCCCGGTGACTCGCGGGTACACGATGCGGATGGCGTATGCGCCTGAGCGGCAGACGGCGCTTTATCATGGGGGTGATCATCAGACGATCCGGTCCAACGATGTCTGGGAATATCATCTTGGGTCGAACACGTGGCACATGGTTTTCGAGCCTGATGGGGGGAATCACGGGCCGATGAAGGACGTGCTGCTTTTCCTAGCGAGACGGCTGCGCGCGAATCCGGATGATCCGATGACGGCGGAGGAACGGAAGCGGTTCGAGGAAGTTCGTCCGTGGTGGAAGGCGAACGTGATTCTCAAGGACGGTCATTTCACGACGACCCACGGCGGGCCGATTCTGCCGGTGCATACGTGGGACACGCTGGTTTACGAACCGAACCGGCGTGTGATGATTCATGGGACGGGGGCGTCGCCGACGGATTCGGCGGTGCTGGAGAGTCTTTATACGGGGGTTCCGCTGGCGGAGGTCGACCGGAAGATTGACAAGTCCTACAGCAGCATCTGGATGTTCGATCCTGCCAAGAAGCAGTGGATCATTCACAAACGTCCGAAGACCGGTGCGATGCCGGACATGGAGGGGATGGGGGCGACGATGTGCTATATTCCCGACCTGAAACGGGTGATCTATTACGTGGCTGCGCAGAATGTTTCGCCGCATGCGTATGGGATGTGGTCGTGGGACGTGGTGAGTAATGAATGGAAGGAGCTTAAGCCGAACGGCGGGAAGGGGATCGATGTCCTTGTGCTCCGTGAGAAGGTGGCTCCGACCGAGGAACAGCAGACGGCATACAGTCCGAAGCACCATCAGATGGTTGCGGTGATCGGCAGGTCGACCTTTGCCTATCATGTTTTGAAGAACGAGTGGTCGCGGCTCGATGATTCCGTCCCGATGGAGTGCCACGATGCGAAGACGATGTTCGCTTACGACAGTGTGAGCGATGTGTTTCTGCTGACTGACGGGAACAAGGAGGGGCGGGTGGCGGTGTTCTCACTGGAGACGAATCAGTGGGAACTGGTGACGCCGGTTGGTGATGGTTGTCCGCCGTCGGACTACGGGGCCGGAAAGTACTGGGCTCAGCCCAAGGGTTATTTCGACCCGCGACTGAATGTGCTGGTGGTTCACGGAGGCATGACTGAGCGCGTGTGGGTGTACAGGCATGGGCGGCATTGAGAGCGGATGAATGGGCAATTCCTGAGAATTCTTATTGCAACACGCCTGCAGCCGGTCGGCCGCGGGCAACGGGTCTATACCGTCAGTGTGCTTGCGGACCCTCCCGCCGGAATCGTTGCATTCCATGCAGTGTCGATTCCGATACAATCCGGTCGGTGATCGCAATGGGGCGAATTTGTTTCATGCCCTTATTGTTTCCGAAGTGTCCGGCGATATACGTGCTTTTAATCGGTGCCGGAATCTTCGCAGTGAGTGAATTGCGCAAATCGGTTGCGTGGCGGATAGGTTGCGCATCCGACATGAAACCAACTCCATCTATCCTCCTCGCTCCACCGTCACGGTGGTCGCATGCCTTTATGTTTCTCGGACTGCTGACCGCAGCCGCTCCCGCAGCGCCTCGGGTGGTGCTGATCTCTCTCGATGGTGCCAACCCCGCTATTCTCGACCCCTATGTCGCCAGGAATGCGCTGCCCCCGGGAGTCGGCCTGCGCCTGCTTGAGGCCAAAGGGGTCAAAGCTTCGCGTAACAACACAATTAACCCTTCGCTCACAGCTGCCGCCCATGTGGCTATCGCCACCGGTTCGAGTGCTGCGGCCAACGACGTGGTTGGCAATGCTTTCCAGCTCCTCGCGAGTCCGTTCAACGGTGCTCCGATCAGCGGATTCGGTGCGGCCATCGGCGGCTACTCGATCGACGGCCCGATGGAGGGCATCGCGACTGCTGAGCCGCTCTGGCTGGCACTGCGCAGTGCCGGCAAAACCGTGACCACCGCCACATGGCCTGGCGGAGACGGTGTCAACGTGACCATCCCGGGCCTGTTGGGAGCCATTGGCTCCCCGACTAATCCGATCATTCAGCCCTCTTCCGAGCGGACGGTGGACTACACCGTTCCTTTTGGATCCTCCACCGCACCGTTCCAAAAGGGTTTTGTGCTGGGCGCAGGCAATTTCACTGACGCACCTCCCGCCACCGTCGCCCAACTCGCGACTGCGGGCAAACTGTTCTACGGTTCCGTCAAGCAGGCGGACCTCGAATCCTTCACCGCGATGGGTGTCACCTACAACATCAAGGCGGCCGCTTACGACACGACCAATGACAGCGTGGCCAACTACGATACCGTCGTTATCTTCAACCAGACACAAGGCATTCAGCCGGGTCCGTTCAGCCTTCCCGCGACCGGTCCGGCCTACATCAAGCCAGGCGGTGCCTATCCCACCCTGAATGGTGAGGCTCCGCTCGTGATCGGGCATCGTGGCGCCTCCGGCTATCGGCCGGAGCACACCCTCGAGTCCTATCGTTATGCCATCGAACTGGGCGCGGATTATGTCGAGCCCGATCTGGTTTCAACGAGTGACGGGGTCCTGATTGCTCGCCACGAGCCGATGCTCGGCGGCACTACCGACGTTTCCAGCCGCCCGGAATTTGCTGCCCGAAGGACGACCAAAGTGCTCGACGGCGTACCTACCACCGATTGGTTTGCCAGCGATTTCACTCTCGCGGAGATCAAAACGCTGCGGGCCATTCAGCCATCCGCTTCGCGCCCGCAGCAATTCAACGGACTCTACCAGATTCCGACTTTAGACGAAGTCATCAGCTTTGTGAAGGCTCAATCGATTGCCCGCGGCCGCACGGTGGGGATTTATCCGGAGACGAAGCACCCGACGTTCCACGACAGCCTTGGACTTTCCCTTGAAGAGCCATTGCTTGCCTCACTGACCAGCGCCGGCTGGAATAATGCCGGCGCACCGGTCTTTATTCAGTCGTTCGAGGTCTCGAATCTCCAGGAACTGAACACTCTGACGCAGGTTCGGCTGGTGCAGTTGATTGATGCGGACGATGTGAATCCCGACGGTTCCATGTCGCTGGTGGCGCCATATGCGCAGCCCTACGATTTTGTCGTCAGCGGCGACACCCGCACGTTTGCCGACCTGCTAACGCCTGCAGGGCTGGACTTTGTCAATGACTATGCCGACGGCGTGGGCCCGTGGAAACCGTATCTGTTCAAGACGAAGATCTATGATCCCAACGGCGACAGCGTCGCCGACGACCGCAATGGCGACGGGCTGGTGAACATCAGGGATCGTGAGGTGGTCGGCGACACCGGAGTGGTGGCGGCGGCTCACGCGGCTGGGCTTGTCGTTCACGCCTTCACCTTCCGGAACGATGCGAGCCTCTACGGATTCACCAATCCGATCGACGAATACAGGGCTTACTACAACATCGGCGTTGACGGCGTTTTCAGCGATTTTGTTGACACCGCCCGTGCGGGCATTTCAAACCTGTCGGCGCTCTTCTTCCTTGAGGGCAACACCGTTCTCAGCAGCGCTGCCGCGAGCAACGTACCCCAAAAGGCCGGCGTCCGCTACTTCGTGAGCAATCTCTCTCCCGATCTCTCGGCGGTCCGCATTGCGCGCACCTCGGTTACTTTCATCAACCGTTCTCTCACAACAGTTCCGGCGGTGCTCGCCAACATCGACGACATCAACAACAATGTCGGGTTCTGGCAGCCGCAGCCGGATTTCCGGATCGTTCAGAAACTCGACGCAGTACCTTCCACCTTCACCGCCTTTCCGGATATTGAGTTGGAAGCCATCTACATGGACCTCGTCCGGGAGTTCGTCACCTACCAGACGAACCTCGGCTTGCGGGCGATCAACCGACTGCCGAATGCCGATCTGGCCATGATCTACATTGAGCAACCGGACGGTTCAGGCCACCAATGGCTCCTCACCGATCCCCGGCAGTCCACGGATTTCACGAATCCCAACGCCATCGGTGCTGGCCAGGACCCCGCGAAAAAGGCCCGCTACGCCAGTTACCTGCAAACCGCCTACCAAACCGCGAACAACGCCGTGCAGCGGATCGTTGATGCTGTCGGGGTGGATGCCAGCGGTGTTCCGAACAGCAACATCATGGTCACCTCCGACCATGGCTTTGCGCCGTTCCATACCCAGGTCCAGATCACGCAGATACTGCTTAACGCCGGCATCACCGGAATCGGTAATACGGCTACATCCCGGGTGAAGGTGGTGACGTCCGGCCCTGCCGCGAACATCTATATCAATCTTCAAGGCCGCGAGCCGGGAACGCCTCCCGTCAGCCGTGCGGAATACATCGTTCTCCAAAAGCAGATCGCGAACGCCCTCCGGGGCGCGCGTGATACGAACCCGACCTTCGCCGGTCCCGGCGGTGCGAGGCTGTTTGACAAAGTCTACACCCGCCCACTGCCTGCGGATATCAACGATCCGTCGTTCGGCCGCCGCACGACCGAGGAAATCGGCCAGGATTCCGGAGACGTGTATGCGCTGCTCGACATTGGCTACAATTTCGACGGCCGTCAGAATCCTGTCGTGATCCGTCTGGGCGACAGTTCCGGCGCGGTGCTTTCCCAGCCGAATTTCTACGGGGCCCATGGCTACGATCCCGCGAAGGCGGAAATGAGCGCTGTGTTTTACGCTGCCGGCCCTGATATCCTGCCCGGCTCTCTCGGAGAAATGAGCAACATCGACATCGCGCCCACGATCGAACGGATTCTCGGAGTGGCCCCCGCGGGCACGGTGCAGGGTGAGGCCCTGCTGCTTGGCCCGGCCCCGTTGACTCTGATCAATGCCGCGGTCCGGAAAGCCCACGGTGCGGCCGGCCTGTTCGATTTCCGGATGCCGCTGACCGGCACTCGCGGAGTGGAACCGCGTCCGGGCGCAACCGGCGGAGGTCACCAGCTCGTGTTTGCCTTCAGCAATAACATTACAGGTGGCACCGCTGCCGTTACCGCGGGTCCCGGCACGGTCGCAAGCACCAGCTTCTCGGGCACTGAGTTCATCGTGAACCTGACCGGCGTCACCGATGCCCGGAAAGTGACCGTGACGCTGACCAATGTCACCGATTCCCTGGCTCATGTGATTCCCTCCGCTTCGCTATCGATCGGCTTCCTGCTCGGTGACGTGAATCGGGACGGCGCGGTGAATGCTGCCGATGTCAGCGAAACAAAATCGCTGATCAGCACGCCATCGACGGTTAGCCCCGTCAATATTGGCGCCGATTTGAAAATGGACGGCAAACTGAACATTGCGGACGCCGCGGTCGTGAAAGCGAATGTCGGGCGTTCCGTCGCTCCCTGATTCCTCTTCTGCATCAGACAATCCAATCAAACATCCATCCATCGATGAAAATCTGCCTTATTCCTGTCATTGCACTGCTTGCTGCCGCTTCCGCCCAGGGTGCCGTTTCGCTGATCCTGAGCGACAACGTCGGAGCCCCAAATTCGACCACGATCGCCCCTGGTGAATCATTCAGTGTCACGCTGACGCTTACCTCCACCGCGGAGGCGACCACCGGGATTTCCTATCTGCTGGCCGCCTTCGGTCCGGGGAGTGGCTTGTTCCAGGTCACGGCGCGCGACGTAACCGGTTCGGCGTTCGGCGATCTTGTCACCAGCGACGGCATCGCCTTCTCCGCTGCGAATGCAGTGCTTGATCCGACGAACGACAATGATCTAGGAGGTTTAGCCGATCCCGCCTCTACGGGAATCGGCACATATCTGGTTGCCACCCTGACGATTCAATCGCTTCCCGGCATCACCCCCGGCAACTATGTGATCAGCACCAGTGACGCATTCATCCTTGATGATGCGTTCGATTCCATCACCGTGAGCCAACCGACCTATGAAGTGGTGGTTGTCCCCGAACCCTCCGCTGCGGCGGCGCTCAGTCTGGGACTGGCTGCGTTGGTGATCCGCCGCCGCAGGTGATACCCTGATGGCAAGCCTGGCGCTGGTTCCCGGAAGGACGCATGGCCTTCCGGGAACCGGTCTTCGGCTGTTGAAGGCTGGCCGCATTGTTCGTTGCCGCATTCGCGACGGTGCTGGTACAGGGGGGAAGCAGGGCCTCCCTTGTTTATCAATGAGACGGAGACATGCCTCAGGACTTTGGAGATGCGTTTTTTGGCAGTGCCCTCGGCAGCGGGACACCCAGCGGCCGACGGCCTTCTATCATGGGGCGATCATCAAACGATCCGATCGAGCGACGGCTGGGAATGTCAGATGTATTTCTGCTGACTGACGGGAACAAAGAGGGCAGGGTGGCGGTGTTTTCACTGACGACGAACAAGTGGGAACTGGTGACGCCGGTTGGTGACGGTTGCCCGCCGTCGGACTACGGGGCAGGAAAGTACTGGGCTCAGCCCAAGGGTTATTTCGACCCGCGACTGAATGTTCTGGTGGTTCACGGAGGCATGACTGACCGCGTGTGGGTGTACAGGCATGGGCGGCATTGAGAGCTGACGGAAAGATCATCCATGAACGTCCTTTTTCTGCCCCGTCTGCTCCTTGCGTCCATTGCTCTGGGATTTTGGGTCTTGTCAGGGTTCGCTGCTGAGATTGCAGGCACCTCGGTGGTCCCGCACGGGATAGTGGAATCGATGCGTTACCGCAGCCCGCGAGACCCTGACCTTGCTGCGAGGGTGCAGGTTTTTGTCAAAGGGCCGGCTGGGCCTGCAAGGTTTGACGGGCGCACGCCGGCCGAATTGCTGGCGACGGGTGAGTGGGCTTGGCACGACTTCGGCACTGCGGTGCGAGGGCAGGAGGGGGCACTCACTGTGTGGAGCTTCAATGGCCGCACCGCGCGATGGGGCACAGGACAATCATTCGACCTTGCGGCGGAGGGGCTAGGGAAGGTGACGATCCCAGTGACCGCTCCGCAGCACTGGATTTCCGCGGCGACCTTTCTCTCCAGCGATGAATCGCTTCAGCCGGACACCATTGTGTTGCACGTCGCCAACGAATCAGCGGAGGAACTGAAGGCCACGTCGCTGCGCTTCTGGCTGCCGAAAGCCGGAACGGAGTGGCAGGTGCTCTGGCCGCAGAATCCGGTGACGGTTTCGATGACCGTGCCGCCGGGCGAGAAGGGATTCATCAGGCTGCGCGTCCCGAAGCTGCCGCTCACTTTCACCGCGCTGGAACTCGGCACCACTGCCGGGCCACTCTGGGCGCATTTGAGGATCAAACGGGAGACCTTCGACATCAGCGGCGGCTGGGTGAATGATTCGCTGGTTTCCTGACACCTGGGAACTAATCACCCGCATTGGGAGGGAGATCCGCATGCTCGAACCATTCCTGCTCGTGTGGACGGCGACGGCATTCACGAGACGAAGTGGCATCGCGCCGGAGACGGAGTGGTCATTGATGACACCCAAAGCCGGGATGCCATCTACATCGCGACGTCACTGCCAACCGTCCGCATCGCGATCGAACAGCGGCGCAAGGCCGCGCTGGCGCTTGAAGCGGCTAATCCCATCACGCTTCGTCACTAAGCGGGCGATCTTGCCTGCAGCAACGGCGAGTGCCTTCGCACGATGGTCAGCTCGGCGCGGAGACGCATCGGGGGCGGGGGGTATGACCGACGCCCCTGCCTTCGGGCGGCGGGATCATGGAAGTAGGTTCCATGCGGATTTGCTGAGAACGCGGCCATGCTTGTCGCGGCGGTGATCCGGGCGGCGGGTGGGGCGGGAATGGTTTCATCGTTCAATTCATCGATGCGGGCAACGGACCTTGGCGATGCGGCTAGCAGGATGGAGAATATGACGGTCTGTGTGATTCCTGCGGGCATGCGCGGGCCCATGCCGTCGAGTCGCACGAAGAACGTTGTTATGGACATAGGTTCCGTGGGGCTGGCCGGATGACGTGTCGTGCAGGGTGGTGAGGGTCTGCTCGTGAGAACTGCGTCCGCCCGGGGCGCTGCGAAGATGACATGAGCGTGACAGACTGCGGGAATGTTTCGCCCGGAGAGGATCAAGGGAAACGGAGAGGTTACCGGCGAACTCGCCCGTGAAATGGCGCTGAGATCCCTCGAGTACCTGAAGCCGTGGCGCGCGTCGCCGCGAGGCTGTCACCGGTTGAGGGGGTGCGGGTGTCGGGCGACCGCTTTGAATGGGATGGCACGAAGGCGGTGGTGACGGATTGAACTGGTGCGTTGGGTCTAGGAATTCACAGCGCGGGTGAGCATTCTGGCACCATAGGACTGCCGGCGAATAAGGCGGGCGTGGCGGAATTCGAAATGTGGCTCGCGAGGAGCGACGCGCACACGCACGGCACGGACAGTAATCTGCGGCTAGTGATGAACTCGCTGGAGAACGTGCGCGAATTTCCCTATGACAAGAATACGCCGGGGCCGCCGCTCCCGTGTTCCGGGTTGGCCATCGAGTGGATTGGAATCGAGGGCCCGCTGCATGACGCCTGGCCGCCGGCGAGCCAGCGGGCATTGTTTGGCGATTTGCCGGTGCAGCTCTGGACGAAGGAAAGCGGCGAGCCGCAGCCGGTGCAGCAGAAGTGGCCGCGCGGCATGCACGGCTCGTATCCGGAGGACATTTATGGCGAGAATGGTACGAAGCGCGTGGCCGTTCACGTCGTGAGTGCGGCGGCTGCTCACTGCCGTCATTGCCAGCCCGTTTTTTCGAGACCGTGAGTTCTTCGTTTCCTCAGGAAGCTCCGGAAACAGTGGTGGGGAAACGACAGGTGAAGGTGGAGCCTTTGCCGACATCGCTTTTGACCGTGACGGTGCCGCCGTGTGCCTCGACGAAGGATTTGACGATGGCTAAGCCGAGGCCGGCTCCGGCACCGGCACGCGAGCGGGCTTTGTCCACCCTGTGAAAGCGTTCGAAGATCCGAGGCAGATGCGCAGGTGGAATGCCTTCGCCGGTATCGGTGACTTGAAACACGACGTCGTGTGATTCGCGGGCGACGGTGAGCGCGACGTATTCGCCGGGGGGCGTGTGGCGGAGGGCGTTGCTGACGAGATTGCCGAGGATTTGTCCGACGGCCACGGCGTCGGCCGACCACGGCAGGGATTCGGGAGCCGTCAGGGTGAAGGCGATATCCTTCCCGGCGGCGTAGCGGGCGAAACGCTGATGCACGGCCCGTGCGATCTCAACGGCATCGCATGGCGCGGGCTGCACCAGTTGCTGGCCGGCATCGGCGGTGGCCAGTGTCAGGAGGTTTTCCGAGAGTCCCGAAAGTCGCTCGATCTCTTCGCGGCAACTGGCCAGTGCCGCGCGGTAATCTTCGGCGCTCCGTTCGCGGCGGAGCGCGATGTCCATCTCGCCCCGCAGGATGGCGAGCGGCGTGCCGAGTTCGTGGGCGGCGTCGCCGATGAAGCGCTGCTGCGATGCGTTCAGTGAGGCGGCCTCGCGGCGGAGGCGATGGCCTGCGGCACCCACGGCGGCGCGGAGGGCGATCACAAACAGGATGCCGAATCCTGCGAGGGCCGGGATCATGGTCCATGTGAAAAGGGACACGGCACGGGCCGCATCCGGAAGGGTCAGGCCGGCCTGTGCGAAGCCGAGCGCCTGTGCCTTCGGATCATCCGGAGCACCAAGGTAGATCGGATAGGTGACCAACCGCAGCGTCCGCCCGTCGGCTCCTTTTGTTTCGTCGCTGAGCCAGTGCAGTTCCATTCTGCCAACACGTTGTGCCTTTGGCGAGAGGGTGGTTCCGGATGGCGTGTTGCCCGAGGCGGCAACCAGTCTTCCGTCCGCCTCAAACACCTGGATGAAGATGTCGCGGTTATAGTCGGCGTGATTGCGGGTGAGGATGTCCGTGAGATTCTCCGGCCAGCGGCCCTGCTGGCGATCGGACTGGAGCGTCTCTGCCAGATATCGCGAGCGGTCGCGCAGCGCCAGATCGAGGAAAGCGGTCTGGACGCTGGTATCGGCGACGAGGGTTCTGGCGACGTAGTTGCGCAACAACACACCGGCTAGCGCGAGCAGCGCGAGCACGAGCAGCGAGCTGTAGATGATGAGGCGGCGTTCGTCGCGGTTCATGGCTTTGCCGGGTCGCGCAGCACGTAACCTGCGCCGCGAACGGTATGCACGAGAGCCGCGCCCTTGCGATCAATCTTCTCGCGCAGCCGATAGACTGTGACGTCGATCACATTGCTCATGGCATCGAAGTTCTCGTCCCAGACGTGTTCGGAGAGCTGGGTGCGGGAGATGACGCGGCCGGCGTGGCGGAGCAGGTATTCGAGAATGGAGAATTCCCTCGCGGTCAGGTCAATGACGCTTCCGCCGCGCGTCACCTTGCGCGCGAGGGGATCGAGCAGGAGGTCATCCACGCGCAGGCGAGCGTCGCACTCGGGAGCGGCGCGGCGGAGCAACGCGTGAATGCGCGCCAGCAATTCCTCAAAGGCGAAAGGCTTCTTCAGATAATCGTCTGCGCCGCCATTGAGGCCGCGTACCCGGTCCTGCACGGAACCGCGGGAGGTGAGCATGAGCACGGGTGTGCGCCTGCCTTTCGTGCGCAACTGTTCCAGTACTTCAAATCCATCAAGCCCCGGCAGCATTACGTCCAGCACGATGAGATCATAGTCCTGCTCAACGGCCCGCAAGGCGCCGTCATCGCCGTCGCCCGAGACATCGACCGCGAACCCTTCCTCGCGCAAGCCGCGGGCGAGCAGCGGCGCGAGCTTCGGGTCGTCTTCAATGATGAGCAGGCGCATGGCAAGATGGTGTGCGAGTTGTTGATGATGTCCAGGCATTGAGCAAGCACGGCTTGCGTCCGGATCACTGGCTGGGCAGAGAAATCGCTCTCGTTGTCATGTTCATGTCATCTGGGATGGTCACTCTGAGAGCATGAGGCCATCTTGTTTCAAATTGTTCGGGTTTCTCGCGGCGGCGGTGATGTTCGCCACGGGACTTACGGGCGGTGCTGCTCCGGTCGTCGAGCAGCGTTATCCGAAATCACTGAATGTGATCGATGTCAAACAGCCGCCATATTCAGCGAAGGGGGATGGCGTGACCGACGACACGGATGCGCTGCAGCGGGCCCTCAACGAAAATGTCGGGCGGCACCGGATGCTCTATTTTCCGAGGGGGACTTATATTGTGAGTCGGACACTGACATGGCCGAAGCGGTGGAACGGCCGGGACAACTGGGGATTCACGATGCTGTGCGGCCAGCACCGCGACCAGAGCATCCTGCGTTTGAAGGACGGCACCTTCAGCGATGCGGCCAAGCCAGCGGCGATCATGTGGTGCGGCGGCTTTGGCTCGGCGGACTGGTTTCACAATTATGTCGAGAATCTGACGTTCGATGTCGGCTCAAAGAATCCCGGTGCGATCGGGCTGCAGTTTTACGCCAACAACTACGGTGCGGTGCGCGACTGCCTGATTGTCTCCAAGGATGGTGCGGGCGAGGTGGGGCTTGATCTTGGTCATCGCGACATGAATGGACCGCTCTTGGTGAGCAGGGTCGAAGTGCGCGGGTTTCGCCGTGGTGTGGCCACGTCACGCGCGGTGAACGGGCAGACGTTCGAACACCTCACGCTGCGCGGGCAGACGCAGTTTGGTTTCGACAACGAGGGTCAAAGCGTGGCTATCCGCGGTCTGCGCAGCGAGAATTCCGTGCCGGCGGTGCGCAGTTACGGCGCGCTCTGCATGGTTGATTCCACGCTGACTGGCAAAGGCGATGCAGCGAAAGTTCCCGCGGTGATCAACTACAACTGCGGTCGCCTGATGCTGCGCGATGTGGCGACGACCGGGTATGGCCGTGCTGTCGGCGATGTGTCCACGCCAGACTGGGTCGCGGCGCTGCGCGTGAGCGGCGAGGACAAGCCGGGCAGCGCCGGGCCGAAGGTCGCGGAGTATTTCTCACACCCGCCTAGCCGTGCATATCCGGGCGGGTCCGGTTCGCTGCGTCTGCCAGTGGAGGAGACGCCCGCGCCGCCACTCGAGGATCCGAAGAAGTGGGCGGTCGCCGATGCTTTCGGGGCAGACCCGACCGGTGAACGCGATGCCTCTGATGCGATCCAGAAAGCCGTGGATTCGGGCGCGGTGACTCTCTTTCTCCCCGGACATTACGCGTTGTCGAAGCCGGTCATCATTCGCGGCAAGGTGCAGCGGGTTCTTGGGGTTGGCGGGCAGGTGGATTACGTCAAAAAATCCCCGCGCGCCTTTCGCATCGAGGGCGCGGGCGGCGAGGTGACGTTCGAGCATCTCGCGAACGTCGGCAGCGGCATCGAGAACAGCACGGACCGCACGGTGATCCTGCGGAGCATTGGCACGCAGATTCTCAGCAGGGGACGCGGGACGATTTTCTTCGAGGACGTCGCCGGCCACGAACTCTCGATCAAGAATCAGCGCGTCTTCGCACGGCAGCTCAACATCGAGAACGAGGGCACGCATTTCCTCAACGACGGCGGTACCGCTTGGGTGCTAGGCTACAAGACCGAGCGCGGCGGAACGCTCGCGCACACGCTCGGCGGCGGACGCAGCGAAGTGATTGGCGGCTTCAGCTACACGACGACCGCCGGCAAGCTCGCACCGATGTTTGTCACCGAGAATGCGTCCCTCTTCGCGTTCTTTGCCGAAGTCTGCTACAGCGGCGATCCGTTTCAAACGCTGGTGCAGGAGACCCGCGGAGGGGAAACGAAGGTCATCCGCAAAGGGGAAGGCCACACGCTGCCTTACATCGGATTTTCTGACCGTCAGGGAAAGTGATCCGTGATTGTGACTGAGTTCGACCGAGGGTTCGGAGAGGAATATCCGGGTGATGACCTCGACGTTGCCACGTCACTGCCAATGGTCCATACCGCCTCGAACCTTGCACCTGATTCTCGCTGGCACCTGAAGCGGCCCGTTCCACCGCTCTTGATGACTATGCGAGCGACCTTGACGGCGATCTCCTCCGCTTATAGAGAGATTTGCAATGTGGGCCAATTTCCTGTGGAACTCCATGCGTGATGCGCGGCTCACGGAACTCGCTGCCTCCGGCAAACTCCGGGCTACGCTGCGCGATGAAGTCGAGCGGATGCTCAAGGACGCCAAGTTCCAGCGGTTCATCGAGGATTTCCCCGGCCAGTGGCTGAAATTGCGCGCCATCGCCGCTAACGACCCGGACAAAAAACTTTACCCCGAATTCCAGACCCAGCTCGCCGCCGACACGCCGCAACTCTTGAAGAATCTCGCGCAGCGATTCGCCATCTACTCCACGGGACGCGACCTTGGTTTTTGTGACCGCGAAGAAATTGCCGGCATCGTCGCCTGCTCACAAAAGCAAGGCGGCGGCATCCGCACGCTGCTGCACGAGCTGGTGCAAAGCCGCCTTTTTCAAACACCATGAAACGCCTCATCACCGCACTGCTGTGCTCCGCAACTTCTATGAGAACCCGGTTCATCATCTTCGCCGCCATTTTTCCGGCAGCCAGAGCCTTTGCGCTAGATGATCGCGCCGCGTTGCAGCCATTTCTCGAAGCGCATTGTGTTGATTGCCATGAGGGTGAAAAGCCCAAGGGGGACTTCTCGCTGGAGACTTTGAAGCCCGAGTTTGGGGATGCGGCGGCGGCAGCCGCGTGGGTGCGTGTGCATGACAAGATCGCGAGCGGCGAGATGCCGCCGAAGAAGAAGGAACGGCCGCCAGCGGCGGACGTGAAAGCGGTGACAGGTTACCTCGGGTCGCAGTTGCACGCGGCTTCGCTGGAACGGCAAAAGGTGGAAGGTCGTGTGCCGTCGCGCCGGATGAACCGTACGGAATACGAGAACACCTTGCGCGAGTTGTTTGGCGTGGCAGTTCATGTGAAAGAGCTGCTGCCGGAGGATGGCTCGGTCGGCGGTTTCGATACGGTCGCCTCGGCGCTGACGGTTTCTCCCGCGCATCTCGTGGCGTATCAGCGTGCGGCGGATGCGGCGCTCGACGCGGTCATCACGTCGAGCACGAAGCGGGAGTTCCGCGAGAGTTTTACGGGGCGTGAGTGGTTTGACCGAGAGGTGAAAGGGAAACGCAAACACGTCCCGCGCGGTGCAGCGGCGGTGGGCGAAATCGCGGTGCTATATCACCAGACGCAGCAGCACTGGGAGCTGAACGTGATGCCGCGCGAAGCCGCCAGAACGCCCGGCCTCTATCGTGTGCGGTTGACGGCTGCAGCGCGCAATACCGGCGGCAAACCGCTGCCCGTGCGCTTTGGCTGGGAGTGGATGCAGGGGGCCACAGATTTGCGGCATATCATCGAGTATCGCGATGTGCCTGCGGAAAAACCGGCGACGATTGAAATGTTCGTTCATGTGTCAGGGCGGCGCAGCGAGCACCGCATCGGCGTCTGCGGCTACACATTGCAAACGCTGCCGGATGAAAAGGACACGCCGCCTGATTGGACGAATGCACCCGGGCTGGAGATTCATCGTTTTGAAATCGAAGGCCCGCTCGGGGAATGGCCGTCAGCCGGACACAAGTTGCTCTTTGGCGATCTGCCGCTGGAGCCGCGCACGCACGCGGAAGCACGCGCAGCGGGCAATCCGGTGCCGGAAGACGATTGGCAGAAGTGGCAGCCCGAGCAGTTCCAAAGCAACCCGCTCGTGCCGGTGACGACGGATGCGCAAGCAGACGCCGAGCGGCTCATCCGCGCGTTTCTGCCGCGTGCGTTTCGCGGGCCGGTGAGTGAGGAGACGGCGAAGTACTACGTCGGCTTCGCGCACGAGCGGCTCGCTGGCGACGTGCCGTTCGCGGAGGCGATGCGCTCCACTTACAAGGCAGCGCTGTGCTCGCCCCATTTCCTTTTCCACCTCGCGCCGCCCGGTCCGCTCAATGACCACGCGCTCGCCACGCGGCTCGCGTATTTCCTGTGGAGCGGGCCCCCGGATGCCGCGCTGCTCGCCGTCGCCGCGGGGGGTGAACTGCGCCAGCCGAAGACGCTCCACGCGGAAGTGAAGCGAATGCTCGCAGACCCGCGGGCGGAGGCGCTCGTGGAGAATTTCGCCAGCGAATGGTTCGACCTGCGCAAGGTACTGACGATGAAACCCGACGAGCAGTATCTCGAATACGACGACGAACTCGGCTGGTCGCTCGCGGCGGAAACGAAGAGCTTTTTCCGCGAGGTGCTCGCGAAGGATCGCAGTGTTACCGAGTTCGTGGACTCCGACTGGACGATGCTCAATCAACGCCTCGCGAAACACTACGGCATCCCCGGCGTGGACGGCTGCGAGTTTCGCAAAGTGCCGCTTGTCCCCGCGTATCACCGGGGCGGCGTCATTACTCACGCTAGCATTTTGAAGGCGACCGCGAACGGCACTTACACCTCGCCCATCAAGCGCGGCGTCTGGATGCTTGAGCGCATCATCGGTCGCCCGCCCAGCCCGCCGCCGCCGGACACGCCCGCCATCGAGCCGGACATCCGGGGCGCGACCACCCTGCGCGAGCAAATCGAAAAGCATCGCGCACTGCCTGCATGCGCAAACTGCCACGCGCAGATCGATCCGCCGGGCTTCGCGCTGGAGAACTACGACGTGCTTGGCGGCTACCGCGAACGTTACCGCTCGCCACTCGGATTGGAAGGCGGGAAAAGCGCGCTGCTGCCGCTGCCTAATTACCCGGAAAAGAAGCACGTTTATTTCACCGCCGCAGTCGATCCCTCCGGCATCACGCCTGAGGGAGCAGCCTTCGCCGACCTCGCCGAATACAAGCGCGCGCTCCTGCGCGACCCGGAGCAAATCGCCCGCAACGTCGCCCGCAAACTGCTCACCTACAGCACCGGCACCGACATCCAATTCGCCGACCGCGAAGTGCTCGAACAAATCCTCACCGCCGCCAAACCCAGTAACTACGGCCTTCGCACGCTCATCGTCGAACTCGTGCAGAGCCGCGCCTTTTTGAACCAATGAACACTCTGCACATCCCGAAACGCCATCTCGACCGCCGCACCTTCCTCAAGGCCGGGGCCGCCACCCTCGCACTGCCGCTGCTCGACGCCATGAGCCCATTTGGCCGCGCCGCCGCTGCTGCCGCTGCGACCCCGCGCCGCATGGTCATCCTAGACCGCCCGCTCGGCACGTATGCGCCGTATTTTTTCCCCGAAAAAGTTGGGCTCGACTACGAGGCACCGCGGCTTTTGAAGATCCTCGAACCGCAGCGCGGCAAGTTCACCGTCTTCTCCGGAATGTCGCACCTCGGCTATCCGAACGATCACCGCACCGAGTTCGCGCTGCTCAACGGCGTGCATCCCGATAACATCAAACGCATGGACGACATGCACCTCGGCATCACGCTCGACCAGCTCGCGGCGCAGCACGTCGGCGGGCAAACGCGCGTGCCCTACCTGCTGCTGGGACCGGCGATTTCATTTAACAGCAAAGGCGTCGCCCTGCCCGGCCAGCGCAATCGCGCGCAACTTTTCACCCAGCTTTTCGTGGACGGCACGCCCGATGAAATCGCCCGCGAACTCCGACGACTCGACGACGGCAAAAGCATCCTTGATGGAATGCGCGACCAACTCCGCGCCTTGAACCGCGAAATCAGTTCCGCCGACCGCCAGCGCATGGAAGTCCTCACCACCTCCATCCGCGAGGCCGAGCAAAGCCTAGCGCAGGAAAAAGAGTGGGCCGCCAAACCAAAACCGCGCGTCGATGCGAAGGCGGAAAGCGACCCGAACGAATGGGTCGGCCAGACGAAGCAATGGTATGACCTCATCCACCTGGCGATGCAGACCGACTCCACGCGCGTCATTGTATGCCGGGTTCCGGAGCAACTCCCGGCCCCGACTGTTCCCGGCTCCCAACTCGGCGAACACGACGCTTCGCATCACGGCCAATCGCCTGCGAAAGTCGAGCAAGTCGCCCTCTACGAAGAAGCCCACATGCGGCTGCTGCAAGGTCTCCTGCAAAAGCTCAACGACTCCCCCGAAGCTGGCGGCAGCTTGCTAGACAGCACGCAGGTTCTCTCCATCAGCAACATGGGCGACGGCTCCGCCCACTCATCGAGCAACCTCCCTGTCCTCCTCGCCGGCGGTGGCTATAAACACCAAGGCCACGTCGCCTTTGACCGCCAGAAAAACTACCCTCTCTCCAATCTCTACGTCCGCATGCTCCGCCAAATGGGCATCGCCACCGACTCGTTTGGTAGCAGCACCGGCGTCCTTTCGGAACTGGCCTGACCGACGTCAATGATGACCTTCCCCAACTTCACGACTGCGGTTTTCTAGCAGACCTGGGCGGTACGCTGGTGGCCGCAGATGGTGCTCGGCGAAAGGACGGGTGCGCAACGCTGCGGCGCATCAATCGCACCCAATATGAGAACACGCTGCGCGATTTGCTCGGGCTGCCGGCGCTGGATGTGCGCGACCTGCTGCCGGAGGACGGACGGGTGCGCGGCTATGACAAGACCGGTCCGGCGCTCGAATTTTCCACGGTGCAGATCGCGAAGTATCTCGAAGCCGCGGGCAAGGCGCTGCCTCTGGCGATTGCGCCCTATCCGGAGCGTGATGATGCAAGAATAGCGCGGCTTTATGGTAGTGACGAGTCGGGTATCATGGAGAAGTTCACCATTCCGCAGGAGAAGCCGCAGCCGAAGCAGCCGCGGGACATGCTTGTCAGCCAGCTGATGGTCTATGCCACCGGAACCCCCGTGACCTTCGCCGACCGCGCTACCGTCGAACATATCCTCGTCGGCACCGCCGCGACCAAGCACGGCATTCGTTCGCTGGTGCATGCCTTGGTGCAGAGTGTGATCTTCCGCAACAAATGAACACCGCACCATGCTCCGCCATCCCGCCACCAAAGGCGCGAACTGGGAGAAGCCGGGAGAAGCGCGCCGCGCCGCCGCGTTGACGGCATCCCAAGGTGCTGTCAATCTGTCGGCATGAGGCGAACTCAGATCCAACTTCCCGACGAAACATTCGCCCGTGCGAAGGAATTGGGCAGGGTCCGTAAAAATTCCTTCGCCAATTTCGACGCCCTCGGCGCGGACGAAGTGGTGCGTGACCCGCTCGTGCTCGAGTTCCACAACCTCCGCCGACACTGCTGTCGCCCGCTACGCACTCGACACGCATGAACTCGACTGAATCGACTAACGCTGCCTGCCTTAGGGAACTCGTTCAGGAATCGTGCCCAGTGCATCTGCTCCGACACAGTGGATGTGGGGATGAAGTATTGCGGCGGTGGTCGGAGCGGCATCGTGTGTGGCACGGACCGGAGCACTTGCGCTCGCTGCTTGCGGATTTTGCCGACGTGCCGGCCGGGGATGAGCGCAACACACTGAGACTCGCCGCGCTCTACCACGACGCCATCTACAATCCGCTGCGGGCCGACAACGAGGAGGCGAGCGCAGCGCTGCTGCTCTGGCACGCAGCGGACAGGACGAACCGAATCGTGCAGCGCGCGGCTGAAATCATTGTTGCATCCAAATGGAACAAGCTGCCCGACGACGCGCTCACCTGGAGATTCTGGGAAGCCGACTGCAAGCCGCTCGCGACGGATTATCCGCTGGCTTCCAGAGTAGCCTACGAGCGTGCCATTTTTCGTGAGTATCAGTGGGCATCGTGGACTACCTATCGCGAGAAGCGTGCGGAGTTTCTGCGCGACTGGTCGAACAAGTTTTCGCAGCAGCGCGAGGGCGTGGAGATTTGTCTTGGCTTGCTGGAAGGACTTTCCCCTCGTGTCGCGGTGTATCCGGGCAGCTTCAATCCGTTCCATCGCGGACATCTGTCCATCCTGAGACAGGCGGAACGTGTTTTCGACAAGGTCATCATCGGCGTTGCGGTGAACCGGCAGAAATCCGGTGCCGTGGACACGCTTGAAGCTCGGCGGGCGGAACTTCAGGCACGGTTGTGTTTTCACGAAGTCGCCGGAGTGCCCGGCCTGCTAACGGACTTTGTGGAACAGTTCCCGCTGCAGTTGTCGGTGGTGCGCGGAGTTCGTGACGGCACCGACCTTGAAGCTGAACTGAGATACGCTCGTTTCCCCGGTGAACTGCGCCCGGAGACGAACGTCGTCTGGATTGGATGCGAAGCGGAATGGCAACACCTCGGTTCCAGCGCGATTCGTGAGCTGGAATCCATCGCAATTGGCAGCGGCTCGCGTTATGTGCCGGACACCGCTGGGGTTTATGGGCTGGTGGGCGACGGACATTGAGATTCAAGAGATCCTGTCCCAGATGCTCCCGCGAGCACATGAAAAGCCACGCAGATCCACGATCGAAGTGCAGGGAACAGAGGTTACTGTGCTCCGCTCGCAAGACGGTCAGTCTCCCACCACCGCCGGAGCCGCTTTTCGATATCGAGACCTACGAGCCCATCGAACCTCCCTGGCAGGCCATCCGAGCCTCGATTCCAGCCGACGACGACGAATCCCGAACCGACTCGCCCGAATTCTGGGACCAAACCACCGGCACAGGCTGGAGAGCCCCGGAAATCGATCTCGGAGACGGGCGGACTCTCGTCCTTGAATACACCTGATGACCGAGGCAACAGGCTAGAAGCAACCCGTCGAAATCAACCCAAAACCCGCTGCCAAAAATTTCTTGGCAAGGCGGTTGGGGATGGTAGGCTCAAGTGTCATAAAAAAAAAGGTTCACCACGAAGCAAGCTGTTACCTTATGCCACCCGCGAAACGCAAATTCCTTGCAGACAGATGAAAACCACGAAATCGACTAACACGCGTGTCTTATCCAATCGCTCCTGGTCCATGCGCCAGCTCTGTGGCTTGGCCATCGCGGCCATCTGGCTCAGCGCCTCACTTCCGTCGGCGCATGCCCAAGTTGCCGCTACTGGCGGCACAATCACAAGCTACACTGACGGTGGAATCACCTATGACGTCCATACATTTACTGGCAGCGGTACGTTTAACGTGACTGGTGGCGGCAGCGTCGATTATCTGATCGTTGCCGGCGGCGGCGGCGGCGGCGGCGGCACGGGCGGCGGCGGCGGAGCAGGCGGATTTGTGACCGGCACAATCACCGTTACTGACTCCACGGCGTATACCGTTACCGTCGGTGCTGGGGGAGCGGGCGGCAGAGCAAACACTTCTCCTTATCGGGGAACCAACGGAAAAAACTCGGTCTTTGCTGGTGTCACGGCTGTCGGTGGCGGCGGCGGCGGCTCCAACTATCCTAACCCCGCTGGTTTCACCGAGCCGACTGTTGGCGGTTCCGGTGGTGGCGGAAGTGGTGGTGTGGGTCGTCTCGGAGCCTCTGGCACCAGCCTTCAAGGGAGTGCTGGCGGGAATGTTCTCAGTTGGGGCGGCCCCTTTGCGCCCGGGGGTGGTGGCGGTGCCGGGGCAGCCGGCACGAATGGGAATGGACAAGGGGCAGGTGCCGCTGGTGGTGCAGGACTCTCAAGTTCCATCTCGGGCATCGTGAAATTCTATGCCGGTGGGGGCGGCAGCGGAAACTTCAATGGCAACGGCGGTTTGGGCGGATTGGGTGGCGGCGGTAATGGAGGCAACCCTAGCGCTCCTGCCTCCGGGTCAGCCAATACGGGTGGAGGTGGTGGTGGACAACGCCAAAACCAAGACGGCGCCGCTGGCTCAGGCGGCTCCGGCATCGTGATCATCCGGTTCACCTCAACTAGCCCGAACCCGACCTCAACCAATGCCACGCTAGCGGCGGATGAGAACACGGAAATTGCACTAACGGCAAGCAATTTCGGCTATGCCGATCCCGGTTCTGTCGCGCTCGCTGCCGTGCAGATTACCACGCTTCCGGCGCTGGGTACATTGAAATTGAGCGGAACTCCCGTAGTGAGTGGCGCTCTGCCGCTCACGGTTGCGGTGGCCGACATCGGCAGCCTATCCTACCTGTCGCCGTTGGGAGGGTTCGGTTCGCCTTACACCACCATGGGGATCAAGGTTCAGAATGCGAACACCCTTTTGAGTTCCGACGCGTTGATGACGGTGAATGTTACGGATGTGAACCAGGCGCCCACCTCCACTGGCGGCTCGGTGATCCTGAGAAAAAACACCGTCAAGACGTTCGCAGCTGCGGAGTTCCCATTCTCGGATATCGATGCCGGTACCACCTTGCAAGCGATCAAAGTGACTTCGCTCCCGAACCCGACCAATGGTACACTGAATCTGTCCGGTACCCCCATAACCCTGGACCAGGTGGTAGCCGTGGCCGATATCACGGCCGGGAACCTCACCTACACTCCAGTCACTGACTACACCGGGTCCGACCCGTTCAATTTCCAGGTGCGCGATGCGGCTCTTTTCAGTGCGGATGCCACGATGGCGATCACCGTCACGCCAGACATCATCGTGCAGAACCCGGGCTTCGAGACGATAGGACAATCGCTGGGTGGACCATGGGCTACAGCCGCCGCCGTTTGGAATGCGAGTCTTACTTACGCGCAGACCAATGATAATGCTCGGTTTGCCACTCGCACGGACGCCGGTATCTGGTATGCCAACTTAACGGATCCCGGTAATACATTCTATCAGAATCTGGGAGTCTCCGTTAGCTCGGGAGATACCCTTGCGGTGACATTCTATGCCGGGAGAGAGAACGGCCGAGTCGGGGGAGTAATGTCTGCCACGTTCCTGGTCGGCGGTATCCCGTACACCGAAACCTTTGACACGACCGGACTGGCGCCTGGCACCTGGCAGAGCTACACAATGACGAAGACCATTGCGAACTCGGGCGCTCTCACTCTTCGATTCAGCAATGTGAGCGACAGGCCATGGCTCGACAACATCAGCAATATCAGCGTGACGAGCGGTGGTGGCGGATTTGCCAACTGGGCTCCTGCGGGCGGCCAAACCCCGGGTGAAGACTACAATGACGACGGGGTGCAAAACGGCATCGCTTATTTCATGAATGCGACCGGACAAGCCGCCCTTCCGGGCCTCATCGACAACACGGTGACCTGGCCCAATGGCGGCAACATTCCGAGCACCGAGTATGGTGCCGACAAACAGTTCGTCGTGCAAACCTCGCCTGACCTCTTGAACTGGACTCCTGTTGACATTGGCGATCCAAAACTCGCAAACACCGCCAGCTCGGTTTCATACACCCTGCTGCCGCCCGAACCCGGCGAGGACAAACTCTTCGTCCGTTTCGTCGTGATGCCGGACTGACCGACGGAGTGCCGAAAAGAAGTGTCGTTTCCTCCACATTCCACGATCCCCGAAGCGTCTTCTCTTCTCTTGGCTCTTATGTCTTGCCGCTGCTCGTCTTGAGACTTCCTCCTTTTCCGGAGTTAATGGTTTTTCTCCGGGATCCCCGCGGGGTCGCCAGTGCGCACTAGCGGCCCCGAACGTTCATCCTTTGGAATCCTGGCAAGTCAAATGTCGTTGCGAATGAGTCGGAATTTTCAGAAGCGGATTGACGCTCAATCGATGTTTGGTGATTGCAGACCCCCTCTCTCCCCGTTCCCCGTCCCGCCGGCGACGCCACCCGCGAAAAGCAAATTCCTTTCAGTAAAAGCAAATTCCTTTCGGTTCAGTAACGATGCTGTCACTTGGCGGGTTGGGTCCCTGTCTGAAGACGAGCCATTACCACCAGTTCCGCCCAACTGCTGCGTGCGGCGTTGAAGACGGTGACTGAGGAGAGTTGGTAATCAGGATAGCGGGTCGCCAGCGTTGCTACCTCGGCGGACAAGTCCACGCCCGGCGGCGACTGATCCTTGCCAGAAAGCCAGCGTTCCAGCGCGTCGGACAGCGTCCACTCACTATTGAGCAGGACGACCAAGTGCGGCCCGGGCCGCTGCATTCGTTTCTCCAGGCTCTCACGCTTGCTGGTGAAACGCCAGAGGCGTTGGAAGTGGAACACTAGGCTTGGCTCAGAGAAGCGCCAGCCAATCAACTCGGTCTTGTCAGGCAGCGCGGGAAAACGCTGAGCCAGCGTCACGGCCGGGTGCAGTTGGCGAATGTCCATGCACAGAATGTGCAGCAGCGAAGCGACAGCGATCCATGACAGCACCGTGCCCACCAAGCCCCGCCGACCTGAGGTCGTGACCAGCCAGATCAGAAAGGCCCCAGCCGCCGTCAGACACAGCGTGAAGCCAGCCGCATGAGTCAGCAGAGGCAGCAACGCCGCTGGCCAGGCAAAGCCTCGGCGCGCCCAGAGCAGGCCCAGTCCCAGCACTGCGAACAGCCCCGCGCAGCTGCACGCCCAGACGCGATGCCAGCGCGCAGTAAATGTCAGCGCTCCACTGGTAGCCAGCAGCAGCATCGCCGCTGGGAAACCCGGCATCACGTAGTGTGGCAACTGCGTGGCATAGAACGTGAAGATGAGATAGGGCGCGGCGACCCAGCCCACGAGCAAGGCGTGCGTCATCGACCATGTCCGGCGCACTGCCGACCACAGCGGCGGCAGGAAGGCGATCCAGGGGAACAGGCTGAGGAAAGCCGTGGCCAAGTAATAGCCCGGCACGGGGAAGCGTCCGTTGAAGGCCTTGGTACCGCGATCCACCACATGCTCGCCCATGCCGACCTTCCAGAACAGGCCCTGTGTTTCGATCAAGGCCGGGATGCCCCAGGCGGCAGCAATGCCCAAAGCGATTAACAATCCTGGCCAGACTTTAAGCTGTCGCCACGGCAGTGGCTGACGCCAGAAAAGGAATCGCATCAGCACCAGCGCCAGCGCGGGCACTAGCAAAGCCAGCGGCCCCTTGGCCAGGAAGCTCAGGCCGAGGGCGCTGTAGAAAAGCCAGTGCCAGCGCTTGAATCCTGCAACGCCGGGCTGGAACAGCTCAATCACCGCTCGCAACGCCAGCGTGATGAACAGCACCAGCGGCATATCAGCCACGCACAGACGGCCATGCACGATCACTTGCAAGGTGAGCACCCAAGCTGCTCCTGCCAGCAAGCCTGCGCGTGCGCTGTGCAGTCGCCTGCCAATCGCCGCGATCACCAGCGCCACTAGCCATACTGATACGGTGGTATGGAGACGGGCTGACAGTTCATGAATGCCCAGCAATCGGTAGTGCAAGGCCATCCACCAATACGTGAGCGGCGGTTTGTCGAAGCGATACTCGCCATTGAAGTAGGGCACCGCCCAGGAGCCGCGTTGCATCATTTCCACCGTCGCATGGGCGAAGCGTGGCTCATCGCGGTCCATCAGCGGCAGCACGGCGGTGCCGGGCAGATAGAGTACCGCTGTCAGCAGCAAGAGGACCAGCCAGCCATAGTGGCGGCAGCGTTGATCAGTGAGGAGGTCGGGATGAGTCGGGGGCATGAGTCAGCGTGGAAGCGGTACGCATCCGACCAAGCATGGCCCACCGAGTCAATGGCAGCGAGAAAAGAAATGACAGCGGCACGGAAGCGAGCACATCGGTCAGGTGATGCCGGTTCAACTGCATGCGCGACCAGCCAACGCCAGCAGCGGCGACTGTCAACGGCGCGCCCATCACAGGCGCAGAGAGCAGCACGGGCAGTGCCCCGCCAAAGGCGGTGGCCGTGTGCGCGGATGGCAGCGCTTGATAGGCGGAACTGAAGCTGGGGCCATGCAGGCGGTCTTCTGCTTTGGTGGAAGGCCGTGGACGGCCCGTTGCAGAGCGGATCACATTCGCACAGAGGCCCGAGAGACTCGCACAGAGCAGGCTGGCCACGGCGATGCGCATGAACTTGCGCGAGCGCAGCAGCCAGCCAGCGGACAGCAAGATCACGAACAACGCCACATTGAAGCCCGCAAAGTCGCCGTAAAAACTTAGCGCCTGGGCGGTCTGCTTCACTGCTTCCCGCGTCTCTTTATCCGTAGGCTTCAGGACCAGAGGCGCGGCGTCATCCCACGGCAGCACCCAGATCACGCCCGCCACTACCGCCGCTGCGAGTGCAGAAAAAAGCCATGGCCGGGGACGCATGAACCAGCGCCACGTAAATCCCAATGCCTGAAGACAATCTCGCTTCAGCAGTCGGAAAATTCGGTATGCTACGACTGGTATCACCCAGAGAATGTGAGCAGGCATTGGACGGCCGCATCCCTGCTCATGTCACAGTTCCGGCACACAGGGTAGCCATGTTCCTGGGTGCCGAAACAGGAACGTTACAACGAAGCTTGTTCACGTGAGATGCATGGCCGCCACGATGCCTAGCATATTAGCCGAATCTTGGTGGTGGACGACGAAAAGGACATCGTGGACCTTGTGACCCTGCATTTGCAGCGCGAAGGCCATGAGGTGCTGTCCATTGGCAATGGTCTGGGGGTGCTCCCGCTCGCAGTGCAGCATGAGCCTGATTTGATTGTGCTCGATCTCATGCTGCCTGGGCTGGATGGCGTGCAGGTGCATCGTCGGCTGCGCGGTGATTCACGCACACGGCACATTCCGGTGATCATGATCACCGCTAGGTCACAGGCCAATGATCGTATCGCGGGACTAGAGAGCAGACCCCCTCTCTCCCCGTTCCCCGTCCCGCCAATGACGCCGCCCGCGAAAAGCAAATTCCTTTCAGACAGTAGGTGCCCGGGCGGCCGGAGCAGAGCGAGGAAACTGATGCGGAAAAGCCGGTGCGAGCCGGCAGTGATGAAGCGACCCGTGAACAGCGCGCCTCGACCGGGGTCGTGGACGGTGACTACCCCACGGACTGAAGGTCGAGGAGAGCCGGGCGGAGCCGCATGGGCGGCGCCCGGCGTGTCGTCAGTGGAACAAACGACTCACGGTGAACTGGGGATGACTCGGTGAGTAATGGAAGGAATGGCGGATGCTGACTGCCATCGATCCGGTGACGGCCGGCGCCCATAATTTCAAAGGACCGAGGTTGGTGTCCAACCGCAGACCGATGATGGAGCGATCGATGCGTGGCGGAACGAGGGGAATCCGAACTGATGGTGTCGAGGGCGAGGCCATGGCGCGCTTGTGTTTTCACGAAGTCGCCGGTGTGCCCGGTCTGCTAACGGACTTTGTGGAGCAGTTCCCGCTGCAGTTGTCGGTGGTGCGCGGAGTTCGCGACGGCACCGACCTTGAAGCTGAACTGAGATACGCTCGTTTCCTCGGTGAACTGCGCCCGGAGACGAACGTCGTCTGGATGGGATGCGAAGCGGAATGGCAACACCTCAGTTCCAGCGCGATTCGTGAACTGCAAGCCATCGCAGTTGGCAGCGGCTCGCGTTATGTGCCGGAAACCGCGGGGATTTATGGGCTGGTGGGCGACGGACATTGAGATTCAAGAGATCCTCTCCCAGATACTCCCGCGAGCACATGGAAAGCCACTCAGATCCACGATCGAAGTGCAGGGAACAGAGGTTACTGTGCTCCGCTCGCAAGACGGGTCAGTGTCCCGCCACCGCCGGAGCTGCCTTTCGATATCGAGACCTTCAAGCCCATCGAACCTCCCAGGCAGGCCATCCGAGCCTGGATTCCAGCCGAGGACGACGAATCCCGAACCGACTCGCCCGAACTCTGGGACCAGACCACCGGCACAGGCTGGAGAGCCCCGGAAATCGATCTCGGAGACGGGCGGACTCGCGTCCTGGAATACACCTGATGACCGAGGCAACAGGCTAGAAGCAACCCGCCGAAATGAACCCAAAACCCGCTGCCATAAATAGCTTGGCAAGGCGGTTGGGGATGGTAGGCTCAAGCGTCACCAAAATTCACCATGAACTAGGCGGATACGCTATGCCAGCGGCCGAATTCAGCCGTCGGGAACCTCTGTCTCCGTGCGGTTCATCATTCTTCCCGCAAATTTCGACCTTCTTCCGCCCCTCTCTCCCCCCAGACCCTCTCTCTCCCCGTTTCCCGTCCCGCCGGCGACGCCACCCGCGAAAAGCAAATTCCTTTCAGACATGAAAACAACGAAAACCATGATCAAATACCTTGTACCCGCAGCATTGCTTGGGCTCACAGGGCTCACCACCGCCGCCCCCGTCCTGTTTCCCAATGGAGACTTCGAGAACGGCGGCACCAGTTGGGGCTTCGCGCAAGCGAACGGCCACACCGTTTCCTACCCCGCCACCGGAGGATCTCCCAACGGCCATGCGGTCATCGATGGCACGGCGGCAACCCAGACTTGGTTCGCCGTGCTGATCTCCAACAACGATGCTCCGTATCCACTCACCAGCCTTGGCCTTCAGGCCGGCAAGCGATACAAGTTCTTCTATGATATGCAGACCCCCACCGCCGGAGCCAACAAAGGCGGCATCAAGATCGAGTCATGGACGGCCACCGCCGGAATCAGCAACTCGGGCGATTTGCGCCGCACCACCACCGGCACCAGCTGGGCCACCTATGAGGAGGAATACACCATCGACCCCGCCGCCACCCACATCAAGATGGTCCCGCTGTGGACCTCCAATGACATCGTCCGTTTCGACGACATCGGCGTGGACAACACGCCGTTACAGACCGTTCCAGTCATTCCGAACAGCGGCTTCGAGTCTGGCGGCGCCAACTGGGCGTTCTTTGCCGGCGGCCCCAGCGTCAGCTATCCGGCCGGTGGTGGCAACCCGAATGGGAACGCAGTCATCAATGCCACCAGCGGCGGCTGGGGCGTGCTCGTTGCCAACAACAATGTCCCGATGTCCCTCGCCTCCCTCGGCCTCACCGCCGGGGAAACCTATACTTTCCAGCTCGACATGAAGGTGCTCGGCGGATCCAACCCGGGTGGCATCAAGGTCGAGTTCGTGCCGGGATTCTCCGGCGACCGCTATTACACGCCGGAGCAGATCGCCGCCCTGCCCAACCCTGTGACCGAATGGAACACCTACCAGTTCCAGATCTCCCTTCCCGCCACCTGCACCCGGATTCAGGTTGTTCCACTCTATGGTCCCATGTCGACCGTCGCCTACGACAATGTCAAGATCCTGCTCCCGGCGCCACCCGCGCCGCTTGCCGCCACGATCAAGAAGGTCACGGCGGTAGGCTGGACCGCTGCCAGCGCCACCAACCAGTATCAGCCGCAACAATCCGACGACGACTCGGTGTGGATGAACCTTGGCCCTGCGATCAATGGCAATGCCGTCACCGTCGCCTTCGACTCCGAGCCATCGCCTTTCTATCGCGTCATGGAGAGTGTGCCGACGGTCAAGGCATCGGGATATAACGGGAATTTCACTGAACCGGGGACGGTCCCCGAAAATGCCGATGGCTGGACACCAGCCCAAAGCCAGTGGCCGCTACGACTTGAAACCGGCGGCCGCGGCGACAATGGCGCATGCATGCAGATCAAGGTGCTCAATGTGGGCGCGGCTCCCGGCGGTTCCGAAATCCAGCAGAACACCAAGGATGCGGACAGATTGAACCCCGGTGCCGGCGCGGTGACACCCGGCGACACCTATACCTTCTCGTTCTGGGCCAAGCAAATCAGCAACGGCGTCAGCTATGAACAACGCTACAAGATCTCCTGGCTGGATGACATCGGTGCGATCAAGGGCGACAGCGGCTGGGTTGGCTTTACAGCGACCGTCGGCGGAGACTGGACAAAATTCAGCAGAGACAACTTGGTCGTTCCAAACGGCGCAACGACAGCTCTCATCCAGATCGTGGGTGTAACCGGTGCCGTCGGAGGCGGATTGGGGGAAGTCCTGATCGATGATGTCTCACTCCAGGGCGCGGGTTTCGGTTCACCCACCGCACTGACTGCCACCATGGCCCCGGCCGTGGAAGTCAGTTGGCTATCGATAACCGGCAAAAGCTACCGGGTCGAGTCAGCCCCAGACCTGTCCGACTGGATGGACTTCGGTGGCGTGATCTCCGGTAATAACACAACCAAGAGCGTCTATGACCTCATAACGATCCCCGGGAAATTCTACAGGGTCGGAGAGCTGCCGTAGAACCAATTGTCTGAGAGCATCGCCGGTGCGGCGGCGATGCTCTCCACCCTTGATTGCAGTTCCGCAGATCCCTCCAGCGGCGGATGCTGGACTGTTGGAACTGAGCCGCTGCCCGGAGAGCGTGAACTAGCCGCTCTGGTCGTGCTAACATATTATCCGGCCTGTCCGCGTGGAGGCTTCGGGAGGAGGGTTTGCGTTGGGAGTAGGCTGGTGGCCTATGTCAACTCTACGCACTCAATGCATCGGGCTGCTGACCCTCCGGGGCTATGCGCAGCGCACCCATGAGTCTTGTATCCGGGCGGTGGCGGTTTTATCCGTCATTACGGACTCCCGCCGGACCAGCTCAATGACGGGCAGATCCATGACTACCTCATGGGTCTGCACCGGGAAGGGCTGAGCCGCAGCACGATCAATGAGGCAATTTGGCTACAAGGACTACGCCGCGGGGTCACAGCGCAAAGTCATGAGCCTGGGACCTGATGAGTTCCTGCGGCGGTTCTGCCTGCACATCCTACCGGAGCGGTTTGTCAAAATCCGGCACTACGCCTGCTGGCCAACCGGGGGCGGCACGAACGCGTCGCGCAGGCCCGGGCGCTGCTGGGCACCGGCACAACTGCGACCGCGACCGCGACGGCCGGGGCCGGCGCAGAGCAGGACAGCGACGCCGTGAAGAACTGTCCGCACTGCGGGAGTGGGCGGCTGAGTCTGGTGCGAATCTACCACACGCCCCAACAGATCCCCGGGTTCCTGCTCCCCCAACCCGAGGCGCCTGACACTAGTTGAGGACCACCCATGAAGCCGATGCCTCTCATCTCCCTCACTCGTCAGGCAGCCCCAGCCGTCTGCCCGAAAAGTCCACGCCCATCCAACGCGGAGCCACCGCCGGGACCGTCGAGCGGGCTGCGGGCGACCACGCCCGGACGGTTCATCACGTGCGTGTAGATCATGGTGGTCATGCCCAGAAACATCCCAACGGTCCGACGCACCGCCTCACACTCGTCGGCCACCGCCCCGAGTGCCTCCATTCTTGCCAATACTTCGTCGAGAGTCCGGGCGGGACTCTGACCTTGAACTGTGAATGCACGCATGCCGCATGTGCGGCGGAACGTCAATTTGATTTTTTTGGCCCCGGCGTCGGCTCCGCCTTGATCATCAGGAAAGCTAAATCACCATGGGAAGTTGTTGCCAATCGCGTTGGTTCGGATATTGGGAGCGTGGTGCGGTCATATCCATTGAATTTCAGGCAGTTGAAAGGAAAGTGCACTTGGCCGAACGGCCCGATTGCAATGGGATATTCCACCAGATATAGTGGAATAATAAACTGTTAGGCTCATTCCATGAATCGCGAAAAGCTGAAGGGATTGCTGGCTGCTGCTGCGTTCGCGGTGTTCGGCATTCTCATTATGGCAATCGACGCTCGGGACTGGCTCGGAATGGCTATCGGCG
>QQNF01000009.1 GCA_003402705.1 Verrucomicrobiota bacterium | reverse complement strand
GGTCATCCCATCGACGAACCAGTCGTTCCGAACATTGATGCCATGACTCGGCACCTTCCATCTCCAGAGACTCGCATTGCGACCGGCGATCGCACTCACGACGACACTAGCTCCGCTTCCAATGTCCTCCGTCTTCTGCCAGTACGCCGGATTCCCGATCGCATACGTCAGGTCACCGTAAGCAACCAGATTGGATCGCACTGTCAGTCCCCCGCTGATGTCGAGATTCCCATTCACCTTCCCGCTCACCTCCAGATTGGCCACCTTCAGATTCTGACCCTCCAGCCAAGGCTTCACTGTCCCTTCTGTCAGGATCTTCGAGCCGCTGATGCGCCCCTCAGGAATAGACGGATCAAAGTAGATTGTAGGCACTGGCGAGTACCGGTCGAACAGACGAAGCTGATTATACTCGCCCTCCAACTCCATCTGCGTAGACGGGTATGGCTCCCCGGGCTCCGTCCTCTCCCACCTCCAGAAGGGATATTCCCCCAGACTGAGGAACGAAACACGGTCGCTGAAAAAGCCCCCGGTTCCCGGAATCTCGAACTCGTCCGCTTTGAGAATGAACCCATTCCCTCCATTGTCCGTATTCAGCCACAGACTGTTCCCATCACTCGAAAACCCATCAGCCGCCTGCAATGGCAGTGTCGGAATCAGCAGGAAGCAGGAAGCAGAAAGCGAGGAGGCGTCATAGCGTCAATAGTCGTTTCCTGACCATAACCCCCGCCCCTGAATCACACCACATAAATCTCACCATTTGTTTCGACTCCATTCGTTAGCCATTAATAAACCCCTCCACAGGCCTCGCATGCAACCTCTCCACTGCCTCTCCCAAAAAGCCTCCACCGTCCTCTCCCCACCAACCCTCGCACCCTCACGCCTTCGCCCGAGACTCCCTCTCCATTCTCGCCCTTCGAACCGGCCCCATCCCAAATCCCCATCCCCCTCTCCCAACACGCCCTCCTTCACCATTCCGCATTTTAATGTTTTCAATTTTCAATTCTCCATTTCCCCGCCCCCCACCCCCACAAACCGGCTCACCACCGGGGTCGGCCGCCGCAAGGCTGCCTTCAGAGGAATGACCGTCGATCCGCTGGTTCGCCAGCGGGGGACAGAATCCGGCTTACGAAGGTGCAGCACTCTTTCTCCCTCCGGGGCGGCCCCACCGCCGCCCCGGCCCCCCAACACTGCGCCCGCCAACCCTCACCCCTCCAGCCCGGGGACGCCGACCTCCCGGTCGGCCCCTTCCCCAAGCCCCCTCCGAACCAGCGCGCCGCAGGCTCTGGACTGCTGTAAAAATTACAGCTCTCTCTGCGTGCGGAGCACGCCTGCCAGCCACCCTCAAGTGGTGCCGGTGCATGTCGCCAGCCTGAACATGTCCCTTAGAGCCAAGACCAGCAAAACGGTTCTTCACCTCGCTCATTTCAGGAAGGGGCGAACACGCACTCGTGCCCCAGGCTGGTCAGCCCAGCATGGAACCCGCCGAGCCCAGCAAATAGGTCGATGAACTTCATTCTTGTTATTCAGGTGGAATCACGCAGTCCGTTCCACACCTGCTCAAACCCAAAGCCCTCGAAGTGCTTGGCGTTGGAGGTGGCGAAGTGAGTGACGCCGTGATGCCTAAGAGTGAAGGCGAGGCGGGCGTCGATGATGTGGCGGAAGCCGGTGGTGCTCTTGGCGGCCCAGTTCCAGAGAGGTTTGCCGACTTCAGGTTCGTAGTCGCCGAACTCCCAGGTGGGATTCGTGCGCAGGGCGTCGCAAAAGGCCGTGGCTTCTTTGGCGGTCTTGGGCTTCTTGAAGACGGCGGGATTGCGGAGCTGCATGTAAAGCTCGACCAACACGAGGCCGCAGAGCAGGAAGCGCTCGCCAACGATCTCCTCCTCGAAAAAGCGGCGGGCCGCTTCGTGGTACGGCGAATCAGGATTGGCCGCGTAGAGGAAGAGATTGGTATCGGCTGAGAGGATCATGACGCGCTGCGCTCCTGGATGGCCTCCGCTTCGGGGCGCACGCTGGCTGGATCGGTGAGGAAGTCGCCGCCACAGTCGAGGGTCGGAAAACGCCAGACTTTCTTGGGCGCGGGCTGCTCCGGGAAGCGGGTGACGAAGTGCTCCGCCGCCTTGCGCATGACCTCCGAGAGCGACCAATCCTGCCGCTCCGCGATCTCTTTGAGCCGCTGGTAGAGGGGCTCAGGAAACTGAATCTGAGTGCGAGTCATGATGCGTTTTATACATCACGCGAGGATCGCTGTCAATTCCGCTCTCCTAGCGCAAGGCACGGATTCCCCATCACTACGCCATCGTAGGCCTGGTCGTGATTGAGGGCGTCGCTGAGTAGTCGCCGGCAGCGGGCGGCTTTGGCGGCGGCGACGATGGCAGCGTCCAGTACGGGGGGTCAAGGCACCGCTTCAGGCTGAGGGCGGATTGTAGGACGGCGACGGTGTTGTCCTGAATGCGGAAGCGCTGCCACGGAAGTTCCTAGAACAGCGCCAAGATGGACGCGGACGGCTCCGTGGACCTCAGACAGGCCTCGCGGTTAAGTTATCCGGTAGATGGCTCTTCGGGCAGGCCGATGATTCCTCTCCATGGGCTCACTCGAGACGAAGTTGGTGGCCCGGCACCTCTGTGCCCGGCGTTGAGTCGCCGCCGGCGGATATCTCCCGGGTTCGTCACACCCGCCTCACCACCGGGGTCGGCCGCCGCAAGGCATCCTTCAGAGGAATCACCGTCGATCCGCTGGTTCACCAGCGGGGGACAGAATCCGGCTTACGAAGGTGCAGCACTTTTTTCACCTCCTTCCCGCTCCCTCCCAAAACACCCGCCCAGCCCCTCATCCTCAACCACTTCCATCCCCCTTGGCCCCCTCCCCGAACTCCCTTGGAATCCCCTCAGCACCGAATTGCTGTTTGACAGTTCGCTCTCTTCAGCTACTCTCCGCCTCCCCGCCCCCGGGCAATTTCTGGACCCCATTGATTTTCAACGACAAATGAAAACCGTCTCCGCAAAAGCTGAGGACATTCAGCGCAAATGGTATCTCATCGATGCCAAAGATCGCGTCCTCGGCGACGTCGCCGTCGAAGCCGCCAATATCCTCCGCGGCAAAAATAAAGTCACCTACACCCCGCACATCGATAACGGCGACCACGTCGTCATCATCAATGCTGACAAGGTCGTCCTCACCGGCAAAAAGGAAATCAACAAGGTCTACCACCGCTTCTCCGGCTACGTCGGCGGTCACCACGTCGACTCCCCTCGCTCCCTCCGCGCTCGCCGCCCGGAACAAATCGTCCTCCTCGCCGTCCGCGGCATGATCCCTCACAACCGCCTCGGCCGTCGCATCTATACCAAACTGCGCGTCTACCGCGGCGAAAAACACAACCACGAGGCCCAACAGCCCACCGTGCACCAGTTCTAAGCCACTACCGCTCAACCCTTCAGCCTCATCCATCCCATGGCAGAAACAGTTTACGCCGCCACAGGCCGCCGCAAAACGGCCAGCGCCCGCGCCCGCCTCACCGCCGGTGAGGGCCACATCACCATCAACGACCGCTCGTTCGAAGACTACTTCACGACCGAAACGATGCGCAATGCCGTCCTCGCTCCCCTTCAGGTGACAGGCAACGCCAACAAATACGACATCATCATCTCCGCCGTCGGCGGCGGCCTCAACGGCCAGGCCGGTGCCGTCCGCCTCGCCATCGCCCGCGCCCTCCTCAAGGTCGACGCCGGTTTCCGCTCCCAACTCAAAGAAGGTCGCCACCTCACCCGTGACGCCCGCGCCAAAGAACGGAAAAAATACGGCCAGCCAGGTGCCCGTAAGCGCTTCCAGTTCAGCAAACGCTGATCGGCAGCTTCGCCCTTCTCTCAGGCGGCACCCCCACGGGTGCCGCCTTTTTTCTTTCCCAACCGCCTTCTCTCAACCATCCATCTCCTCTCACCATGAAAGCCCTCATCCCAGGTGGCCTCCTCCTCGCCGTCGAAGGCATCGACGGCGCTGGCAAAACCTCCACCGCAGCCCTCCTCGCCCAGTACTGCGGCGAACGCGCCATCGCCTGCACCCTCTCCAAAGAACCCACCAGCCTCAAATGGGGCACCGAACTCCGCCGCTCCGCCCAGGCCGGCCGCCTCACCCTCGACGAAGAACTCCGCCTCTTCCGCCTCGACCGCGCCATGCACGTCCGCGGCACCATCCAGCCGGCCCTCGACGCTGGCTGGATCGTCATCGTCGACCGCTACTACTGGAGCTCCGCAGCCTATCAAGGTGCCCGCGGCGCTGACCCCACAGCCCTCGTCGCCGATCACGAATCCTTCGCCCCGCGCCCCGACGCCGTCCTCCTCCTCGACCTCCCCGCCGCCACCGGCCTAGAACGCATCCGCCGCCGCGGCGACATCCCCAACGCCTTCGAAGACCCAGCCGCTCTCGACAAAGCACGCGCCATCTTCCTCAACCTCGCCCGCCAGTTCCCCGATACCGGCCACGTCATCGACGCCTCCGCTCCCGCTCGCGACGTCGCACGCCACTGCCTCGCCATCATGCAGTCCCTCGCCACCCGCAAACTCGCCGGCAACCCCGCCGCCACCGCATGGTTCCTCAACGGCATCAGCTCCTCTGAACCCTGACCCCATCCCATACTCGCCGAACATCTCAAAAACCACTTGCGGCCCTCCACCTCCTGTGGAAGGGTCGCCACCCTTCCGACCGGCCCATTCCCGGCTCGGCATTCTTTTCGACGGCATCCTTTTCATCACCCAGACTGGCTTATGGCTTTCGCAATCATCAAAACCGGCGGTAAACAGTACCGTGTCTCCTCAGGCGACAAAATCGAAGTCGAAAAACTCGACGCAGAAGTCGGCTCCACCGTCTCCCTCGGCGATGTCCTCTTCTACGGCGACGAAGGCAGCTTCCGCATCGGCGACCCCCTCGTCGGCGGCGCTTCCGTCAAAGCCACTGTCCTCGAACAGTTCCGCGCTGACAAGGTCACCAACTTCAAATACAAGCGCCGCAAAGGCTACCACCGCACCAAAGGCCACCGCCGCGCCATGACTCGCCTCCAAATCGAGTCCGTCAACGTCTGATCCCAAGGATCTCCCCCAGCCCCCTCCAACTTCCCTACTGATATGGCTCACAAGAAAGGTCAAGGTTCCGTCAAAAACGGTCGCGACAGCCGCAGCAAACGCCTCGGTGTCAAAAAATACGGCGGCCAACAGGTCATCGCCGGCAACATCATCATCCGCCAGCGCGGCACCAAATGGACTCCCGGTAAAGGCGTCGGCCTCGGCCGCGACTACACCATCTTCGCCGTCATCGCCGGCACCGTCCGCTTCGACCGCGAAGGCCGCCGCGTCAACGTCGACGAGGTCCTCACTGCCTGATCCCACTCGGATCTCCAGTCCATCTCGCTCCTTTCAAAGGGCGGTCGGGTCTCCCGGCCGCCCTTTCTTCTTTTCTCCTCTCTTCTCCTCTTCTCGTCGCTCCTCCCACTTCTCACTTCTCACTTCTCACCGCCGCCGGCGCGTCCGCAGCCACCGACGCTCGGTACTCGGCCACCGCACGGAAATAATCCGCCACCGACTCCACCTCCGACAGCCGCGCCTCAAACGTCCGCTGCTCCCGCAACTGCACCGCCAGCATATCCGACGCCCCCTCCTCAAACCGATACCACTCCGCCTTCTCCAACTCCGCCGCCAGTTCCACATTGCTCCGGTTCTGCCCGATCAATGACCACGCCGCCACCAGCGCCGACGACGCATCCCTCACCTCCGCCGTGATCCGATCCCTCGCAAACTGCGCCTCTCGCCTCAGCCGCTCCATCTGCGCATTGATCGTCTCCAGCCGCCCCTTCGCCTCATTCCGCCCCAGCGGTATCTTCAACTCAATCCCAGCCTGCAACTCGGTCCGGTCAATGTCCTTGTACGGCTGATCCCCAAACTCCCGCGCCGCACTCACCCCGATATCCAGATTCGGCAGCAGATTGTTCCGCGCCAGCCGCTCGTCCACCACCAGCTTGTCCATCGTCAACTGAATCCGCCGCAACTCCGGTCGCCTCACCGACGCATTCAGCAGATCCACCGTCGTCCGCTTCTCATCAGGCGCCACCGCCGCCGGAAACCCATCCGGTACCCGCTCCCGACTCACCACCACCGGCGCATCATCCTCACTCCTCAGAAACAGCGACAGCTCAATCGCCGCCGCCTCCAGCCGCCGCTGCGCTCTCACCACCTCAATCGACCGGCTCAGCACCAGCTGCCGGTTGTCCGTCCTCACAATCGGAGCCACCAACCCCTCCGCAATCTGCGCCGCCAGCAGCACGTCCCGCTCCTCCGCAACCCGCAGTATCTCCTCGCTGATCCGCAGCCTCATCCCCGACGCCACCCAGTTCCAGTACGCCCGCGCCGCCGCCCTCACAAAATCCAGATACTGCCGCAGGATAAACGGATCCGCCAGCTCCACATCAATCCTCGCCTGCTGCACACTCGCACGCCGCCGGTCAATCGCCCCGTCCCTCAGCAGGTTCAGCCGCGCCCCCGCCGTGAACTCCCCGTCCTCCTGCGTCCGCTCCTTGCTGTAATTCGGCAGCAACCCCCCGCTCAACCGGTACCCCCCATACACACTCCCGCCCCAGAACGGCAACGCCTGCTCCACCATCGCCTCCCCACTCTCAGCCCCGTAATACCCGCGCTGCAGCCCTAGCTTCGCCGAAACCGACGGATCAAACGCACCTAGCGTCTGCCGCAATCGCCCGGTCGCAATATCCTGCTCGATCAATGCCGCCAGCCACGGCGGATAACGCTTCATCACCGCCGCCAGCACTTCATCCAGCAGCAGCGGAGCCACTTTCCGCTCCGCCACCCGCATCTCCCCAGCCTTCACCACCGGCCCAGCCTTCGCTGCCTTCTCCGCCTTCCCTTCCTTCACCACCACCACCCCTCCCTTCGCCTTCCCTCCTCCACCCTTGCCCGGCGCTCCCACCGCCACCCCGCCCAGCAGCAGCACCAAACCCACAGGCAGCAATCTCCTCACATTCCCCAAGTCAGACGCATGCATGGGCCCCAATGTCAGGATTTTTTGAATTTGTCCGACTCCCCGTCCGCCACCACCGGCGGAAACCCGTTGATGCGCCGCCACACTTCCTTCCACAACGGCACCTGCTCCAGCAGCACCCACCCGTTCACCCGCACCCCCTGCCGCAACCACCGGTTCGCAGGCCACGTCTCCGTCACCGACACCCCGTCCCGCTCAATCACATCCGGCTCTGGCTCCACCACAATCCTCACCTTCCCACTGTCACTCACATTCGGATCCACCCACATCACCCGCCCGCCAAACGTCCCCACCGCCACACTCGGCCACCCCACAAACTGAATCGCCGGCCATCCCTCAAACTGCAGCCGCACCTTCCGCCCAGGCTGCACCAGCGGCATGTCATTCCCATCCAGCCACACCTCCGCCAGCCGACTGTCCGTCTCAGGAATAATCACACATACAGACGACCCCGGCCTCAAATACGTCCCCGCCGTCGCCCCCACACTCAATACCACCCCACCCCTCGCCGCCGTCACCACCTGCCGCTCATTCTGCGCAATCTGATTGTCCATCGCCGTCAACTCACGCTCCGCAGCCGCCAATTCCGCCTCCGCACTCCCCCGCTGCGCCCGAATCCCCGCAATCACCGACTGAAAATCCGCCTCCGTCCGCCCCAGCGTCGCCTCCGCATTCCCCACGTTCGCCACCGCAGCCTCATGATCCCGCCGGTCCAGCTCAAACTGCCGGCTCGAGATCACCCCGCGCTTCACTAGCTTCGTGCTCCGCTCGAAATTCAACGTCGCCGCTCCCCCAGCCGCCTTCTCCGCCACCACCCGCTGCCTCGCCGCATCCAGCGCCTGCTGCATCGCCAGCTGCTGACTCGCCCCCTGCGTCTCAAGATCCTCAATCCGTCCCTTCGCCGCCGCCAGCCGCGCCTCCACCGCACGCCGCTGCAACGCCAGATTCGCCAGCAGGTCAGGATTGTTGTCCTGTATCTCGCAGATCACTTCCCCCTCCTTCACCGTCTGCCCCTCTACCACATGCATCGCCTTCACCGTCCCCGACACCTGGCTCTCCACATTCAACCGCCGGTCCAGCGGATCATACGCAATCACCTTCCCCACCCCGCCCACATTCTGCTGCCAGGGCAGAAACACCAGCCCCAGCACCACCACCGGAAACAGCATCGCAAGAACCCGCCCCAGAATCCGGCAACTCCTCACCGTCCCAGCCATCGCCATCGCAGGCAGATTCGCCTTCCGGTCCAGCAAAGACCATCCCCCCGTTTCAGTGTGCGCAGATGACATCGTTTCAGTGTGCTTTCAGGTTCATCGCCGTCGGTGCCGTCAGCCGGATCACTTTGCTGCACAACCCCACCACCGCAGGATCCCGCGTCGCCACCAGCAGCGTCCACGGACAACCAGGATCAAACAACTCCGGCGCCAGCCCATCCAGATCATCCACCCCTAGCCCGTCCAGCACTTCGTCCAGCAGCAGCAACCGAGGCCGCGACACCATCGCCCGCGCCACCAGCAACCGCACACACTGCGCAGTCGAAAGCGGTCGCCCCCCAGTCACCAGCATCGTGTTCATCCCCTGCGGCAACGCCAGCACTTCCTCCAGTAACCCCACCCTCGCCATCGCCCCCCGAATCTCATCCGCCCTCACCTCAGGCCGCCCCAGCCGCACGTTGTCCGCAATCGTTCCCTCCAGAATCTCCCCTCCCCTCACCAGCGCCACCCCGGATCGCAGGCTCTCCAGATGCCACGACCTCAAATCCACATCGTCTATCCGGATCGTCCCGCTGTCCGGCTGCCTCAATCCCGCCAGTAGCGACAACACCGTGCTCGACCCGCTCCCATGCGGCCCCACCACCGCCGCCCGGTCCCCCGCCACCAGCCGGAACCCCAGATCTTCAAGCACCGGCCGCCCCTCCTGATACGCATACGACACACCCTCCACCTTCACCTCCGCCGCTCCCCCCGTTCCAGCAGGCACCTCCCCATCATCTCGCTCCACCCTCAAATCCACCAGATGCCCCAGCTTGTCCATCGCCGCCATCGCATCATACCACGCCTCAAACTGCTTCCCTAGCTTCCCCATCGACGCCACCAGCGCCCCCACAATCAGCTCGCTCGCCACCAACTGCCCCAGCGTCAGCTCCATCTGCAGCACCAGCATCCCACCAATCACCAGCAACGTCGTCGACGCCAACACCTCAAGCATCAGAAACCCCGCAATCTGCCGGATCAGTATCCGGAAATGATTCCCGCGCGAATGCAGATAGTCCAGCGCCAGCTGATCCGCCCGCTCCGACGCCAGCGCATACCCCCCCGGCCCTTTGAACACCGCAGGATACCTCGCCAGCTCCTCAAGCCAGTGCACCACCGCATACTTCGCCCGGCTCTCCACAATGCTCGTCTTCACCGCATTCCGGCCAAACCCCACCGTGATAATCACCACCCCAACCACAATGCACGCATCAAACGCCAGCAGAAACGGATGATAAAACGCCAGCACCACCATCCCAATCAACGCACTCAACACCACATTGATCCCATCCAGCAGCAGAAACGCCGTCGTCTTCTGCACCGTCACAATATCCAGAAACCGGTTCATCAGCTCCGGCGCATGCATCCCGTCATAACTCTTCACCTCCACCCGCGGCAGCCGATACGACAAATCGGCCGTCAGCCGCACAAACAATCGCCGCTGAATCACATCACTCAGATAGTACTGCAGCCCCCTCACCGTCGCCCCAATCGCCAGACACACCAGCAACGCAATCGCCAGCGCCACCACCGCCTGAATCAGCTGCCCCTGCCCACCGAACGATAAATTACTAACAAGCGCATTCACCGCCAGCGGCGCAGCCAGATACAGAATCCCCGTCACCAGGCTGTAGATCACAATCGATGTGATGTCCGGCACCTCCGCCCTCAATAACCCAAAAAACCGCCGCCACGGCGCCACCTCGTCATGCCCTCCACGCCCTCCCCCATGCCCGCCATCGCTCTCTCCCGTCCCGTAATGCACCCGGTCCCTCCCGCTCGCAGGCTCCGCCGGCCGCTCCGCATGCACCATCCCAAACTCCACACTCTCGTCCGTCCCCCCGCACCCCAGAACCTTCGCCAGCTCCCGCCGCCCCACCACCATCCGGTCCCCCGCATTCCCATTCCCCGCCAGCCTCACCCGGAACCACGACGCCCCCGTCACCACCACCCACCGGCACTCCACCGGACTCCACGCCACTAACGGCAAATCATGACGCGCCTGCCACACCGCATCCGCCACCGTCAGCCGCACCGGCTCCACCCTCAACCCGCTCCGCGCCCCCGCATCCACCAGCATCTCCATCGGCTCACGCTCGCCACCAGCCGTATTCTCCAGCGACTGCTTCACCCGCACATGGTCAAACTCCGTGTCCGTCAGCACCGCAAGATCCCGCAGCAATAACAATAACGCCTCGGAACGTCCCGCCTCCGGCGGCAAGACTGTCCCTGAAACTCGGGTAGGACGATGGGCAGGCATGGATCAGCGGTGGGCACTTCCTCTACGCACGTATGTAACCGCCGGACGAAACCTAAATCAATCTTCATCATCTCCCCCCCGCACATTGGACAGGCCCCCGATCCCGTGCTCTCCATCCCCCCATGAAGTCCCTGACGGCCCTCGCCCTGTCCATCGGACTGGCCTCCACATCCTCCCTCTCCAGCTGCCGTAGCTCCCCCTCCGCCTCCATCAGCCGGAACCTACCCCAGCGCGTCAACCTCACCACCCGCCCGTGGTTCCCCCCCATCGTCCGCCAGGAAAGCTTCTCCTGCGCCCAGCACGCAGGCCTCTACTACATCCTCGGCGCAGAAATCGCCAGATCCCGCAGCACCACCGCCAGCTCCCCAGCCCTCCGCCTCTCCCCCTCCCACGCCTACCTCCTCCTCGCCACCCCCCCCTCCAGACGCTCCCACCTCATCGACGGCTGGATCCTCGCCGCCGACTCCGGCGTCCCCCTCGAATCCGACCTCCCCAGCCCCTCACCAACCCTCATGAGCGGCTTCCACAAATACCGCCGCGCCCTCCTCAACCGCGCCCGCTCATGGCAGGTCCTCCCACTCTCAGACACTCCCTCCCTCCATAAAGCCCTCCATCTCCTCGCCAACCAGCACCCCCTCGCCACCGAATTCCCCATCCAAGGCGCAAAAGTCCTGCCCTTCCCCGCAGGCACCCCTTCCGGCTGCCGCGCCATCGTCTCCTCATGGGGCTCATCCGGCCCCGGCCACGCCATGGTCTACGCAGGTTTCGACCAATCCATCGGCCGCGACTGCAACGGCGACGGCCGCATCACCTCCGACATCGACATCACCGGCGACGGCCGCGTCACCCTCGCAGATCGTGAACAAGGTGCCTTCCTCGCCGTCAACCCATGGGGCCGCTCATGGGCCGACCGCGGCATGGCATGGGTCCTCTTCAGAGATCACTCCATCACCCGCTGGCCATGGTCCCAGTACGTCGCCACCGTCCAGCCCGCCCCCAGCCGCCCGCCTCGCACCATGCTCAAACTGTCGCTGCACTGCGCCGACCGCTCCGCGCTCCGCATCGCCGCCGGCACGCCAGACCGCCCGCTCCTCTGGCAACCGCTCCTCTTCCGCTCCTCCCCCACCCCCCAGCAACCCAGCAATAACGTCTGGGAAGCCTTCGCTCGTCTCCACCAGAACGGCCCTCACATCACCAAGGGCCCCCTCGCCTCCTCCAGCCAAAAACCCGTCGAACTCGGCTTCATCCTCCCCGACAACTTCCCAACCACCAACTGGTCGCTCTCCCTCTCACCTTCCCCCGGCTCCCGTCTCTCCGGCCACCTCCACACCGCCTCCATCGTCCACCTCTCCAGCGACGGCCGCATCACCCGCGAATTCCCCCTCCCCAACCTCCCCGCACCTCTCCAGCCCCTCGGCACCACATGGCTCTCCAAGCCTCCCCGCTGATCAACCCGCACCCTCTCCCACTCCCATGAGCCTCCCCCGCTTCTACGTCCACCCCGCCAATTGCGACCCCGAAGAAATCCGCCTCGACGAAGCCGAATGCCACCACTGCCACGAGGTCCTCCGCCTCCGCGAAGGCACCCGCGTCGTCGTCTTCAACGGCGAGGGCACCGAGTGGACCGCCGAAATCACCCTCGCCTCCAAACGCGAAACCATCCTCCGCACCATCCATTCCCACCGCTCCCCGGCCCTCCCAGCCCGCATCACTCTCGCCCAGGCCATCCCCAAAGGCAAAAACATGGAACTCATCCTCCAGAAAGCCACCGAACTCGGAGCCGCCGAAATCATCCCACTCATCAGCGAACGCACCATCGTCCGCCTCGACGCCTCCGAACGCACCGACCGCCGCGACAAATGGCAGCGCACCACCATCGAAGCCTGCAAACAATGCGGCCAAAACTGGCTCCCCACCGTCCATTCCCCCGTCTCCATGGACCAATTCATCGCCTCCTCCCCACACGCAGACCTCAAACTCATCGCCGCCATCGACCCCGACGCACGCCGCCTCAAATCCATCCTCGCAGACGCCGCCTCCTCATCCCCCATCCCCATCCGCCACGCCCTCGTCCTCATCGGCCCAGAAGGCGACTTCACCCCAGCAGAATACGGCCTCGCTCGCTCCCAAGGCTTCCTCCCCCTCAGCCTCGGCCCCATCATCCTCCGCACCGAAACCGCCGCCATCTACACCATCAGCATCCTCGCCCACGAACTCATGTAACCCCAACCTCACCCCTTACCCCTTCAGATTTCCCACTTCACCCTTCCCACTTCTAACTTCCCTCCCCTCCCTGCTTCATACCTTTTACCATTTACCATTTACTATTTACTATTTTCCCACCTTCCCCCCACATACGAAACAGCCTCTCCCTTCATCAGGAGAGGCTGTCGCGCACTCTACAGGAATATCCCGCAGTAAAATTCAGGAAATCGGTCCTGGCGGACGCACCGGCCTCGTTGGCCTGTTGCCACCCGTGTTCTCATTCGGATTGTTGGGCTTGTTCGGATTCGGATCGTACGCATCAGGGATGCCGTCACCATCCTTGTCCCCAGGACGAGGCTGCCCAGGCGCATACCCAACCCCACCACCAGGCGTGATCAGATAAATCCCACCCACACCCGGCTGCATCAGACCGAAGTCCCACGTGTAATCATCTTCCTTCACAGGCTCAACAGGAACCTTGCCCTTGCCAGTCGCCACCGGTTCTTTGCCCGTCGGCACCACGCCCTTGCCCGCACCAGCCGTCACACTGCCGTACTTCGCAGCAATCAAGCTCGCCGACTCAGGAGAAGTCTGCACCGCACAGTTGATGATGCTCGCCACTTCCTCAGGCGCAGCATCCGCAGCCGTCGTCACAATCTGAACCACCATGTCCTTGTCCGCCTTCGAAACAGAAATGGCAGCCTTCACAATCTCGCACGAGCACTTCGGCGACGCCGAAACAAGCTCAGCAACGACTTTCAGCGTGCTCTCAGGATTCGCACCGATGGCCTTCGCCACCTTCTTGGCTTCTCCGCCACAGTCGGCAGCCACCGCGCTGGCAGGGGCTCCAAGAGAAAGCGCCACCATCGCAGCAACTCCAGCGAAGCTCATTGTGAGTCTGGATTGGTTCATTTAGGATTTGGGTTGGGTTGGAAATTCGAATGGCAGCCATCAAAGGGCACCAGTACACCCCTTGAAGTACTAGAGGTCACCCTCCCAGTCCAGCAGAAAGTAGCTCGCCCCCGGAAAATTTTCGCCCGACAACACCCTCCTCGCCACGGCCCTCTCCAATCGCGAAATCGCCGGTGCCATTCTCGGCCAGTCCTCCGACTTCCCCCTCACAGGAAGAACAGCTCAATCACCAGAATCGCCACGATGTTCACCACCTTGATCATCGGATTGATCGCCGGCCCCGCCGTGTCCTTGTAAGGATCACCCACCGTGTCGCCCGTCACCGCCGCCTTGTGCGCGTCACTGCCCTTCCCGCCATGGTTGCCTTCCTCAATGTACTTCTTCGCATTGTCCCACGCACCACCAGCAGACGTCATCGAAATCCCCACAAACAACCCCGTCACGATCGTCCCCATCAGAAACCCACCCAGCGCTTCACGCCCAAGCTGCGGAATCGCCGCCACCGCCAGCACCCCAGCCACCGGCAACAGCGCCGGCAGCACCATCTCCCGCAACGCCGCCTTCGTCACAATATCCACACACGCCGCATACTCAGGCTTCTGCTCCCCAGTCAGAATCCCCGGGAACTTCGCAATCTGCCGCCGCACCTCCACCACCACCGCCCCAGCCGCCCGCCCCACCGCACTGATCCCCATCGCACTGAACAAAAATGGCAGCAGCCCGCCAAGGAACATCCCAATGATCACCCGCGGATCCTTCAGAGAAAACTCCACACTCTCCCCAGCCAGCAGCTTGCCCGCCGCCCGCAACTTGTCCTCCAGCTCCAGATAGTAAGACCCGAACAACACCAGCGCCGCCAGCCCGGCCGAAGCAATCGCATACCCCTTCGTCACCGCCTTCATCGTGTTCCCCACCGCATCCAGCGCGTCCGTCCGCGCCCGCACCGACTCCGGCAACCCGCTCATCACCGCAATCCCTCCCGCATTGTCCGTGATCGGCCCGAACGCATCCAGCGAAATGATAATCCCAGCCATGCTCAGCATGCTCATCACCGCCGTCGCCACCCCGAACAAATCACCCCACGCATAACTCAGCCAGATCGACACCGCAATCAGCAGCACCGGCAGCGCCGTCGCCATGTTCCCCACCGCAATCCCCGCAATGATGTTCGTCGCATGCCCAGTCTCCGACGCCTTCGCAATGTTCCGCACCGGCGCATACGCCGTCGAGGTATAGTAATTCGTAATGAACACCGCCCCAAACGTCATCAGCAACCCAACCAGCGCACTCCCATAAATCCCCACCTGCGTGTACACCTTCCCCCCGATCTCCAGCGTCGCCGGCAGCAGCGCCGTCGTCGCCGGCCAGTACAGCAATGCCGAAAGAATCCCCGACACAATCACGCCCTCAATCAACACCCGATCCGCCCGACCCGACGCCGCCCGCAGATTCACATACAGCACCCCCAGCACCGCCGTGATGATCGAAATCCCACCGATCGCAAACGGATACACCAGCCCGCCTTCCACTCCCTTCAGCTGCAGCGTACTGATCAGCAGCGCCCCAATCAGACTCACCGCATACGTCTCAAACACGTCCGCCGCCATCCCCGCACAATCCCCCACATTGTCCCCCACATTGTCCGCAATCGTCGCCGGATTCCGCGGATCATCCTCGCTCAGATTCGACTCCACCTTCCCCACCAGATCCGCCCCCACATCCGCCGCCTTCGTGTAAATCCCCCCGCCCAATCGCGCAAACACCGAGATCAGACTCGCCCCCAGCGCCAGCCCCACAAGGCTGCTCACCGCTTCCCCCGTCCCGTGCGGCCGCATCACCGCAAAAAACCCACCCACACTCAGCAGCGCCAGCCCCACCACCAGCAACCCCGTCACCGCTCCCCCATTAAACGCAATCCGCAACGCCCCAGCCTCGCTCTCCGACGCCGCCTGCGTCGTCCGCACGTTCGCCAGCACCGCAATCCGCATCCCAATATACCCAGCCGCCAGCGAACACACCGCCCCAGTCACAAATCCCAGCGGCAACGGGGCCGACCGCTTCCACACAAACAAAAGCACCGCAATCACCGCCGCAATCACCCCCACCGCCACCACCTGCCGATTCAAATACGCCCTCGCCCCCTCCTGCACCGCCGCAGCCACCTCAATCATCCGCTCATTCCCCGGCGACGCCGTACGGATCCGCCCAATCAGCCAGATCGCTACCAGCAGGCCAAAAACCGCCAGCACCAGCGCCAGCGTGATGCCATTGTGAAGAAGAAACTCGGATGTAGCAATAATCATGGTCGTGCCGGCCTGCAAGGCAGCCCGGTAAAAGTAAAGATTCGGGGAAAGGGCGGCGATTTTATCGGCCACCCCCAACCGCGCAACTGTTGATTTTCTGCCATTCACGGAACCTCCCGCCTCCCATCGCCACCCTGCCCTCCCAGCCGAACCAGCCCCCTCTCCCTGCCTCCCACAACCCCCGCACACCGGCCCCTCACCATCCAAAACGATCCTCTTCACCCATCCCTTCCTCTCGAACGGATGCCCCTTCTTCACCCGGAATCACGGTCCCTCCAACGCTGCAACCCCACCAACCGGATGCAGGAAATACTTTCTCCAATCTCCGCATCCAGAGCAACCGCCCGCCCTACCCGCACCGTTTGTCATCCGCTGCCAAGTTGGCAGAACAACTCAAAACTACCAATACCTAAATCAAATGAAAACCATCCTCCTCCTCTCCGCCATCGCCGCTGCCTTCCAGTTCAGCACAATCTCGGCCACCGCCGACGAAAAACAAACCGTCGTCGAAATCGCCGCCGGTAACAAGGACTTCTCCACACTCGTCGCCGCAGTCAAGGCCGCCGGTCTCGCCGAAACCCTCTCCGGTAAAGGCCCTTTCACCATCTTCGCCCCAACCAACGAAGCCTTCGCCAAGCTCCCTAAGGGCACCGTCGAAGACCTCCTCAAGCCAGAAAACAAGGCCAAGCTCGCCTCCATCCTCACCTACCACGTCGTCGCAGGCAAAGTGCTCGCCAAAGACGTCAAGGCAGGTGACGTGAAGACGGTCAACGGCGCCTCCGCCAAGGTCGCCACCGAAGGCGGCGTCACCATCGCAGGTGCCAAAGTCGTCACCACCGACATCGTCGGCAGCAACGGCGTCATCCACGTCATCGACTCCGTCATCCTGCCACCAGCCAAGTAATCCCCCCACACGATAGTCTGTCCTCGCTTCAGGCGGAACGGTTCACCCGTTCCGCCTGTTGCCTTTCCCACCCATCGCCTCCCAGCAGCCCCTCTCCCACCACGCCCCGGGAACGCGAGGCTCTGTACTCGCGCCCTCTTCGCACCAGATAGCCGAAGGCTCTGGACTGCTGTCAGCATTACAGCTCTCCCTGCGCACGGAGTGCGCCTACCAGCCTCTCCCCACAAGCCCGGGACCACAAGGCTCCGTACTCCGCTCTCCCCACAAGAGCGCCGCAGGCTCTGGACTGCTGGGAGAATCACAGCTCTTTCTGCGCACGGAGTGCGCCTGCCCGCCCCACCCAACAAGCCCGGGTCCGCGAAGCTCCGTACTCCCACACCTGACATCAAACAACGAATCACCCCCATTTCAACCGGCTCATCACCCCGCGCCCACCCAACACGCCCCTCTCCCAACCCGCCAATCTCACTTCTCACTTCTCACTTCCCTTCCCCCCCTCAGCACGACGTCGGCACCCGCCGCGCCACCTTCACCGTGTGCGGCACCGCCGCCGCCACAATCTTCAGACACTCCACCGCCCCGCTCGGCTTCCCCGGCAGCGTAATCACCAGCGCATCATCCACCACCGCCGCCAGACTCCGTGACAGAATCGCGTTCGGCAGCGACGCAAACGACACCATCCGCATCGCCTCCCCGAACCCCGGCAACTCCACCCGCATCATCCCCCGCACCGCCTCCGGCGTCACATCCCGCGGCCCGATCCCCGTCCCGCCAGTCGTCAGCACCAGCTCGCAACCCTGCGCAATGAACGACCGCACCGCCGCCTGGATCGCCTCCAGATCATCCGGCACCAATCCCTCCGCCATAACCGCCCAGCCCAGCCCCTCCACCGTCTCCCGCACCGCCGGGCCGCCAAGGTCATCGTAAGCTCCCGCCGCCGCGCGGTCGGAAATTGTCAGTATCCCGCAGGGTATCATAATCGTCTCCTTTCCTCACAAAACCCGCCGCAGCACCGTGTCATCCAGACACCGAGGATCCGTCTCCGGATAATCCAGCGTGCAATGCAAACCACGGCTCTCATGCCGCGACTGCGCACTGTCCACAATCAGCGCCGCCACCTGCACCAGATTCCGCAGCTCCAGCAGCTCCGGCGTGATCTTGAAATTCCAGTAAAACTCCTGCACCTCCCGCTGCAGATTCCTCAACCGCGTCGCCGCACGCTGCAGCCGCTTCGTCGTCCTCACAATCGACACATAATCCCACATCAGCCGCCGGATCTCGTCCCAGTTGTGATAAATCACCACCAGCTCGTCCACGTCCGTCACATTCCCCGCACGCCACGCCGGAATCACCGGAGCCACCCCCGGCACCTGCCCTAGCGGACTCCGCCGCACCATGTCCACCACCGCACGCCGCCCCACCACCGCTCCCTCCAGCAGCGAATTGCTCGCCAGCCGGTTCGCCCCGTGCAGCCCCGTGCATCCCACCTCCCCCACCGCATACAACCCCCGCAGACTCGTCGATCCATTCACATCCGTCCGCACCCCGCCACATTGATAGTGCGCCGCAGGCACCACCGGAATCGGCTCCTTCGTAATATCCAGCCCCGCCTCCAGACACGTCTGATAGATGTTCGGAAACCGCTCCCGCAGAAACGCCTCATCCTTCGACCGCATGTCCAGATACACACACGGATTCCCCGTCCGCTTGATCTCCCGGTCAATCGCCCTCGCCACAATGTCCCGCGGAGCCAGCGATCCCCGCACATCATACTTCTGCATGAACTCCTTCCCGTCCGCTCCTATCAAAACCCCGCCCTCCCCTCGCATCGCCTCCGTAATCAGAAAATTCTTCACCGACGGATGATACAGACACGTCGGGTGAAACTGCACAAACTCCATGTTCGCGATCGTCGCTCCCGCACGCCACGCCATCGCCACCCCGTCCCCCGTCGCAATCACCGGATTCGTCGTGTACTGATACACCCGCCCGCATCCCCCAGTCGCCAGTACCACCCTATCCGACCGGAACGTGATCACCTCCCCACTCCGCTCGTCGAGCACATAAAGCCCCAGCACCCGGTCCTCCGTCGCATACCCTAGCTTCCCAGCCGTGATCAGGTCGATCGCAAAATGCTCCTCGAAAAACTCGATCCCCGCCGTCTCCCGAGCCCGCTCCAGCAATCGCTCCGCAATCTCCCGCCCCGTCGTGTCCTCGTGATGCAGAATCCGCCGCCGCGTGTGCCCGCCCTCACGCCCCAGATTCACCACCCGGTTCTCACCCTCCCCGCTCCCGTCAAACCGCACCCCCAGCTCAATCAGCTCCGCCATCCGCGCCGGCCCCTCCTCCACAATCGTCCGCACCACCTCCTCCCGGCACAACCCAGCCCCCGCATCCAGCGTGTCCGCCACATGCAGCTCAAAACTGTCGTCCTCCCCCATCACACACGCCACCCCTCCCTGCGCCCACGCCGTATTCGACTCCCCAGCCCCCTTTTTCGACAACACCGCCACCCGCCCGTGCCGCGCCGCGTCCAGCGCAAACGACAACCCGGCAATGCCGGTTCCAACCACGACAAAATCAAAGGCAACCATGTGTGTTTCTTAGAACCGCCACCATGCCCCGCCTCCCCACCTTGCAATCCCGGATTTCACCCGCGCTTCAACCCATCACCCGCTCCCCCAAGCTCGCCGCCATCGCCCGAATCCCCGCCACCACCCCACTCACCGTCTCCTCCAACGTCGACGTCCCCGCCGTCACCCCCACCAACTCCACACCCTCAAACCACTCCGCTCGCAAATCCGCCGCCGTCTCCACCTGCCACGCCACCTTCCCCAATCGCCGCGCCGTCTCCACCAGCTGGCGCGTGTTGTTGCTGTGCCGCCCCCCTACCACAATCACCACCTCGTTCCCCTGACACAATTCCTCCAACGCCGTCTGCCGGTCCTTCGTCGGCTGACACACCGTGTCCCGAAACTCCACCTCCGACCCCGGCCGCGCCCGCCGCAACGCCGCCACTAATCCCTCCACATATCGCTTCGGCTGCGTCGTCTGACTCACCACCCCATACCGCGCCGCCTCAGGCAACCTCACAAAATCCGCCTCCGTCTCCACCACCGTCGCCCCCGGAAAATCCCCAGTCAGCCCCCTAACCTCCACATGCCCAGCCGTCCCGATCACCACCGGATGACACCCCGCAGCCACCAGCAACGCCAGCGCCCGATGCGCCCGCTTCACCAGCGGACAAGTCGTGTCCACCACCCGGTAACCCGCCGCCTCCCATCCTCCACGCACCCCATCCGATGCCCCATGCGCCGTGATCATCACCCGCTCCGTCCCGCTCTCCCCCACCGCCTCCAACCGCCCGCGCCTCACCCCCAATCCCCTCATCCTCTCCTCCACCACCGGATTGTGCACCAGCTCCCCTAACACCGTCAAGGGCCCCGCCCCAGCCGCCTCCTCCGCCGCCTTCAACGCATCCCTCACCCCAAAACACATCCCGTAATGCTTCGCTAAAGTAATCTTCATGCTCATTTCATTCTCATGGTTGGTTGTTATTGCTTTGCGTGACAAAGTTTTCGCCAAAAAAAAACCTCACTCCCTCGCCTGCCTCACAATCGCCTCAAGGATCCCCAGATAACGCGTAAACGCCTCCCGCCCAGCCTCCGTCAGCGCATACCTCGTCTGCGGCCGATGCTTCATCTCGCGAGTCTCCGACACATACCCCGCCTTAAATAAACTCCTCAGATGCGTGATCAGATTCCCGTCACTCATCCCCAGCTCCGCCTTCAAATCCTGAAACGCCCACTCCGCCCGCCCCGCTAGCAGCGTCATGATCGCCAGACGCCCCTTCTCGTGGATCGTCTTGTCTAGCTGGGAAAAATCAATCATGCCCCTCCCGCCGTTTTCGCCCGGCTCGCCCGCGACGCAACAAAAACCGCCGCGGCATACACCACGTGAAACATCCCGAACGTCACCGCCATGCTCCCCACCGCCGCCACATGCCCCGCCCCACCCACCCGCGGCAGCCCCACACAACACACCAGCCCAGCCCCGAAAAACGCACGCCCTAGCCACTTCATCGACCGCGGCGCAAAACTCGCCGCCGCCAGCAGCCCCAACCCGTAAAACAGAATCCACATCCCCGCCGCCTCCACCCCGCCATCCCCGCGCCACACCGCCACCGCACTCAGCACAAACCCACCAATCATCGGCGGCGCAATCGCCCGCAACGCCAGCTTCATCCCCGCAGACACAAACGGCTCACCTCGCCCAGCCGCACTCCGCCTCAGCAACTCCACATTCAACACCGACATCACCACCAGCACCACCACCCACTCCACCATAAACCGCTCACCCCCCATCCCCTCACGTCCCCATTGCCACCCACTCAACCCCAGCGCCACCACCCCAGCCACCAGCGCCGCAGGCGCAGAAATCGCCCGGTACACCGTCGATCGCTCCATCAGCGACCGGATCGCCCTCAATTGCGCGGCTGCCTCTATCGATGTCTGCGGTATTTCCATGCGCTTTGCTACTTTGCGAGACAAAGTAACACCTCCTCCACCCCTCGCAACCACTTTTCTCCTCTTTCCACCTCCCTCCACCTCAACTTGAAAGATCCCGCTTCTCACCCCACGTTACCCCGTGACTTCCATGACCCCTTCCACCGCCGCGCCCCCCGCCCAAGGCCCCTCTCCAGCCTCGGAGCAAACCGCCGCAGGCAACTACTTCGTCGCCAATTACCCGCCCTTCTCCTTCTGGACCAAAGACGAAGTCACCCCAGCCCTCGCCGTCCTCGAACGCACCCCGGACCCTGACAGACCTCTCGGCCTCTACTTCCACGTCCCCTTCTGCCGTAAACGCTGCCACTTCTGCTACTTCCGCGTCTACACTGACAAAAACGCCGACGAAATCAAAGGCTACCTCAGCGCCGGCGTCCGCGAAATGGAAATGCTCGCCGCCAAACCCTACATCCACGGCCGCAAACCACAGTTCATCTACTTCGGCGGCGGCACCCCTTCCTACCTCTCCGTCCCCCAGCTCACCGACCTCACCAACCGCATGAAGGACCTCTTCCCTTGGGACGAGGCCGTCGAGGTCGCCTTCGAAGCAGAACCAGGTACCCTCACAGAAAAAAAACTCGACGCCATCCGCGCCCTCGGCATCACCAGACTCAGCCTCGGCGTCGAAAACTTCGACGACCACATCCTCGAAATCAACGGCCGCGCCCACCGCTCCGGCGAAATCGAACGCGCCTACTCCCACGCCCGCAGCATCGGCTTCCCCCAGATCAACATCGACCTCATCGCCGGCATGGTCGAGGAAACCGACGCCAATTGGCAGCTCTGCATCGAAAAAGCCCTCGCCCTCCAGCCCGATTCCCTAACCATCTACCAGATGGAGATCCCCTACAATACCACCATCTACAAGGAAATGCGCGCGGCCGGCAAACTCACCGCCCCCGTCGCCGACTGGCCAGTCAAACGCCGCTGGGTCACCGAAGCCTTCGCCGCCTTCGAAGCCGCAGGCTACACCGTCACCAGCGCCACCACCGTCGTCAGAAACCCGGACACCACCAAGTTCGTCTACCGCGACAGTCTCTGGAGCGGCGCCGACCTCCTCCCTCTCGGCGTCGCCTCCTTCGGCATCCTCGACGGGGTCCACATGCAGAACCACGCCGACATCCTCCCCTATCAGATGCTCGTCGACAGCGGCCGCATCCCCTGGTTCCGCGCCCACGAAACCACCCACGAAGAACGCTTCGTCCGCGAATTCATCCTCCGCCTTAAACTCGGCCGCGTCTCCGCAGACTACTACATCCAGCGCTACGGCATCGACCCACGCTCCCGCTTCGCACCACAACTCGCCGCCCTCACCGCCTCCGGCTTCGGCAGCGTCGACGGCGACTCCATCTCACTAACACGCGACGGCCTCATGCAGGTCGACCGTCTCCTCCACGACTTCTTCCTCCCGCAGCACCGCGATGCCCGCTACACCTGAGTCCGAGCAGCTCGATCTGCTCATGCCGCTCCTCTACTTCTACGCCCGCGATGGCCTCGTCCTCCCTCTCGTCGACTTCATCAGCGGTGACGAAATGCCCGAACCCTCACGCCATCTCCTCGTCCACCCCTCGGACATGACGCCGCGCCTCCGCGCCTTCCACCAGTCCCCCATCAGCCTCACCGTCGTCTCCGCAGACCTCTCCGCCGATTACGTCATGCGCCAGGTCGTCCTAACCAGAGACCGCGACCGCTCCCCCGTCGAATACGGAGCCATCGGCATCCACCTCGAAGGCTTCCCGCCTCCCGTCCGCGACCGCATCACCTCCGGCTCCGCACCCCTCGGTGCCATCCTCGAAGACGCCGCCATCCCTCACATCAGCGCCCCCCGCGCCTACTTCGAAATCGACGCCGACCCGCATATCGCCTCGCTCCTCGACTGCCAGCCCGGCGACCGGCTCTGCGGCCGCTGCAATGCCCTCTCCTTCCCAGACGGCATCGTCTTCGCCGACATCGTCGAAATCCTCCCGCCAGCCCGCTGACCATTCCTCAGCCGCCCGCCACCACCATCACAATCTCCACGCGGTCCCCTTCCTCCAGCCGCGTCACCGGAAACTCCCGCGGAAACAACGCCGCCCCGTTCCGCTCCACCACCACCGGCCGCCCCGCCAGCCCCACCGTCTCCAGCAGGCCGCTCACCGTCTGACCGGACGGCACTTCGCGCCGCTCCCCATTCACCCGAATGCTGATTCCCGCGTCACTCATAACATTTCCTCACGGTTTCCCCCCGCGCTTCGCCACCCGCTCCTTCACCCTCGCCGCCAGCGCCTGATCCTCCTCACTCTCCGGCGCAGCCAATCCCCACATCGTCTCCGCCTTCCCATAATCCTCCATCGCCTCCCGCCGCTTCCCCTCCTTCTCCCGCAACTCCCCACCCATCGCCAGCGCCCGCGCCGCATGCCGCTGCACCTCCAATCGCTCGCCCGCAGTCAGCGACGGCTCCGCAGTCAGCTTCTCCACCAGCGCCACCGTCTCCTCAAACCGCTTCATCGCCGTCCCCGCATTCCCCGCCGCCGCCTGCAGCTCGCCATTCAATACCAGAGAACCCGCCAGCGCCCGCCGGATCCCATTGTCCAATGGTACCGCATCCCGCAACTTTGTCAGGAAAGAAATCGAATAATCCTGGTACGCCAGCGCCTCCCGCGCCCCCTCGGCCCCGCGCTTCGCATCGTGAATCAGCGTCGCCACCTCATTGTACGTCTCCGCCAGCCTCAGCTTGAACACCGCCGCATCCGGGTTCTCCCGCATCAGCTCCGTATCCAGCTCCACACTCTGACGAAACGCATCCGTCGCCTCCATCGGATTCTCACTCCGCGCAATCAACCGCCCCAGCTCCAGAAACCCGCGCGCCATCCTCGACCGGCACGCCATCGACCTGCTGTCCACATCCCTATCATAGGCAATCAGCAGATCCAGACTCGCATTCAATCCCTCAATCGCCTTCGCCGCCTCCCCCTCCAGCATCGCCAGCTCATACTTCGCATCCGCCACCACAAAACAACTCTCAGGATCCGTCTTCCCATCACTCCCCGCCAGCGGCGGAATCCTCATCAGCCGCGTCCGCGCCTCGTCCTTCTGGTCCCGCCCCACCAGCGCCCTCGCCTCGTATAACAGATTCCGCGCATACAACGGCGGCAGCGCCGTCTCCTCCGGCGCATCCACCTGCCACCGGTCAAACGCCGCCGACGCCTCCTGCAAGTGCGGCAGCGCTTCCGCCGTCCTCCCCTGCTCCAGCAGAATCGACCCCGACAACGCCTCCGCCTCCGCCTTCAACGGCGTCAGATCCTTCACCTCCGCCTCCCCAGCCCCAGACGACGCCTGCGCAATGTCCCGCGCCAGCTTCTCCAGCAGCGGCAACGCCTCCGCCTCATTCCCCAGCGCCGCTCGCATCCTCGCCAGCAGCAACCCGGACCGCCGGTCCGTCGGCGCCACCGCCGCCCCGCTGAACAACTTCTCCGCCTCCACCACCACCGGCCTCACCGCCGCTCGCCACGCATCCATCGTCACCCCATCCACCGGACGACTCGCCAGCAGCTTCCCCAGCAAATCCGCCACTTCCGCCCGACCCGCCGCCGCACCCCGCTCATCCGCCGTCCGCGCCATCTGCCGCGCTTCCTCCACCTCCCGCCGCGACTGCGCCACCACCGCCTCCACATCAGGCACCGACCGCCGAAACGCCGCCAGTTCCTTCTCCACACTCCGCCGCCCCGCATACTGCACCAACCCGTAACCCACCGCACTCACACTCCCAGCCAGCGCCAGCACCGTCATCGCAGGCCACGCCCCATGCCGCCCCACCGCCGCCTTCCACCACCCCATCCCCTCACCACCCGCCGATTCCCTAACCACCAATTCACCCGATCCTGAATCCTCAACCGCTCCCGCCGTCACCACCTCCTCAGCTTCCACCGCAACCGCTGCCGGAGTCACCATCTCGCGCTTCACAGCCCTAACCTCCTTCTCCACTTTCTCCTCCACTTCCTTCTTCTCCTCAACTGGCTGCTCCACCGTCTCCTTCTCAATGATCTTCTCAACGCCCTTCTCCGCCTTCCATCCCCGCCCCCAGCGCTTCTTCCTAACCACCGCCTCGCGCTCCGGAACCCCCGCCGCCACCCGCACCTGCCCATCCACTGTCAGACTCGCACGCAACGCCCCATCCACTTCCTCCATGCTCCCATACCGTTCCCCCTCATCCGCAGCCAGACACCGCTCCACAATCCGCCGCCGCTCCTCAATCCCCTCATTCGCCGCCACCCCAACCCACTCCCCAGGCACCGCCAGCCGCTTCCACTCCACCATGTCCGCCCCACTCAACTCCACCGCCTCATCCGCCCCCTCCAGCAATTGATCATACACCCCGCCACCATGCGGCCACCCGCCATTCAGCAACCGCCACGCCATCACCCCGAACGCATACACATCCCGCCCATATGCCCCGCCACGCTCCATCCTCGCCTCTCCACCCACCCAGTACTCCGGCGCAATAAACGCCGCCTGCCGCTGCAGCCGCCCCGGCGGCGGCCCCTCAATCCATCCCTGCCCCACATCACCCACCAGCACCTGCGGCTCGTCATCCGCCCCCGCAGCCACAAACACATTCCACGAACTCAACCCCGCATGCACCACCCCTCGCCCATGCAGCCACGCCATCGCCCCAGCCAGATGCTCCAGCAGCATCCACGACTCATGCGCCGGCAGCAGCGCCGTCAACCTCTCAAAACTCACACTCCCCTCAGGCAGCAGCGCCTGACAAACATACGACACCTTCCCACCCAACCCGTGCCCCAGCACTGGCAGCAGATCCTTCCTCGGCCCCGCACCCTTCAATTCCTCCAGACTCCGCTTCAAGTGCTTCAGCTGCCACCCGCCTCCCTCCAGCACCTTCACCGCACACACCCCCGTCTTCCCCGTCGCCTTCCACACAGTCCCAAACGCTCCCCGACCAAGCGGCTCTTGCAGGGTGTATCCAGGAATCACAGGCGGCAGCATGGGTCTCGTCGGCTAATCCCATCCCATAACCGTTCACTTTCCGTAGAAGCAACGAAGATTCAGTCGAATTGCCCGCCCATTGTGCTGTAATACCCCATCGCGTCCGATTTTCCACAAATTCAAGGTCCAGTGAAATCCAAACCCCAGCGGCCCAGCCGCCCCACCCCGCAGGATCCCACGCCTCTCCCGCCCGACCCGCTCGAGGACGCCTTCATGGACTTCCTCTCCGCAGAACGAAACGCCTCCCCCCTAACGCTCGTCAATTACTGCCACGCCCTCCAGAAATTCCGCCGCGAATTCCCACGCTTCCAGCACTGGAATACCGTCTCCTCCGACGACTTCCGCTCATGGCTCTTCACGCTCATGAAGGCCTCCCTCAGCCGCGCCACCATCCGCCTCCACTTCTCCGCACTCCGCAGCTTCTACCGCTTCCTCGTCCGCCGCCACGCCCTCCCCCTCAGCCCGCTCGACGACGTCCAGCTCCCCAAAACCTCACGCTCCCTCCCCGTCGTCCTGACACTCCGCCAGATCGAGGAACTCCTCGCCCTCCCGCTCTCCCTCCCCAAAGACCAGCGCGCCCCCAAATGGGGCCCCGCACGCGACGCCGCCATCCTCGAAACCTTCTACAGCACCGGCCTCCGCATCCACGAACTCGTCAATCTCGACGTCGCCGACATCGACTCCGGCAACGATGTCGTCAAAGTCCGCGGCAAAGGCCGCAAGGAACGCCTCACTCTCCTCGGCTCCCACGCCATGGCCGCCCTCCAGCGCTACCGCCACGAAGCCGCCGTCCACTCAGGCCCGCTCTTCCTATCCAAACTCCGCCGCCGCATCACCACCCAGGCCGTCTCCGATATCCTCGACAAATACCTCCGCGCCTCCTCCATCCCCCTCCGCGTCACCCCTCACAAGCTCCGCCACAGCTTCGCCACCCACCTCCTCAACAACGGCGCTGACCTCCGCAGCGTCCAGGAACTCCTCGGCCACGCCAGTCTCACCACCACCCAGATCTACACCCACGTCTCCACCGAACGCATGAAACAGGTCTACGACGACGCCCATCCCCGCGCCTGACTCCCGCACCCATCCTGACACATCCACCCCTCACCGCCGCCGCACCTCCACGAAAGTCACCGCCTCCACCCCCGTCGGCTCATGCACCGCCCTCAATTCATGCCGCCCGGGTTCTAACATCACCGCCGCCCCGCGCTCCCACGGCCTCACGTCAAGGGTCGCACTCTCCCACCGCACCTCCGCCGCAGGATGCGTCGTCCGCAGCAGCAGCCGCCGACCCTCCCCCGGCAGATCAGGATCCAGCAGCAGTCGCGTCCCCGGCAGCGGCGACACAATCCCGAACGCCCCAGCCTCCCCCGGCAGATCCACCGCCACCGCCGCCGTCCCCACCCAGTTGTACGGGCCCGCCAGCCACGCCGCATAGTCCCGACTCAGCAGCACCCGGCCCTGCCCATCATAACTTCCCTCACCATCCAACGGCCCCGGCGCTAACTCCCGCCGGAAAACCTCCCGCCTCACCGGTCGCCGCCCCGCCAAGCGCCCCGGCACCGGCTTCCCCGTCAGCGGATCCACCTCCAGTTCCACCTGCGTCTCCGGCCGCGCATACCACTCACTCCCCATCCTCCCATCAAGCCACGTCATGATATCATGCAGGATCGGAGCCGCCCCCGTCACCCCGCTCACCCCGCGCATCGGTGCCCCGTCAAAATTCCCCACCCACACCCCCACCGTGCACCGCGGCGTATAACCAATCGTCCAGTTGTCCCGGTAATCCGTGCTCGTCCCCGTCTTCACCGCCGCAGGAAACCTCAGCCGCAACGCACTCGCCATCCCGAACGCCCCGCTCCGCGCATCATTGTCCGTCAGCATGTCCGCAATCTGCCAGCACGCGTCAGGATCGAAAACCCTCACATGCCCAGCCTCCGGATCCCTCTCGCTGAACCTCGGCACACACACCTCCCCCAACCGCGCCAGCGCCCCATACGCCGCCGTCAGTTCCAGCAGACTCACCTCCCCTCCCCCGATCGTCAGCCCCAACCCATACGCCTCCGCAGGCTTTGTCAGGGTCGTCACCCCCGCCCGCCGCAGCACGTCCATCAGCGCCGCCGCACCGCCATACCGGCTCAGCAATCGCACCGCCGACAGATTAAGGCTGTTCGCCAGCGCCACCCGCAGCGACACCGGCCCCGCCGGCCGCCGGTTGTAATTCTCTGGCCGGTAAATCCCCGTCGGCGTCACATACTCCACCGGCAGATCCGCCACCACGTCCCCCGGACTCGCATCCGCCTGCAGCGCCAGCAGCCACGTGAACGGCTTCAGCGCCGACCCCGGCGACCTTGCCGCAAGGCACCCGTTCACCTTCCCGTCCCCCTCTAACTCATACCCGCCGCTCCCCACCATCGCCAGCACATCCCCGCTCGCATTGTCCAGCACCACCACCGCCGCATGCTTCACCCGCTCCTCCCGCAACCGCCCCAGCCGCTCCCTCACCACCCGCTCGCATTCCTCCTGCACCGCCATGTCCAGCGTCGTCCGCAGCCGAAACCCCGCTCCCGGTTCCTCCGTCAGCCGCCCTAGCACATGATCCGCAAAATGCGGTGCCCGGAACGCACTGCTCTGCCGCTCCAGCCGCAGTTCCTCACCCATCGCCCGCTCCGCCACCTCACCCTCCAGCATCCCTAACACCTGCATCCTCCCCAGAATCCACCGCTGCCGCGCCTTCGCCCTCTCAGGATTCCGCCACGGATTCAACCGCCCCGGTGCCTGCGGCAACCCAGCCAGAAACGCACTCTCCGCAGGACTCAGATCCCTCAGCGGCTTCGCAAAAAATGTCCACGCCGCCTCCCCGCACCCAGTCGCCATCGACCCATAACTGATCCGACTCAGGTACTCCTCCAGTATCCGCTCCTTACTCCACGTCATCTCAATCCGCCGCGCCGTCAGCACCTCCATCACTTTCGTCCACATCGTCCGCCGCCGCGGCACCGCCACCTTCACCAGCTGCTGCGTGATCGTACTCGCCCCCGAAACCGCTCGCCCCGCCACCACCCCGTCCCTCACCGCCCTCGCCACCGCCCGCCCGTCCACCCCGCCATGCCCGAAAAACCGCTGGTCCTCCGCCGCCAGCGTCGCCTGCACCAAGGCCTCCGGCACTTCCCCCAGCCGCACCATCCCCGCCGACCGCCCATCCTCCCCAGCCAATCGCCGCAGCGATTTTCCCTCCCGATCCAGAATCTCCGCCGCCGCCTCCGGCGCTCTCCCCAACGCCTCCGGCCACGGCACCACCCATGGCACCACCCACCAGAACATCCCCATCACCACCACCATCACCAACACCACTCTTACTAACCCACGCACCCTCCGCCGCCGCCCGGTTCCCGCTCCTCCAAGCTCACTCACCATAACAATCCCCCTCAGCTCAACTCCAGCGCCCCACCCTCGCACAACCCAGCATTCCCGAACCGCGTCAGCTCATGCCCCGACGCCCGCGCCAGTGACAGCCACAACCGATTGTGCGCCACGTTCTTCAGCGTCAGCATCCTCCCGCCACGGAACCCGTGCCCGCCCCCGATCAGCACAAACGGAATGTTGTCGTGCGTGTGCGAATTCCCCTTCCCTAGCTCATTCGTCCAGATCACCGTCGTGTGATCCAGCAGGCTCCCCTCCCCCGCAGGCTCGGGCGTCTCCGCCAGCTGCTTCACCAGCTGTCCCACCTGCTCTCCTAACCACGTGTTGATCCGGGTCAGCTTGCCTAGCGAATCCACATTCAGATCCGGATCGTGCGACAGCGCATGATGCCCCTCCTGAATCCCCAGCCACGTCATCCGCGCCCCACCTACCGAATTCGTGAACTGCAGGCTCGCCACACGCGCCATGTCATTCGCAAAAGCATTCACCAGCAGCGCCGTCTGCCGCTTCATATTCTCAGGAATGCTGTCGTTCCCGCTCCCGCCACCCTCCGCAATCTCCGGCGGCCCCACCCGCAGTTTCTCATCCGCCTCCCGCTTCAACCCGCCCTCCATCTCCCTCACCAACTCCAGATGCCGCTCCAGCATCGCCCGATCCTCCGCCGGCAACCGCCCCGCCGCCGTCCGCAACTCACCCCTCACCCCATCCAACACACTCCCCATCGTCTCCCGCTCCTTCATGTGCCCGTAAAGATATCGCAACACCTGACCAGGATCACTCATCGGCGTCATCGGACGATTCGGCCCCCCATACGACCAGCGCGTCCACGGATCCGCACGGTCCGGCACCGCCACCCCTAACTCCAGCGACCCGAACCTCGTCCGCGTCGCCTCGTCCTTCTGAAAATACCCCTTCAATTCCTGATCGATCGAAATCCCGCTCGCCCACCCCGCCGGCGTGTCCGACCCGCCCTGAATGTTCCCCGGAAACAACTCAATCCCCGTCAGCAGGCAACTCATCCCCCGCATGTGACCATCCCCATCCCCACGCACTTTGTTCGATATCCCCTTCAGCACCAGACAACGATCCCGCCACGGCGCCAGCGGAGCCAGAATCTTCCCGAACTCCATCCGCCCGTCCCGCTCCACCGGCCAGAATTCCTCAGGGACCGTCCCGTTCGGCGTGAACACAAACACCACCCGCCGCGGCCTGACACTCTTCACCCCGGCCCCCAGCACCGCCCGCACCGACGGCAACGCACTCAGCAGCGGAACCACCAGCGGAGATACCCCAAGGCGGCGGAACAAGGATCGGCGGGTCAATGTCTTCATGGCTTCACTATTTCGGTTTTCTCAGCACGTTCCAGCGCATCCCGCGCCGGCACCATCGCAATCGCCACCACCAGCTCCCTCACACTGAACCCGCTCGCCGCAAACCCCTCATGCAGCCGCGTCAGTGTCTCCGGCCCGTACGCCCCTGGCACCTGCTTCACCATGTGCTGAAACAACTGCCTCACAAATCCCTTCTGCGCCTCACCGCTCGCCACCGCATGCCGCGCCAGATCCCGCGGACCCCTCAGCACCACGGTCTCCCCGCCCGCCGCCACATACTCGCTCTCGCTCATCACCCGCTTCCCATTGTCCAGATACCTCAGCCGCCCCGTCGCATCATATCCCTCCAGACTGAACCCTAGCGGATTAATCGTCGCGTGACAACCCATGCAGTTCTCGTCCTTCGTCAGCTCCGTCACCTTCTCCCGCATCGTCAGATCCGCGTGAAACTTCCCGTCCATGAACGCAATCGCCATCGGCGGCGGCTTCAGAAACCTCCCCAGAATGCTCCGCGTCAGAAACACTCCCCGGTGAATCGGTGAACTGCTCCGGTGATACGCCAGCACACTCAGCAGATACGGATGCGTCAAGACCCCCGCTCGCTCCGACGCTGGAAACGTCACCCTCTCAAACTCCCCACTCCCCTCAGGCCGCCGCGACGCCCCGTACATCTCCGCCATCGGCCCGTTCACATACAGATAGTCCGCCTCCAGCAACTCCCGCCAGTCACCACTCCCCTCCCACACCACCCGCTCCACAAACAGCTCTAACGACCGACGCAGCGCCGCCACCACCTCAGGCGAAAACGCCGGATACTCCTTCCCGTCCTTCATCACCTCCCCAGCCTCATCCATACTCAGCCACTCACCGAAAAACGTCCGCAGCTTCGCCCGCGTCAGCGGACTCCTCAGCATCCGCCGCGCCTCCCTCTCCAGCTCCCCCTCATCCTCCAGCTTCCCCTCCCCGGCCTTCCGCCTCAATCCCTCATCCGGCAACCCCTCCCACATCGCCAGCGCCAGCCGACCCGCCGCACGCCGCCCCACCCCAGCCCCCTCAGGCATCACCTCAGAATAAAGAAACGAAGGTGCCTCCAGTATCCCCAGCACCGCCCGCCGCCCGCCCGTCTCCACATCAGGCCCGCCCTCCACCAACCCCCGCAACCACCGCCGCTCTTCCTCTAACACTCCTCGCCGCCACGCCCTCTCAGCCACGCCCTCCACCCCCTTCATCATCTCCTCCACCTTCCCCCCAGCACGTCCCTCCAGCTCCGACGCCACCACCTCCGACGCCTCCAGCGCCGCCTCCGTCACCGCCGCATGCCACTCCCGCGACACCTCCAACCCTCGCCCGTAACCAGCACTCCCATCGTCCGGCGGCATCGCCGCCTGCACCGCCACCACCCGCGGCCGCCGCTCCGGCATCAACGCCCACCCGGGCACTTCCTCCCACACCCCATGCGGCCGCTGCCACTCCAGGCGCACCCGCGCCGTCTTCTCCTTGAACTTGAAAAAATCTAACCGCACCGGCACCGCGTACCCTCCAGGCAACACCATCCGCGCCGTCAACTCCCGCGCCGCATTCCCCGAACTCACCCACCCGTCAATCAACGCCGCCTCCTCCCCTCCACGCCGACCCCCGCCACCACCCGCATTCACCCACAACCGCACCCCATTCGTCGTCACCACCCGAAACCCATACTCCCCGCTCTCCGGCACCCGCAACGACCCACTCCACCCGACCGCAAACGCCTCCGCCCCAATCTTGTCAGGCAACGGACTCCCCTCGCCCCAGTCAAACCCCACCCGCGCATCCACTCGCTCCAGCACTTTCTTGTCATCCTTCCGGTCCCGGTCATTAAAATAAACCGCACGCAATCCCATCCGCCCCTCGTCCCCGCCTCCACTCTCCAATCCAGGCGTTAGCGCCGCCAGCGACTTCCTCACCTGCTCATTCGTCAGATGCTGAAACGCCAGCTTCGGCGGATCAATCCGCTCCCGCGCCGCCGGCGAATAAAAAGCCTCGTAAACCCACGCCGCCACCCGCGCCGCATCCTCACCCACACACTCCTCAGGCGCATCCTCAGGCATCGTCCGGTCAATCAACCGCGTCAGCGACTCCACCGTCCGCTCCCCATACAACGCCTCATCATACTTGTCCGCCACGCCCTCCCCATGCTCCCCGTGACACGACGCACACCGCACCCGGTATATCTCCGCACCCTCAGGATGCCGCACGCCAGCCTCCGCCGCAAGGGCCGCCCGCGGATCCACCTCCGCACCCACAACCTCCCCAGCCACCACCAGCAGCAGCAACATCACAGTCTCTCGTTTCATTCTCAACATCTCTCCTCCATCAACGACCCCGCCAGCTCTCTCCGCACCACCATCCCTCTCCTCAATCGCGGGATCCTCCCCACATTCCCCTGATGACACCGCCACGCCGCTCCGCTATTCTCCAGAACTTTACCCATCCCATGAAACGCCTCGCCATCCCTTCCCTCGCCGCCGCACTCGTCTGCCTCGTCTCCGCCCAAAACCCCAACCCCCAACAAGGCCAGAATCAGGGCAACAACACCAACCAACCCGTCGCCGACGCAGAAAACCGCACCGGCTTCTGGGACTGCTCCCTCCCAGGCGGCAACTTCACCATCGGCCTCGGCAAAATCTGCTCCGTCAGCATCCACGAATACTCCGTCACCGGCGGTCGCGTCACCGAGGTCGTCATCGATACCGAAGGCTCCGTCTGCGCTCGCTTCTACTTCATGGAACCCCTCAACGTCGGCGGCAACCTCGCCGCCACAGGCATCATCAAAGACCGCGTCGCCGATGTCCTCGAATCCGCCGCCGACCGCACCGGCACAGACAAGGTCTGGCGCAAGGTCCAGAAAGACTACCCCCTCGCCACCCACGCCCACACCGTCGACTACCGCCTCCAATCCCTCGCCAACCTCCAGGCCATCTTCGGCTCCGCCAAAGGCGCATGGATGTCCGGCCGCGGCCGCAGCATCCGCATCACCGAATAATCACCGCCCGCTCCACTCTCCCAAACCACAAAAAATGCCTGCCGCCCCTCTCAGGGTCGGCAGGCTTTCCTTTGTCCTTTCTCCTCAACCCCTCACTTCGCCGGCACCTTCAACTCCACCCCGTCCGGCCACTCCGCACCAGCATTGATCCACTGCTTCAGCAACTCGATCTTGTCCTTGTCCGGACGCGGCGCCTTGTCCTTCGGCGGCATCGCATCATCATCGTCCTCCGGCAGCAGCAACACCTTGATCATCTCACTCTCGTCAGCCTTGCCAGCCACCAGCAGCTTGCTTTCCTCCCCGCCCTTCATCGCTCCAGCCTTCGTCTGCATGTTCAGCTTGCCCTTCGCCTTCGTAGAATTGTGGCACTTCACACAGGACGCCTCCAATATCGGCGCAATCTCCTTGGCAAAGTCCGGTCCGGCAGCGGCCGCACGGCCAGCCATCACTAGGGCAACGAAAAGTATTGTGGATTTCATTTGAATGGGTCTGTGAATCAATATCGGCCGCAGATCAACCTGCCCGCAGCACCGCCCCATTACACCACCACCCCCACCACAGGCCACCCTTTTTCACGGATTTTACCTCCTCTCCACCCTCCCCTCCCCAAACCCACAAAAAGCCCGGAAGGTCTCACCCTCCGGGCTTCTTGCTCGCCGGAAACCCTGTCCCCGACGGCGCTCGCTTCAACAGAACCGCCGCGCGCCAGACGATCCCTCGCTCAATCCAAGGCAAGTCAATCGACCGCCTCAGGCCTTCTTCGCAGCCTTCTTCGCCGCCTTCTTCACCGCAGCCTTCTTAGCAGGCGCTTTCTTGGCAGCCGCCTTCTTCGCAGGCGCTTTCTTCACCGCCGCCTTCTTCGCAGGGGCAGCCTTCTTCACCGCCGCCTTCTTCGCAGGGGCAGCCTTCTTCGCAGCTTTCTTCTTAACAGCCATGGTCTTGGAGTATGGGTTTGTTGGTTTGTTCCCTGCCGCGAAAGACACCGCACGCCCGCGCGGGCGCAACAGCATCCCTGCCGCAGCTCGGGCTTCCCCCGGAGTCAGACTGACCTCGGAGAGAATCTGTTGCACGAACTCCACCGCCCGCCCGTTGAACACCCGGACCACAAGATCACGGATCACACTCCCCACCATCACTCCTCTCGTCTTCGTCGCAAAATAAAGGTTCTGCTTCCCACTCGCAGTCTTCCGCACCAACCCCTTGCTCTCCAGATGCTGCAGCACCGACAGCACCGTCGTGTACGCCCGCCGCTTGCCGTCAGGCATCCCCGCCAGCACCTCATGCACCGTCGCCTCACCAGCCGTCCAGAGCACGGACAGTACCTGCAGTTCAAGATGAGATGGACGCGGAGTTTTCATGTTAGTGTCCCGGCAGCACCGTCCGGGCACCTGCTATGCAGTCATTCCTCGCTGCAACTACTACGATTCTAGTATTTCGGTCAACACAATTATCCGCAGTCCGCAACATTTCCACAGCACCTCCCCCGGCCCCCTCTCTTCTTCATCTCTCCTCCCTCTCTCCTCCCTCTTGTCAGGCCTCCACCTCCTCCCCATCACACGTCCTTGCACCAGCCGCTCTCTCGCCTATTACTCGTCCCGTGATTGCCTCGATGTTCTCAGACCAGCCCGCCCTCAGCTTCGAAAACCCAGCCAGGGACCCCCTCGGCCGCGAACACATCGGCGGCCGTCTCGTCGCCGACATCGACGCCCTCCTCCTCTTCTGGGAATTCCGCCACAACGTCTTCCGCAACGAAGGCCCACGCACCATCAGAATCCCCTACGAAGTCATCGACTCCGTCGTCTTCCGCCGCACCATGGGCCTCTGGAACCCCCGCATCATCCTCTCCCTCACCGATCCAGCTCCTCTCGCAGATGTCCCCGGCGCCGACACCGCCTCCGCCACATTCCTCCTCTCAGGCCACTCCATCCGCTCCAACGCCTCCTCCTTCATCAAACTCACCGATTTCCGCCGCTCCGAAGCACGCCAGCAGCGCAGCGCCTCCCGCCTCGACTCCCTCACAAAGGAGGCCGGCCTGTGAACCCCTCCTGCCGCGACGCCCTCATCGTCGCACTCGGCGGCGGCTCCGGTGCCGTCCTCCGCTGGCTCGCCTCCTCCACAGCCAGAAACTTCCACCTCAGCCCCATCACCGCCATCTTCGCCGTCAATATCAGCGGCTGCTTCCTCTTCGGCTTCCTCCACGGCTTCACCCAGTCCCGCGGCCACTCATGGCACCTCGCCCTCCTCACTGGCCTCCTCGGCGGCTACACCACCTTCTCCACCTTCAGCTGGGACTCCTATCAACTCCTCAGCTCAGGCAGACCCGCCACCGCTCTCGCCAACGCCGCCGGCAGCTCCCTCGCAGGCATCGCAGCCATCTGGCTCGGCCTCCTCGCCGCTCCTCGCTCGCTCTGAACCTCCACCATTTCATCATTTCCTCGCGAATCCTCATGGCTTTCCAGGATTCATCGTGATATCACCCACAGGCAATCCATGAAAGAGTTCGCCTACATCCACGAAGAAGGAACCCTCCCGGAACCCCTCAACAGGATCGCCTTCTTCGAATCCTTCCAGAGCGGACACCTCAACGACATCCTCTACTCCAGCTACTTCCTCCAGGCAGACCCCGGCGACGAGGTCATTCGCCAGGGTCAGGACGACACCCGCATCTTCATCCTCCTCACCGGCGAACTCGAAGTCAGCAAAGACGGCGAACCCCTCGCCTCCATCTCCAAATCAGGCGAAATCTTCGGCGAAATGTCCGTCCTCGGCGACGAAAAACGCGCCGCCTCAGTCGTCGCCCGCTCCAATACCCTCTGCCTCGTCATCGATCAGCAGTTCCTCCGCGAACTCAAACCCGAAGAAGACAACGCCAGCTACTACGCTGCCTTCTACGGCTTCATCTCCAGAGTCCTCGCCGCCAGACTCAAAAAGGCCTCCGAACTCATCACCCGTCTCGAGAAAGAACTTGAAGAGGTCAAAGCCAGAAAATAGCCTCAACCTCCCCCATCACCCGCCCTACCCCCATGAAGAAAATCGAAGCCATCATCAAACCCTTCAAACTCGAAGACGTTAAAGCGGCTCTCTCCGAAATCGGCGTCCAGGGCATGACCGTCTCCGAAGTCCGCGGCTTCGGCCGCCAGAAAGGCCACACCGAAATCTACCGCGGCAGCGAATACACCGTCGACTTCGTCCCAAAAGTCAAAATCGAAATCGTCGTCGATGACGCCCGCTGCGACCAAGTCGTCCACTCCATCGCCAAAACCGCCAACACCGGCAAAATCGGCGACGGCAAAATCTTCGTCCTCCCAGTCGAAGACGCCGTCCGCATCCGCACCGGCGAACGCGGCAACGACGCCGTCGCCACCGGCGACGCCATCCCCTGACCCGCACCCCCCAAGGCCCCCATGCAGGCCGCGGTACCATTCCCTACCCGCCTGCGCTCCATCGCAGGCTCGGCCTCCCTCCTAGCCTCCGCTCTCGCAGGCCCACTCTCCCACGCCCAGTCCCCGCCCCCTCAGCCAGACCCTGCCCTCCTCCTCGAAGCCCAGCCTCCCCCCACCGCAGAGACGGCCCCACAACCAATCCCGCCCCCTCCCAAACCCGCCACGCCTTCCCTCCCGCGCACCCGCTTCAATAGCGCCCCACCAGCCCCACAACGCCGCCCCGGTGAACCGGAACGCATCCGCATGTCCCAAGGCCTCGACATGCAGGAATCCTCCATCCGCAACGGCCAGTTCCACGTCTGGGGCCGCGATCGCGACCAGCGCCGCGTCCTCCTCTCCGCCGCCGCAGAAACCCAGCGGCTCTTCCTCACCGCCCTCCGCCTCCCTCCAGCCTTCCGCCACCCCATCGTCGTCCAGATCCGCGACTCCGGCTCGCTCCGCCCAGGCACCCGCACAGTCTGGTCAGATATCTCCGAAATCCCCGGCGGCTTCCGCCTCGAAATCAATGTCGTCCCGGAAAACAAGGTCGTCCCAGGCGACCTCTGGCGCGAGGAAATCGTCCGCTGCCTCCTCGCAGAAATCATCCTCCGCGACCGCTCCGGCTCCGACCTCTCCGGCTCCGACGCCCCGCCCCCGGACTGGCTCCTCCACGGCACGCTCGAACTCCTCTCCTATCAAGCCACCGGCAGACCCAGCGAAGCCTTCGCCAGTGTCTTCCGCCTCGGCCACGTCCTCCCCCTCGAAGACATCTTCCGCGCCGAACCACGCGGCATGGACACCGTCTCCCGCTCCATCTACCGGGCCTCCTGCTGCGGGCTCCTCCAGATGCTCCTCGAGCAACCCAACGGCTCAGCCTCCATGGCCGCTCTCCTCCCCGCTCTCGCCTCCGCAGGCGATGACCCTTCCTCCGCCATCGCCCGTTCCTTCCCCGCCCTAACCGCTTCCGGCAACAGTCTCCCCAAATGGTGGGCCCTCCAGCTCGCCACCATGGCCCAGCCAGGCGCCGACGAAATCCTCTCCCCAAAAGAATCCGACGCCGCCCTCTCCACCGCCCTCGTCTTCCTCCTCCCCGCAGACCCAAACGCCGCCTCCAAACCCTCCCCAAAACCCCAAGGCCGCCTCAAACGTCTCTTCTCCCGCAAAAAATCCGCCGCCGATCCCCAGCCCGCTAACCCACCCGCCCCAGCCACCGCCTCCACGGAATCCCCGGATTCCTCCGACCGCTCCCTCCCTTTCTCCTCATGGCCCGATGTCCTCAAACGCAAGGACCGCGCCGCTATCCTCTCCCGCACTTCCCTCGCCCTCACCAAACTCTCCGTCCGCGCCCACCCGCTCTACCGACCCATCATCGCCGATTACCTCGCCGTCATCAAAGACCTCGAATCCGGCAAACACCTCAAGGACCTCCCCGTCCGTCTCGGCAAAACCAACGCCACCGCCGCTTCCCTCCGCGCAGAACTCAGCCGCATCGAAGACTACCTTGACTGGTTCGAGGCCACTCAGCAGGAAGAACAAGGCGACGAATTCCGCGACTACCTCCGCGCCGAAGACGAACTCAAACGCCCGCCTCCTCCGCGCAACGACCCCATCTCGCGCTACCTCGACGAGGTCGCCCGCGAATTCGAAGAATGACCGGCCCCCGCCCCGGCCATGCCTGACTACTCACTCGCCCAGTGGTCCCTCCTCATCCTCGCAGGGTTCTCCTGCGGCATGGGAAAATCAGGCCTCGCCGGCGTCGGCATGATGACCGTCGTCCTCATGGCCCAGATCATCCCAGGCAAGGCCTCCAGCGGCGCAGTCCTCCCCCTCCTCATCTTCGCCGACATCCTCGCCGCCGCTCTCTTCCGCCAGCAGATCCTCTGGCACCACATCCGCCGTCTCGCATGGCCCATCTTCACCGGCATCCTCACAGGCTGCGCCATCCTCCGTCTCATGCCGGACGCCGCCTTCAAACCAGTCATCGGTGCCATGGTCCTCGGCATGCTCGCCCTCCAGATCCTCCGCCTCACTAAACCGGACTTCACCGCCGCCCTCCCTCACAGCACAGGCTTCCTCTGGTTCGCCGGCACCCTAACCGGCATCTCCACCATGGTCGCCAACGCCGCTGGCCCAGTCGCCACGCTCTACCTCCTCCTCGTCGGTCTCCCCAAAAAGGAACTCATCGCCACCATGGCATGGCTCTTCCTCTTCGTAAACCTCTCCAAAGTCCCCTTCAGCTTCGCCATGGGCCTCATCAATGGCCCTTCCCTCCAACTCAACCTCCTCCTCCTCCCAGCCGTCGTCGCAGGCCTCTTCGCCGGCCGCTGGCTCGTCCGCCGTCTCCCCCAGAAACCCTTCGAATTCCTCATTCTCTCCCTAGCCGCTCTCGCCGCCCTCCGCCTCATCGCATTTCCCTGACCTCCAACCCCCTCCGACCTCTCCCCTCAAATATCCAGCACTTCCTGCCGCTCCACATGCCGCCCGCACGCAGGACACGTCACCACCATCTCCCGCGCAGGATCATGAAACACCTGCCCGCAAACCGAACACACCACCCGGTAACGATGCCGCCGCCGCTCACTCAACCGCTGCCCCACCACCTGCTTCACCCACAGCAACGCCAGCACCCCCAGCAACGCCATCAGGTTGTAAATGATTAAATTCGTCAGCGAGGTCTGTATCACGGCAATCTCCAACTCCTCCCCCACTTCCCCCCACTCGGCAAGCGCGCGCCAATCCTCCAACCCCCAACCTGCTCCCCCCAGCCATGCGCCTCCTCCCGCTGCTCTCCATCCCCCTCCTCCTCTCCCTCCCCACCTCCTCCCAAGCCGACACCCTCGAAATCCTCACCGACTCCCGCATCGCCGCTCTCCCCAACCCCCAGCGCGCCGCATGGGAATCCTATCTCTCCCAATCCCATTGCCTCGCCGCCGCCGAACGCGCCCAACTCGCCCGCGAATGCCTCGAAGCCGGCCGCTCCTCCCCGTTCCCGGCCCCCCGCAGCAAATCAGACTTCCGCTGCGAAGAACCGACGCCCCCGCCTCCCTCCTCGCCTCCGAACACCAGCGCTGGCTCAAACGGCTCGCCCGCGCCGGCATCTCCGCCCCCTGACCTCCGCCGCTCAGGGATTGCGCCCCCCCGCCGTCTGTGCATTCACTCCACCCACGTGGCCTTTCCCGACACGATCACCCTAAGCCTCATCTCCCACACCAATGTGGGCAAGACCACTCTTGCCCGCACTCTCCTCCGTCGCGACATCGGCGACGCCGCCGACCAGGAACACGTCACCGACTCCGCCACCGCCTACCCGCTCATCGAATCCCAAGGCTGCCGTCTCCTCCTCTGGGATACCCCCGGCTTCGGCAGCACCCCCAAACTCCTCAAACGGCTCCACGCCTCCGGCAGCACCCTAGGCTGGTTCCTCTCCCAGGTCTGGGACCGCTTCCGCGACCGCGCCCTCTGGTGCAGTCAGCAGGCCGTCAGCAATGTCCAGGCTGAAGCCGATGTCGTCCTCTACCTCGTCAACGCCGGCGAATCCTCAGGAGCCTCAGGCTACGTCGCCATGGAAATGGAAATCCTCACGTGGATCGGCAAACCCGTCCTCCTCCTCCTCAACCAGACCGGCCCGCCACGCCCCGCAGAATCCGAAGCCGCAGAAGTCTCCGCATGGCAGGAACAAATGGGCCGCTTCCCCATCGTCCGCTCCGTCCTCTCCCTCGACGCCTTCGCCCGCTGCTGGATCCAGGAAGGCGAACTCATGCTCGCCATCGCCTCCGCCCTCCCTCCCGCCAAACTCGACGCCTTCGCCGCCCTCAAGGCCGCATGGCAGGACGCTAACCTCGCCGCCTTCCACCGCAGCATGGATATCCTCGGCACCCAGCTCGCCGCCAGCGCCGCCGACCGCGTCTCCGTCACCCGCGAGAAACTCTATCAGAAACTCGGCATCGCCCGCGCCTCCCTCAACGACGAAATGGCCGACGCCCGCGAGGAACTCTCCCAGCGCCTCGCCGCCCGCTCCATCAAGGCCCTCGACGATCTCATCGCCCTCCACGGGCTCTCCGGCAATAGCGCCCGATCCTCCATAACCGCTGGCACTAGCGACTTCGGCATCCCCTCCCGCGTCAGCGAATCCGTCTGGTCCGCCGTCGGTGCCGCCCTCACCGGAGCCGCCGGCGGTCTCGTCGCAGAACTCAAAACCGGCGGCCTCCTGTTCGGCGGCGGCACCGTCATCGGCTTCTTCGCCGGCGGCACCGGCGCATGGCTCCTCGCCAAAGGCCTCAACCTCACCAAAGGCTCAGACCACTCCGTCCGCTGGACACTCGAACACTTCATCGCCCAGGCAGAAATCACCCTCGTCACCTACCTCGCCGTCGCCCACTACGGCCGCGGCCGCGGCTCATGGCAGGACGCCAACCACCCACCTCACTGGATCGACGCCGCACGCCTCGCCCTCGACAACGTCCGCTCAGACCTCGAATCCATCTGGAAAAAAGCCGCCGACGCCTCCCTCCCAGCCTCCTCCCTCGCCCCCCTCGCCTCCGCCTCCCTCTCCGCAGCCGCCTCCCAACTCCTCCGCTCTCTCTACCCGCGCATCCCCCTCGACTGGCTCCAACCCGCCCCCGCCACCACCCCCGCACTGCCCTCCTCCTAACACAACCCCACCGTAGCAAGGGCGTCCCGCCCTTGCCTCCCCCCTCTCCCCACCAGCCCACTTTTACTATTTACCATTTACTATTCACTATTTCCACCCCCTCCCGCATAACACGTCGGATCACTCAACCCCGCCACCGCAAACGCCTCGCGCCGCTCCACACACGTCCCGCACGTCCCACAATGCAGCTCCCCGCCCTTATAACAACTCCACGTCTCCCCGTAATCCACCCCTAACTCCACCCCCCGCGCCGCAATCTCCCCCTTCGTCATCCCGATGAACGGCCGCAGCACCTCCACCGCCGCATACGTCCCCTCACGAATCGCCGCACCCATCGCCTCCATGAACCGCTCGCGGCAATCCGGATAAATCGCGTGATCCCCGCTGTGCGCCGCAATCACCACTCCCTCAGCACCGCAACTCTCCGCATACCCCGCCGCGATACTCAGCATGATCCCGTTCCGGAACGGCACCACCGTCCGCTTCATGCTCTCTTCCTCATAGTGCCCGTCAGGAATCTCCCCGCCGCTCACCAGCAGGTCCGACGCAAAATACTCGCCCATGAACCCTAGCGGAATCACCGCATGCCGCAGCCCGAACCGCTCCGCATGCCTCACCGCATACGGAATCTCCCGGTGATTGTGCTTCGACCCGTAATCAAACGTCAGCACCCCCACCACCTCATGCTCCCGCAACGCCGCATACAGCGCCGTCACCGAATCCATCCCCCCAGACAGCAGCACCACCGACTTCACAACGCAAACGGGTTGGCCGGCACCCCCGCCGGCTCACTCGCCTGACACGTCAGCCGGATCCCCCCGCGCGCCGAAAAATCCCCGCGCACAATCACCTGCCGCGGCGCACACGCCTTCACCACATCATCCAATATCCGGTTCACGATGTCCTCGTTGAACAACGCCGTGTTCCGCCACGACGCCAGGTAGTACTTCAGCGACTTCGTCTCCAGACACCGCTCCCCAGGCACATAACAGATCCTCAGCCGCGCCGTGTCCGGCTGCCCCGTCACCGGACACAGCGAACTGAACTCCGGATAATCAAGATGTATCCAGTAGTCCCGCCCCGCATTCCGGTTCGGAAAACTCTCCAGCACCGCCTCCCCAGGCTCCCCAGGCAGGCGGCTCGCGTGGCCCAATAACGATAATTCCTCTGTCATGCTCCCTCCCCCATGGCACCTCCCCGCCGCCCGCTCCACTGAAAATGCAGCCGCTTGCGGCCTCCCCCTCCCTGCTCTCCACTCCCCTCAATCCCCATGGAAAAAATCTCTTCCCTCCCAGGCTTCCGCGACTTCTACCCCGACCTCTGCGCCGTCCGTAACTACGTCTTCCACAACTGGCGCGAAACCGCTCGCACCTGCGCCTTCACCGAATACGAAATCCCCGTCCTCGAACCCACCGATCTCTACCGCCGCAAAAGCGGCGACGAAATCGTCAAACAACTCTTCCACTTCACCGACGCCGGCGGCCGCGAGGTCGCCCTCCGCCCCGAAACCACTCCCTCCCTCGCCCGTCTCGCCGCCGCCCGTCAGCGCGACTTCCGCAAACCCATGAAGTGGTTCCAGATCGGCGCCTGCTTCCGCTTCGAAAAACCCCAGAAGGGCCGCGGCCGCGAATTCTACCAGTGGAACTGCGACATCCTCGGCGAAAACTCCCCAGCCGCCGACGCCGACCTCATCGCCACCGCCATCCTCGTCATGCGCCGCTTCGGCTTCACCCAAGCCGACTTCCGCATCCGCCTCAGCGACCGCAATGTCTGGTCCGCCTTCCTCGCCTCACAGAACGTCAGTCCCGACCACACCGCCACGTTCCTCCAGATCATCGATAAACTCGAACGCGAGAAAGAAGAACTCACCGCCGAACGCCTCGCCGCCATCGGCACGTCCCTCGACGCCGTCCGCACCTTCATCGCCGCCAAAGGAGCCGACCACCCGCCCCTCATGGCCATCCTAGCCGACCTCGCCGCCCGTGGGCTCGACTCCTTCGTCGAAATCGACCTCGGCATCGTCCGCGGCCTCGCCTACTACACAGGCGTCGTCTTCGAAATCTTCGACCTCAACCACGGCATGCGCGCCGTCGCCGGCGGCGGTCGCTACGACAACCTCTGCAACCTCATCGGCGGCACCGACCTCCCAGCCGCTGGCTTCGCCATGGGCGACATGGTCATCGCTAACCTCATCCGCGAAACCCCCCACGCCAACGCACTCATGGAATCATGGCTCGCCTCCCAGCGCCAGCTCGATTCCTTCATCGTCATCGCCGACGAATCCCGTCGCCCCGACGCCCTCAACCTCGTCCAGTCCCTCCGCGCCGCCGGTTTCAGCTGCGATTATTCCTATCAACCCGCCAAGGTCGGCAAACAATTCCAAACCGCCGAACAACTCGGCGCTCGCTCCGCCATCACCGTCGGCTCCGAATTCCCCAGCGTAAAACTCAAACTCCTCGCATCCCGCACCGAATCCTCACTCGACGCCGCCACCGTCGTCATCTCCCTCACATCCGCCCTCGCCGGGCTGCACTAGGGCTCACCTCACGCCGCGTCCTGCCCCTTCCGCTTCGCCTTCCGGATCACCGGCGGCTTCCCTTCCTCCACCACCGCGCGGTTCACCACCACCGCGCGGATATCCTCGCGCCCGGGCACCTCGAACATGATGTCCAGCATGATTTCCTCAAGGATCGCCCTCAGCGCCCGCGCCCCCGTCCCCCGCTTCAATGCCGCCGCCGCCAGCGCCTGCAACCCGTCACGCGTGATCTGAAGCTCCACCCCATCCAGCGACAGCAGCTTCGCATACTGCCTCACTAGCGAATTCCTCGGCTCCGTCAGAATCCTCAGCAGATCATCCTCCGTCAGCGTATCCAATGTGCTGATCACCGGCAGCCGCCCGATGAACTCCGGAATCAACCCGTAAGTCAGCAGATCCTCCGGCACCACTTTCCTCAACACCTGCCGCGCCGCCGCTTCCTCTGACCGCTTCGCATTGTCCTCCAGCGCCCCGAACCCCACCACGTTCCGCGCCGTCCGCCGCGCAATGATCTGCTCCAATCCCACAAACGCCCCGCCGCAGATGAACAGGATGTTCGCCGTGTTCACCTGAATGTACTCCTGCTGCGGATGCTTCCGCCCACCCTGCGGCGGCACGTTGCAAACCGTCCCCTCCAGCATCTTCAGCAAGGCCTGCTGCACACCCTCGCCTGACACATCCCGCGTGATGCTCACATTCTCCGACTTCTTCCCGATCTTGTCGATCTCATCAATGTAGATGATCCCCATCTCCGCTCGCCTCACATCAAAATCAGCCGCCTGCAGCAGCCGCAGCACAATGTTCTCCACGTCCTCACCCACATACCCGGCCTCCGTCAGGGTCGTCGCATCCGCAATGCTGAACGGCACTCCCAGCATCTTCGCCAGGGTCCGCGCCAGCAATGTCTTCCCGCTCCCCGTCGGCCCCACCAGCAGCACGTTGCTCTTCTCCAGCTCCACATCAGGATACCGCTGCGCCGCCCGGTGAAACGGCGACCCCGTCTCCTCCTGCTGCATCGTCTGCTGAATCCGCCGGTAATGATTGTGCACCGCCACCGACAGCACTTTCTTCGCATGCTCCTGACCAATCACATAATCATCCAGATGCCGGAAAATCTCCTGCGGCCTCGGCACCGTCAGCCTCGGCAGCGGAGCCGCCCCGGGCTCCGCCGTCTCCGCCGTCAACTCCTTCTCGATGATCTCACTGCACACCCCGATGCAATTGTCGCAGATGTACACGCCCGGCCCCGCAATCAGCTTCTTCACTTCCGAATGACTCTTTCCGCAGAAAGAGCACATGGTCAGATTGGTCGGTCGGGCCATCGCGGCAACTGGTTCAAGGCTCGTTCATCACCACCCCGCTCACACCGCCGGAGGCACCACCGCAAGGTCCTTCTTGCTCTGCAGCACTTTGTCCACCAGCCCATACGCACACGCCGTATCCGCCGACATGTAGTTGTCACGGTCCGCATCGCGCTCCACCTGCTCCGCCGTCTTCCCTGTGTGCTCCGCAATGATCGCGTTCAGCCGCTTCTTCAACCCGTACATGAACTCCACCGTCCTCTCCACATCACTCGCCGTCCCCTGCGCACCACCACTCACCTGGTGAATCATCACATGCGAATTCGGCAGGCAATACCGCTTCCCCTTCGTCCCCGCACACAGCAGCACCGCTCCCATGCTCGCCGCCATCCCCATGCAGTACGTGTTCACATCACACGTCACAAACTGCATCGTATCGTAAATCGCCAGCCCAGCCGTCACACTCCCACCAGGACTGTTGATGTAAATGCTGATGTCCTTCGACGGATCCTGCATCTGCAAGTACAGCATCTGCGCAATCAGATAGTTCGCCAGCGGATCAGACACCTGCTCACCCAGAAAGATAATCCGGTCCTTCATCAGCCGGCTCAGCAGATCAAACTGAATCACCCCAAGCCCCGGCTCCTTCTCCAGCACCGTCACGTTCTGTATCGTGCTCATCACCCGGCCCCTCACGTGCGGCGGCAGCATCGTAAGCATGGTTCGGTCGTCCTGTAGTTCGCGGAGGTGTTTCATGAAAATGGTCGGTGCGGATGCTGTGCTCCGAAGTTACGCGCCGCGGCCGGAAGGAAAGCGAATTCGTTGCCCGAATTTCACCGCCATCTCCCCTTTTGCACCCCCTCCCCTCCCATCGGACTCTCCTCCCTCCCCTCATGCCCCTCGCCCCTGACTCGCCGCTCTCCATCTGCTTCCCCAACGACCCAAAAGCCCTCAAGGCCCTCGCCGACGCTGGCTTCTCCTCCGCCGCAGACATCGCCTCCCACTTCCCCTTCCGCCACGAGGACCGCCGCCACTTCGCCCCGTGGCCCACCTCCGAATCCGACTCACCCCTCTCCATCCGCGGCCGCGTCACCGACTCCCGCCAGCTCCGCTCAGGCTTCCGCAAACCCTTCGTCGAAGTCACCCTCGAACCCATCGACTCCCTGGGCCTCCTCCCCCCAGTCATCCTCCGCTGGTTCAATCTCCCATGGCTCCACAAATCCTTCGCCGCAGACATGGAAGTCATCGCCTTCGGCAAAATCAAAGCCGCCACCCACGGCCGTCTCGTCATCGATCACCCGGAATACGAAATCCTCTCCGACGACTCCACCGACGCCGCCATCCACATGGACCGCATCACCCCGGTCTACCGCGCCCCTAACGGCATCCCCCAGAAAACCCTCCGCCGCGCCGCCTTCCTCGTCCTCTCCTCCGCCGACCCGGACGCATGGCCCGACATCCTCCCGCCCCCCTCACCCAACTCCGACTTCTCCGGCCTCTCCCGCCTCACCGCCCTCCGCGATCTCCACTTCCCACCATCCGAAGAATCCTCGGAACGCGCCCGCCGCTACCTCGCCCTCGAAGAATTCTTCGTCCTCCAACTCCACGTCCTCCGCCGCCGTCTCGCCATCCTCGCCCTCCAGGGAGCCCCGCACTGCGGCCCCGGCCTCCTCCTCAACCGCTGGCTCGACTCCCTCCCCTTCCCGCTAACCTCCGCCCAGCTCCGCTGCATCGACGGAATCCGCAGCGACCTCGCCTCCCCCTCGCCCATGCACCGTCTCCTCCAGGGCGACGTCGGCAGCGGCAAAACCTTCGTCGCCATCGCCGCCATCCTCCTCGCCGTCGAATCCGGTGCCCAGGCCGTCCTCATGGCCCCTACCCGCATCCTCGCCTCCCAGCACGCCCTAACCTTCCACCGCTGGCTCCATCCCCTCGGGCTCCGCATCGCCCTCCTCACCGGAGCCCGCTCCGACGATGCCCAGGCCCTATCATCTCTCTCCGCCGACAACCCACCTCACATCATCATCGGCACCCACGCCGTCCTCCACGGCAACCGTCTCGCCAACCCAGGCCTCATCGTCATCGACGAACAGCACAAATTCGGCGTCGCCCAGCGCAATGCCCTCGCCGCCCAGTCCTCCGCCCCGGACGTCCTCGTCATGACCGCCACCCCCATCCCGCGCTCCCTAACCATGACGCTCTACGGCGATCTCGACCTCTCCACGCTCGACGAAATGCCCGCCGGCCGCCAGCCCATCACCACCGCCGTCCGCATCAACCCGGATCCCGTCCAGATCGCCGCCTTCCTCCGCTCCCAGTTCGCCGCCGGCCGCCAGGCCTACCTCGTCTTCCCTCTCATCGACGAAAGCAGCTCACTCGCCGTCCGCGCCGCCACCCGCGAAGTCGAAACATGGCGCACCCGCCTCCCCGACCACCAGCTCGGCCTCCTCCACGGCCGCACCCCCGCCGACGAAAAAGACGACCTCATGGAACGCTTCCGCGCCAACTCCATCCACGCCCTCTGCGCCACCTCCGTCGTCGAAGTCGGCGTCGATATCCCTAACGCCTCCGTCATCCTCATCTTCGACGCCGATCGCTTCGGCCTCGCCCAGCTCCACCAGCTCCGCGGCCGCGTCGGTCGCGGCCCCCACAAAAGCTTCTGCATCCTCATCACCAACGGCGACAACCCGGACACCACCGCCCGACTCCAGCTCCTCGAAAAAACCTCCGACGGTTTCGCCGTCGCCGAAGCCGACCTCCGCATCCGTGGCCCCGGCGACCTCATGGGCACCGCCCAAAGCGGGCTCCCCGACCTCCGCCTCGGCGACCTCATCCGCGACACCCCGCTCGTCAGAACCGCCCGACGTCTCGCCTCCTCCATCCTCGAAGCCGATCCCTCACTCTCCGGCCCCCACCGCCATCTCCTCCCACTCCTCTCCCCTCCCCCACCACTCCCTTCCTCCCCAGCCTGAGCCCCACGCAGCCACGGCGCCACCACCGCTCGACAATCCCTCCTCCCCTCTCTACCAACCACCCCATGCAACCAGCCTCCCGCCGCTCCTTCATGAAAACCGCCGCCGCAGCCGCCGCTGCCATCCCCGTCGCCACTACCACCACCACCACCGCAGCCGACACCACCGCTCCCATCAAACTCAAACTCGGCTTCGACAACTTCTCCATCCGCGCCCTCGGCTGGAAAGCCGGCGCCGTCCTCGACTACGCCGCCGCCCAGAAGGTCGACGCCCTCCTCCTCTCCGACCTCGACGTCTACGAAAACCACTCCGACGCCTACCTCAAAGACCTCGCCAAAAAGGCCAAGGACCTCGGCATCTCCCTCTACGCCGGCACCGGCGGCATCTGCCCCTCCGGCCACCGCTTCGACAAAAAATGGGGCTCCGCCGAAGAACACCTCCGCCTCCTCATCCGCATCGCCTCCCTCATCGGCTCACCCGTCGCCCGATGCTACCAGGGCTTCGCCGAAGACCGCCGCAGCGAAGGCGGCATCTTCGCCCGCATCAAAGACACCGTCAAAACCCTCAAAGCCATCAAATCCTCCGCCACCGACGCAGGCGTCAAAATCGCCGTCGAAAACCACGCCGGCGACATGCAGGCATGGGAACTCCTCACCCTCATCGACGAAGCCGGCCGCGACTTCACTGGCTGCACCATCGACAGCGGCAACGCCACATGGACCCTCGAAGACCCCATGCAGAACCTCGAAATCCTCGGCCCAGTCACCCTCTGCAGCGGCATCCGCGATAGCATGATCTGGGAAGACAACGACGGCTGCCAGGTCCAGTGGACCGCCATGGGCGACGGCCTCATGGACTCCAAAGCCTACGCCCGCCGCTTCGCCGAACTCGCCCCCAGCGCCCCCTTCATCCTCGAAATCATCAGCGGCTTCGCCCGCCCCTTCTCCTACCTCAAACCAGAATTCTGGCAGGGCTACGAATCCGTCCGCGCCCCCGAATTCGCCAAATTCCTCGCCCTCGCCAAACGCGGCAAACCCATCCCGTCCTTCCAACCCTCCGGCGACCGCAAAAAAGCCGAACAGGACTATCAACTCGCCCAGCTCGAACGCTCCATCCGCTTCTGCCGCGACTCCCTCAACATCCGCCCCGCCTGACCCGCCCAGCCTGACCCGCCCCGCACCCACAGCCCCCACATATCAAGCATTGAGGTCACAGGCATCCTTCCTGTGACCTCAATGCCAAAGCTCATCAAGCCAGCCGCAGTCATGGGCTTTGAACTCGTTGAAGCCGCGTAGCTAACAAAACAGCAACTCCTGAGGCCGTCCCGGCCTTGCCGCTCCCCAACAATCCACTTCCCGCCCCGCCCGCACAAACCGCCGTAGCAAGGCCGTCCCGGCCTTGTCGCTGCCGCACCACAGCACCATCCACCCTGCTTCGCCACCCCCCGCAGCAAGGCCGTCCCGGCCTTGTCTCCTCACAAGCCCCCAATCCCAACGGGATTGCGTCCCAAAGCCCAGGGTTGGCCAGCGCCACGCAGGCCTACCCTGGGTCTCCCCACAACAAATCCCCAACCCCAACCGGGGTTGCGTCCCTCACCACATCACCCTCCCTCCCTGGTCGCAACGCACTCCCTCACTCACAAGTCAACCACCTATCATTCCACCGCCACAAGTCAACCACCTCCCGCCTAAGCGCGCAACCACCGCACCATGTCCCCTCCGTTCTCTCATTTCTATCCGTCAGGTCCGTCCGATCCGCCCAACCCGATCACCCACCCCAATTCCTCCCCGTCAGCACCTCCTTCGTCCCAATCGCCGCCACCGAAACCTCCGGGTCATCGAAATTTCCGTAGATCTCCAGAACCAACCCGGACTGACCACAGACCGCGTCAAGCAGCGCTTTCGGTGGTTTCGGTCGGCACGAGATTTTCTCCGCCCATCCATTCTGCACCAGCGCCGTCACCACCTCCTCGGCTTGAGTCCTGGGTATTGCGATCACTGACGCCTGGGTGGACGCCATGATCCTGTAAATGTCGCCCATCCTATCAGAAGCGCACCTCACCGCGCCAAAAAACCGGAGCCCTTCTTCACAAGCCCGTACAGATTCGCAAAGAAATGTCCCCTCAGGGAACACAATCCCTACCGACTTAATTTGCTTCCAGAACCCGCAATACCGCGTGATCCGGTTGTCTGGAAGTGGCAGATAGGACCCCGCGATCAGCCACACCTCGTAATCCGGCAACCCCGCCGTCACCCTCTCCACAGCGTATTCCAGACACTCCCGCCGGGCACGTTGTATCTTGCCAGTCGCATCCATCGTCCAGACCATGGCGGAAAGTCGCAACGCCGGTTCTATTCCGAAAGACAGAACCGGATTCCTGGACCTGACATCGTCCACAAACTCGCAGCGCACTCCCTCAATCATAGCGGATTCCTTCCGCGGCATGGCAATGCGGCCCGCAACCTTGCCGACCCCTCACAAGATCCCAGGGCGCACAACCATTTCTGGCCGTGCCACAAACCATCGCTGTCGAGTTTCGCAATCATGCCGAGTTTCGGGATCTTCTGATCCTACCATTCCGCCACCATCAAGTCAACTCCCCGGATCACTTGCTCGGCTCCTTCACCGACCCCGAGCGCCAGCCGTCCCTCTAGCAGCACCGCACTAGCCATCCACAGAAACACCATCGCCACCCTCATGATTGCGGCAATTGCTGTCTCAGCACACCAGCCATCTCGCGATGCCGCTCGCGCACCAGTTCCCTCGCCTTCGCCGCCCGCTCCCGCGCCGCCCCCGGTTCCCTCACCATCTCCAGCACCGCCCCGGACAACCGCTCCACTTCCTCCTCCCGATCGAAATCAAACAGCCAATCCCCCAGCCCGATGTCCCGCCACATCATCCCTTTGCTCGTCTGCTCCGCCCACCGACACACCACCGCCGGCACGCCATTCCCGATGCACAGAATCGGCGAATGCATCTCGTGCCCGAACAACCCCGCACTCCGCCGGTACGTGCTCACCGCCTCCCCCGTCAGCCAGTAATCCTCCCGCCACACACAGCGTCCCCTAACCTCCTCCGGCAGTCGGTCATAGATCATCTCCTTGTTCACCGCCATCTGCGTCTCGTCCTCCGGACACAGCAGCACCTTCAAATCCGTCTGCTTCACCACCGCCATGATCGCCTCACGCAACGGCCGGCAGTCATGCTCCTTCATCGCCTCGTTGCGCGCATGCTTCCTTTCATCTCGCCCCACCCGCTTCGCCGGAATCGTCCAGTACGGCGTATAGCGAAGTCTCGCAATGCAGCACACAAACTTCCCTTCCTCCAACCCATGCGCCTTCAGAAACGCCTCCGCGCGCGCCTCGTCCCTCACATCCGCCGCAAACGCCCCGTCCGGCCCGAACCCCATCACCGGACTATCACATCCCCGCTCCTTCGCCACCGCCAGCGACACCGAATCCCGGAAATACACAAACCGCGCCCCGCTCAGCACCCCGATCGTCCGCGCTACGACGTCCTCCGCAGCAGGCTGCACCCCCGTCGGCGGCGTCACCCCAAAAGTGATCCCAAACACGCCATAAGGCTTCCCCGTCGCCTCCCGCCACCGCACCACGTCCCGCTCCGCCACCAGCGACGGCCCCGACCCGTGCAGCAGAAAATCACTCTCCTCAAACGCCCGCTTCAACTCCCCCTCGCTCTCCACAATCTCCAGCCGCGGAAACCGCGCCAGCAGCATCTCCCGCACTCCATTGCCCACACTCCCCGGCCACAATCTCACCTCCGCCTCAGGCAACTCCCGCTCCAGCACCGCCAGCACTCCCGGCGTGTGCGCAATGTCCCCGATGTTCACCGTCTGCCACGACGAACGCAGCAGTATCCTCGGCACCCGCTTCGCTTCCCCGCGGGCAGACGCAGCGATCGCCTCCAGCATCGTCCCTTTCACAAACTGCCGTCGGTTCATCCTCCCTTCTACCGGATTTCCTCCACAACGCAATCCCACGTCTCCATCCCCTCCTCATCCCTGCGCCAATGCGGACTCGCCACCCGCCCCAATCCTCCCATCATGCCTCCATGAAATCATTCGCCCCACTCCTCATCGCCCTCGCTTCAGCCCTCCTCATCGTTCACCCGCCCGAGGCCGCCGCCGCCGCCGCCGGCAAGCCTAATATCCTCATCATCATCGCCGACGACATGGGCTACGCCGACGTCGGCTTCCACGGCTGCCGCGACATCCCCACCCCCAACCTCGACTCCCTCGCCCGCGACGGCATCCGCTGCTCCAGCGGCTACGTCACCGGGCCCTACTGCTCCCCAACCCGCGCCGCCCTCCTCACCGGCCGCGCCCAGACCAGATTCGGCCACGAATTCAATCCCTCAGGCCCAAGAGCCGGTCTCCCCCTCACCGAATCCACCCTCGCCAACCGCCTCAAAGCCGCCGGCTACCACACCGGCCTCGTCGGCAAATGGCACCTCGGTGGCTCCCCCGATCACCACCCGCTCCAGCGCGGCTTCGACGAATTCTTCGGCTTCCTCGGCGGCGCCCACAGCTACACCGACCCTAACGGCATCCAGCGCGGCACCGATCCCGTCCCATCCCTCGACTACTCCACCACCGCCTTCGGCCGCGAAGCCTCCAGCTTCGTCAGCCGCCACGCCGCCAGCCCATGGTTCCTCTGCCTCGCCTTCAACGCCGTCCACACTCCTCTCGAATCCACCCCCGAAGACCTCGCCAGCTTCGCCACCATCGCCGACCCGCAACGCCGCACCTACGCCGCCATGCTCTCCTCCATGGATGCCGCCATCGGCCGTCTCCGCGCCACCCTGAACTCCACCGGCCAGTCCACAAACACGCTCATCGCCTTCTTCAGCGACAACGGCGGCCCCGTCATGCGCGGCGTCACCGTCAACGGCTCTAGCAACTCCCCGCTCCGCGGCAGCAAACGCACCACCCTCGAAGGCGGTGTCCGCGTCCCCTTCCTCGTCACATGGCCCGCCCACCTCAAACCCGGCGTCTTCCCCCATCCCGTCGTCCAGACCGACCTCCACGCCACCGCCCTCGCCGCCGCCGGCATCTCCCCGGACGCCGCATGGAAACTCGAAGGCACCAATCTCCTCCCTCACTTCTCCGGCACCACCGCCACTCCCCCGCACGACGCCCTCTTCTGGCGCTTCGGTGACCAGATGGCCATCCTCGCCAACGGCTTCAAACTCGTCCGCCACGACACCACCGCCGACGGAGCCGCCACCGGCATCTCCCCCCCGCGCCTCTACAACCTCTCCAGCGACATCTCCGAATCCAAAGACCTCGCCGCCACCCACCCTGACAAACTCGCCGCCCTCCAGTCGCTCTGGGACAACTGGAACCGCTCTAACATCTCCCCACTCTGGGGATCCGACCACACCCGCCCGCGCAAACCCCAGCGCAACGGCCGCCGCCGCCCCGCCAACCCCTGACCTCCCGCTTCCCCTGTAATGACCCGGCGGCTCCTCCCGTATGCTCCCCCATCCCATGTCCGCCGCCGCCTCGTCGCTCCCACACCCCATGCACCGCCGCGACTTCCTCTGGAACGCCGGCGGCGGTCTCGCCGGGCTCGCCTGCTCCCGTCTCCTCGCCCTCGACTCCCTCGCCACTCCTCCCCCACCCGAATTCAACGGCGGCATCCATCACCCCGCCAGGGTCAAACGCGTCATCCAGCTCTTCATGAACGGCGGCGCCAGCCCCATGGACACGTTCGACTACAAACCCGCTCTCGAAAAACACCACGGCCAGATGCTCGGCCCCAAGGTCAGACCAGAAGGCCAGACCGGCGATTGCGGTGCCGTCATGAAAAGCCCCTTCGCCTTCCAGCAGCACGGCCAGTCCGGCCGCTGGGTCAGCTCCGTCTTCCCAGAACAGGCCAAACTCGTCGACCGCATGGCCTTCCTCATGGCCATGACCTCCAAAACCAGCGTCCACGGCCCCGCCAGCTACATGATGAACACCGGCTTCACCCTGCCAGGTTTCCCCTGCATGGGCGCATGGATCACCTACGCCCTCGGCAGTCTCTCCGATAACCTCCCCGACTTCGTCGTCCTCCCCGACGCCCGCGGCCTCCCCTATAACCAACGCGCCAACTTCAGCGCCGGCTTCCTCCCCGCCCGCCACCAGGGCACCGTCATCAACGCCTCCTCACCCCAGCCCGTCCCCGACCTCTTCCCTGACAAAAAATTCGCCTTCACCGGCCCCGATGCCGACCGCGACGCCATGGCCGTCCTCAAAGCCATGAACGCAGCCCACGCCTCCACCCGCCCCGGCGACTCCAGGCTCGACGCCCGCATCGCCGGCTACGAACTCGCCGCTCGCATGCAGCTCAGCGCCCCGGAAGCCTTCGACCTCTCCCGCGAATCCGACGCCACCCGCTCCAGCTACGGCATGGACCGCAAGGAAACCGAAGACTTCGGCCGCCGCTGTCTCCTCGCACGCCGTCTCATCGAACGCGGCTCCCGCGTCGTCCAGGTCTGGAGCGGCCCCCAGGGAGCCGCCGACAACTGGGACAATCACGGCAACATCCAGACCGAACTCCCAGCCATCGCCGTCAGCGTCGACCGCCCCATCGCCGCTCTCCTCGAAGACCTCACCCAGCGCGGTCTCCTCGACGACACCCTCGTCATCTGGACCACCGAATTCGGCCGCACTCCCTTCACCCAGGGCAGCGCCGGCCGCGATCACAACGGCGGGAGCTTCGTCACATGGCTCGCCGGCGCAGGCATCAAACCCGGCACCGCCTACGGCAGCAGCGACGAACTCGGCGGCAAAGCCTCCGAAGGCATCACATGGTGCTACGACCTCCACGCCACCATCCTCCACCTCATGGGCATCGACCACGAAAAACTCTCCTTCCGCACCGCCGGCGTCGACCGCCGTCTCACCGATGTCCACGGCCACGTCGTCCGCGATATCCTCGCCTGATCCGCCCGGCACCCTAACTGCCACGCACCCCGCCGTCCCGCAGCGGACAGAAATCCAGCAGCTCGATCTCCACCGCATGCTTCTTCTCCGGCTGCAGCTCGACCACCGTCACCGACCCGTAATCAATGTTGAAATGCGCCATCTTCGCTAGCGGCAGCTCCAGCAGGATCGACAGAATCACCCGGATGATCCCCCCGTGACACGCAATCGCCACGCTCCGGTGCGGATTGTCATGCAGAATCCGGAACAGACACGGCCCCACCCGCGCCACTAGCGCCTCCGCCGATTCCCCATTCGGAATCCCCGCCGCATCCAGCACCTCCAGCCAGTCAAACGCACTCACCCCGAACCGCTCCTGCACTTCCTCCCACCGCAATCCCGTCCAGTCCCCGAAATCCACCTCTCGCAGGTCCGGCATCACCTCCGGCACCAGCCCCGTCCTCCCAAGCAGCGGCGCGATCGTCTGCTGCACCCGCAGCATCGGACTCGCATACACCGCATCCAACTGACTCCCCTCCATCCAACGGTCAATCGCCTCACCCTGACGGATTCCCAGCGGCGACAGCGCCATGTCAATCCGGCAACCGCCGAACACTTTATGACACCGCTCCTCCACTTCTCCATGCCGGATCAGATACAGCTGCGTCGGATGATTCGGAAGATGCGCTTTCATGACTAATCCCCACCGAAGCCTCGGCCCCGCTCTCTCCGCCACCGCAAACTTCACCACCACCTCACAGGCCCGTCGGATGATCCACAAACGTCCACGGCAATCCCGCCCGTTCCCCAAGCCACGCCGCCAGCGCCTTCACCCCGAACGTCTCCGTCGCATAATGCCCGCCGTAAAGCAGATTGACCCCTAACTCCTCCGCCGCCGTGTAGCTCCAGTGCGGCCCCTCCCCCGTAATAAAAGTGTCCACGCCCGTCGCCGCCACCGCCGCAATCTCCGATCCCGCTCCCCCCGTGATGATCCCCACCCGGCGAACCTCCTCCGGCCCTCCCGGACACACATGCACCGGCCCACCCACCGCCAGCCCTAACCGCTCCACCAGCTCCCCGCGCCCCATCGCAGTCTCCGCCGCCACCCCCAGCTTGATCCCCTTCCAGTCAAAAAAAGGCACCGTATCCAAAAACCCCAGCGCCGCCGCCAGCCGCGCGTTGTTCCCTAACTCAGGATGCACATCCAGCGGAATGTGCGCACTGTACACTGCCATGTCCGCCCGGATCGCCGCCGCCACCTTCCGGTACGCCCCCCCGCACAACGGCGGCATCCCGCTCCAGTACATCCCGTGATGCACCAGCAGCAGCACCGGCCCCTCCATCGCCGCCACCGCCTCCATCACCGCCAGACTCGCATCCACCGCCGCCACCAATCGCACCACATGCCCACTCCCATTCTCCAACTGCAACCCGTTCACCGCCCCGGCATAATCCGGTACCCCGCTCACATTCAGCGTCTCATCAAGTATCGCGACTAGTTCAGCAAGGTTCACCATGGCACCTTCAAAAAAAAGGACGGGCGCTCCGCAGCCCATACGGAGCGCCCGTCGCGAGGATCAGGCAACTGATTTATTGCTGCCCGAAGGCTTTATCAAGGCCGGGCCACCACTCGGTAGTAGTTGGTTGGCTTCGAAGGATCGACATACAGGTAGCTGCCAGCCACACCGTTGATCGTCGTCGAAAGCCCAGTCGCTTCCACCGTCGTCACCGTCGTCCAGCTCTGCAGGTTCGCAGACTCCTGCAGGTCGTACACCACCGTCGCTACCGACGGGAAGGTCACGCGCATCGTCCCGTCTGGATTCACCGTCGGCGGCAAGGTCGCCAGCCCGGTGTTCGCTGGCCCTGGAGCCGGCGGCGTCGTGATCAGCGGCAACCCGTTGTAGTCCTGAATCGTCGGCCACCCGCCATTGATCAGCGACCGGAACGGCACCACATTTCCTGCATCGCGCCGCGCAAACACTTCAATGTACGAACCACCGCCGTCTTCCCAGAACGTCGTCGTGATCGGATAGTCACCCGCGTTGAGGAAGATGCGACCCACCGTGCTGTTGTCGCCAGTCGGCACGTCCGTCGTGATCGTTCCCAGATCCACACGCGGATTGCCCGACGTGTCGTTCAAGCGCCAGTAACCAAGCGGAGCCAGTTCCTGCACCAGCACATTATACGGCTTCGTCCGCGATGGATCAGTCCCGTTCTCATAGTGCGACAGCACCTGCGTCGCCGTCAGCTCCGTGCCATACACCGCCGCTTCGTCGGCAAGTCCACCCCAGCCGAACGCATTGTCCGCACGCGATCCAATGTGGAGACGCCCACTGGTGCGCGCACCCACCGCAGAAGCCGGAACAAAGTTCGTCACGCCTGCCTGCTGACCAGCCAGCGTGCCGTTCACATACAGCGTCGCCGTGCCCGTCGCGGATTTCCATGTCATCACAATGTGGTACCACACCCCCGCCGTCGGAGCTCCAGTCGCCGTCGTGATGTTGAACGCAGTGCCAAGACCAACGTTCTGATACCCACGGAAGCTCCACCCGTTGATGTTGTCCATGTACAGCAGCCATCCCGAACGCGGATCACCGAAGTTCCCGCTCGAGATCGGACAGGTCAGCCCGCCCGGAATCGTCGTCGCATTGATCCAGATTTCCGAACTCCAGTCACCAGCCGGATTCAGCAGCGGGGTGTACTCCACCCGCGTCTTGATCGCATCAGCCGCACCGACAAGAATCGCCTTGTCCGTGCTGCCCGCTAGCGCACCAGCCTGCTGGAACACCGCCGAAGTGCTCGCGTTGAAGTCCCCGACCGCTCCGATGCTTCCGGAATTCCGGAGCACATCCGTGCTGCGGCCGATCACACCAGCGCCAGTCGCATTCTCCGTCAGCGCACTGAAGCCGCTGTGGCTGCCGCCAATCGTCAGCTTCGTGCCGTCATCCCCTTGGAACCCGATCAGGTACTCGCCGCTCTCCGGAATGCGGAGCGTGCCGCTCATGCGCATCGCATAACGGTTGTCGTCAAGCTCCGTGTTCCGTGGCCATGGCACGTCACCGGGAATCCGGCCTTGCCCGCCGCTCTGCGGATCGAAGAAGTTGATCTGCGCCCACGAAGACGTCGCCGCCACCGCATCAGCAGCCACCGCCGCAGTCACCGCCGCATCAGCTCCCGGAATGTCCACCTGCGTCAATCCGCTAGGCAGCGTGCTCAGCACCGTCCAGTCCCCCGCCATCGATGGATACGGAACCGGCGCCGTCGTCTGCGCCCGATAGCCCACCGGACGCCACGTCGGCGTATCCGAATCGTTCAGGAAGAAGCCCTTGGCGCTGCTGACCTGATAGAAGAATCCACCGCCGCCTTCCCACGTCGCATATTCCAGCTTGTACGTCCCCGGCGTCAGGTAAGTCACCGCACGCACATTCGTGTCACCCGTCGGATTGAAGAAGTACACGATGTTCTGCTGCGCCGCGTCCACTTGGCCATTCACCACCGCGACAAACTTCGGCGGTGTACCGCCTTCCGCACGCTTGATGCGGAACATGCTGCCGTCATCACCGCGGATGTTGAACGTGTAGTCCGACGCTTCCGTGATGCTGATCGTACCGTGCGCACTCGTGACAACGTAGTCGTCATTGCGGGCAACGCCACCGTTGGTCGCTGTCGAGAGGGCGTCACCAGGGAACGGAAGCCCGCCGGGGATAATCCCGTTGTTCGGGCCGTTGGAACCCGGATCATAGAAGTTCAGGAACGCATTCTGGCTGTCCACCACCGTATCAGGAGTCAGCTCCGGCGTGCGGTCGCTCGAGTTGGCGAGGAAGTCCATCATCGCGTCGAAGTTCTGGTTGGTGTTGATCCCGTTGTTCAGGAACGTCCGAACCCCCCACGCATTCGCGGTCCCCAGAGGACCAGGAATCGTCGCAGGCCACGCCCGCGCCGCCGCCAGCGGAGGAGCCGGCGTCGTGATCCTCCTCGTGTACACCAGATCCGAGTTCGCCGTGTCCTTCCCGTTGATCGTGAAGTTGTACTCCGTCCCCGGAGCCCACAGTAGCTGCGACACAATCGTCGTCACCCCGTTCACCTTCGAGATCTGCAATGGCCCCAGCACCGGCTGGTTCCCCGCAATATAATTCCACGTCGCGCCAGCCTGGCCAGTCGACTCAGCAGTGAACCCGCCATTGCTCGATGCAAAAGTCTCGTTCAGCACCGTCGTCGCTCCAGACATCACCTTGAACCCGTAGATCTGCCAGTCGAGTCCATCAGGCGTGTAGCCCTCATCCCACGCCCCAAGGAATCGGAAACGCACCGAGTCCCCAGCAGCAATCCCCGGAACCGTCGCCACGCTGTCAATGAACGTCCCCGTCGCAAAACCAGCCGATGCCCCGTTCCACGCCAGTTGCCCGTTCAACACGTGATTCCCAATCAGCGGAACCTCATGGTAACCGTTCGCCGTGAAACTGGAATTCTCCACATTCACAAAGTCACCACCGTTCACACTCACCTGAATCACCCCGCCATCCCACTCGTCACCTTCAAAGTTATACCGATGGTTCAGCGTGATCTCCACCGGACCGCCCGCAGGAATCACAATCGGCGGCGACGTAATCGACCCATTGATCACCCCTTCACCACCCTGCACGTTCCAGTTCGACCGAATCCCAGCAGGGGTCACCGTGAAGCTGTTCGGCACCGTGATGCTCCCCGGCACCTGATCCTGAATCGTGAACGACACCGACGTCGTGCTCGCCACCTTCGCACTCGTCACATACGCCTTCGGATAAATCTGCGGCAGTTCCTCGGTGAACTTCGCCGCAATCGCCGCAGGCGTCAGCACCGTGTCGTGAATCCGCACCTTCGCAATGCTCAGCCCGGAATTGAAACCTCCAGGCACCAAAAGGCTCTGATTCTGGCCCCCAATCAGAATGTTGTTCCCAAGATGCGTGTTCAGGTTGCCGTGAAACTCGGAATTGCGCAGCACGCCGTCAGCATACACCCGGGTCGTGCCGGCTCCGACAGCTCCACCGCCATCGCTGGTGATCACGAGATAATGCCAGGTCCCCGCCGACGGCGCCCCGCCCACCATGTTCCAGCCGATGTCCGGACCACCACCCCATTGCCCCGCCGCACCCCAAGTCACATCCGCACCGTAGTTGAACGAGAAATTCGTCCCGTCACCACCACCGCGGTTGCCCCACGCCACCAGCGTCTCTTCGCCCGCAATCGACGGATTGAACGCCCAGACTTCCACCGAACGATTCGGGTTCACCCCGCCAATCTCGTCCGGCGCAATCGGACCAACAAGATAATCACCACCGCCACCCAGCGTCACCGCTTTGATGCCGTCCACCATGGTCACCTGCGGCGCACCCGCGGAGGTGAACCCCCCAGGCAGCGTTCCAGTGTTTTCCCACGACGCAATCGGCCCAAGCGGCAGCGTCAGGGAATTGAGTTCAACGAGAAGTCCTGCATGCGCAGAAACCGCCAGGCATGGCAGCGTCAGCAGCAGGCCCCTGAGATGGGAGCGTTTGTTTGTATAGTTCATAGGAGAGGGTTGGTAGTTCAGTTGACGGAATTTTCGAAGTTCGGTGACAGAAGAAGTCAAATTGCACAAATTTTCGACGCTCATCCCTCGCACCCTCTGCACCCCCGTCGCTCTCGCGACAGGACGGCCTCACCGCCATCCCTCAAGACGGCGTCGCCACGCGCGTCTTTCGGATGTTCGCCTGCCGGTCGACAGTAAGTCTTTGGGGGGTCGGTCATGTGTGCTAGCGGCGGGAATAATCCACCACTCACGCAATGTTTACTCGACGGCGCCTCCCGCACTCAAGATTATTCCCCTTGCGGACTGCGCCATAAAACAGACCAGATTAGAAGATGATTACGCCTCTGCGCCGCATGACCGCCAGCGACCAGGTCGCCTCACACCTCCGGGACCGCATCCTCCACGGCAATCTCGCAGGCCCCATCCCCGGCGTCATGGCCCTCTCCCGCGACTGCGACGCCTCCCCAGTCACCGTCCGCGCCGCCCTCCGCCAACTCGAAGCCGAAGGCTGGATCAGATCCGCCGGCCCAGGAAAACCCAGAACCACTGCCGCCCCATCCACCGACGCCTCCAGACCAAACTCCCGCTCGCTCCGCATCATGGTCCTCCCAGGCGAACGCGTCGAAGACGAAGACGGGGTCTTCCAGCAAACCCTCATCCAGCTCCGCAACCGCCTCGAAGCCGATGGCCACTCACTCTCCTTCGCCCCCAAATCCCAAAGCCGTCTCCACTACGACCTCGACCGCGTCCGCCGCCTCGTCTCCTCCTGCGAAGCCGATGCATGGATCGTCATCGGCGGCAGCCGCGATGTCCTCTCATGGTTCGCAGAACATGGCACCCCAGCCCTCGCCCTCGGCGGTCTCTCCGCAGGCCTCCCCCTCGCCGCCACAGGCATGGAAACCGTCGATCCCTTCCGCAAGGCCGTCCAGCGCCTCACCTCCCTCGGCCACCGCCGCATCATCTTCATCGCCCCAGCCGTCCTCCGCGACGCCGCCACCAGCCCCTACATCGCCGTCCTCCACCGCGAACTCGCCGCCTGCGGCATCACCGCCGGTGAATACCACACCCCCGCCTTCGACGAAACCCCCGCAGGCCTCCACGCCCTCCTCGCCGCCAACTTCCGCCTCACCCCACCCACCGCAGTCATCGTCACCTACACCACATGGCTCGTCTCCCTCCTCTCCTTCATGGCCGTCCGCAATCTCCAGGTCGCCCTCGACGTCTCCGTCCTCTGCCTCGGCCGCGACTTCTGGCTCCCATGGCACCAGCCCCCCATCGCCCACTTCTCAGGCGATGACTCCCGCATGATCCAGCACATCCTCCGCTGGGCCAATCACATCGCCCGCGCCCAGGAAGACACCAGACAGGTCCGCTTCCCCCTCGAATTCATCGAAGGCGAATCCTTCGGCCCCGCCCGCACCCGCTGATCCCGGACGGGCATCCCCACCCCAGACATGCGGCCCCCTTTACGCATGACAACCCGCTCGCCCCGCGCCGTATCCGCTCGATGCGCCTTCCGTCCCTGCTGACCGCCCTCACATTTCCAGCTCTCTCGTTTCCATCCATCGCCCTCGCCGCCGACCCTCCTCCAGACTCGCGCTGGAAGGTCGAGGTCCTCGCCCAGGGCATGCCCCAACCCATGGAACTCGAACGCGCCCCGGACGGCCGCATCTTCTTCATCGAAATCGCCGGCAAACTCCGCATCTGGAAACCAGACTCCCGCTCCATCATCGAAGCCGGTTCCGTCGATACCACCACCGCTCAGGAAAATGGCCTCCTCGGCTTCGCCCTCGACCCAAAATTCCCCTCCAACCACTGGATCTACCTCTACTACTCCCCCAAAGACATCGACGGCCAGCGCCTCAGCCGCTTCACCATGAACGGCAACTCCCTCGACCCCGCTAGCGAAAAAATCCTCCTCTCCTTCGGCGAACAGCGCCGCGAATGCTGCCACCACGCCGGCTCCGTCGAATTCGGCCCCGACGGCTGTCTCTTCATCTCCACCGGCGACAATACCCACCCGCACGGCGACTCCGACGGCTTCGCCCCTCTCGACGGCCGCCCTAACATGGAACCGTGGGACGCCCAGAAATCCGCCGCCAATCCCAACGACCTCCGCGGCAAAATCCTCCGCGTCCGCCCGCAGGACAACGGCACCATCACCATCCCCGACGGCAATCTCTTCCCACCCGGCACCCCCGGCACCAGACCCGAAATCTTCTGCATGGGCTGCCGCAACCCATGGCGCATGAGCGTCGATCAGGCCTCCGGTTTCGTCTACTGGGGCGAGGTCGGCCCCGACGCCGGCGGCGACGGCCCCCGCGGCCCCCGAGGCTACGACGAAATCAATCAGGCCAGAAAAGCCGGCAACCACGGCTGGCCCTACTTCATCGGCAACAACTTCGCCTACTCCCACTACGACTACGCCTCGAAAAAAATCGGCACGCCCTTCGACCCCGCTCACCCCCGCAACGACGGCATCAATAACACCGGAGCCAAAGACCTCCCACCCGCCGTCCCCGCTTTCATCTTCTACCCCTACGGCGCTTCCAAGGAATTCCCCGAAGTCGGCCAGGGCGGCCGCACCGCCTGCGCAGGCCCAGTCTTCCACTTCAAACCAGAATTCGCTCAATCCAACGGCTTCCCCGCACACTTCGACAACTGTCTCCTCTGGTGGGACTGGGAACGCCGCATCATCCGCTGGGCCCGGCTCGACAAGGACTCTAACCTCGTCGCCATCGAACCCTTCACCTCCGCCATCCCCTTCAAACGGCTCCTCGACGCCCAGTTCGGCCCCGACGGCAATCTCTACTGTCTCGACTACGGCGAAACATGGGGAGCCAACCCAGACTCCCGACTCCTCCGCATCTCCTTCACCCACGGCAACATCCCCCCTCTCGCCGCCGCCTCCGCCTCCCCTCCCAGCGGCCCAGTCCCCCTGAAAGTCGCCCTCTCTAGCAACGGTTCCTCCGACCCCGACGGCGACTCCGCCGCCCTCCGCTACGACTGGAAACTCAACGGAAAATCCCTCTCCTCGGATCCTAACCCCCAGATCACGCTCCCGGACGCCGGCAACCACATCATCGAACTCACCGTCACCGACGCCGCCGGCGCTTCCTCCACAGCCGCCGTCCCCGCCGTCGCCGGCAATTCCCCACCCGTCGTCGCCCTCGCCTCCCCTCTCGACGGCGACTTCTTCACCCCAGGCCAGCCCGTCAAATGGCGCGCCACCGTCTCCGACGCCGAAGAAGGCAACTCTTCCTCCGAACCCGGCGGCTTCGGCCCTCGTCTCCTCGTCTCCACTTCCCTCGACCGCGGCGGCGTCGAACCCAAGGGTCTCTCGCTCATGAAAAGCGCCGACTGCTTCAACTGCCACGCCCCCGAACACCGCATCGTCGGCCCTGCCTTCCTCGAAATCGCCGACAAATACCGCGGCCAGGACGGCGCCCTCAATGCCAGCGTCGACCGCGTCCAGCGCGGCTCCACCGGGGTCTGGGGCCCCGTCCCCATGCTCCCCCACGGCCACCACACCCGCGAGCAAATCACCGAAATGGTCCAATGGGTCTACTCCCTCAAACCAGGCACCGATAAACCCATCCTCCAGCGCGGTCTCGAAGGCGAAGTCGTCATCCCAGCAGACGCCGCCTCCGCACGCGCCGTCCGCATCGAAGCCACCTTCACCGACGCCGGCAACGCCCCCGCCGGCCCGCTCAGCAGCCGCGCCGTCATCACACTCCGCAACCGCCGTCTCGAAGCCGAACTCTGCGACGCCCGCAACGGCACCCAGTCCCTCGCCGGCAACTCCGCCAGCGGCAAATCCTTCATCGGCGACACCTCCCACGGTCAGTGGATCCAGTTCAAATCCGTCAACCCCTCCAAAGCCGCACGCCTCACCGCCCGCTTCGCCAGCGGCGGCCACGGCGGCACCATCGAATGCCGTCTCGGCGCCCCCGACGGCCAACTCCTCGGCTCCTTCCCAGTCCCCAACACCGGCAACTGGGAATCATGGCAGGAAGCCTCCATCCCTCTCCCCCCTTCCTCCACCACCGCCGACCTCTTCCTCGTCTTCTCCAACCAAGGCAAATCCGGTCTCCTCAATCTCGACTGGATCCAGTTCGATCCCTGATCCCTCCGTCCCCCGCGGCGGCTTGTGAAAACTTTCACAATCTCCCTTGCGGCAATCCCGCCGCAGCGGACGTTCCTCCCCAACTTCCCGTATCCCCAACACCATGGCTGAGACGATCCTGACAAGCGCCGCCTACGATTCTAAAATCGAGGGGAACATCATCTTCACAAGGCTCGACTCCGCCATCAACTGGATGCGGAAAAACTCCCTCTGGCCCATGCCCATGGGCCTCGCCTGCTGCGCCATCGAACTCATGGCCACCGCCTCCAGCCGCTACGACATCGCCCGCTTCGGCGCCGAAGTCATGCGCTTCTCCCCTCGCCAGGCCGACGTCATGATCGTCGCTGGCACCGTCACCTACAAAATGGCCCTCGCCGTCAAACGCATCTGGGACCAGATGCCCGAACCAAAATGGTGCATCGCCATGGGTGCCTGCGCCTCCTCCGGCGGCATGTACCGCTCCTACGCCGTCCTCCAGGGCATCGACCGCATCATCCCAGTCGACGTCTACATCTCCGGCTGCCCTCCTCGCCCAGAAGCCCTCCTCGAAGGCCTCATGCGCCTCCAACGCAAAATCGACGGCGAAAAATCCTTCGTCGATCAGAAAAAAGAACTCCTCGCCTCCCTCCGCGACTAACCGCCGCCGTAGCAAGCAAGGGCGTCCCGCCCTTGTCTCCGCCCCTGTCGCCTCCCCAATCCCAACGGGATTGCGTCCCAAAGCCCAGGGTTGGCCTGCGGCACCCAGGCCTACCCTGGGTCTAACCATAACAATTCCCAAACCCCAACAGGATTTCGCCCTCACCCCGCACCTAGCACAAACTCAGGAAGCCACCCTTCCTCCCCCGCCGCATTCCGGCACCACAGCCACCCGCGCACCTCCCGCAGCGCCTCCACACTCTCCCCGCGCGTCACCGACAAATCACGCGCACTGAACGCCTGCCGCACCACCGCAGTCCCCTCCTCCCCCCTCGCCTCGATCACCTCCGCCGGCACATAACTCCCGCGCCGATCCGCCGACGTCACCCACACCCAACCCGGCCACGACTGATCCTCTGGCCCGAGCGTCACCACATCCCCAGGCACCAGCTGCAACGGCGAACGGTCCACCACGGTGTAATCGCTGTTGGCTGTATATCGGCGGTTCTTCATCCCCCAACCCTGTCCGCCCACAACCCTCCGCACAACGGAAAATCATTCCGCCCTCCGCACCGGCCCAGACACCAGCACAAACTGAAACCGCACATCGTACCGCCCACCACTGTGCTCCCGACAGCACCGATAGCACGCCGTATAACGCCCGAACGGCCGCACCCGCCGCGCCTCAAAATGACACTGCGGACACCGATACGCATACCGCCGCTCCACCTGCCGCCGCGCCAGCGGCAGATCGTGACACGCCTTCTCCCCCGCTATCCCCAGCTCCGCACACGCCCGCCGCCATTCCTCCCCATGCACCGGAATCCGCCGCCGCCCCGCTCGCCAGTGCGCCAGCAGATGCGCCGCCTCATGCCGCAAGGTCCGCTCCACCTGCTCACCACCAAACGCCGCCAGCCGCGGATTCAACTCAATCCGCCCCGTCCGCGCACACGCCGTCCCAGCCGTCGTCTGCAATCTCCCATTCCACACCACCTCCAATCGCACCGCCACTTCCCCCGCCCCCACTAGCCGCAACCACTCCCCCGCACGCGCCGTCAGCACCGCATCCACGCCGTCCCCAGCCGACACCTTCCCCCCGCCCTCATCCGCGTCTTCCAGCATCTCCCTCGCAATGTCAGGCCACCGATGCCGGTCGCCGCTGTTTCACTTCATGCCGCTGCTCCCCCAATGCCACCACCGAATCCGGCGGCACACTCTCCGTCACAAACACATTCGCCCCAATCGTGCTCCCCCTCCCAATCGTAATGTCCCCCACAATCGTCGCCGACGCATACAGGGTCACATGATCCTCAAGGCTAGGATGCCGCCGCCGACCCCTCAACCGCTGCCCGGCCGCCAGCGACCGCGCCACCAACCCTACCCCCTGATACAGCTTCACGTGATGCCCGATCCGCGCCGTCTCCCCAATCACCACCCCAGTCCCGTGATCGATGAAAAAATACTCCCCGATCTCCGCACCCGGATGAATATCAATCCCCGTCCGCGAATGCGCCCACTCCGTCATCATCCGCGGAATCAGCGGCACCCCCAGCCCATACAGCACATGCGCCATCCGCTGCACCGCAATCGCCTCCAGCCCAGGATAAGCTAGGATCACTTCATCGTGGCTCCCCGCCGCCGGATCCCCGTCAAACGCCGCCTGCACGTCCTTGTGCAGCAGCGCCCGCAACGCCGGAATCCGATGCAGAAACGCACACGCCAGCCGCTGCGCTTCCTCCCGAGGATCCTCACACATCTCCCCTCTCGACGCCAGACTCGGCACCATCTCCTGCCGCAACCGCTCCACCACCTCACCCACCCGCCGGCTCGTCAGCGCCGCCACATCCTCACGCTGCACCGCCTCCGCCTCGAAAAACCCCGGAAACAATATCTTCAGCAGCTCACCGCACAAATACGAAACCGCACACTTCGACGGCAGATTCGCTCCATCGAGATGATTGATGCCGCCCAACTCGCGATACGAGGCAAGCAGTTCATCGGTAATGCTGGCGTTCTCGCACTCCATGAACCCCCACCCTATACCGGGCATCCCACGGAAGAAAAACGCTTTTCCACCGAACTTGCCCGCCCCCTCACCGCCCCTCCACCGGCGGCTCCAGCGTGATCACTTCCTTGTCTTCCTCCTCACCCGCGCCACCCCCAGTCCGGCCAGTCTTCTCCTCCTCAGTCACCCTCACCCCGTCCCGCACCGCCGCCGATCTCGGATTCCAGTACCCGTTCTCCTCTTCCGGCCCAAACCACCCGATCCCCTGCTTCTCATTGTCCCCGCCATAAAAATTCAGCGCCCGGAAAACGCTAGGCTTCTCCAGCGTCACCTGCCCATCACACCACGCCACAATCGCCCTCCCCCCAGCCCGGAAATGCACGCTCGGCTGAAGCTCGCCGCCGTCACCCCCATCCTCCAGCGGCCAGAAAAACGGCTCCGCAAACGGATACTCCTGCAACCCCTCCGCACGCGACAACGCCGTCGTCGCAAACATCACCGTCCGCCCCGGCGTCTCCACATCCATCACCCCTGCCGGCGTCCCCCAATCCGCCGGCGTCCCCCCAATGTACGCCGCGTTATACCCGTACCCGCCAGCCCCTTCCTCGAAACTCACCGCCGCATCCACTAGCTTCCGGAACAGCGGACACGCCTCCAGTTGCGCATCCAACCCGAAATACGGGGTCAGGAACCCGCCCGCCGCCTCAAAGGCCTCGTCCATCTTCTTCCGCCCGCCATGCCACCGCCGCAGATTCGACTGATCCTGCGCCGGACAATACCGCCCATTGTGATCCTGCGCATAATTCAGATTCGCCGCCGCCAGCTGCCGCAGATTCCGGCTCGATACCGCAATGTCCGCCTGCAGCCGCGACCACCGGTACAATCCAGTCGCCCCCACCGTCACCAGCGCCCCCACCGTCAACGTCAGCAGCAGCTCCAGCACCGTGAACCCACGCGCCATCCTGACATCTCCACGCTTCATGGCTGCCGCTCCAGCTTCAACCGGAACACCCGCGCCCCCGCCAACGGCACCGTCACCCGCACCGTCACCACCGCCCCACCACTCTCCGTCACTCCACTAACAACCACCTCCCGGCCCGCCATCACCTCCGCCCTCGCACCACCCGCACTCTCCACCACCGGCACCCACGCCCCTCCACTCTCCGACATCTCCAATCGCCACCGCACATCCCCCCGCTCCCCTAGCCGCGTGAACTCCAGCACCACCCCGCCCGCACCCGCACTCACCCGCAGCAACGGCTGCCCCTCACGCTCCAGCGGCCGCCCGCCGCACGCATACTCCGCAAAGTTAGGCCACCCGTCCCCGTCAGGATCCGCCAGCGCCCCGCTCACCGCCGCATCCCCTCGCTGACCCACCGGAAACCCAGCCTCCACCCACGCCGCCCACGCATCCACCGCCTCGTTCATCACCCCCACCGCATCCGCATCAAACCCTCCCGTCTGAAACTGCGTCGGAAATGGATCATTCACCAGATTCCCTAGCGAATCCCTCGACCCGATCGCTCCCGTCACCGACCCCACCACATCCACCAGCCTCACATGCGTCACCCGCCTCACATCCAGCAGCGGCGACACCGCCGCCAGCTCCGCAAGATCAAATGGCGTCCCCCATCCCGCCGGATGCTTGCCCGCCAGATTCCGCAGATTCCTCGGATCCACCGCCCCGTACGCCCCCACCTGCACTCCCGTCGCCGTACACGACACCGCCGGAAACCGGAAGAAATCACTCCCATTGGAACTCACCTCCACAAACGCCAGCTCCGCAAACACCAGCGCCCCGGACGCAAACCCATTCTCAAACACCGCAAAATCCGCCCCCGCCCCATCCGTTATCGGCCGCGCAAAGGTCACCGTCACACTCCCGCCATCCCCAAGACTCAACACCGGAGCCCCCGGCGTCCCCCCGCCCCCCGCCATCGGATAATCCCCGTCCGTCCCCGTAATCCCTGTCGGCCCTAAAACACTAGCAGTACTCCCGTAGTTCGCCGTCGCCGTGCTCGCCGACCCCTTCCGCTGCAACCCCGGCAGAAACGCCGCCACCCCAGTCGCCCACGACCGGATCGCCCCACTCCCCGCCGCCACCGCATCACTCCCCACCTGCCCCGGCCCCGGCGCATACGGCCCGCTCGCCGCCACCGGCCCCACTCCCATCCCCAGCACCGCCACCGCCACCGCCACCGCCACCACCCGCCGCCGCCGCATCGCTAACACACAAAACCCCGTCACCACCATCCCCCACACGCCCGGCTCCGGCACCGCCGCCGGCACCCCCGGCAGCGACCCGTATTCCCCGAACGCCCACCCGTCCCACGACCCGTTCACGAGTGGCCGATCCGCCAGCCCCGTCGGGCTCTCCACCCACCGCCCACTCCCAAACGGACTCCCCAGCGGCACCACCACCGTCGCCGGCGGCACCACATGCCCGTTCTGAATGAAATCCGTCGGGTGCAGAAACACTTCATTGTTCACCCAGTAATTCCAGTACCGGTCATCCAGATACGACGCCGTTCCCGCATCGTCATAACTCCGGCTCCGCCCGCCCCACGCCATCGTCCCCGGAAAAAATGTGCTGTCCACTGTCAGCCCCGGGTCCAGCCCTAACACCGCCTCCAGCATGTCCCGTCCCGTCCGGCTCTCCTCACTCGGCCACCGGTATCCCCACACCAATCCCGGCGTCCCATCCCGCCAGTCAATCACCAGCGCCGCCTCACTCACCCCCGGCCCGGCCGGGCTCCCAGCCCACCAGCGCACATCCGTCAGGCTCACCGCGCCGCGTCCCGCACCAGCAGTCATTAAAAGGACGGCCGCAGCCGCCCACCGGCCGCCCTCAGCAGCCAGAGAGTTTTGTTTCATGATACTTCACACTTATTGTTTCGATAAGGTCCCCCAACCCGCAGCATGCGGCTCAGAAGGATTGAATTGCTCCGGCGAAGTATTCTGACTCCCGGCTTCAATCCTCACCCCCGCCTTCACCACCGCAATCCTTTGCAGGACCGCCGCGATTGGTTTGCGGGCATGGACGGAAAGACCGTTCCGCCACACCCTGGAAGCTCGTAGCCGGTTACAGCAGCGCACACTGTTGCGGGTTTTCACCGCATTCCATGCACCGTAGCGCAGCCTGTTTCGCCCCTCATCCCGCCCAGCGCAATCGCGAACCCCACCACCCTCACCTCTCCCTCAGTTCCGGTCCGGCTCGTAATACCCGTCCAGCCAACGCGCCGCCTGCGGCGGAATCACATCCGCCGGCCGCTTCCCCTCATTCAACCGAAACGCAAAACCCAATGGCGATCTCCCCGGCCGCGCCCCCGCCGTCAACGCACTCTCCCCCCAATGCTCCCCAATCACCACCGCCTCCACCCGCTCCAGACGCCCTCCACCATGCGCCATCTCCCCTTCCAATTCCCCCTCGAACCCACGCTTCCCATCCGCCGTCTCCATCTTCACCCGACCCTTCAGCTTCGCCAGACCCTTCCCCTCGGGAATCACCGAAAACTCCGCCAGCTTCACTTCCTCCCGACTCCAATGCGGCGGCTCCCCCCGCGTCCCGTCCACCAGATGATACCTCGCCACCCGCTGCCCGATCGCCCGCGGCACCGCCATCGCCACCCCCATCGGCGCTCCCTCCTTCGGCAGCAGCGCCTTCACATCCTCCGCCGTCAGCCACAGATGATCCACCGCCGCCTCCAACCCACGATGCCGGAAATCATCTTCCTTCCGCTCAGGCTCACTCACCGCCCGCAACGCACCGTCCGCCCCGCGCTCCAGCACCCGCGTGAAAACCTTCACCACCGCCCCACCGGCCGGCGGCCGCCGCTCATACCGCGCCTCCCGCACCACATCCCCTAAATCCCCCGGCACTGCCCGATCCGTCGCCGGCAGCTTCTCCCAGCGCCCCATCGACTCCCGCAGCATCGCCAGCAATCGCTCCGGACTCCGGTTGTTGTTGAACCCCAGAAACTTCCCGCCCGCCGTAAACACATACCGACCCTGCCGGGTCCCCTCCCCCGCATTCCCTCGCGGGCTCTCCCGCGTCATCTCCATGAAAAACTTCCCCTGCGCATCCTTCTGACGACGCAAATACCAGTCATCCATCGCCAATGGGATGAACTTCTCCCGGATCAGTCGCTGCACCGCCGGATCGGAAAAGACGAACTCACGGTCCGCCACCCCATTGTTTCATGTACACCCCAGCGGGTGCCCGTCCATCTCCCACAAAAACACCGGCTTCCCTGCCGCCGCCGCCTTCCGCCGCGCCACCGTCAAATCCGTTTCCCACGGGATCTCCAGCCACGCCTCACCTCGCTCCCCAGGCTCAATCACTGCCATCAACTCCCCTCTCGTCTGCCCCTCCGCCCTCGTCGGCGTCACACCACCATGCGCCACCATCCCGATGGCCGCGAGCAATAGCAGTTTCCTCATCATGCCCCACTATCCCCACCCACGCCCCCCGCGTCAATCTCCTTCCCTCCCCGCACCCACGGCCCCTCCCAACCCTCCGCCCACCCCTCAATACGGCGGCCGCGGCAGTCGCCAGTCCCGCCGCACCACCACCCCAGCCTGCCCATCCCCACCCAACCGCACCAACCGGTACCGCTTCCCATGCCGGGACCGCGGCAACTTACCTTCCCCTCCCAGCACCTCCCTCCACAATACCCCGTACAATTCCTCATCCCGCAAATGATCCGTCCCCGTCACAAACCACCCCCGAATCGCCAGATGATGCAGCAACTCCCACAACACCGCCCCGCATTCTCTCTCCCCCACACTCCCCGGCCCCGGAATCTCCATCGCGGGCAACCCTCGCTCCACCTCCACCGCCCCAGCGCCCATCGCCTCACCCTCAACATCCTCATCCCCCTCGCCCGCCATCGGCGCAGGCCACGCCGGTTGCGGCATGAACCGATCCCGGTCCGCCGCCTCCTCTCCCGACCTCCCCAGCTCCGCCCCTAGCGGATCCCAGCTCTCCTCATCCATCTCCTCATCCAGATCCTCATCCATCTCCGCCGAACAATCCTGATGCAGATTCACCCCGTACCGCAGCGGCACATCCTCCACCTCCTCGTCTATCCACCCATTAAGATAGAGATAGAACGCCTCGTCCGTCAGGTGATCCGTGTAATCCAGAAAACACCGGTGCCCAGCCAGCGCATACACCAGCTCCCAAACCCTCCCCCTCACTTCCCCGCCTTCCACCTCCTCAGGCTTCACCGGCTCATATCCCCGCCGCTTCAGAATCGCCCGCATCGGCGTCAGCGGCGCGTTCTCACAGGCCTCCACCCAGCCTGCCTGCTCTCCAGTTCCTCTCGTTTCGTCGTCTCGGTCAATCATGCCGCTATCATATCCTCCCACCCGCTCCCTGTCCAACAGAAAATTGCGCCAACCCCACTTTTGCTGCTTTACCGCATTCTACTCGCCTCCGACACCACCATCCCGCCCCCGTTTCCGCTGGAAGACGATCCGGCTGATCCCCGTGTCCGCATAGAGCCGTGCGCAGCGTTCGCCGGTGACCTCCCCTCGCCTCCCGTCGCGGCCTCTCCACTGAATGTCAGGCCATCAGTCCCACGGAACACCGCCCGTCGATGAAAAACGCAGCAATCGCGACCTTCCCGCCGGTGCCCCGGATGGCGGTGGCCATTTCATGCAGGCGTTCCGGAGAGGTGCGGTTCGCGTCCACTACCGGCAGCGCGGTTTCGCTGTCCATCAGTTCACTGCATCCGCTCAGCAGCCGCGGTGTGCGGGAGACGCCGAGACGGCACAATTCCGCCGCGAGCCGCAGCAGCAGATTGTCCGGAAGGCTCCCTGTGATAATCATCAGCGCAACGTGATCGAAGCCGGATGTCTCAGATGCCGGTTCCTGCTCCCGGGGCTGCGCGATCGGCGGCTGCGGGGCTGGTGCCGGAAGCCCGCCGCGCGAGGTGCGAATCCAGTGCCAGACCGGGAGCGGGAGCAGCGAAAGCAGGATGGTCCGGGCGCGATCCACAAACAGCAGCCAGCGGCCTTTCCATCCGGTCCACCCAACCGCCAGCGCAATGCCGGGCGGCGCGGGTTCTTCGGACGCAGCTCCGGAACGCCACCGGTCATGACGCAGCACAGCCTCGCATCGCTCACACAGCGCCCTTTCCCCGGGCGTCAGGATCTGCCCGTCGGTAGGGCGCCTTCGTATCGCGGAGCCGCGCACCACGCTGTGGTGCAGACCCGGCGGAACCGCGGAACGGTCCGCTCCCTCAAGCACGGCCATCTCCGGATGCCATGGCAGATCCAGAAATGCGCACACACGCCGGCATTCCCGTTCCGGATGGTCCACAAGATCCCCGTAATCAAGGTGCAGCACTTTCCGCCCCTGTTCCCGCAGCTTTGCCGCCGAGGCATACAGAACTCTAGCCATACGGAAGTTTCGCGCAATCCTCCCCCGGGAGGAAAAGAACCGTGCCCCCTCTCTCCCAGCCATGCGGGCGCTGGAAACGGTGGCTGCGAGGTCCCGATTGATAATGATGAACCGGGCATCGGGAAATCGTTCCGCCAGGATCTCTATCGATTCGGCGGAATGAGGCGTCTTTTCGCCGCCCCAACGGGCACCCTTCCTTTCACGCACCGTCCGGTAACACCACCGGGCCAGCCGGTCCGCAGTGTCTGCCTCAGCAGGAACCTGTTCCACGGCGATGCGGTGGCGCGACAGCACCCCGTTCCAAAAATCGAGCCGGCCCAGCATCCGCTCCCGGCCCCAGACCGCCCACGCCACCGCCGGCATCGCATGGATTTCCGCCTCAAACATGAGCGCAATCTCCGGGTGCTTGTTCAGCAGCGCGCAGACCAGGGACGTTCCGGACCGCGGCAGTCCCGCAACGAACAGCGTCCCGCCGCCGGATTCACCACGATCGCATGAAGAGTCACTCATCATCATCCCCTATTCATCCACCTCCAGTCTGTCAACGCCAGCAAGGAAACATCGCACCCCACCGCAAAAGCCTCAGGTGTCTGACGAAGCCGTCACACAGGCCGAATCCGCAGTTGAGTCCGCCGAACCAACCGAACGGGGCCCCGCGCGACACATCATCTCGCCATGGCTGCCAACCGGAACCCACCTCGCAGCTTGTGCCCGCCCCTTTCCAACCCATCATCCTCCCGTGCTCACCCCTCCGCGTCTCCCAGATCTTTCATGGATGACCACCAGCCTGCGCGGCACCCTCCCGTCGCCCTGGCTGGAAATCGTCCTCGCCCTCACCGCCCTCTTCGCCGGTGCCATCATCGGCACCGAACGCGAACGCCACGACAAACCCGCCGGCCTCCGCACGCTCATCCTCGTCTGCCTCGGCGCCGCCGTCTACACCATGGCTTCCTATCTCTTCGCCACCCCCTCCGGCGACCCCGGCCGCATCGCCGCCCAGATCGTCACCGGCGTCGGCTTCCTCGGCGCAGGCGCCATCCTCCAATCCGGCGGCATCGTCAGCGGCATGACCACCGCCGCCACCGTCTGGATGACCGCCGCCGTCGGCATCGTCGCCGGCTCAGGCTTCCCACTCTCCGCCATCGGAGCCGCCTCCCTCGTCCGCATCGTCCTCGTCTGGGTCGAACGCTGGGAAGTCCGCCACCTCGGCGGCATGAAACAAGTCTCCATCGCCATCGTCTTCGACCCAGCCAACGGCAAAACCAGACTCCGCCTCCAGAACCTCCTCGGCCAGTTCCGCGGCGTCACCGATTCCTTCACCGTCGAAGACGCGCCCGACTCCATGAAACAGGTCCGCATCGAACTCCGTCTCCCCCGCCGCCACCTCAACGAATTCCTCAACGCCCTCACTCTCGTCCCGGAAGTCCACGGCATCGACTGCAACGACTGCCGCATCCGCAGATCCTGACAACCCTCAGTCCCTGACAACTCCGGACGCTCTCCGCCCGCCGCCACCCATCCCTCACTTCGGCAGCATCCCCAGATACTTCTGCCAGCCCGCCTCCACCGCCTTCTCCTTCTCCGGCACCTGCGGAGCCAACGCCGCCAG
>QQNF01000008.1 GCA_003402705.1 Verrucomicrobiota bacterium | reverse complement strand
CTGAGGCAAAGCAGCCGAAGTTCAAAGCGCGTCCGTGGGCGGCAGATCAAGCGCCTGCGAGCCATCATGCCCCAGGGTGATTGCGGCCCCTGACTATAATTACTAGGTTAACGCATATGGGGCAACGCCCTGGGACAACCATGCACAAAACCCCAGAGCCCTGAAAGGGCGCCCCATCCCCTTTCCCCACCCCACAATCCCCCGGAAAACCCGTCAACCCGTCCCTCCCCGAGCCCACACCCGGGCAGGCCCCCACGCCAATCCGCCGGAGCCTCTCCGGCACAGTATCCGCCGACTCCCCGAAGGCAATCAGTTTGCGCCCGGCATACGCGATGTCAGGAACCATCCCTGACAGATTGACCCGCCGCGCCTGACGGCCGCTGAACGCCTGGCCCTCCATGGCTTCGCTGGACTGGCGCGTCCGCGGGCAGTGAGTCTACCGGCCGCCATCGCTTCAATGACCCCGGCATTCAGGGCGCACGCACTCTTGAACATCAGTCGGCGTTGAATAGGTGCGTGTAAATCCAAAATCTGGTTGCCATGTTTTTTCTTGACACGGCAATGTCTTGTGGCACGTTTTTATCTATGTACATTGTGTTCTGGATCATTGGAGCGTTTCTCGGGCTTTTTGTTCTCGGACAGGCAATCACCGTCTTGCTTTTCGGAATACCGTTTTCGAATAAACTGATCCAAGCCGGCGTGATGAACGGCTTAGGCCCGATTCCACGCTATATTCTGTCGATAGCGATTCTCTCAGGGGTCTTCGCGTTGGCAACCTGGGCAACCCACTCTTGGGCACCCAAAAGAGTAGAACCTTACTGGATCGGAGTCATTGCCATGCAACTCGTTGGTTTATTCAAGGGGATGTTTGGTGAAAGCGATTTGAACATCAAGGAATACCTCCAATCAAACGCGGAATTCATCGATCCCATTGCTCTTCAGCGTTGGCTGCACCAATCGCGATGACAGTATTTGCCGGTGGTAAGATGCGCCAGTTTTCCAACTCAAACCATCAGATGAAAACATGAGCGCCGACGAAGCAGAGCCTGAAGAGTTGCTCACTCCGGAAGGAAATGAGGCGGAGGAAAGGTGTCCTATTTGCGAAAGACCGAATGCTCCCGGAGCTTGCGATACTTGCGAACACTTCTTCGGCTGCTGCTGGGATGGCGAAATACTCTGGAGCAGCGAATTTGATGAGTTCGACATGATATGGAGCGACCTCCTGTCCAAGATCGAAGAAATTGGATCCGATTCACCGAATAAGCTCAGGAATGCCCGCAGGCGATTCAAAGGAACCGACGCTTTCTCCGCGGCCCTTCAGCTCGCGCATGGAGAAGCGTCAGCGTCTGAAGCATTGATGAAACTTGTTGAGTTCCAGCACGGTCGAACCATTGAGACAGATGGAATGCTCTCCGGTTCAGGCTTTTCCATCTACCTTGCGGATCGAGCACCATTTCGGGAATTTGTGGAGAACGTATTGGCGCTGGTGAATTCACTGCTTGAGTGATGCAAGCCTTTTTCCGCCTCTCAAAGCTCCAGCGCCGTCGCCGCCCGGCAAGGAGGGTACCTCAAGCCCCTGTCGCGACCTCCCTGGAGACTGAATCGTCGAGAGCAGCTGGAGCATCAGGCGCGGGCGCTCCATATGGACAAGGAACCGCAAAGGGATGCTGGGCGGCTATGGCGCGGTTTGATGTTGCGGTTGCTCCAGTAGAAGGCCGCGCACGACTGACCGCAGTCGCAGGTTCCCTGCCCTTCAAATCAGTGCGCCGCGTGAATTCGCACCACTCCGTCACATCGAGCGGCCCGTTGGAAGCCAGCTTCGAGGCGTCCTTCCGCTTCTTCAACGAATGCGGTGTCCGGCAGGTCACCCGAGCACGGCCGCCATTTCGACCTACGACTCGGCACAGACCAGAGCAGCACCCGCACCCGTCGCCACCGTCTGAAGCATCGCCTCCAACATTAAGACGCAATACCGGCTCAATCCCGTCACCGTGTCGAAGCGCTCCGGCCTGATCTTTCCCAGACGCCCGACAGCTGGATACCGCTCTCCTCATCAGCCGCGCAGCAATCCCCATCGATGAACCGGACCACACCGGCAAGGCCCACTCAGGGTTGGACTTCAATCCTGCAAGCGACGGGTGAGCGGCCGTCATGCTTGGGCGAGTTGCTCCAGCGGCTCGATGGCGTCTGCGAGCAATCGTTCGCCCACGACGCGGAGCAGCGCGGGAGTGGGCGGTTGTGATGCGAGAAGACCGTAGGCGCAGGTGTGGAGGGCTTCGTCGAAGTCTTCCTCGTGGTCTTGTTCCAGTAGCTGGCGAACGCCCGGCCCCGCTTGAATGGCAAGTGCCTGCCATCGGGCGGGAAAGCGCACTTGCAAGGCATCTGCCCATAACCGCGCCCAAGTCAGCAGGGTGTCTTCGTTCTTCCGTTCGGCCAGCAACGCCAAAGCGAGAACGCGTCCGAGGTCCTTGTTGCTGCGCTTGATGCGGCGCCCGCCGATCAGCCCGCTCATCGTCTGTGGACCGATCGCGGGATGGTGCAGCAGATTGGCGAGGGCCATCATTTCCGGGCGCGCGATAGCGATGCCAAACTCCGTGGTGACAGGCTGGTAGTCGGCCAATGAGAGAAAGCCGAAGCTGCAAAGGCTGAAATGACCGTTGGCCGTGGGCAGGCGGATGTAGCGCTGACCGAGATCTTCCGGGGACTCCGGCACCGTAAGCAGCTCGATGAACCAACCCTGCGAGCCGGGCGGCTGAAGCCGGGCCACGGGCAGGTCTTTGTCCGGCGTGTCCGCCGTGCCGGGTGCGGGGAACTCTTCCGTTGGGTGAAAAGTCCAATCGGCGGCGAACAGGCGCTCGGTGACGGCAATGCCTGCAGGAATGGCGCGGATGCGCGGTGACAGCAGGCAGTCAGCGTCCTTCGTGCGGACCTGAAGAAGAAGGATTGTCGCCGAAGAAGTAGCAGCCTGCGGCGAGGCTGCCGATGACGACCAGATTCTCCCGGCATTCTCCCGGGATGGCTGCTGCGACCTGTGCCAGAGCCGCGCGAGGTGAGATGAGTTGGTTGGATTGGCTCATCGTGTGCCTGCTTTAGGGGTTAGCGCCTGGAGGAACTCCAAGGCCTGGGATTCGAGCCTCATTTCATGCAGATCAAGCAGGCACTCCACGGGATCGGCCCAGAGGCTGCCGTCGGCATCAGTTTCGGAAAAGCAGTGGGGATAACCCAGCAAATGGATCACCAGACGGGCCGGTTCCTCCCTTCCGGCAGGCTTCAGTGCGGGATCGAGTTGGCGGAGGAAGCCGATGTCCGGCTGGCGGGCGCGACAATTGACGGTCAAATCGAGCCTCGGCGTGCCAATCAAATCCAGTCCCGGATACAGTCGCCGTGCTCCAAGGACTCCAGCGATCGCGACTCCTTCGGGATGGAGCTCATGAAGTCGGGAAACCAATGATTCCACGGATCGCGGCTGGCCCGAGTGATCGGCAAACCGGAGCGTCTGGCGCACTTTGTCGGCGTTAGCCACGAGACGGAACCATTCGTCCTTGGGAAACACCTTCAGCTCCACCCGGCGGTCAGAGTGACGGACGAGATATTTTTCAAGCTTTTCCAGAGCGGAGGCCACGGTGGGATAGGTGCAGCCAGCAGCTTCCCCGAGCCAGCGCGACGTGAGCGGCCCTGCACGCTTGATCCATTGGTTGATGAGGATGCGCAGGATGTCGTAGAACGGCGTGGAACTCCGGGGATGGTGCATGGACGAAGCGACTCCACACTCCTTGGATACCACTTCACTGATGATGCGCTGCATCTCAGCATCGGGATCGGTTGGCACTCCCTGGATGGTATCCGTCTGATACACACAAATATGCAGTCGTTGTTGGATCTCCGAGCGAAGGACTTTTGCAGCACGCGCCCATTCTTCGCGTAGTCGAGGCAGTGTGATCGCCGAGTCCACCAACACCAAAAATCCCCGAAAACCGGGTTTTTCGCCAAGCAGATACGCCAATTTCATGAGCGCACCACTTAAGGTCCGTCGTGAATCGAGACCGATTTTCACTTCGACAAGCGCATCACCGACCTCAGCATCCACTTCGTCGTGGCGCTCAATTCGGAGTGCTTTGGAAGAGTGGCCTCTCACAGCATTAACTTGCAGGTTCAATACTAAACCTGCAAGTGAACATTAAAGTCGCAGTTTAATTTAAAACTCGCCCCTTCACGTGGCCAAATAAAGGGCCTCGAGCGATTTCCAGACGGCAGCAGTGCTTTTCAGCCTCTGCTGTTCCTTCAATCACCGCCTCACCCTACCCCCGCCGCTTCCACCGCTCCCGGAACGTCTCCTCAGCCAACTCCGGCAGTTCCCGGCTCATCGTCCACGCCCGCACCGGATCAAGCATCCCCCCCTCCAGCAGCGCCGCATGCAGCGGCCTCATCAATCGCGCCACCCGCATCCCCATCCGGTACAGAAACGGCCGCCGCATCACAAAGCTGAACGCCTTCCAAACCCATCGCTCCACCCCGCCTCGCTCCCGCGCCGCGTTGCGCCGGTTGTGCAGCAGATGATGATGCAGATCAATCTTCACCGGGCACGTGTCCGTGCACGCCCCGCACAGCGACGACGCCCCTGACAAATGCTTCCAGTCCTGCAATCCGCGCAGGTGCGGCGTGATCACACTCCCCACCGGCCCCTGATAGGTCGTCCCGTAACTCAATCCCCCGATCGCCCGGAACACAGGACAAACATTCAGACACGCCCCGCACCGGATGCAATGCAGCGCATCCCGCTGCTCTGGATCCGCCAGCAGCTCCGTCCGGTGGTTATCCAGCAGAATCACATGCCACTCCTCCGGCCCGTCAGCCTCCCCCGGCTGCCGCGGCCCTCCATAAAACGTGTTGTAACACGTCAGCGGCTGCCCCGTCCCCGCCGTCGCCAGCATCGGCAGAAACAACGCCAGATCCCCCAGCCGCGGCACCACCTTCTCAATCCCCACTAGCGAAATCATCACCCGCGGCAGCGCCGCCGTCAGCCGCGCATTCCCCTCGTTCTCCGTAATCGAAATCATCCCGGTCTCCGCCACCACAAAATTCGCCCCCGTGATCCCGATGTCCGCCTCCACATACTTCTCCCGCAGCACCCGCCGCGCAATCATCGTCAGTGCCTCCGGATCATGCTCCTCCGCCGTCCCCAGCTTGTCATGAAACAATCCGCTGATCTCCTCCCGGCTCAGATGCATGCACGGAAACACAAAATGATAGGGCGGCTCGTCCTTCAGCTGCTGAATATACTCCCCCAGATCACTCTCCACCACACTGAAACCTAACGACTCCAGCAGGCTGTTCAGGTGAATCTCCTCGGACGTCATCACCTTCGACTTCACAATCCGCCGCGCCCCGACCCGCCGGATGATCCCCACAATCGCATCCCGCGCCTCCGCCGCATCCCGGCACCAGTGCACCTGCGTCCCCCGCGCCGTCGCCTCTTTCTCAAACCGCTCCAGATGCTCGTCCAATCGGTTCACCGCCTCCCACTTCGTGTCCGCCAGCGCCTGCCGCCCCAGCTCCCACGACAGAAACGCCCCCTGCCGCGGCCCCCGCGCCGTCTCATACTTCCCCATCGCCGACGCAATCCGCCGCCGGTGCTCCAGATCCCCCGCCAACCGGCCACTCTCCTCCCGGAATGTCCCCGCAGGCGTCGCACTCATGACTGCACCAGCACCTCCGCCAGATGAAGGGTTTGCAGCGGTACCCCCTGCCGCACCAGCAGCCCACGCAAATGCATCAGACAACTCGCATCATTGCTCACCACCACCTCCGCACCACTCGCCACCGCCGCCGCACACTTCACCTCCCCCATCGCCGTCGACACCGCCGCATGCTTCGTCGCAAACGTCCCCCCGAACCCGCAGCATGTCTCCACCGCCTCACTCATCTCCACCAGCTCCAGATCCCTCACGTTCCCTAGCAGCACCCGCGGCGCACTCTTGATCCGCAGCTCCCTCAACCCGTGACACCCGTCATGAAACGTCACCCGCCGCGCAAACCTCGCCCCCACATCCGTCACCCCTAGCCGATCCACCAGAAAACTCGAAAACTCCCACACCTTCCCAGCCACCTCTGCCGCCATCGCCTCCTCTGGCTCTCCAGCAAACAACTCCCGGTAAAACACCTTCAGCATCGCCCCGCACGACCCGCTCCCAATCACCACCACCTCCGCACCCGCCAGCCGCTTCAGCACCGGCCGCGCCATTTCCCGCGCCTCCGCCCAGTGCCCCGCATTGAACGGCGGCTGCCCGCAGCACGCCAGCTCCTCCGGAAAATCAATGCGGTGCCCTAGCCGCTCCAGCAACGTCACCATCCCCATCGCCGCCGCAGGGTACACCGCATCCATTAAGCAGGGCACAAACAACGTGACGGTCATCGCGGGAAAATTCGCCGCCCGCTGCACAGGATCAATCCCACACAGCGGACGGCTTCTCAAATTTCAAACCCGCTCAGTACTCCCGGTTCGTCTTCTTCCCCGGCTCAGGCACAGGATACCTGCCCTCCGCATCAGACATCACCGGCGCTGGCCCGTCCGGCGTCAGCTTGTCCGCATCCGGCGCAAACTCATGCTCGTGATTCAGCATCTGCTCAAACGTCACATCCCTCCCCGTATGCGCCGCCATCCGGCCCATGCTTGTCACGAGACTCGCCTCCACCCCGCGCTTAACCTCATTGTACGGGGTGTTGTTGATGATCGCCGCCGCCAGATCATCCCACTCCAGTTGATAGGGATTCTGCTCCGGCTGCGGAAACGCCCACTTCTCCGTCCCGCGCTTCATCATCTGATCCCCGAAAATCTTGCACTTCCCAGGCGTGTGCCCGGCCGTGCTGATCACCGCAGACCCCTTCGTCCCGTGCGCATAACTCGCCTCCTCCTGCTTCGCCCCGATCATCGTCCGCCCGTCCAGATGCAGCTTCGTCCCGTCATCAAACGTGTACTCCACCGAATACGAATCGAAATTCTGATCGATGTAATCCCCGCGATAATGCCGCCCGCCCACCGCATGCGCCTTCACCGGCCACTTGTTCTTCATCCAGCAGCACTCATCCACAAAGTGAATGTAGAAATCACTGAACAACCCGCCGCTCGCCCACAGAAAACTGTGGAACCGCTCAATCTGGAACATCACCTCAGACTTGTCCGCAGGCTTCTTCGTCGAAAAACAAGACGCCACCGGCCCATGCATCCGATACGTCCGCATCGACAGAATGTCCCCGATCTCCCCATCCTGAATCCGCTTCCACAACTCCTGACGCGCACGGCAGTGACGCACCATCAACCCGACCCCGCACTTCAACCCCTTCTTGTCAGCCTCATCCGCCAGCTGCAGCATCCGCCGCGACGTCGGCCCGTCCGCCGTCACCGGCTTCTCCATGAGCACATGCAGCCCGCGCTCGATCGCATACTTGAAATGCACCCACCGGAACGCCAGCGGAGTCGTCAGGATCACAATCCCACCCGGCTTGATCGCATCCATCGCCTGCTTGTACGCCTCAAACCCCAGAAACCTCCGGTCCTCAGGCACATCCATCTTCCCAGGCTTGTTCTGAAACTCGTTCGTTAGCGCCTTGTGACTCTCGTTCAGCTTGTACGAAAACACATCCGCCATCGCCTGCAGCTTCGTCGGCAGACTCACCACATTCAACGCCTGCGCCGCCGCGCCCGACCCACGTCCGCCGCAACCCACCAGCGCCACCCCCACCGTATTGTCCTCAGCCGCCCACACATGGGGAATCGTCACCCCCGCAAGGGCTGATGCCGCTCCGGCTTTCTTCATGAATCGGCGGCGCGTGGAACTCGGTAGAATCAGGGAGGTGTCTGGTTGCATAAAACAATCAAGGTTGCGTCCTCGGCCATACGCTCGGCAAGGAAAACTTCTTCCGGCTCAACGGTGGATTCTCCCCCCACCTCCCCCCATCAAACCTCCTTCCCCTCACAACAAAACCGACCGGAAGGTTTCCCCCGCCAGCCGGTTCTGCCTCAGTGCCAGTTCAGCACCGCTCCGCTCACGCCTCACTGTGCCCGTAACGCGCAGGCACTTCTTCCCGGTTCTTGAAAAACGGAACGATGAGGTATTGCCCGGCATGCACGCGATCCATCGGATTCATGCGGTTGAGGGACCGCAGCTCACCAGGCGTCAGCAGAAATTCCCGCGCAATCCCCTCGATCGAATCCCCTTCCTTCACCCGATACCCTGTCCGCGCTCGCTCGCCGTTCAATGACGACTCCAGCGCCGCCAGACTCACATCCCCCAGCGGATCAGGCTCCGGTGCCAGCACCCGCCCATCCTCACGCACCACCGGCGCAGGAACACTCCGCACCTGCACCCCCGGCAGATACACCCGCTGCCCTGCCTTCAATACCCCGCTCGACATCCCGCTGTTCGCCTTCTTCACAGCCACCAGCGTCAGATTGTGCTTCTTCGCAATGCTCGCAAGGCTCTCCCCCTTCGCCACCGTGTGATACTCAGAACGCCCCGCACTCCGCACCACCACCGTCTTGCTGCCACCCGCCCGATCCCCCACTCCAGCCTCATCCACCACCAACGCCTTCCTCGGACCAGCCGCCACCGCCGCACTACCGCCCCCCAAACGAATCACCTGCCCGATCTTCAGCGTCGACGTCTCCGCCAACCCATTCCTCCGCAGCAATTCCTCCACAGGAATCCCATGCTGCCGACTCAATCGATAAATACTGTCCCCCGCCCGCACCGTGTGCTCCCCACTCGCCTCACTCCTCACCACCTTCGGCTCCACCTTAACCTCCGGCTTCACCACCGCCTTCGGAGCCACAGTCTTTGCCTCCACCTTCGCCACCTCAGGCTTCGCCGCCACCCCCTTCCCCTTCCCAGGCACCACCAACCGCTGCCCAGGCGCAATCCGATCCGGATCAATCCCTCTGTTCGCCTTCAGCAACTCCCCAACCGTCACCCCATTCCGCCTCGCCACCTTCGCCAGAGTATCCCCTTCCTTCACCGTATGCCCGCTCTCAGCCACCGCCGTCACACTCACCACCGGTACGGCGGCCGCCAGAATCATCGTTTTCCAGAGGTGCAAAACTGTCTTCATGTTGTAAGTTTTACCGTAAGGCTCAGGTTTTTCAAATTTTTATCTCAGTTAATTAAAAATTTTCACCGCGCATGGCGACCCGCACCTCGCAACCCCACGCAAGTGCAGTCCCTCATGCCCGCGTAGCCCTCTTCTTCCTCGCCGCATCAGCCTCAGCCCTCTGCCTCTGGCAGGCAGCCACTTTCAAAAACATCCCTCCCCTCGCCTCCCCATCCTCCACACTCGTCACCCCCACCCCCATCCCCATCCCTCCCACCCCTCCACCCATCCCTGCCCCCCCAGCACCCGTCCTCCCACCGCCCGACATCGTCATCGACCCAGGCCACGGCGGCTCCGACCCCGGCCGTCTCGGCAAAGACGGTCAGCACGAAAAAAAATGGGCCCTCGCCATCAGCCAGGCCCTCGCCACCCAACTCCGCGCCTCCGGCTGGAAGGTCTCCCTCACCCGCGACGCCGATACCACCGTCTCCCTCCTCGACCGCAGCACTTTCGCCAATCAACGCCCCCGCCTCCTCCTCGTCAGCATCCACTTCAACTCCGGCGAATCCGCCGCCTCAGGCCTCGAAACCTACTTCTCATGGCCCCGCCAGCCCGAACTCATGGCCAAACTCCACGCAGCCGCCGGCCTCTCCGCCGGCGCTCCCCTCCCCCCAGACGACTCCGCCGCTCTCGCCGCCTCCATCCAGCAAGCCGCCTGCGCCGCCACCGGCTCCCGCAACCGCGGCACCCACAACCGCCCCAGCCTCTCCGTCACCAGCCGCACGCTCGCCCCCGCCGTCCTCGTCGAATGCGGCTTCCTCACCCACCCCGACGAAGCCGGCAACATCCGCAGCTCATCATGGCGCGCCAAACTCGTCAAAGGCCTCGCCACAGGCATCACCTCATGGCTCGCCGCATCAGGCAAATCCCCATCCTCCTCTCCTCCATCCCCTGACAACATTTCCGGCCCCTGATTCTCCCTCCCCTTCGTACCGATCCATGGAGTCTCTCAAAATTCCACCCCTCCTTCAACCCGAGTCACTTTTTCACAAAATTACCATGCCCGCCAACGCTCCTTCTCCCCTCACAATGCCCTCCACTTCCTCCGCCACTCCCGTTTTTTCAACACGCTCCCAAGGCCGATTTGACAAAACAAATGCCCTCGCGTAATCCCGCGCCGCCCGTTTCCACCTAAATCCCCGCACAGCCATGGCCGACGTCCTCAGCGCAGAAGAAGTCCGCAAGCAGATGAAAAAGGTCCCCGAATGGGAACTCGAAGGTAAAGCCATTACCAAAACCATCGAGTTCGAAACATTCTCCGACGCCATCGACTACGTCAACGGTGTCGCCGAAATCGCCGAAGACCACGACCACCACCCGGATATCGATATCCGCTACACCAAGGTCCTCCTCTCCCTCTCCACCCACTCGGCAGGCGGTCTCACCCCGGCAGACTTCGAAGCCGCCGCAGCCATCGATTCCCTCGAAGGCTGACCCCAGACGCATCCACCGCGTCTCCCCTCCGCCGCCCCAACGGCGTAAAACTCCCGCGCCTCACCCGCGCGACGCCACCCTCATGTCCCGGGCCATCACCCCAAGGCCCGCCCAGATCACCGCAAAACTCACAAGGCGCAGCGCCGTCACCGGCTCGCCATACACCAGCGCCCCCACCAGAAACTGCAGGCTCGGCGCCAGAAACTGCAGCAACCCAACCACCGACAACGGCAACCTCCTCGCCGCCGTCGCAAACGCCAGCAGCGGAATCGTCGTCACCACCCCCAGCGACGCCACCAGCAATCCCTGCCGCACCCCCGTCGCCAGCACCTCCGGCGGATGTACACACAGCCACCCCACCGCCAGCGGCAACGCCATCAGCGACTCTACCGTCAATCCCTCCAGCGAATCCAGCGGAGCCGTCTTCCGCAGCAACCCGTACACCGCAAAACTCAGACACAACGCCAGCGCCACCCACGGCAACGCCCCCACCGCCACCACCTGCAGCGCCACCCCCACACCCGCCAACCCCACCGCCACCCACTGCCCACGCCGCAGCTTCTCCCCCAGCACCATCGCCCCCAACCCCACATTCGCCAGCGGGGTCAGAAAATACCCAAGGCTCCCCGTCACAATCTGCCCGTTCTGCGTCGCCCACACATACGCCAGCCAGTTCACCCCCAGCAGCGCCGCCGTCAGCGCATGCAACCCCACCACCCGCACCCGCCCCAGCGACCGTACCACATACCCCAACCGCCCCCTCACCAGCAGCACCGCCACCAGAACCGGCACACAGCACACCGCCCGCATCGCCACCACCTGCGCCGGACTCAACCAGTCAATCTGCTTCCAGAACACCGGCAGCAATCCCCACAACCCAAACGCCGTCACCCCAGCCCACCATCCAGTGCGCCTCGCTGCTCTCTCGGTTTCCTTAGACATGCGTCAACAATAGTTTCCCCCACCCCCTTGCCCGCTTCTCCCGCCCGCGCCACCACACTTTCACTCCGCTCCTTCTTTCTCCTCCCCTTCCCTCACCCCCGTTTCACCTTGCCGCTCCCCACCCGCACCCCCAAAATCCCAAGGATGCCGCTCGCCCCTCCTCCTCCCGCTCCCAGCGGCCACCTTCGGGCCTACCTCCTCGCCGCAGGCTTCATGGCCCTCATCGCCGCCCTCAGCCTCACCATCCGCGAAAATTACCCGTTCTCCCACTTCCCCATGTACGGCAATCCCAACAGCCGTCCCGTCGACTACTACTTCCTCACCGACGGCTCCGGCGAACCCCTCCCAGTCGCCGCCCTCACCGGCGAAACCGCCCCGCGCATCAAAAAACGCATGATCACTCAGGAACTCAAATACGTGAAGGATCACCACCTCAAGGACCGCGCTGCCATCCCCCCCGAAAATCTCACAGAAATCCGCACCCGCGTCCTCTCCGGCTTCGTCACCCAGGCACGCTCCCGCGGCAGCTCCCTCCCCCCGGAAATCCAGCTCTGGAAAGGCCTCATCCATCAGCACAACCAAGGCTACTCCGAATCCTTCGAACAGGAAGCCGCCGTCAACACCGCAGCCCCCTCACCTCCGTGACCGCTCACCTCCGCGGTCTCCTCAACCGCATCCCGCCCGTCCGGCTCGTCGGCGCCACCGAAGCCCTCGTCCAACGCATCCTCCTCGCCGCCATCCTCTGGGGCGTCTTCTCCGGCCCGCCCCTCCCCTATCCAAATCTCCCGGAACCCGTCGGCCTCGCCCGCTGGTCCTCCCTCTGGCAATCTCTCGGCTGGGACCTCTCCCGCTTCAGCGACCCTCACGTCTGGTCCACCACCCGCACCATCGTCTCCATCACCCTCGTCGCCTACGTCGCCGGCCTCGGCCTCCCCATCGCCGTACCCATCCTCGCACTCCTCCACATCGGCATCCGCACCGTCGTCAATTCCCAGGGCGCTCCCCACCACGGCCACCAGATCCTCAGTCTCGTCCTCATCGCCCAATGGCTCGTCCTCTGGTCCTGCGCCGCCGCCCGTCTCACCGCCCGTCTCCACTCCTCCTCCCCGCCCCCATGGGCCCAGCCAAAACGCCTCCACTCATGGATCTGGCTCTACAGCATCGCCGCCGCCGCCGTCACCTACCCCATTAGCGTCGTCACCAAACTCGAGGTCTCCAGAGGCAAATGGCTCGAAAACTCCCACTACGTCGCCGCCCAGATCGTCAAAACCAACCGCCAGGGCTACTACAATTCCCTCGACCCCTCCCTCCTCAACGGCGTCCCGCTCGCCCGCGCCGCCTCCGATAACCCCGCCCACGACCGCTACCGCTACCCAGTCCCCGTCCAGGCCGCATGGCTCAAGGACCACCGCGCGCTCGCCCGCACACTCTTCGGCATCGGCTTCCTCCTCGAAGCCTGCGCCGGCCTCGCCATCCTCAGCCGCTGGTTCGCCTTCTGGATCGGTCTCGGCTTCGTCAGCCTCCACGCCAGCATCGGCTGGCTCATGGCCCTCTACTTCCCTCTAAACGAATGGCTCATGGCCATCTACTTCCTCAACGCCGCCGGCTGGATCGCCGCCTTCCGCGCCCGCGAACTCACGCGCCCATCCACCACCACATGGATCGCCGCCACCATCCTAACCTCCGCCGCCTTCGCCGCCAGCGCCCTCCCCTCCCTCTCCCCCACCGCCACAGGCATGCTCCGCGTCACCATCGCCCCCGCTTCCTCCCTCTCCGCCATCCTCTCGCCGGTCACCCCCGCCACCCTCGCACCACTCAACCTCGCCCTCGGCTTCGCCTTCCAGACCATCATCACCACCGTCGCCTTCTCCGGCCTCCTCTCCGCATGGCGACTCCTCGCCTCGCGCTTCCGTCGCCCCGCCTCACAAGGCTAACCAATCCCCCGCCACTCACCGCCGCTCCGGCACCCCGCGCCACTCTCCCTCGCTCTCCGTAAAGGTCCACGTCGCCTCCGGCAGCGTCTGCCCCGCAAGGTCGCTCACCATCCCGCCCTTCAGCGTCAACTCCGCTCCCTTCACTTCCTCAGCCGTCAATCCCGGCTCAATCCTCACCGCCGCCACCCGGTACCCTCCCGGTCGCGCATCACTCATCTCCACCGCCAACCCTGCCCTAGCCACCCCACCCACCCGCAACCCGAACACCCCAGCCACACAACTCTCCGGCCGCACCATCCCCGCACTCCGCAATGCCACCCGCACCACCGTCTTCTCCTTCCCAGTCTCCACCCTCACAACTTCCGACCCGGCACTCAGCGGCTTCCCGTCCTTCCCGTAATTCCCGAAATCATACAGGTACCGCCACCAGTTGTTCACCCGCCCGTCCGCATTCACCCCAGCCGCCTTCGGCAACCGCTCGAAATACCACCGCATGTAATCCCGGTGCGTATCCCCTCCCTCCGGCGACCACGTCCGCACCGACACTTTCTTCGTCTTCCCCGTCAGCTCCGGATAGTTCAGAAAATCATCCGCCCAGCTCTCCACCTCCCGCAGGTTGCTGTAATCATAATCATGCACCGCGTTAGGCGGCCAGTGACACGTCCCCACACCAGCCACCCCGCCCGACTGCACGGCATTCGCACTGAACTTCTCCCAGTTGTTCCGCGGCCGCTTCAAATCCCACTGCCCATAAATCCGGTTCATCGTGCACTCCGTCCGATGGCTCGCGTTGTGCAGCATCTCCGCCACCCCGCGCTCATAATTGAACCCGTAAAACGCAAACGGCCGCTTCACCGGCACCTCCGGATACACACCCCCATTGATGAAAAACGCCCCGGGCCCGGCCATCGAGGCCTCCCAGATCCCGAAATAATGATCACTGAAGATCCACACCTCATCCACCCGCCCGTCATCAATCATCCCCGCCACCCGCTGCTCCGCAAAAATCCGCGGATAATCCGCCATGTACTTCTCCACCCAACCCTTCCCGCTCCGCCGGTTCCTCACATATTCCTCCACCGTGTACCGACCCCCATCCTCCCTCGCATAAATCTCATCCAGATCACGCCACTCCGCTATCTCCAGCCGCAGTCTCCCGCCCGACGCCTTCTCCATGTCCTCAATGCACCCCTTCGCCATCACCCTCGGATTATTCCACCCGAACAACTCGTGCAGCCGCTTCCCCTCACTCACAGGATCATAATTCAGCACCAGCACCTTCACCACCATCGGCGCAGTCCCCGCCTCCTCGGCCCTAACACCCAACACCGCCATCACCAGCACGCCAATCACAAATTTCATCGCTCTCATTCCCCACACCTCTCCTCTCCCATCCCCTCCACGCCCCTCCCTTTCTCCTCCGCATCCCCGGCACCCCCACTTCACTTTCCCCGCCCTCTCCGCCACCGCGTCGACACCGACGGCACCTTCCACCCCAACCCGCCGCGTCAGACCGTAATCTCCCCTGACGATTGCTCTTTACCGGAACGCCGGCCGGGCCCTTTACTCTGCCCGTGTCCTCCGTCGTCGAATCCCTCCGCCTGATCAGCGAGCCCACAAGGCTCAGGCTGCTCCTGCTCATGGATCGCGCCGAACTCACCGTCGCCGAAATCCAGGAAATCCTCTGCATGAAACAGAGCCGCATCTCCACCCAACTCGGCCTCCTCAAAAACGCCGGCCTCGTCCGCGCCCGGCGTTCCGGTAAAAACAGCCTCTACAGCATGCACCCGGCCGCCGCAGGCTTCTCAGAACTCATCCGCCGCAGCGCCCCAGAAATCCCCGAAGCCACCGAAGACCGCCGCGGCCTCGAACTCGCCCTCCGTAAACGCGCCGACCACACCCGCGCCTACTTCGACCAACTCGCCGGAAAATTCGGCCGCAGCTACTGCCCAGGCCGCAGCTGGAAAGGCCTCACCGAGGCCCTCCTCCTCCTCATGCCACGCCTCACCGTCGCCGACCTCGGCGCCGGCGAAGGCACGTTCTCCCAACTCCTCGCTCGCCGCGCAGAACGCGTCATCGCCATCGATAGCTCGGAAAAAATGGTCGAATACGGCACCCGCATCGCCGCAGAAAACGGGGTCTCCAATCTCGAATACCGCCTCGGCGACATCGAAGCCACCTCCCTCGACAACGCCTCCGTCGACCTCGCCTTCTTCAGCCAGTCCCTCCACCACGCCACCCGCCCGGAAGCCGCCGTCCACGAAGCCTTCCGCATCACCCGCCCAGGCGGCCGCCTCGTCATCCTCGATCTCCTCAGGCACGACTTCGAACAAGCCCGCGACCTCTACGCCGATGTCTGGCTCGGCTTCTCCGAAGTCGAACTCTTCGGCTTCATCGAAGACGCAGGCTTCTCCTCCATCCAGATCTCCGTCGTCGACCGCGAACCCGCCACCCCTCACTTCCAAACCCTCATGGCCGTCGCCGACCGCCCCTGACATCTCCCCCGCTCAGCCCTTCTTCACCAGCTCCCACGACACCTTCCCGTCCTTCATCACCCACCCAAGGCCGTCAATCTCCGCGCGCAGCACGTCCGACCCCGCCCAGTCCTTCGCCAGCCGCGCCTCCCACCGCCGCTCCGCCAATCGCCGCACTTCCTCGGGAATCTCCACGGCCCCTTCCTCCTCCTCCGGCAGTACCAGCCCGAACGCCGCTAGCATGAAATGCAGCCCGCCATACGCCGCCGCCGCCTCCTCCACCGTCATGCTCTCCGCCTTCAACCCACGCAGCGCCACAAAAACATGCCCTAGCGCCTCCGCCGTATTCAAATCATCATTCAATGACGCCCACGCCGCCGCAAACGGCCCCGGCCCCACACCCGCAAGGCTAGCGTACTCAGGCACACCCGTCACCCCCGCCCTCTCCCCTAACGCCTTCGCCGCCTTCCCCAGCCGCGCCAATGCCGGCCGCGCCGCCTCCAGCGACGCCAGCGTGAAATTCAACGGCGCACGGTAATGCGACCCCGCCAGCACATACCTAACCTCCAGCGCGTCAAACCCCTTCGCCGCCAGCTCCTCCAGCGTATACAGATTCCCCAGGCTCTTCGACATCTTCGCCCCGTCCACCAGCAGATGCGTCACGTGAAACCAGTGCCGGCAGAACTCATGCCCAGTGCAGCACTCGCTCTGCGCAATCTCATTCTCATGGTGCGGAAACACCAGATCCACCCCGCCACTGTGCAGATCAATCGTATCCCCAAGATACTCCCGGATCATCGCCGAACACTCCAGATGCCAGCCCGGCCGCCCCTCACCCCACGGCGACTCCCAGAAATTCACCCCGTCCTCCGCCTTCCTCGCCTTCCACAGCGCAAAATCCGCTAGCGTGTCCCGCTCGTACTCGTCGTCCGCCACCGACGTCCCCATCCGCAACTCCCGCTCCTTCAACCGCGACAGCCGCCCGTACTCCGGAAACGACGCCACCCGGAAATACACCGAACCGTCCGCCGCCTTGTACGCATGCCCATCCCGCTCCAGCGTCGCTATCATCGCGATCTGCTGCGGGATGTGGTCCACCGCCCCAGGCTCCACATGCGGCTCCAGACAATGCAGCGCCCGGCAGTCCGCATGGAACTTCTCCGTCCACCCAGCCGTGAATTCCGTCAGGCTCTTCCCCACCTCCTGCGACACCCGGATCGTCTTGTCATCCACATCCGTCAGGTTCCTCACATGCTTCACCTTCAGACCACCCAGCTCCAGCACCCGCCGGAACACGTCCTGCAGCACAAACGTCCGGAAATTCCCAATGTGCGCCGGCCCGTACACCGTCGGCCCGCAGCAGTAAAATCGGAACTCACGCCCGTCCATCGGCACCAGTTCCACCGGCACCCGCGTCATCGTGTCAAATAAGCTCAGTCCCATAGTCCTCAAATCCCGAATTCATCCCGCATCCTCTGAATCTTCCGCTTCAGCGTCAGCTTCACCGCCGGACTCGCTCGGTCAATGAACAATACCCCGTTCAAGTGATCCGTCTCATGCTGAATCGCCCGCGACAGCAACCCGTCCGTCTCCATCTCAATCGTCCGCCCGTCCAGCAGCGTCAGCTTCGCCCGCACCACATCCGGTCGGCTGATCTGCGCCCTCACCTCCGGAAAACTCAGGCATCCCTCATTCATGCTCGCCTTCCCCTTCACCGGAAAACTCAACTCCGGATTGATGAACTTCAGCGGCATCCAATCCCCCAGCGCCGCATCCTCCCCATCCACCTTCAAATACGTCAGCGGCTCCTCCGCATCCCTCACATCAATCACCGCCAGCTGCATGTCCTCACCAATCTGCGGCGCCGCCAGCCCCACGCCGTCCGCCGCCTCCATCGTCTCCACCATGTCCGCCGCCAGCGCCACCAGCTCGTCCGTCACCTCCGTGACTCTCCGGCACTTCTCGCGCAGCACAGGATCACCAAAAAGTACTATTTCGCGCACCATGGGTCAGTATTCAATTTCAGGTTCGCTCTCTCCCTGCCCGCATGCCGTCACCGGAAAAGCGGGAATTGCATTATTTCAAGGCGCTCCCGCCCCCGCCGCCTTCGCACGCAAGACCCTCGCCGGCACCTCCCCAACCTTGTACCCAGCCTTCGTCAGCCCGTCCCACACCTTGATGATCGTCCCAAACGGCACGTTCTCATCAATCCGCAAATCCAACCGCGCCTCCGGCCGCGCCGCCCGCAACCCAGCCAGCGCCGCCCCCAACCCGTCCACCGCCACCTCCGACTCATCCACATACACCTTCCCCTCCTTCGTCAGCACAATCCCCAACCGCTTCTCACTGTCTGTCCCCAATGCCATCGCATCACTCACCGGCACCGACACGTTCAACACCGACCGCGATTCCTTGAACGAGGTGCTCACCACCAGAAACATCAGCAGAATGATCAGAATGTCGATCATGTTGATGATCTGCAGCGCCGGACTCCGACGTCGTTTCACATGAAAATTCATCGCCGCATCAGGTTGTCGGTTCTTCCCTCCACACCGCGTCCAGCGCACGATTAACAATCGTCCCCATCCGCAACGCCGCTCGCTCCACCCGCCGACTGAACCAGAACTGCGCAATCACCGCCGGCACCGCCACCGCCAACCCCGCAATCGTCGCATTCATCGCCTCCGATATCCCCGCCGCAATCTGCGCCGCCTGATCCGCACCACGCCCAACTCCCCCGAAATTCCCAAAAATCCGCACCAGCCCGCTCACCGTCCCAATCAACCCCAGCATCGGCGACACCGTAAACACCAGTTCCAATACCCCAATCCCCCGCTCCATCCCACTCACTTCCTCCCGCCCAGCCGCCTCCGCAGCCCTCAACGCCGACGCATGACTCGTGTGCGTCGTCGCAAACGCCGCCTGACAGATCTTCGCCAGCACCGAATCATCATGCGCCATCGTCTGCTGCAATGCCTTGAAACTCACCGCCGACGGCCGCCCCGCCACTTCCTCCAGCTGCCGCCTCAGCAACCCAGGCTGAATCCGCTCCTCCCCAAGATCCGCCACCTTCCAGCTGATCACCGCCAGCATGATGAACGAACTCACCAGAATCGGAGCCATCGCCCACCCCCCAGTCACAATAAAATGCCACACGCTTCCCAGCGCAGCTCCAAAATTCTCGGCAAATCCAGCAGCAATCAGCATGTCATCAGGGGGTCAAAGTCGGTGAAAGGTAAATCGCCTCCGCATCTTCCCGCCAGTCAGCGGTTCCCGCATCTCCTCAATCAGCTCCTGCGGCGGCGGCGGCAGCTTCGCCGCCATGATCGCACTCAAACACACATCCTCGAGAATCGGATTCGCCTTCCCCGGATCCACCAGCTGCACCCCGCTGATCCTCCCCTCAGGGTCAATCTCAAACTCCACCTCCACCGACCCAACCCCAGTCAATCCCCGAATCGTACTCATCTTCCGGTTCCACACCAACCCCACCCGCTCATGAATCACTTTCGCATACCGTCCCTCAGGCGTCGCCTCCGCATCCACTGACCCCTGATCCCCTCGCTCCGTCACGCCCCCCCTCGACTTCGTCCGCACTTCCTCCACCCGCGGCTTCCCACTCAAATTCAACGGATCCCTCTCCTTCGGCACCGGCAACGCCGCAGGCTTCACCGCCTTCGGCTTCACCTTCGGCCCCGGTGGCCGCTCCCCCGCATCCAATTCCTTCACCTTCACCTCCGGCGGCCGCTCCCTCACCTTCACCTCCTTAACTTCCTCCCGCCGCTCCGGCAACGGAGCCGCAGGATTGTTCGTCCGCTCCTCTTCCCTCACCTCCGCACGCGCCACCCCCGCCGCCTCCACCGGCGGCATCGCCACCGGCCACTGCACCTCCGGCGGCCGGTCCGCAATCACATCCGCAGGCGTCTTCTCCACCACCTGATCCGGAGGCACCGCCTCCACCGCCGTCTCCGACGCACGCGCCTCCATCTCCGATGTGCTGTCCTCCACCCCATCCTTGAAATCCACCGCATTCAACGAAAGCATCGGCAAATCATACCCCTCCTGGCTGATCAGATTCGGATCCGCATCCGGATCCGCCTCCGCCGTCGACGCCGCCCTCATGTTCTGACTCGAAATAAATGCCGGTTTCTTCCTCGACGGATCCCGCTCCGCCACCGCCCCATTCGGCAACACAAACTGCTTCTTCGCAGCCACCGCCCCTCGCTTCTTCTCCTCCAACTTTTCCTCCTCCTCCTCCTCCTTCACCGGCACCAACTCAATCGCCACCTCCTCCACCGCATCCTTCAACTCCTCGATCTCCTTCACCGCCTCTCGCTCCACCACCTCCGGCAGCAGCCGCTCAATCACCGGCAACACCGCCAGAAACCACGCCACCAGCAGCACAACAACCCCATGCAGCCCCGCTGAGGCAGCCGCAGCCCGGATCACTGTGCGCGCAGATGTTGTCATTCGTCCAATCCATCAACGTCAGCGAGCCTCCCCCGCGACGCAACCGTCTCGCGCCTCACCTCCCTGAATCTTAATTCATCACCAACACCCCCCACCCTCCATCAGTTCGGCGAATACAGCCGCATGTTCGCCGTAAACGGATCCATCTGCATCATGATGAAATCATTCGGCTGCAGATTCTCAGGATTCGATGACGACCGCCGCAACTCCTCCTCCTGCACCAATGTGATAAACCACTGCTGCGCCCCACTCTTGTCCAGACTCGTCTCCCCATCCGGCCCAATAATGAACGACACATAGTCCGCAGGCGTGTCCCGCTGCCCAGTCACCAACCCCATCACATTCTCCTGCTTCTGCTGCATGAACGTGTTCTTCAACAACGGCGACCACTTCGCACTGTCCACCAGCGCCACCCCACTCGGTATCTTCCGGATCTGCGGCAGCACAGGAATCGCAATCCGCGGCGCAGCATACTGCGTCGGCCGCTCCGCATCCTGCTTCAGCCGGAAAATCTGATACGCTGAATACGTAATCGGCTCCCCCTGCGTGCTCGAGATCGAATCAGGGTCAGGATACTTGTAAAACCTAACCTCCACTGCCACGTTCTCCTTGATCGCCGTCTGGCGCGCAATCGCCATGTCCTGGAAAATCTGATCCGACGCCTGCGTCAGCTTCGATCCCTTCAACACATCCCTCAAACCAGGGACCGTGAAAAACATCAGCAGACTGATCAAAGCCAGCACCACCAGCACCTCCACCAGTGTAAACCCACCTGCCCTGCCGCGATTCATGTTCCTTTTCATATCGTCAGTTGCGTTAAAGATGTCTCAGCGGATCGAGTTCTCCTGCCAGCGGCTCTCCCGCAGCCGGATCGATGTCGTGAATACCCGGTAATCCAGCTTCTTCCGCACCAAGTCCTTCTCCAGATTCTGCAGGTCCTGGTTGAACTGCGCATACTGACGGAAATAACTCTCGTTCACCAGCACCGGATCATCCTCCGCACTCCGGATGTTCTGCCGCGCCGCAAACTGCAGGAACGAATTCTCATCCACCGCCACAAACGTAATGTCCAGAATCGGCGGCAGAATGTGCCGCGACAACTGCGACGCCGCTCCCCCCTCCCACTGAAACCGCCGCGTATCAAAATGATAGTCCGGCGCAATCGGCACCGCACTCGCCCCCCCACCGCCCTGCTGCAGCTGATTCGCCGCACGCGGCCTCAGAATCATCGCAATAATATTGTCAGACACCACCCGCGTCGTCCGGAAAAATCCCCTCGTCCCAGACGCCTGCACCTGCGTGTTCCACTCCGAATTCACAGAATACAACCCCTCCGCAAACCACCGGTACAACTGCGTCCGCGAACTCTTGTCCGGCAAATCCCGCAACCCAAGCTTGTACGCCTGGAAATACTCCGTCGGCTGCCGGAACTCCATCAGCCGGTACCGCGGCCGCGGACTCGGCGCATTCGACAAATCCGTCAGGATCCGCGGACGGTCCAGTTCATCCGTGTTGAACTCCACATAGTACCCCCACGCATTCATCGCATTGTTGAACCGCCCAAACCTCAACGTCTGCTGCTGCTGCCCGTCAGGATCAATGCAGAACCCAAACGGCGCCTGGAAAAACACCGCGTGCGTATACCGCTGACCCACCTGCCGCGAATTCTTCTGGTTGATCCCAAGATTCGACACCGGCCCACACACAAAATGCAGCTCCGATTGCGGGATAATCTCCCGGCCCACCCGCAACTGCACCCCCTGCACCGTCGTCGTGTCATACCGGTAACTCAAATACGAGTTCAATGTCGACTGCCCCACCCGCCGCGTGATTTCTTCAAACGCCTGCCGCGCATCCTTGAACTCCCCAACCACCTGCCGCGTCCGCTTCCACGACAACTGCATCCCGTTCAACATCTGAAAAATCATCACCAGCAGCAGCGACAGCACCGCCGTCGATACCATCAGTTCAATCAGGCTGAAGCCTCGCCGCGTCCGGCGCACAGGTAGAAAAGCGGTCGTCTTCATGATGATTTTCGGTTAGATACTGCCACTCTCTCTCAAATCACAGCTTGCTCTGGTTCGCCACGTACATGTTGAACCGTCGGGTGTTCCGGTCCGCATTCTTCTGCACCTTCACACCGCCAGGCGTGAACTCCACATCAATCAGCACCCGCCGCAGATTCGCCGTGCTGAACGCCACCGACCCAATCTTGATCTGCTCCTGCGGCAACACAATCCGCGCCTCATACGTCGGCTGCCCCCCCTGCTCCGGCCGCCCCATGAACGGCAACCCGTCCTGGTCAAACTTAAATACCTGACCGCGGAAATTCTTATCAATGTCCGTCCAGTCCGCCATCTGAATATTACTCAGCAACTCCTGCGCAATCCGCCCCTGAATCGCCAGATTCGCAGACTCCCGAATCGACCGCACCGCCATCGGTATCATCCCCAGCAACCCAATCATCACCGTCGAAACAATCGCCAGCGCCACCATCACCTCGGCAAGTGTAAACCCTCGGCGGCGGCGGATGTCAGCAGAAATCTTCATGGCAGGCTCTCGGTTATTCGGAATTTGTGTATTTACATAGGAGGTACACCGCTTTTCAGCAAGAACTTTTCTACTTCCTTCTCCCGAAGAGAAAATTTTTCTCGACAGACGATGTATTTGCAATGTAAAACATCGAACGCTACCTCTGTAGCAGGCCGGCTCCTCCCAGCCGCCCGGTTTCGATCCACGGAAACCCTTCGCATCCTATGAAATTCCCGAAATTGATCAAGCTCCGGTTCGTCACCTCCCACTTCCGCGGCCGTCGCGGTAAGCGCGGCGTCGCCATCATCACCGTCCTCGCCATCGTCTCCCTCATGACGGTCCTGGTGATCTCCTTCTTCAACATGGCCCAGTCCCAGAAGGTCTCCGCCGTCGGTACCGTCGAAATCGAAAAGGCCGTCACCCTCAAGGACACCGCCATCAACTTCGTCGTCGCCCAGATCCGCGAAGCCACCACCCTCCAGACCGGCTCCACCAAAACCATCTGGTCCTCCCAGCCAGGCGGCCTCCGCACCTACTCCTCCAACAGTCAGGACTTCAACCGGCTCTACAAACTCTATTCCGCAGAAGACCTCGTCGTCACCAACATCCCCCCTAACCAAGGCGACTTCCTCCTCAAAAAGGTCGAGGCCGATGTCCCCCAGAACTGGGACAACCGCCCAGACGAATTCGTCGACCTCAACCGCCCAGCCCTCCCCTCGGACCTCAGCACCGATCAGGACGAGAACAGCCAGACCCGTAAGCGCCTCCGCCTCCTCTACCCCATCGCCGACCCCAACCGCTTCAACGGCCAGATTTCCGATCTCGTAGAAAACACCGAGGGCTTCCGCTACGGCAACGGCATCGGCAACCGCCCCACTCCCTCAGGCGTCAACCCGCAACGTGGCGAACTCGCCATGCCAGTCCGCTGGATCTACCTCCTCGCCGACGGCACCATGGGCGTCCTCAACGGCAACCGCTTCCGCGCCATCTCCAACGGAGGCACCCCCTCCGAACAAAATCAAATCGTCGGCCGCATCGCATGGTGGGCCGATGACGAAACCTGCAAAATCAACGTCAATACCGCCTCCGTTCCATCCCCGTGGGACACCCCGCGCACCAACTCCGCGGAAGACGTCATGTACGCCACCCGCCAGCCAGTCAGCGGCGAGGTCCAGCGCTACCCAGGCCACCCAGCTCAGGTCGACCTCAGCGCCGTCTTCTTCCCAGGCTACCGCTACACCCCGGACACCTCCATCATCCCTCCAGGCGGAGCCATGCAGCCGCTCCCCCAAAACCGCGCCCAGCTCATCTGGAACATCGCCCCATTCATCACCGAACTCGGCGGCTCCATCGGCGGCACCACCCCGGTCCGCATGCAGAACGCTCGCCCAGTCCCCCTCGACCAGGCCGACCACCTCTTCGCCTCCTTCGAAGAACTCTACTTCAAAGCCCTCCAGGCCGACCAGAACCTCAACCGCCGCCGCGGCGACGCCCAGGACCGCGACCCCGGCGAGGAACTCTTCAAACGCCTCCAGCGCTCCCAGTTCTTCCTCACCCACAAAAGCAAGGCCCCGGAACTCACCGTCGAAGGCCTCCCCCGCGTCTGCATGTTCCCCATGAACGGCGAAGTCGCCGCTCAGGTCGGCAGAACCGGCGTCGTCCCCCCCAACATCGGTGCCTTCGAGGTCACCATGGCCACCAACTCCTCCCTCGGAGCCACCGGCGGCACCATCCGGCCCTACTACTTCCAGCGCTCCGTCACCAACTCCAACAGCCGTCACAACGCCTTCCACAACGAATTCGGCGGCCGTAACTCGCTCCTCTTCCGCTACCTCAAGCGGTTGACCGCCATGAACATCGAGGGCTACCCCGAACTGGCAGGCACCAGCTTCAGATCCCTCGAACTGAAATACAATCGCCCCACGGTCATCGTCAACGGTTCCCCCAGAACCGCCGACAACAACCCCAGCAGCCCGGACTTCGACGCCTCCGACCGCTCCCAGATCCTCCTCAACATGCTGGACTTCATCCGCTCGTCCAACCTGCGCCCGGGCTATGTCCCCAACGGCCAGGCCTACGACAGCGGTCTCGGTTCCACCGCCGGGATCTGCGGCTGCACCTCCACTGGCCGCAGCGTCCAGACCGACCACACGCTCGCCATGAACAGCCCCAACGTCTGCACCCCACGGGGTACCGGACGGATCTTCGGTGCCGCTGAAATCATCCTCATCGCCAACGTCACCACCCTCAAACCAGGCTCCGGTGCCCCCGTCGGCGACACCTCCGTCGTCGCCCGCCTCACCCCGGAAAATGCCACCCGATGGAACCAGGCCACCCGCGGCGCTTCCATCGTCGAACTCGGCGTCGTCATGAACGGCTTCGCCCCCAAACACGGCTGGGCTCCCCTCTTCGGCGGCGGCGGCATGAACATCAGCGGCCCCAACAGCGCCGGCGGCGATGACCCGCGCTCCGCTCAGGTCGACACCGCCGCGGCCCCCACCATGCCCATCTCCCTCGTCAGTCCCGGCCAGGTCCCCCTCCGCTTCGGCAACGCCGTCGCAGGCCTCCGCGACGGCATCACCAACGGCCCCAGCGGCGGCAACCGCGCCTTCCAACCAGGCCGTCTCATCCCATGGGGCGGCATGGTCGGCGCCCGCTACATGTCCACCGCTCGGACCGCCATCCTCGGCTACGCCGTCTACACCGGCCAAGGCGCTGGCCGCCCCAACCCGCTCAACGTCGATTTCCTCTGGCAGCCGCTCGCCAACTCCCCAGTCGATCGCGGTAAACTCCGCGTCTTCCCCTACGACGACCCGGCCCCAGACGCCACCAACACCGTCCAATGCCTCGAGCTGGACTTCAACCCAGCCACCATCCCGAACACCCGCGCCGACTACACCGGTCGCTCTCTCGGCGGTGGCGGCGTCGCAGGAATCATGCAGGACCAGAACCTCATGATCGGGCCCAACACCACCGCTCAGAACTTCCCGCCACCCAAAACCGGCGTCATCAGCATGGTCGTCCCTCACGGCGACTACCGCCTCACCACCATCCCCATGCGCGTCGACCGCGGCATCTTCGTCATGAACGGCGCAGGTGTCCCCAACGCCCATTCTGTCATGGAACCGAACCTCGTCGGCAATACCAACGCCCAGATGGTCCCCTCCGCCGGTGCCCAACTCGCTTCCGACCAGCTCCTCGCCGACTCCACCTACCGCATCAACGCGATGCCCCCGGCCTTCAACCCTCACCTCGCTCCCGTCAGGACCGCGGACCTCTGCAACCCGCAGTTCAATACTCAGCCCCCCGCCTCCGTCCTCCAGGTCGCCAGCTCCAGCAACAACCAGCTCCGCGCCCTCCGCTTCGCCCACGGCCGCCGCGATGGTCAAGGCCTCGTCCCCAACCGCGGTTCCTCCGACCCGCTCGAAACCGGTGACTTCGACAACGGCGTCGGTCTCGCCCCGGACGGTCCTTACATGAACCACCCGGACGATGGCGATTCACGCGCCACCGAAACCACCAGCAACCCCTACTACTACGCTAAAATCCAGGATGTCCCCACCTCGACCCCGCCAGGCACGTTCTCCCCGAACCGCCTCATGCGCTCCCCGGTCGACTTCGGCTCCGTTCCCTCAGGCATCAATGCCCGCGTGCCATGGCAGACGCTCCGCTTCCGCCCGGACCCCGGCATGAACGACCCCCAACTCCGCATCCGTGCCGTCAACGACGTCCCCAAGAAACCTCAGGGCTTCTCCCACCTCTTCCCCTTCGCCAACTACTGCGGTCCTAAAGATCACCTCATCCTCGACATGTTCTGGATGCCGATCGTCGAACCGTGGTCCATCAGCGAAGGCTTCGCCACCAAGGGTGCCATCAACCTCAATCAGCAGATCTTCCCGTTCACCTACATCGAACGCACCACCGCCCTTCACGCCCTCTTCCGCGGCACCCGCATGATGGCCATCCCCAATACCGCCTCGCAGCGCTACAAGGACGGCAACCGTCTCAATGACAACCAGTCCTACCGTTACTGGATCAATGCTCGCGAAACCGTTCGCCAAATCACCGAGTTCCGCTTCCGCGGCCTCGACGCCGAAGGCTTCCCTGTCCCGTTCAGCTCATTCAGGACCCCGTCCGAAATCTGCGAACTCTGGCTCGTTCCAGACATGAACAACGCCTCCAGCAGCCTCACCCTCAACCAGGTCATCCGCGAATTCTGGTCCAACAACCGCCTCACCGGCGACAACGTCCGCGAACGGCCCTACTCGGAACTCTACCCACGCCTCTGCACCCGCTCGGACACCTACAAGGTCCACGTCGTCGCCCAGGCCGTCAAAAAAGCCCTCAACTCCGATCCAGTCATCTTCGACTCCACCCCAGGCAAGGATGTCATCATGGCTGAATGGCGCGGCTCCGCCATGATTGAACGCAACATCAACCCGCGCGACCCTGCCATCCTCCGCCTCCCGGACTACGTCACCGTCACCAACCTCGTGACCGCGGCGAAACTCGACGACTTCTACACCTACCGCGTCACCGAAGTCCATCAGGTCGGCGAATAATCCCCGCCCTCCCATCCCTCCAGAGGCCACCAGGCCCGGCGACTCCCAGTCCCGGCCCGGTGGCCTCTCTCTTTTTTCCACGTTCACGGTACGCGTTCTGCTCTATTGTCGCCCTGTTCCCCGCCAGCCCAACCGGAACAAGGCTCCGCCGACGCTTAGTTGTATTTTCGCCATACAACTCATTTCCATCTCGTCACCGCTCATCCAGTCCCCCGAAAATCAGGGGACTCTATGAACTCCCCATCCCTCCGCCTCCTCTCCCCGCTTCTCATCGCCCTCGCCACCGCCCCCGTCGCTCACGCCGCACGCATCGTCTGGGTCAGCGACAACGGCCCAGAAGGCTCCGCCGCCACCACCGGCACCGGTTCCGATGGAGTCGTCCGCGGCTCATGGCACCCCGCCGTCTCCACCGGCACTCCTTTCGTCGACCAGGGCTTCATCGACCTCCTCACCTCCGCCGGCCACTCGGTCTCCCGCTTCAACCCCCAATCCGGCCGTCTCTCCACCGACGACGTCCCGCTCCTCAACGCCTTCGACCTCGTAATCCTCGGCTCCGCCCTCAACAGCGGTCCCTTCAACCTCAACGCTCAAGGCAATAAATGGAACGTCGATGTCCGTTCCCCCATGATCGTCACCAAAGCAACGCTCATCCGCGCCAACCGCATGGGCTACCTCAACGCACCCAACGCCAGCACCGAATACGACTCCGCCGCCAACGACCCGCTCCGCACTTCCTCCGGTAAACTCACCTTCAACGTCCCCACCCACCCGGTCTTCTCCGGCATCCCCGCCACCCTCCTCGGCGCGGACACCGTCATGAACGACTTCGCCGGCATCCGCGTCCCCTCCCCTACCAATAACCGCGGCACTTCCATCCAGTTCTTCGCCGTCCGCCTCAACGGCGCAGACCAACCCATCTCCAATACCATCGAACCAGGTGGCCGTCTCCTCGCCACGCTCGACTTCAACCCGCTCGACCCCGGCGTCAACATCCCCGCCGGTCAGACCCCCGCCATCCACCCCACCGACATCTACGACGTCAAAGGCTACGGCATCGCTGAATGGCCCGCCGGCACCGTCGTCCGCACCACCCAGGCCTCCGACACCCTCGCAGGCTACCGTCTCCTCTTCTCCTGCGGCACCCGCGACGCCACCGGCACCTCCACCAGCGCCCCCAATCCCCAGGCCGGTGCCCTCGATCTCTCCACAGCCGGCCAGCAGATGTTCCTCAACGCCGTCACCTACGCCGTCACCCAACCCCCGGTCGGCCCCAACCGCTGGACCAACAGCCCCGCCGGCGACTTCCTCTGGAACTCCACCAGCCAGAACTGGGACTCGCCTTCCTTCTGGTCCGACAGCCAGGACGCGCTCTTCACCTCCCAAGGCGCCGGTAACGTCATCCTCGACTCCCCAGTCAACGTCCACGACCTCTTCTTCGGTGCCCCCTACACCATCTCTTCCCCTAACGCCAGTACCCTGACGCTGGCCGAATCCGACCCCGCCAAAGACCCGGTCATCACCGTCCACGGCCCCACCACCATCTCCGCCGAACTCTCCGGCGTCGACGGCCTCGCCATCAAAGGCACTTCCTCCCTCACCCTCGAAGGCCGCAACTCTCTCTCCGGCGGCACGCGTCTCCTCAGCGGCACGGTCATCATGAAGGCCGCCGTCTCCAGCAACAGTCTCTCTCCCTCCGCTCTCGACTCCATCGACGCCCTCGAACCCGGCGCCACCCTCAAATACTTCAACGCCCTCGACCCGGCCCTCCCCTACACCACGAACAGCAATCTCCGCTCCGCCAACGGCCAACTCTACCGCTACGGCCGTCTCGTCATGTCCGGCGGCACCTTCGACCTCAACGGCGACGACAACCAGAACCAGATGCCCGCACCCTCAGGCTTCGGCACCATCACCAATAACTCCCCGCTCGCCCGCGCCGTCCTCAAAATGGGCGCCCCCGCAGGCTCCATCACCACGTTCTCAGGCATCATCCAGAACGGCAACGGCGGCAACATGACGGTCTCCGTCGTCCCGAACTCCGCCACCGCCCAGAAACAGGGCTTCCGCACCGACATCGACATGGCTAACTTCGACTCCGGTGCCGTCTTCATCCTCGACAACGCCAACACCTTCACCGGATTCACCAGAATCGGCTCAGGCACCCTCACCTTCACCTCCCGCGGCCGCTGGGGCCAGCAGGTCTCCACCGGCGACCCAGTCACCAGCTCCCCTAACGGCTCCATCATCTGCAACGGCTCCACCACCGACCTCCGCGTCGACTTCAACGGCACCAGCCAGACCACCGGCGGCCTCAGCGGCAATGGCGGCGTCTTCGCCAACAACGCCGACGCCACCCTCTCCATCCTCACCGTCGGCAACGCCAATATCTCCAACTCCGTCTGGCCCACCGGCGGCTCCGGCCAGAATGGCAAAATCACCGACAACACCAACGGCGGCACCGGCAGGGTCGGCCTCACCAAAATCGGCACCGGCACCATCGGCCTCCCCACCGCACAATCCGACTACTCCGGCCCCACCCGCATCCAAGCCGGTACGCTCGAGTTCACCGCCACCGGAGCCCCCAGCCCCCGCAGCGCCATCTACCTCTCCTCCACCGCCGCCCTGAAACTCTCCTACTCAGGCACCCGCGACATCCCAGCCTTCTACATCGACGGCACCCGCCAGCCCGACGGCATCGTCTACAGCGCCGCCACCCATCCATCCCTCATCTCAGGCCCAGGCAGCATCTATTCCTCCCCGGTCACCATCGAACGCTCCGGCCCTAACGTCGTCGTCTCATGGAGCAACTCCGGCACGCTCCAGCAGTCCTCTGACCTCACCACATGGACCGACCTCCCCGACGCCGTCAGCCCGCTCTCCGAACCTGCCTCCGCCCAACGCAAATTCTACCGGCTCCGCCAGTAATCGCCTCGGTTCCTGACCGATCCTGACAACCCCTCACAAACCCCACGGCGGCATCGTCCTTCTCAAGGACGGTGCCGCCTTTTCTTTGCTCACCGCCCCTCTTCCTTCACCCGGATATAAGGCTGCAGCACCAGCAACCCCAGCGGCGCAGCCAGCACCAGCAACCCGCCAATCAGCCACATCAGACTCGAATTCCTCGGCCCCTCCGCAGGACAGAACCGCGACAGCATCGTCCCGAACAACGCACTGTTGATCATCTTCCCCATCAGCAGCGGCACCGCCGACAACGACGCATACGACGCCTCCTGTCCCTTCGGCGCAATCGCCACCGCATACTCATACACACGCGGCGAATAGAACGCCTCCCCCACCGAAAACACCACCTGCCAGAACAGAATCATCACCAGATAAGGATGCACCGTCCCCTTCAACTCCAGATACCCACGCCCGATCCACTCCCCCACCGGCCCCGCCGTCACCCCCGCAAACCACCCCGGCGGCAACGCCAGAAACACAAACGACAGCGCCGTAATAAACCCACCAAAGATCACCATCGCATACGCCGAATACCGCCGCGTCATCATCCCCACCGCCGGTGCCAGCACCAGAATCAGAATGCTGTTCACCGCATTCAACCGCCCCACCCGCGCCGCTCCCTCCCCGCCAATCTCACGCTCCGCAAACGTCGGCAGCACCGCGTCCATAATGTTGAACACAATCTTCAGGATCCCGATCATCAGCAGAAACACCAGCAGTCTCCGGAACCCAGGATGCTCCACCATCGTCCGGAACATCCCCGCCGTCTGCCCCACCGCCGCACGGAAACCCGCCACCGGCACCATCGCCAGTCCCTCCACACTCCGGTCCCGCATCAGCAGCACAAGGGGCAGCACTAGCAACTCAATCCCGAAACTCACCGCAAACAGCACCCGCTGCACCGAAAACTCCATCCCCCACACCGCCACCGGCCCTCCCTGCTGCACGCCGTCCCTCACAAAATACCCCACCATGAACCCCAGATTCAAAATCGCGTAAAACACCGAAAACGCCACCGACCGCTGCGACGTGTCCGTAAACCGCCGCGTCGCCGCCACCAGCACCGGCGTGCACAACGCCTCACCCACCGCCAGCGGCACCATCCCCAGCACCAGCACCACATACGGATTCACACTCACCAGCATCAGCACCCGCGACACCAGACACAGCAGCACTCCCGCTAACAAGGTCTTCCGCAACCCCAGCACGTCCGTCAGCGACCCCGACAACAGCGTCGCCACCGACATGAACATCCCCCACACCCCGAACAACCACTGCGCCGACGTGTCCTTCAACCCGCAGTCCTTCACCAGATAACTCACCAGCACCACCGTCACAATCTTGTACGCCGTCACACTGAAAAACTTGATCCCGAACGTCACCCACAAACTCCCCGGTGCCCCCGCCAACCTCAGCAGCGCAAACGACCCAATCCCGAAAATCGCCGCCCCCGTCACCACCCCCGGCACCATCCCCAGCTTCGCCTGCACCGCCGCCAGCCACCCGATCACCACACAGAAAATCCCCAACAACAACGTGCGCAGCACCACCATTCCGGCCGAGGGTCTTTCAGTCATAATGCAGTTCGGAAAATTCTCGCCGACCATCCGCCGCTTTTCCCCTCCCACAACCCCGGACACTCCTCTCCCCTCTCCTCCTCAGCTTCCAGCATCATGGAAGCAGCTTGCACTCCCTCCCGCCCGGCGCTCTCTTCCCTTCCCAACTCCCCGGCCCTCCTTCCCCATGCCCGCAACCGTCTCCACCCGGTTCTTCCACCACCCATCCCCCTTCCCCCTCCACTCGGGTGAAGCCCTCCCGGAATTCACCCTCGCCTACGAATCATGGGGCGAACTCAACGCCGACCGCAGCAACGCCATCCTCCTCTTCCACGCCCTCTCCGGCAGCCACCACGCCGCAGGCTTCAACCCAGACGTCCCCGGCACCGACGGCCGCTGGACCGAAGAATGCCACCACGGCTGGTGGTCCGACTTCATCGGCCCAGGCAAGGCCCTCGACACCCGCAAGTGGTTCGTCATCTGCGCCAATACCCTCGGCGGTTGCTACGGCTCCACCGGCCCAGCCTCCACCAACCCTGCCTCCGGTAAACCATGGGGCGCTCAATTCCCCCACGTCTCCGTCAACGACAACGTCCGCGCCAATCTCCTCCTCCTCGACTACCTCGGCATCCACACGCTCCACGCCGTCATCGGAGCCAGCGTCGGCGGTCTCTGCGCCCTCAACCTCGCCACCACAGCCCCAGACCGCGTCCGACTCGTCGTCCCCCTCGCCTCAGGCTGCCGCACCACCGTCCTCAACCGCCTCATCATCTTCGAACAGATGCTCGCCATCGAAAATGACCGCAACTTCCGCGGCGGCGACTACTACGACTCCGATCCCCCTCTCTACGGGCTCGCCCTCGCCCGCATGATCTCCCACAAAACCTTCGTCCACCTCGACGAAATCGAAAAACGCGCCCGCGGCGATGTCCGCCAACCCGACGAGGGCCTCTCATGGTACCGGCTCCGCGACAACGTCGAATCCTACATCCTCCACCAGGGCAAGAAATTCGTGAAACGCTTCGACGCCAATACCTACCTCCGCATCTGCGAAATGTGGTCCTCCTTCGACCCCGTCCGCGAAGCCGACGCCAACTCATGGCCCGACCTCCTCGAACGCTGCCGCGCCCACCACCACCACTTCCTCGTCTTCAGCATCGATAGCGACTTCTGCTTCTACCCAGAAGAACAAGCCGCCCTCGTCCGCCACCTCGAAGACGCCGGCGTCAGCGTCATGCACATCACCGCCCATAGCCACAAGGGCCACGACTCCTTCCTCCTCGAACCGCTCCTCTACACCCCTCACCTCGCCTACGCCCTCGAAGCCGCCAGACCAGAACCAGTCTCCACCGACGACCCTGGCATGTAACTTTCCAAGCGGAAACCAAGATCCGCACAGCTTTCGCCAATATCCACGCGGCAGAACCGCGCCCGCCCTCGCATCGTCCTCCCATGCGCCTCTCTCCCGCCCTTGCCGCCGCCGCTACCCTCGCCGCCGCGCTCTCCCCAGCCTCCGCCCAGCGCATCGAATACGAAGAAGCCCCCCACCACTACTTCTCCGCCCCACTCCACGACCGCTGCACCGCCCTCGACGCCGCCCTCCAATCCGGCCGCTTCCCCATCGACCCCTCCAACCCCAAAGCCCTCCTCCGCCGCATCCTCGCCGAACTCGCCGTCCCCGAAGCCTCCCAGGTCCTCGTCTTCTCCAAAACCAGCGTCCAGAGAGACCGCATCACTCCCTCCAACCCCCGCGCCGTCTACTTCAGCGACGATACCTACGTCGGCTGGGTCCCCGGCGGTCTCATCGAATTCGCAGGCCTCGACCCCCACCTCGGCCCAATCTTCTACTCCCTCAACACCGACCGCCCAGACCGCGCCACCCCGCGCCTCGACCGCTCCGAAATCTGCATGAACTGCCACGGCGGCAGCATGACCAACAACGTCCCCGGCGTCATGATCCGCTCGGTCTTCCCTGACAAAGACGGCACCCCGCTCCTCCAGGCCGGCACTTCCCTCATCGACCACTCCAGCCCCATCGAATCCCGCTGGGGCGGCTGGTACGTCACCGGCAACCACGGCAACGCCCGCCACATGGGCAACGCCACCGCCACCCAGCTCAATGGCAATGTCTCCCTCGACAGGGAACCCGGCGCTAACCTCTCCTCCCTCGACCACTTCTTCAAGACCTCCTCACACCTCCGACCAGACAGCGACATCGTCGCCCTCATGACGCTCGAACACCAGGTCGCCATGCAAAGCCGCCTCACCGAGGCCGCCTACGACCTCCGCAGCGCCATCACCCGCCAGAAAGCACTCCGCCGCGAACTAGCAGAACCAGAAACCGACGACTTCGTCGGCTCCACAAAAATCGTCGCCGAAAGCCACACCGAAAAAATCATGCGCTGCCTCCTCTTCTGCGAGGAAGCTCCCCTCCCCGACGGCGGCATCGACGGCCACCACGACTTCCAATCCTCCTTCCGCGCCAATCGCAAACCCTCCCCGGACGGCAAATCCCTCAAGGACTTCAACCTCCTCACCCGTCTCTTCAAATACCGCTGCAGCTACCTCATCTACTCCCAGCAATGGGACGCCCTCCCCAACCGCTTCCGCACCATGCTCTACGCGCGCCTCTTCCAGATCCTCTCCTCACCCACCCCAATCCCCGGCTACTCCCACCTCTCCACCTCAGAACGCGCCGACATCCTCGCCATCCTCCGCGCCACCAAATCAGACCTCCCTCCCTCATGGAAAAACGGCTGACCCATATCCCGGCTTGCCCCCCTCTCCCCATCAGTCTATCCCGACCCCACTATGTCCAGTCAATGGGGCCAGCTCTTCAGAATTTCCACATGGGGTGAAAGCCACGGCGGTGGCGTCGGCGTCGTCATCGACGGCTGCCCACCCAGACTCCCCCTCACCGCAGAAGACATCCAGCTCGACCTCGACCGCCGCCGCCCCGGCCAGAGCGACATCGTCACCCCTCGCAAGGAACTCGACCGCTGCGAAATCCTCTCCGGCGTCTTCAACGGGCTCACCCTCGGCTCCCCCATCTCCATCATGGTCCGTAACGAGGACGCCCGCCCCGAAGCCTACTCCGAAATGGCCGGCAAATACCGCCCCAGCCACGCCGACTACACCTACGACGCCAAATACGGCATCCGCAACTGGCAAGGCGGCGGCAGATCCTCCGCCCGCGAAACCATCGGCCGCGTCGCCGCCGCCGCCGTCGCCCGCAAGGTCCTCGCCGCCCTCGCTCCAGGCCTCGAAGTCATCGCATGGGTCGACTCCGTCCAGCACCTCCAAGCCTCCGTCAACCCCGACACCGTCACCTCAGCCGACGTCGAATCCAATATCGTCCGCACCGCCGACCCCAACGCCGTCGGCCCCATGACCGACCTCATCCGCCAGATCCGCTCCGACGGCAACAGCGTCGGCGGCACCGTCGCCTGCGTCATCCGCAACTGCCCACCAGGCCTCGGCGAACCCGTCTTCGACAGGCTCGAAGCCGATCTCGCCAAAGCCATGCTCAGCCTCCCCGCCACCAAAGGCTTCGAAATCGGCAGCGGCTTCGCAGGCACTCTCCTAACAGGCCGCGAACACAACGACGCCTTCCGCATGCACGACGGCAGGGTCCGCACCACCTCCAACCGCTCCGGCGGTGTCCAGGGCGGCATCTCCAACGGAGAACCCATCACCTTCAAGGTCGCCTTCAAACCCGTCGCCACGATCATGTCCGAACAGGACACCGTCACCGCCCTCCCTCACGAGGACACCACCCTCAAAGGCCGCGGCCGCCACGACCCCTGCGTCCTCCCACGCGCCGTCCCCATGGTCGAAGCCATGTCCCTCCTCGTCCTCACAGACCACCTCCTCCGCCACCGCGCCCAGTGCCCCTGACCCCATGGCGCTAACATAAGAAGCAAAGTGGCACGGGCATCCCGCCTGTGACCTCAGACCCGCGAAGCAAAATGGCACGGGCGTCCCGCCTGTGACCTCTCTCATCTTTGCGCCATTCACCTCCGTCCTGTGTCCCAACGGGACACCGTATACCAGAGCATCGCTCTGGGTACCACCCCGCCCGAGCCCGGCGTTCTGTAGGAACGCCGCATATCTCAGCCCCTGACAATCCTCCACGCCACCCCTCAGTCCCCGGCCGCACCCGTCTCCTTCCCCAGACTCCCGGACTCCGCCCACAGCGTCGCCGCTCGCAGCAGCGCCGCCCCATCCTGCAACCGCAGCTTCTTCTTCAGATTCTCACGGTACGTCTCCACCGTCTTCGGACTGAGCTTCAAATGCTCCCCGATCTCCCGCGTGCTCCGTCCAGCCCCCAGCAGCTCAAACACCTGCAGCTCACGGTCCGAACACCTGCTCAGATCCATCTTCCGCGACGCCGTGTCCGGAAACAGATTCTGCAGCACCTTGGCCTTCACCTTCGGACTCAGATGTCTTCGTATTCATTGAGAAACCGTTCTCCTCTGCCCCTTCTCCCTCGGCCCATGCGGAATCCGGCACACGGCCTCCGTACGCCCATCCGCCGTCGCATGGATCACAAACGTCCCCCACACACTAGCCGCACGGTGCCGCATGATCCGCAACCCCAGCCCAGCTCCCGTCGCCCGATCCGGATCCCAGCTCCGCCCCTCGTTCGCCACCCGCAGCCTCAGATTGTACGCATCACTCGTCAGCACAATCTCCACCTCCTTCGCCCTCCCGTGCTGCACCGCATTCCGCGCCGCTTCCTGCGCAATCCGGTACATCGCAAGACTCAACTCCAGCGTCGGCACAGGCACGTCCTCAGCCACCTCCACCCGGCACACGATGTTGAACACCGTCTCCATCTCCCGTCCCAATGGCGCCAGCCCAGCCGCCAACCCCCCGGACGCCAGCTCCACAGGCACCAGCATCCTCGCAAAATTCCGCACCTGCTCCACTCCCGCATTCACCTCCAGCACCAGCTGCTGCAGCGCCTCAAACGTCTCCACCCCTTGCGCCGTACTGATGAACTCTGACTGCAGCCGCCCCACCTCCGCAGCCTCAGTCCCAACACCCAAAGGCGCCGCCAGCAGCTCGCCGCAGAACTCCGCACCGCCATCTCCCTGCTCACCCGCAACCACCTCACAGAACCCATGTCGTGAAAACCTTCTTCGTCCACAAACTCATGACTCCTCCTCTTCCCTCACAAAAAACCGCCACCCTCTGCATCAGCAGCGAGCGGCGGTTTCTTTGATTCTCCAAAGAGTTCTCAGTGCGACCGCACAAACTCCTCAAACCGGTCCAGGCCCTTCTTGATCACATCAAGGCTGCACGCATAGCTGAACCGGATCGTGTCATCCGCCCCGAACGCAATCCCCGGCACCACCGCCACATGACTGCGGCTCAGCAGCTTCTCCGCAAAATTGACGCTCTTGATCCCCATCCGCCCGATGTTCACAAGGAAGTAAAACGCCCCCTTCGGCTCCACCACCGACAGATTCGTCTGGGTCTGAAACCGCCGCATCATGTACCCGCGGCGCAGATCAAACTCCTGCCGCATGTCCTCAATGATGTTCTGATCACCCTGCAATGCCGCCAGCGCCCCGTACTGCGCAAACGTCGCCGGTGCCGAGGTCGTGTGGCTCTGAATCGTATCAATCGCCTCCGCAATCTTCTTGTTCGCCGTCGCCGTATAACCAATCCGCCAGCCAGTCATGCTGTACGCCTTCGAAAAGCCGTTCACCACAATCGTCAGTTCCTTCAACTCACGGCTCAGGCTCGCAATCGACACGTGCTCGGTGTCCTCATACACCAGCTTCTCGTAAATCTCATCCGACAGAATCAGAATGTCCTCCGACGCCGCAATCTCACCGATCTGCTCCAGCTCCTCACGGGTATAAACCGCTCCCGTCGGATTCGACGGGCTGTTCAGAATCACCATCTTCGTCGAAGGCGTCATCGCCGCCTCAAACTCCTCAGGCGTCATCTTCCACCCGTTCTCCTGCTTCGTCTGCACCATCACAGGGATCGCCCCAGCAATCCGCACCATGTCAGGATAGCTCGTCCAGTACGGCGACGGAATCACCACCTCATCCCCCGGCCCGCACGTCGCCAGAATCGCGTTGAAACACGAATGCTTCGCCCCGCAGTTCACACTCAGCAGATCCGGCGTGTACTCCAGCTGGTTGTCCGCCGCCAGCTTCACACAGATCGCCTCCCGCAACTCCAGCAGCCCGGCCGACGCCGTGTACTTCGTCTTCCCCTCCGCCAGCGCCCTCACACACGCTTCCTTGATGTGCGCCGGGGTATCCATGTCCGGCTCGCCCGCCCCGAAACTGCACACGTCAATGCCCTCCTTCTTCATTTTCGCAGCCTGGCTGGTGACCGCGAGGGTGATCGATGGGGCGAGGGTCGAGATGTGTGGTGTGACGAAGTCCATGGTCAAAGATTAGGAAAATGCTCCCCGGAAACCCGGGAACGCGCAGGAAACAGGGTGACGCGGGAATTGTCAACCCGCGGAACACCAGGAATCGATTCCCTCACCCCCGATTTTCCCCCGATCCCCCCCAACTCGCACCCCTCAACGAACCGCAGGCGCATAGTCCAGCACCACCTTCCCCGCCTCCAGCCGCACCACCGTCACCTGCTTCAGCACTTCCAGCACGCTCTTGTCCGTCGTCTCCCGTAACCCGCTCATCAGCAAGGTGTCCAGATGGTTCGCCTGCACATAGTGCGCCCGGAATCCCGGCGACAGCTCACGCCCCGGCACCTCCACCGCAACCGTCTCAAGGATCACTCCCTTCTCAGGGTGCCGCATCGGCTTCACTTCGCTGAAACCGTTCAGATACAACCGCTCCCCACTCATCGGCATCCCGTTCATCGCCAGCGATACCCGAAACCGGATCGCCGCCGCCGTGATCGCCTCCACCCCCGCAAACTCCCGCATCCCCATCCCCTGCGGCTCCGCCGCCAGCAACGTGTTCAAATCATCCACCGTCAGCTCCAGCACCGCCGCACGCTTCGCCGCCACCCCAGCCCCGAACTCCCGCATCCTCCCCCGCAATCCCTCAATCTCCACCGCACTCGCCGCCCTCGGCGTCACCAGTCGCGCCTCCTTGTCCGTGATCGTCCGCAACTCCTGAACCTGCCTCACCATCGAAATCACCATCCACGACCCCCAGATCGCCATCCACAACCCTCCCATCACCAGCATCAGGCACCCAGGCGAAATGCGGCGGCGCGGCTTCGATACGGCTTCAGGAGCTTCAGTCATGCGCCCACGCAAAGCATGCCCACGCACCCCACGCAACCTCTCATCCCCCCTCCGCAATCCGCCGCACCACCTCCCCAGCCGCCGCAAACCCAAACACTCCCGTCACAAAGGTCGCCGCTCCCCACCCGGACGCGCAATCCATCCGCAGGCTCTCCCCCCGCTCAGCCCCGCTCCCGCAACTCCCGTCCTTCTGCGGATACCGTTGCTCCTCCGCGGAATGAACCGCCGCCACCCCGAACAATGCCCCGCTCTCCCCTCCCGGAAACCCATGCGCCCGCCGCAACTCCCGCCTCACCATCCTCAACAGATTGTCCCCCTGCGCCCGCGCCAGATCCGTACACCGCACCCCACACGCATCCACCCGACCGCCCGCCCCACCCACCGTCACCACAGGCATCCCCCCGCGCACACAATGCGAAATCATCAGCGCCTTCACCGTCGTCACATCCACCGCATCCACCACCACCCCGCAACCCTCCGGCAGCAATCTCCCGCAATTCCCCGCACCCACAAATTCCTCCACCGCTTCCACCTCCACCTCCGGATTGATCAACCGCATCCGCTCCGCCAGCACCGCCACCTTCGCCCGACCCACCGTGTCACTCATCGCCGGCAACTGCCGGTTCACATTCGTCACACACACATCATCCCCGTCAATCATCCGCACTCTCCCCACCCCCGATCGCACCAAGGCCTCCACCGTCCACGACCCCACCCCGCCAACCCCCACCACCGTCACTCTCGCCCCCGCCAATCGCTCCATCGCCGCCACCCCGAACAATCGCCCCATCCCCCCAAACCGATCCGCATATGCCCCCGTCACCATGCCAGTACCCTCAATCCTTCACCTCCACACCCACCCGACGCCCCTCACGCCACGCCGCCGCCGCCACCAGCGTCCGCACCGCCTTGATCGTACTCCCCTCGTGCCCAATCAATCGCGACATCTGCCGCTCCGGCACCACCACCTCGAAAATCTCCCGCCCTCCTTCCTCCCGGCTCCTCACCACGCCATCCCCAACCGCGCCAGTCAGCTGCTCCACCACATACTCCAGAAATTCCTGAATGTTCACCGGGGCTTCCATATCTCGTTCGGGTTGGGTTCCATCCTAAACAAAAAGCCCGGCCCTGCTCACAGGACCGGGCAGTTGATTCATTCCCAAAACCTCAGGGCTTCGGCTGCGCCTTGCGCACTTTGCGGATCAGCGACGCCACCGTCTCGCTGGCCTTCGCGCCCTTGCCAATCCACGAGTCAACCTTCGCAAGGTCCACCTCGTAGTTCGTCCCGTCCTTCATCGGATCGTACGTGCCGACCATGTCGATAAAGCGCCCATCGCGGCGCGTGCGGGAATCCGCCACCACGATGCGGTAGAACGGACGGTTCTTCGCGCCTTCGCGCCTCAGCCTGATTGCGACTGCCATAATTAATGCTTGCGTTGGTGTTCTGAAAAATAACGCCGCGCCACGGAAGATTTCCAGTCGCGGAAGGGCGGGCATATTACCCGCCACCCCCGGAACGCAAGCGGTTTTCTTCCCTACCTGCAATTCCGTACCCGCGCCACCCTTTCTCTGTCACCTCTCCCTCCCCCGCCACATCAAATTCCGTAAGCCCGCCCACATGCTCCGCCCCTCTCTCCTCTGCCTCCTCTCCGCCGTCTCCGCCTCGGCCCTCACATGGCTCACCACCCGCCCAGCCGCCTCCTCTCCATCCACCACCACCCGCACAACCCCCGCCTCCCTCTCCGCCTCCTCCCCGCACAACCCCAGCCCCTCCGCACGCCCTTCCGCTGCCGCTTCCTCCTCCACCTCGTCGTCCTCCCGACCCTCCGCCCCGCCAGACGCCGCCGCCATCCCCGACCTCATCAATCAGATCCTCGCCACCTCCGACCCACTCGAACAATCCGAGGCCTTCTCCGCCCTCCTCCGCCAGCTCACCCCAGAAAACGCCGCCGCCGCATGGCAGGCCCTCTCCTCCCATCAAGGCACCGACGCCGCACGCTTCACCACTCTCTTCGCCCACCAATGGGGCACCATCGACGGCCCCGGTGCCCTCAAAACCCTCGCCTCCTCCAAAAACCGCGACGCCTACTCCGCACGCTACCACGTCATGAGCGGCTGGGCCTCCCGCGACCCCGACACCGCCCTCGCCCACCTCAACGCCGCCGCCAAAGCCACCGCCAACGACCCCGACGGCTCTAACCAGAACCGCCGCCAGCTCGCCCTCCTCAAAGCAGGCATCGCCGACGGCATGGCCCGCTCCAACCCAGACGCCGCCACCCGCTGGATCGCATCCCTCGACGAAAAAGAACGCGGCCCACTCCTCGCCTCCCTCGCCAGCCGCCAGATGGACCGCGGCTTCGACACCGCCTCACAATGGGCCGACTCCATCTCCGACCCCTCCCTCCGCGCCGCCGCCCTCGCCTCCGTCGCCCATCGCTTCGCCTCCGAATCCCCGGAATCCGCCGCCGCATGGGCCGCCTCCACCGCCTCCAAACCCGGTGGCCAACTGGCCGTCGGAGCCGTCGCCCGCGAATGGACCGCCCGCGACCCCGAAAAAGCCGTCGCATGGATCTCATCCCTCCCAGAAGGCCCCGCCCGCCAGGAAGCATGGGAAGACGCCATGCGCTCATGGACCCGCAACGACCCCGAAGCCAGCAGCCAGCACCTCAAATCCATGCCCCCTGGCCCCTCCCGCGACGCCGCCGTCTCCTCCCTCTCCCGCACCATCGCCCGCAACGACCCCACCGCAGCCATCGCATGGGCCAATACCATCGCCGACCCCGCCGCCCGCTCCGAATCCCTCCTCCGCACCGCCCAACTCTGGAACTCCGTCGACGCCCCCGCCGCCTCCCAATGGGCCGCCTCCAATCTCCCCCCAGACCTCCAGCAGCGCTTCGCCTCCGAACCCTTCCGCCAGAAAAATCCCTCCAACCGCCCCTTCAAAAAACTCCCCGGCGCCCCCAAACCCGCCAAACGCCGCTGACTCCTTTCCACCTCCACCCTTCATCCTTCGCTGCCTCTCTGCCTTCGCTGCCTTTCCATTTACTATTCACTATTTTCAATTTCCTCCCCTTCCCCTCTAGGCCTTTCGGCCTTTCCATTTACTATTTACTATTTTAAATTTCCAATTTCCTCCTCCTCTTCTTTGTGCCCATGAAAAGCCTCCGATCCGCTTCCCTCCTCGCCGCCGGCTTCACCGCCGCTTCCCTCGCCTCCGCTTCCGCCGACTGGCCAACATGGGGCGGCACCAACTCCCGCAACATGGTCTCGACGGAAAAAAATCCTCCGCTCGAATTCGACCCAGGCAAGAAAATCAAAGGCAAGGACGAGGTCGACCTCTCCACCACCAAAGGCCTCAAATGGGCCGCACGGCTCGGCTCACAAGCCTACGGCACGCTCTCCGTCGCCAATGGCAAAATCCTCCTCGGCACCAATAACGAAAACCCGTGGGACTCCAAGTATAACGTCAAAAACAAGGACTCCGGTAAAGTCACCGCCGAAGACCGCTCCATCCTCCTCTGCCTCGACGAAAAATCCGGCCAGATGACATGGCAGCTCGCCGCCCCCAAACTCGGCACCGGCAAGGTCTCCGACTGGGAATACCTCGGCATGTGCTCCGGCGGCGCCGTCGACTCCGGCCGCGTCTACATCGCCACCAACCGCTGCGAGGTCCTCTGTCTCGACCTCGAAGGTCTCAAAAACGGCAACGACGGCCTTCAGGACGAAGCCAAATACCTCACCTCCCCGGAAAACAAGATCGAGAAAACCGGCGACACCGACGCCGACATCATCTGGCGCTTCGACATGCGCGAGGAATGCGGGGTCTTCCCTCACAATGTCACCTCCAGCAACGTCCTCGTCCTCGAAGACCGCATCTACATCACCACCTCCAACGGGGTCGACTGGACGCACACCAATATCCCCGCCCCCGAAGCCCCTAGCCTCATCTGCCTCGACAGGAAAACCGGCAAGCTCCTCGGCGAAGAACGCTCCGGCATCAGCAAACGCTGTCTCCACTGCTCATGGTCCAGCCCAGCCTTCGCCACCGTCGGCTCCAAACCCATGGTCGTCTTCGGCGCCGGCGACGGCTTCTGCTACGGCTTCGACATGTCCTTCAAAAAGGATGACGAGGGCTTCGACATCATCAACGAACTCTGGCGCTACGACGCCAATCCCAAGGAATACCGCCTCGACGAAAAAGGCGCCAAACGCGCCTACAATACCTACGAAGGCCCCTCCGAAATCATCGCCACCCCAGTCGTCTACAAAAACCGCATCTTCACCCAGATCGGTCAGGACCCCGAACACGGCGAAGGCAAGGGCTGTCTCAGCTGCATCGACCCCACCGGCACCGGCGACATCTCCGGCAAAGCCCTCTGGACCTACAAGGACATCAACCGCTCCGTCTCCACCCCAGCCATCGTCGACGACATCGTCTACGTCGCCGACTTCTCAGGCCTCGTCCACGCCGTCGACGCCAACACCGGAGCCAAACTCAGCGTCTACGACACCAAGGGCCACATCTGGGGCAGCACCCTCTTCATCGACGGCAAAATCTACGTCGGTAACGAAGAAGGCGAACTCCACATCATCAAGGCCGGCAAACAACTCGAAAAAGTCGCCGTCATCGACTTCCCCGGCTCCATCTTCGCCACCCCAGTCTTCTCCAGCGGCACACTCTACATCATGACCATGTCCCAACTCTACGCCTTCGGCCCCAAATAACCGATCGCCCAGAGCCCCCCCCCTTTAACACTCCAAACCCCTTCCGCGGCCCCCACGCCCGGAAGGGGTTTTTCTTGCCCACCTCTCCGAACCAGCAGCCGTAGCCACCGGCCTCACCATTCCCGCATCACCACCCCCCTTACGGGCTTACCCCTCCCGCCACCCGTAAATCTCAATTCTCAATTCTCAATCCTAACTTCTCATCTCTAACTTCTCACCTCCCTCACCCGCCCCGGACTTTTTTGCACCGTCGCCCGCCCCCACTCCCTCACTTCTTCTTCTCCTCAATCCGCAGCAGCTTGCGCTGCTGCTCCTCCGTGAACCCACCCGAAAGCACATACTGCTGCAACCCCGCCTTATCCTTGCTGCGCCACGCATCCGCCACCCGCTCCACCGCACGCCAGCGTCGCCCCTCGTCATTGATCGACTGCGCCCACGGCATCGTGTCCGCCGGATTCTGTCGCATCACTTCATACGTGTACTTCTCAATCGGCCGGTCCAGATGCGGCCCCGGCGGCTGACTCGCCAGCTGCTGCGCCGCCGCATTCCTATCATATTGAATCCACCGCCCGAAAATCCGATCGTAGTAATCCCCATCCCGCTCCTTCACCGGCAGCGAGCCAACCCAATTCAGCGCCTCCTGCGGATTCACCCGCGCCCACGATTCCGCCAGCTCCACCCGCGCCGGTCCAATGTTCTCCTTGTTCGTCACACTGCGCTCCATCCAGTCCTTCGCCCCCGCCGGATCATAACGCGCCCAACGGTCAATGATCCGATTGAGCGCCATGTCCCGCATCTTGCCCGAAGGCTGCCGCTCCGCCCACGACACCAGTTGGTCGTGCCCACCGCGCTCATAAAGCTCATCAAAAACCATCGACGCCCGATCCCCCTGCTTCTCCAGTTCCCCCCGGTGCGCATCGAAAAACGCCAGGGCCTTGTCAGGATCCGACCGGCCCAGCCCATCGAACACCAACTGCATCCGGCTCTCCGGCAGATCCTTGTTAGGATTGGCCATCGCAAACGCATACGCCGCCTCAGGATTCCCTCGCGCCCAGTTCCGCAACGCCGATTCCCTCAACTCATAACGCAACTTCGGCTCGTCAATCGTCGCCGCCGCCGCCAGCGCCCCCTCACCATCAATCCGCGCCCACTGCGATATCAGTTTGTAATACTCCAGATTCCGCTCCCGACTCGGCGGCAGCGACGCAATCCGCTCAAACCGCTTGCGGCATTCCTCCGTCGTCAATCCATCCACGTCCCCCTCGTCATCCGGCGCACCATCCTCGCTCGCACGCCGCCGCTCATCCGTCAGCGCCTGCTCCGCAGTCATCACCCGCTTCCCCACCGGCCGCCCCCCAATGGTCTCAACCGCCGCAGGTCGCACCCCCGCCACCACCGAAACCCGAGGCTCACCCCGCAGCGACACCCCAGCATAATAAGCCCCAGCCAGCGACGCGGCCCAGAGTCCGCCAATCATGAGCGCGCGTGAATTCATAGGCTTCGACATGGATCAATCAGAGTGCTTTTCTCCCATAACGCACAGCATCCCCCTTCCTTCAGCCCCCATCCCCCTACGCGACGCCGGACCCTCCCCCGCAATCGCGCACCAACCATCATTCCCCCAACCACCCTCTCCGTTCAAGCAGCCGAAGGCTCTGGACTGCTGTGAGCATTACAGCTCTCTCCGCGTGCGGAGCACGCCTACCCGCTCTCCCAACGCGCCCCTCTCCGTACAAGCCAGCCGAAGGCTCTGGACTGCTGTGAGCATCACAGCTCTCTCTGCGTGCGGAGCACGCCTACCAGCTCTCCCAACGCGCCCCTCTCCGTACAAGCCAGCCGAAGGCTCTGGACTGCTGGGAGAATCACAGCTCTCTCTGCGTGCGGAGCACGCCTACCAGCTCTCCTCCGCTCAAGCCCCAATCACTTCCCACTTCCCAGTTCCCCTCCACCCGATCCCACCCCGTATCACCAACACACCAGCCCCACCTCCGGTTTGACGGCAATCCTTCACGGTGATACCCTCCCGAAGCCCCCCAAGTCTCCAACCTCCGGCTCTGCAGGCATCACCCGGCATCCACTGTCACAAATCCACCGTTAGGCTTCAAATTCCATGCGTCAGATATCGTCTTCCGCCACCGTCTTTTACAAACGGGTATTCCCCGCCATATGGTTCGGATTCATCGGTCTCATCTTTTTCGGCTCATTGGTCGGGGCACTCAAGGACGGCAGCGGATTTGGTTCTTCCCTTTTTCCTCTCGGCATGGCCGCGTTCGGCTTTATCATCATGAAGATTTTTGTCTGGGACCTCGTCGATGAGGTCTGGGATGACGGCGACTCCCTGGTCGTCAGGAACAATGGACGCGAGGCGCGAGTCGATCTGCTTAACATTATCAACATCAATCACAGCATTTTTACGAACCCGCCAAGGGTTTCACTCACCCTACGGGCACCGTGCGAATTCGGGCGGATCGTAAAGTTTTCCCCTCCCAAAAGGTTTTTTAGATTCAGCGAGCATCCCGTCGTCGCTGAACTAGTCCAGCGTATCGACCAAAAGCGTCAAATCGCCCAACAAAGCCCAACTCCAGACGCCACCCGCAAGTGAACGTGCGCCAGAATCATCCAGAGACAGCTCAGCCACGCCTGAGCGTCCCCGGGTTGATGACCCCCAGCAGCGGTATCGCGTTTACCCCGCCATCGTGACGCCCTCTGCACCTCCCCCCTCGCCCCTCCCCCCCTCACTTCACCGGCAACGACGCAGGCCTCAGCAGATAGGTCATCAGGTCCCGCAGCTCCTCAGGCGTCAGCACCTTGTCCAGCCCGGCCGGCATCAGCGAAGCCGTCAGCGGCTCCGACTTCGCCAGCGCCTCCTTCGCTATCTCCACAACCACACCGCCCGGCTGCGCAATCTTCAGCACCTTCTCCGTCTCCCCCACCCGAGTCCCCGTCACCGCAGTGCCGTCCTTGCTCGTCACCGTATAACCGATCGCATCCGGATTGATCGCCGCACTCGGCTCCATGATGTCCTTCAGCACACTGGCATAATCCCGGTGCATGACATTGCCAAGATCCGGCCCCACCTGCTGCCCCTCGCCCCGCAACTGATGACATGTGGCGCACGCCGCCTTGCCGACAAAAAGCTCATGCCCGGCCCGCCAGTTCCCGCCCGCCAGCTCCGGCACCTCGCGCGGACCGCCCGGCGGCGGCGGCGGCGTCGCAAAGGGCATCAGAAACCGCTGGGTACCCAGCACGCGGCGGTGCCCATCACGCGTCGTCGTGAACGCCACGTCCAGCCTCTTCACCGGCGTCGCCAGCGTCAGCGTCGCCGGTAGCCACCGGTCCTGCAGCGTCGCCGCCACCGTCAGCCGCGATTCCCTCTCACTGACACGTTCCACCTTCCCGCCCGCCACCGACAACTCCAGCGCCGCATCCGCCGCAAACGTCACCGTCACCGTTTCCGGCGCTGGTGTGTAATCCAACGTCGAAATCACCTGCGTCACCGGAATCAGCATCTGCCAAAGATCCAGCTGCGTCCGCATCGTCAGCGCGCCCGCCTGGCCCGCACGCTTCCACAGCTCCGCATGACTAGCAGACCCCGTCGTCAACGCCCGCGCCACCGTCAGATCCGGATGCGGCAGCCAGCCCCGCCATTCCCCACCATCCGCCCCGCGCCACGACGTTTCCACCCCGCTCAAATCATGCGCCAGATCCACCGCACGCTCACCCTCGCGAAAACTCAGCGCATACCGCACTGCCGCCTGCCGCGGATCCGTCGTCACCACCACACTGCTACCGTCCCCGCCCGGCTTCGCCCCCTTCACCGGCAACACCACGTTCGGCTCATCCTGCTGTCGCTTCACCACTTCATACCCCGGCCGGAATTGCTCCAATCGATCCGCAGCATCCGCATGCCGACCCGCCTCAGCCGTCACCTGCCCCACCAGCGGCCACGCTCCCTCACCAATCTTCCGGTCAAACACAACCGTCGTCTCCGTCGGACTCGTCGGCCACGCCAACACCGGCTGCGGCACGTCGCGCCCCGTATAGCTGATCTTGAAAACCCGCCCCTCTCCCTTCGGCCCATTGCCCCAGTCCGGCGCGCCACTGTGACAGCAGACCACCAGATCACCCTCCGGCGAAACCGCCATATCCACCGGCATCATCCCCAATCGCGCAATCAGCTCCGACCGCGCCACATACCCGGCCGCCGTCTTCACTAACGCCGTGCGCCACAACCTCCCGCGCGCCTCACCAGTCAATATCGCATCCCCCGCCCAGAACTCCGGCCCGAACCTCCCCCGGCCCGCCGCAGGCCCGTTGAAACGGAATCCACACGTGCTCTGATGCTGCGGCGCGTAATTCCACACGCTCGGCTCATCCACCACCTCCGGCAGCCATTTGGGATGATGCGGCGGAAATCCATAATGCCGTCCCGTCTCGATGTGCAGCAGCTCATCAAACGGATTCCCGTTAGGCACCCACGTCGCACCCTCCTGATCCGTCCCGAACAGATCGCCCTGCGCATTCCACTGGAGCGACATGATATAACGCAACCCGGTCGCCAGTTGCTCCACCCGGCCGTCCGCATGAATCTTCAGCAGGCATCCCCTCCGCTTCGCCGTCCCGTAATGCGCCCCCGCCGCGTCCGTCCAGTACGCATTGCCCGGCGCCGAATTCCCCATCGTGATGTACAGCGATCCCTCCGGTCCATGCGCAATCGCCATCGAGCTGTCCACCCGCCGGTGCACCAGATAGGACGCATTCACCAGCTCAGGATCATCAAATCCCTTCACCACGGTCTCGCGACGCTCGGGAATCCCGTCCCCATCCATGTCGCGGAACCTCACCACCTCATCCGTCAGCACCGCATACGGCTCGCCATCCCTGATCGCCATCCCTAGCGGATAATTCTCACTCGTCTCCGCCACAAAAGTATCCACCCGTTCCTCCAGTCCGTCGCGATCCCCGTCGCGCAGCAGATGAAACCGCCCGTCGTACCCCGCAGCATACAATCTGCCATCCGCCGCATACTCCACGTTGTTCAGATTCGTCAGCCCCACCGGCAACTCCCGCACCGTGAAGCCCGGCACCAGCATCGTAATCCCCGCCCCCGGCGGCGTCACCGGAAACGGCGGCTCCGGTTGCTTGTCAGGCACCGGCGGAATGAACGGCTCAGTCGCCAGCAGCGCACTGCCAGCAGTCAGCATCAGAATCAAGGTGGTCGGACGGGTCATGGATGGATGCCCTCAGCCTTCCGCACAGTTCCGCTCCCGGGAAGGCCTTTTTCACGGTCCCCGAAAACGCGCAGGGGCGCAGTGCCACCGCACTGCGCCCCCCGAATCATCCCTTCCCCGTTCAGCGGCGCGAAGTCGACGCCGCCCGGTCAATCAGCTGCAGGAACTCTCCCCGGTATCCATGCGGGTCCTCACCCTTCGCCGACGCCGCCAGCGACCGGATGTCGTTCCACGTCATCCCCGCAAACTGCGAGTGCCGCAGCAGCGATGCAAACCCAGCCACCGACAACGCCCACCTCGTCTCCAGACTAGCCTCGCCAACCGCCGTCCCCGCATCCTTCACCGGAACTTCCATCAGCTCGCTCACATCCTTGTCAGGGGCCTTCCAACGCAGCTTCACCGTCATCGTCTCGTCACTCGCCGGGCCAGTCGCCGCAGGCGCTGGAGCCGGCACCGGAGCAGCCTCCGCCGCCGGTTGATACTTCAGCTTGTCAGTCACCACCGGTTCATCAGCAACCCCTGCCGGAATAATCTCGTACAGCGCCGTCACCGTATGCCCCGCCCCGATCTCCCCGGCGTCCTTGCGGTCGTCGTTGAAATCCTCCTTCGCCAGCATCCGGTTCTCATACCCCAGCAACCGGTAACGACCCACCTTCGCCGGATTGAACTCAATCTGAATCTTCACATCCTTGGCAATCGTCACCAGCGTGCCGCTGAACTGCTCGCCTAGCGCCTTCCTCGCCTCACTCAGGCTGTCGATGTAGGCATAGTTCCCATTCCCCTTGTCCGCCAGCAACTCCATCGTGTCGTCCTTCGTGTTCCCCATCCCGTAACCAAGCACCGACAGAAACACCCCTGTCTTCGCCTTGTCCGTGATCAGTTGCTGCAGTTGCTCGTGACTCGTCACCCCGACGTTGAAATCCCCGTCGCTCGCAAGAATCACCCGGTTGATCCCTTCCGCACGGAAGTTTCTCGCCGCTTCCGCATAGGCCGACGTGATCCCGCCCGCCCCATTTGTGCTGCCACCCGCCCCGAGGTTCTCGATCGCCGCCGTAATCCGCGCCTTGTCCCCACCGCTCGTCGCCGGCAACACCACGCCGCTCTCGCCCGCATACGTCACCAGCGAAACCGTGTCCCTCTCCGTTAACCGATCGACCACAAACCGCAGGCTCTGCTTCACCAGCGGCAGCTTGTTCTCGTCCTGCATCGACCCACTCACATCCACCAGAAACACCAGATTCGCCGCCGGGCGCTCGCCCGCATGAATCTCCTTCCCCTTCAGCGCAATCCGCGCAATCCGGTGCCGCGCATTCCACGGCGCCGACGTCATCTCGACATGCACCGCAAACGGCTTCCCATCCACCGGCGGCGCATAGTTGTAAGGGAAGTAATTCACCAGTTCCTCCAGTCGCACCGCTTCCGGCGGCGGCGCTCCCCCGCGATTCAGAAACCGCCGCACATTCGCATAGCTCGCCGTATCCACATCAATGCTGAACGTCGACAGCGGTGCCTGACCCACCGCCACCCACGGATTCTCCGGCAGCGCTTGATAGGACTCGGATCCCTTGGCCGAATCAGCAGAGCCCACCGGCATCACCAGTCGGCGCCCCACCCCCTGGCCCTCTCCATCGCTGTACTCATCCGACTCCCACCGACGCTGCCCCCCGCGTCCATCCGCGCTCGCTCCCGCCGCCGCACTCTGCGGCTTCATCGCCAGCGCTCCCCTCATCGACTCATGGCCTGATTGCTTCCAACGACTCTCGCCATTCGGAGCCGCACTCGGCATCGGCGTCGCAGCACTCGCCGCAATCTCCATCGGCCTGCTCTGCTCCTGCTCAGCACTCCTCAACCCGTCCACCGGCGCTTCAGCAGCAGGAACCGCCAGCCCCTCCTGATTCTTGCTCTTCTTCAAGTCATGAACCGCCAGCCCCGCGGTCGGCGCATCCATATCAGTCTCCAGAACCCGTGCCGGCGCAGGCGCCGCTCCAGGCGTCGGATCCGCCGCGACCGCCGAAGCCAGTCCGCTCATCTCCGCCCCAGCTCCTCCTTCTGCAGGCCCCGTCGTCACCACCGGAGCAGGTAGCCGCTTGCTCTCGATCCTCGGCGCCCGCGCCCGCGCCACCATATCACCGAACTCATCCGACGCGTTCCCAACTCCCCCACCGCCCCCGGGCAGCATCCTCCCCACCGGCATCTCCGTCGGCGCTACTAGCGCGATCTCGGAATCCGGTCGCGTCCACTGATACCACATCGTCCCCGCCGTCCCCGCCGCCACACACGCCGCTAGCGCCGTCAGTCCACGACGCCACGAAAACGGCACCACCACCGGCGCACTCGCCGCCGATAGCAATCGCTCGCGCTCCGCACGCGCCAGCACCACCGGCGCCTGCGCCAGATTGCCATCCAGCACCGCGCAGAACGCCTTCGTCCGCTCCGCCTCCGCCGCCAGCACCGGATCCGCCGCCATCGCCGCCTCAAAGGCCGCGGCTTCCTCCGCCGGCAGCTCGCCCAGCGCCCATGCCGTCATCCGGCTCTCAATTGTCTCGGAAAATTCTGTAGAGTTCATCAATGTGTCAGGAAAGAGGTTGTGCAGGCGCATGAAACTGCCCGCGGAGGGTCTGCACCGCATGGTGCAGCAGGTAACCGACATTGCTCACCGACAGCCCGGTGGCCGCCGCAATGTCCTTGTAGCTCAGCCCGCCTTCAAACTTCAGGCGGACCAGCTCGCGTTCGCGTTCCGGCAGGCTGCCAATCAGGCCGCGCAGTCTGCCTGCGTCGTCCTTGCGGACTAGCGCAGTATCCGGCCCCGCCGATTCATCGGGGGCAGCCGCTAGTGTCAGTGTTGTATCCATGGGTATCAGGCGCGAGTTCTTGCGCCGGATGTCGATCAGACACCGGCGGCAAACCGTGAACAGCCACGGGGCCAGCGATTCCCCCTTCCCTTCCGGCGCGTCACGTATGAAGCGCAGAAAGGTCTCCTGTACCGCGTCGCGCGCCGTCTCCTGATCCGCCCCCTGATGCCGTGCATACGCCAGCAACGGGCGCTCGTAGCGTTCAAGGACAGTTTGGAATTCGGCGGCAGACACAGGAGCGGCAGGGGTTCAGTTCAGCAGTTGCACCAAGCATCACGCCACCGCCTGAACTTCCCTGGAAACTTTCTCCGCTCCCTACTGTCTCCGGTACTGCAGAATCCCATTCCCGATCGCCTCCGCCAACCGCTGCCGGTACCGCGGATCAAGGATTTTCGACCGCTCCTTCGCCGTCGATATAAACCCGCCCTCCACCAGCGCCGCAGGCACCGTCGCACTCCGGATCACCTTGTACCGCGCAAATTTCACCCCGCGATTCGGCGTCCCCAGCGCCGTCGCAATACTCGTCTGCACCGCCGTCGCCAGCGGCGCACTCGTAGGACTGAAATAAAACGTCTCCGTCCCGCTCGGCCCGCCATAACTCACCCAATTGAAATGGATACTGACAAAGATACTCCCCTTGATCTTGTTCGCGATCGCCGACCGATCCTCCAGCGGCAGAAAGTTATCCCGCGAGCGCGTCATCACAGACTTCACTCCCTTCTTCGCCAGATACTCCTTCAGCCGGAAGGAAACATCCAGCGCTAGGTGCTTCTCATACAGCACCCCGATCATCCCGCCGTTGTCATACCCGCCATGCCCAGGGTCAATCACCACGCGCGTGAACTTCCCTGCCATCGCCGCAGGCACCACCACCCATGACGCCAGCAGCAGGCACCACAACAGCCATCGGGACCGGATCAGTCGGATCATGCCAGCAACAGGGATTACCGCAGCACGTCACTCCAGCGGAAGCCCGTCCGGACGGTCGCCCGTCCCGCGGAATTTGTCCCGCTTCGGCGCTTCCGGCTCATATGGCCGCGCCCCGCTGATCGACACCACCCCGGACTCACTCAGATCCAGTCTCGGCGTCCCGCGCTTCACCTGATAGAAATCCTGCTTCAGCACCTTCCCGTCCAGATTCACCACCTGATACACCCAGATCGTCGGACTGGCCATCGACAGCAGATGCAGACTGCGGTCGCCTCCCACCTGAATCTGCACTTCGCGATCAGGAATCAGCGTATTCAGCGGCAGCGTCACCAGAAACGCCCCCGTCGATTCATCAATGATCCGGACATACAGATACGACTTGTCAGTGTCATGGAAATTGAACAACTGATAGCGCCGGTACTTGCCAGCCATCCGGTGATCCTTCGGCAAAGCCAGCGACTTCTCCCACCGCGGCTTCTGCGCCTGCTGAATCGTAAACCGAATCGGCCGGGAATTGATCCAGCGCTGCAGATCCGAATGATACGCACTCGCCTTGATCACATACCCGCCGGACCCCGTGATGTGAAAATACCGCGGAATGTTGAACTTCCGCTGCAGCGCCTGCCCCGCACGGAACATCATCGGCTCAGCCACCGGACTCGAAATCGCCGTGACCGGCTCGCCCCGCTCGCTCATCACCGAAAAATTGACCCACGACGCCCCGCCCGGTGCCCCTAGCACCAGATCCTGTCCTCCCGTGTTCGTCACCGTCACCGTTACATACAGCGGCTCATACGAAATGTAGTTCGTGCGTTCCGCGGTGATCGTCACCGCAAGCTGCGCCGATACAGGCACCGCACAAAAGGCGGCGGCCGCCAGAATGATGAATCGGACGAGGGATCGGGCGCTGGCAGTCATGGGTCAAAAGGGACGGTCAAGGTGATGGTGGGACAGATGTCGCCGTTCGGAAACCGAGAAATGCCTGGGCGTATGATGCATCGTCCGCCAGCCACGGCGTGTTCATCGGCACCGCCTTCGGCTGCCGAAAATCACCGCCACGGAACACCGGCACGGTCTCGTCGGGAAGTTCCGGGTGCGGGGCCCACGAATCCGTCCACTCCGCCACATTCCCCGCCATCCCATGCACCCCATCCGGGCTCAAGTCACCTTCCACCGCATCCACATCGCACCACAACGCATGCCCATCGCTTCCTCCAGGCATCGCTCCACTCGTGCCAGGATAATCCACACCCGTGTTCGCCAATGCCGGATCCGGTTTCTCACCCCACGGATAAAGCCGCCCATCCATCCCCCGCGCCGCACGCTCCCATTCCTGCTCGGTCGGCAGTCTCCTCCCCAGCCACCGCGCACAGGCCCACGCATCCCACCAATCCACATGAAATACCGGCGACTGCAGGGTCAGCACCGCCCCGTGCCACGGCTGCCCCGCTCGCGCCGCCTCCAGTATCCCCTGCCAATCCTTCGGCTCATGCCCACCCTTCGCCGCCGGTTGGTCCTTATGATCAAACCGCTTCGGATCACCAGCCGCCACCGCCTCCAGAAACGCCCCATACGTCCCGATCGTCACCTCATGCCGGTCAATCCAGAACTCCGCAAGACTCAGCCGCCGCCCATCCCCGAACAGAAATTCCCCAGCCGGAACTTTCACCATCCCGGACACATCCCGCGACGCAAACTGCTGCTGCTGCTTCCGCTTCTGAAAATGCATCACCGCCGCCACCGTCCCACCCACCAGCGCCAGCAGCACCACCGCCGCAGGCCACACCCGCTTCCTCCCCGGCGATTCCCCGCCCCGGCCCCCGTCCGCAATCCGCCGCAGCGCCGCCCCCGATTCCGCCGCCACCGCACGCCACGTCCCCAACCCCTGCGCCCCCGCCGCCTTCATCAGCGCCAGCAGATGCGACAGCTCCCGCGCTCCCGCCGACCGGAAATCCGCCGTCGCCATCAATGCCGTCGCCAACGCCCGAATCTCCCCCGCTTCATTCACCGCCGCCACCGGCCCGGACGCCGCCAGATTCGCCACCCGCACCGTCCCATCCTCACCATGAAACACATGCGCCGGGCCGAACGATTCCCGCGGAATCCGCCGCGACCCCAGCCACCCTAGCGCATCCGCCGCCCCATGCAGCACCTGCAGCGCATTCACCGCCGGAATCCGCTGCCCCGCCGCCCGGATCTCCTCAAGGCTCCGCCCGCTCACCAGTTCCCGCGTGTAAAAAACCGCCCCATCCCTCTCCTGCACCTCGTACACCGCCGCAATCACCGGACAATCCACCGCCGCACGCGCCCGCACCAGCGCCCGGAAATCCCGCACCGCATCCGCATCCGCCGCAATCTCCGGCTTCAGCCGCTCCAGCACCACTTCACGGTTCACCGACCGCTGCACCGCTCGAAACGTATCCGTCTTCGGCAGGCTCCGCCGCTTCTCCCGCAGTTCATAATCCCCTAGCACCACCGGGACGCCCACCGGCACCGTCGCCGCCCGCGCCGCAGCCAACTCACCCAGCCACGCCGCCACCTTCGACGGTGCCGCACCATCCATCTGCACCGCCTCCAATCCCGGAAACTCCCGCCGCAACTGCTCCCGCATCGCCTTGCCCTCCACCGTCGCAAACCGCCCCGAAAACAAAAACACATCCAGCCCGCTCAATCCCGCCGCAAGGCTCTGCAGCTCCGCAGGCTCGCTAGCCGTCAGCACTCGATAGTCAGGCGCCGCCGCGAGCTCCCCCACGAGCGCCTCACGGCTTGCCGCATCGTCCGTGGCAATCAGCACGATCATGACTTCAGCGGGGTGCTGTCGGCGCAGCCCGCGGTGCCGCAGCCGGCGGGAACAGCAGGTTCTCCGGGCTGCCCGGGATCGTCGGCACCAGCGGCGATGGCTGCGGCCCGCTGTCCAGCAGCGCATCCGGCGCAGTCCGGTCCGGCAGCGGAAGCTCCCTCGCCATCTGCAGCAACTCCCCGGTCGTCGCCGTCGCATCCTGCAGCTTGTCCTCGTAAATCACTTCCAGCGCACACCCGTAATACCGGCACCTCCCTAGCCGCTGCAGCTCGTCCGGCGACATCGCCGGCTGCCAGTAATCAAACACAAACGTCTCCCCGCCAGCTGCCCAGTCCGCCGGCTCACTCTCACAACTCAACACCGGCTCCATCGCATGCGAACGCGCAATGCTCCGCCCGTTCACCGAATCAAAGAAGTGAATCGCCAGCGTCATCTTCTCCATGTCCACCGGCTGATCCGACTTCTTGCGAATCACCGTCGTGAACCGCACCCGCTCGCCGCCCGAGTCCACCACGCGTTCTTCATCCAGCGATCCTATCGTAAATTTCCCCTCCCTGTCTTCCTCCGGCTCCGCCGACGCCTCAACGCCGTCACGCAGGCGGTCGCGCGCCAGCACAAAGAAATCGCCCGCCCCGTCTCCAAGCGCCCGCAGGCTCTCCCAGACCGGCTGCGCCTTCCGCACCAATCCCATCGTGTCCAGCGTCAGCGCCAGATGATAGAGCACCTTCGGATGATCCGGCAGCACCACCGCCGCCGCCCGCAGATGCGCCAGCGCTCCATTCGTGTCCCCCGATGTCCGCAAATTCAAACCCTCATCCAGATGCGCCAGGACCACCTCGTCCGTGATCGCCACATCCAGTGGTGCCTGCACCTTCGCCGCCGGTGCCCGCGGTCCCGTCGAAACCCCGGGCAGCGACACCCCGCCCTCCTCTAGCATCTCCTTCTCCTTCGCCTCCATCAGCAGCGCCATCCCCGGATCCTCGGGCTCCGGCGCATCCGGATCCACCACCACCTGCGGCCTCGGATCCGCAAACGGATCATCCTTCACCGGCACCGCCACCGCCAACACCGGCTCCGCCACAGGAATCGCTGGAACCTCCACATCCTTCACCTCATCAACCGCCGCAACCGGCTCCCCTCCGCCCACCACCGCAACCGGCATCCGGTACGACACCGCCAGCGCAGCCACCTGACCCACCGCCAGCAATCCAAGGCATACCCACACGTTCCGCAACACGCGGCTGCCGCTCGTGGCTGTTGTGCTGGACTCAGGTCTCATGATGCAAAATCGGCCCTGAGTTTAGGGATTTCCCCGATGCCTGTCAATCCCCTCGCTCCCTTTTTCCCTCCACCCCATCCGGAACCTTCGCCAGCACCGCCTCCCACTCCCCAATACCACGTCTCCACCGTTCCGCCGCAAGCTGCTTTCGAAAAGCGCCCGCACCGTCTTGTTCCTCAACGACGGCCGCCCTCCTGCACCGCTCCGCGCGTCTCCCCCGTCGTCAGCTTCCCCTTCCACGCGCCATCCGGAACATCCCGCAGCTCAAGCCCCGCACGCCATCGCTCCCGCGAATCCTTCCGGATGCCTTCAATCAGCACCTCAGCGACCTCCGCGCTCGCATCGCGCAGCATCATGTTAAGATACACCACCCCGCGCGGCTCAATCGTCACGTCCGTCATCGTCGGCTCGGCATTCGACAGCACCGCCTTGACACCTTTCGCATCGCCAAGGTAAAGCGCCCGCAGACGCTCATCCCTGACCTCGTCGACAAAACGCAGCGGCGCATCCGAAACATTCTGCACCGCCAGGTAGATTCCCTCCGGCTTCCCCGGACCCGGCGAACGAATGATGAGCGCCCCCCTCAATCCATTCACCGCCTCGCCCCAATCCAGCTGTGCCTCCGTAGATGGATCCAGCACCGATGCCTTCTGCTCCGACCGATCGGCCTCCAAACTCAGCGTTCCTGACATCAGCGTCCCCTTCCACGCATTCGCCGGACCATGCCCGAACGACAGCGACGCCGTCAATCCGGCCACCACCGCCCCATCCGCCAGCTTCCCGGTCGAATAACCCACTGACCGATTCGGGTCTGCGCTCCGGGTGTCCGCCCCAAACTCACCGATGGCCATCGACATCAGCGTCATCACAATAACATGCCGCGGCGGCAGCACGAGGTCGTTAACGGCACTCAGGATGTCCACAATATTCTGTCCCACATCCTTCACCGTGCCGTCCGCCAGGACAATCTTCGGCGCCGCTCCCGCCCCCGGACTTTCGCCGCGGAACGTCACCGGCTGCTCACTCACGTTCTGTACCACCACGTTCAAATCAATCACCGTCCCCGGCTTCGCGTCACCTCCCGGCGAAACCCTCACCAATGCCGCGCGCACCCCATTCACCGGCTCACCCCACGCAAGTCGACCCTCAACATCACTATCAAGCAGCACCGCCTCACGCGACATCCCCGGCACCTCCGACGGCCGCTTCGTCAGCTCCAACCCGCTGATCCTCGGCAGAAAGGGTGCCGCACTCGTGTGCGGCCAGATCTCCAACTGCAAACCGCCCCCAGCCCCGCGCGACACTCTCCCGCATTGCACCCATTCTTCCTTCCCGTGCAGCACCATCACATCCAGATGCGTCGCCGGAACCCCGGGCGAAACCTTCAGCGTCGCCGTGGCGAAACCCTCACCATTCCTGATCACCCAGCTCACGTCATCACCAAAACGCAACGCCACACTGACCCCATCCTTGCTCCCGGTCCACACACCACGCCGCGACTCCGCATCCAGTCCTGCCCCCTTCAGGGCCTTCTCCTGATACCGCGCCAACTGCTCCGGGTAGAGCACACTCCGCTGCTCCCAGAACAATCCGTACGATTCCCCTGCCGCCCCGTCCGCTCCCCTCGCAAAATGCTTCTCGTGCGCCGCCATCGTCAGCTCCCATTCATCAATGAACCCAAACGGCACCGCCGCCTGCACATCCCCCGCCGGTCCGTTCGCCAGTTCGTCGAGCATAAACCGCAGCGCCTCCCGATTCCCGTTCAGCGAATAATCGTACGCCGCTAGCGCCAGCGCAAGGCTGTGATGCTCGTCATCCTTCCGCTTCAACTGATCATCCTTCAGCAGCGGCTGCAACTCGCCAGCCTTCTCCACAGTCGCCTGCAGAATCATGAACATCAGGCGACGCACCTCATCACTCGCCAACTCGGCCTTCGCCGCCAGCTCCAGAGCCTTCTCGGTCACAAACGGATCTTCAAGCTCATCATACGCCGGGAACTTGCCCCAATCGACCGCTCGCCGCGCTCCTGCCCCAGATGCTCTCTGCCGCTGCTGCTGCCCGGTCGCCGCAAGCTCACCGAACGCCTGCTTCATCGCCTCCCGCAATGGCTCCGGAATATCACCAATACTCCCAGACTCAATCCTCACTTCCTTCACCGCTCCCGGTTCCCTGAAATCATAACGCCTCACCAGACCGTTCTCCATCACCCACAATTCCCCCGCACCCCGCACCCACACCATCCCGTAAGTGTCAGTCCCGTCAGGCAGCGCAATCTCATAGGGTTTGCAACCCGATACCTGCTCCGGGTCGGGCGAACGGAAGACTATGGTCGCTCGGTTCCGTCGGCCGAGTGCGGAGGCCGTCTGTGAGATCCGCAGATCCACCGCGTCCCCAAGCACGTAGCGCCCGGTGGAATTAGCCGATCGTGCAGCCTTCGCAGCTGCCGGGTCAGTCGGAACCACACGGAATCTCGTCTCACCCGTCTCCAACGGACCGCTCCACGTGACGCTGACCAGATTCGCAAGCAAGTGGTCTCTGAGCTTCACCATAGCATCGGATGAATCGTCAGTAACGAATGCCCTCACCCGCTCGTCCGTTGGTGGCTCACCCGTGAAATCAATCATCAGCCGCCGGACGATCGACTCGCGGTCCGCAGCAGCATGCGGCAGGGGGGACTCCAGCTCGATGCGTTCGGTGATCGCCTCGCTCATTCGTGCCGCCAGTTCTTCGACAACTGGATTCGTCCATTCACCGTCCACGTCGGGAGGAATCCACCCGGCTTCCACCTTGTGACTGAGAATCACTTCGTCGCCCTCTTTCGCGCCGATATTGATGAAAACGTCAATATCCCGCCGGTCACGCCATCCTATGGCGACCCTCGGTGCAGTCACCTCACAGAATTCCCCCGGCCCCAGCCTGCACATCCTATGGATTTCCATGCCCTCATCCCGAGAGGGCTCCACGGCAATCGCTTTACCTCCAGCATCATGAGCATGATGCTCATCAAGTCGGTGCTCCTCGTTCGTCGTGAACACGACGGGGACCCGGCCGGTATTGTGAAACAAGACACGCGCCCTCAGCACCGACTCCGGCGCGTAAACCGCTGCCCTGGGTTCCAGTCGCCACGCAGCCCGCAATCCCTTACTCCCGGGCTTTCCCCAGCCCACATCTCTCAGCTCATCCGGAAGTGGCTTGCCGCGACTCAGATACCCACCCTCAAGGTAATCCAGCGACCCCCGAGCCCAGAATACTGGAAGGTCCTCAATCGCAGAGACTTCGTCCAGCATCGCCGCCGCATCCCTCGGCGTCCAGTCTCTGGATTTATCCAGCTTCGCCCGGACCGCCGCGAGCTTCGGTACGGCATCTTCTCTGGGCGGCCGCTTGAGGTAAACGTTAATGCTCTCCACGAGCCGCCCGACGAGCCCGCCTGGAATCATCCCATTCGTTCGCGAATACACCTTCCATCTTTTGAACAACGCGCGGGCCGTGTCATCAACAGGTTCCACCTCCCCCGCCAGTTGCTCCGCGACCGCCGCAGGAATCATCCCATCCGTCCGCGCGCCCGCCTGCCACCTGCGGAAAAGCGACTGCGCCGACTCGTGCCGCGGCTTAACCGGCCCGCCCGCCGCCGGTGCTTCAGCAGATGGCTTCTCCTCCACCCGTCCCGGCGGCAACTGCAGCACCGCACGCACCCCCGCAGGCATGTCGCCCCTTCCTCCCGCCGCCTGCTCCAGCGTCCACTTCCCAATCTCCGTCAGGTTCTCCTTCACGATCAGATGAGTGATTCCTGACGCATCCTTGACCCAAATCCCATTCCCTCCCACCGCCCACGCCGCCACGTACTCGCCATCGGCCGCAGGAATCTTCCAGTCGCGGATCCCGTCTTCCCACGGGCCACCTGTCTGCGCCATGTTGGGATACCCTTTGTAATGCCGCAGCCTGATGACGCCCTTCTCGAAGGCAATCATGTACTGGCTTCCAAATGCCTCGCTGTCCCCCGCCTTCGCCGTTTTCACCTGCTCATCCGCCAGCCGCAGCGGCACTGCCTCGGACGTCAGGACACCCGTCCATTCGCCCAGCCCCGGGGCGTTGCGGGGATCCCCGAAATGAGAGTTCGCCGGGCGTCCCAGAAACTGCCCGATGTCGTGCGTAAGCCGCAGCGTATACTCACCCGGCCACACGGTAAACCCGTGCGCCATCATGTCCATCCCCCCAGGACTGGATCCATTCTTCTCCGCCATGATCGTGCGCATCGGGCCGGACCCTATCTCAATGTAGTGCCCAGCCGCGAGTCTCACACGGTCAAAAAATCCCTGCCCCGGGTAGCCCTTCTGGTGAGGGAACTTTTTCCCATCGGCCTTGCGAACAAGCTCGCCGCCCACGCCCTCATTGAAAATCTGCGTCGGACTGAACGCGACCACACTGCCGCTATCATTGCGGATGTATTGCTTCACCGGCAGTTGCTGGCCCACCGCATACGCTACTCCCGGCTCCAATCCTCCAATCCCCAGCCGCAACCCTGCGTCATTCGCTTCGCCCCACACAATCTTGTCAGCACCGGCATCCAGCGGCTTTCCGCCTTTATACTCGCTTTCAGGCACCACCACGCGACTGGATTCCCAACGCGCCCGGTCGTCACACGACGCATACCACGCTGTCACAGCTGCGGCCGCCTCCGTCAGCGCCGCAGGCGAATCAATCGCCGGCACCTTGGTCCCCGCAGGCACCTGGAATATCTCGGCCGCAAACTCCAGCTTCTCGAAATGCACATAAAACACTCGCCCCCGACTCAGATCGAAGCGCGAAACAGGATAGCCCCCGGCCTTGAGATCCAGAAAACCAGGCGCGTCCTCCGGCCAGACGTACCGGACCGTGATCGTCTTGTCCGAAGTCGCCACATCCATCGTCAGACCTCCCTCACGGCCGGTCGATTCCGGCGAGGCCGTGAGCGCCCGCCCAGTTAGGATGACAATCGGCTCCTGACCATCCGCCCGCAGCACCTGGGCCGAGGACTTGCCGTCCGTCACAGGCTGGACTGACCCCGTCTGCTTCGGCTCAGGCGTCTTCCCTTGCCGCGCCCGCTTCACGTCCTCTATCACAATGTCTCCAATCTTCACCAAGTCCTCCTTGGTCCGCAGCGCCATCGACCTCGCCGCCTGGAACGGCTCGCCAGCATCACCGAGGACGAAGACGCGCCCGGCACCCAGCGCGTACGCCTTGCCGTCGATATACAGCGTCCCCGGCTCGTCAGATGTGTGCTTCACCGCGATGACGCGCTTATCCACATTCTTGCCCGCCGCCTCCGTCAGCTTCGAGTCCACGAGGTGAATGTTCCCCGCGATGCGCCACCACCCGCTCATCGGCGAAAAGCTCTCCTCGATCCCCGTCGAAATGAAGCCCTCATGGACAAGGACAAAGTTCACATCCTCCCCTGTCTGGTAGGCGACTGCGGCATACTTGTCGTTCCACAAGTGCGTCTGTTCCGGAGCCCTCGCCTCGCCCGTCTCTGAAGCAGGAGCCGCAGCCCTTTCAAACACCTCGGCCAGCGACTCGGCAGCGACCCCAGCAAGGTCCAACTGGCGCTTCACTTTGTCACGGAACTCGACGGGCACAACGGTTGCGGGCAAGTCGGTGACTTTGGCAGGATCGCTGTAGTCAATCTTCCGCGCGCCGCCTTTGTGCAGGACGTAGAAGAATCCTTCGCCGGGGCGGCAGACGATGGCCCATGTACCCCAGCCATCGGGGATCTCAAGTTTGTGAGGGTTCGGCGGAAGCTTTCCCGTCGCCTCGGTGGCCTCGAACAGGATCTGCGCATCATTCGTGCGGCGATCACCAACCGGCCGCCCAACAATCTTCAGCATCACCGCCCCGCGCGCCGCCGTCCCTCCACTCAATGGATACTCGCCAGGTCCGAGCACGACCCGCGGAGCTTTGTCAGCAATGCCCGGATCAGCCGGAAGCACGCGGAACTTCACCGGCGCAGTGGGCAGCGAGCCTGAAAATTCGACCCGATCCACTCTTGCGGCTAGGCGCTGCACAAGAGCATCGAGCGCACCATCGCTCTGGTCCGTGGCAAAGGAGGCAATCTCGTCAGCCGTAGGCGTTGTCGCGAACAGATCGCGCACAGCCCGGTCGAGGAGGTGAGTGCGCTTGGCACCACTGGAAGGCAGCGGCAGTTCGCGGCTCAACCGTTCCTTGATATGCGCCTGCCACCAACCCGGACCGACAATGTGCGGCGCATCTTCCCTCATGCCGACACCGCTGCCATCCAACGGAATCGGTCCATGCGTCAGGATGAGTTCAGCGCCGTCCTTCGCGAGCACATTGGAACCAACACGCGGCCCCGCCCATGGCCCGCGGCCCGCATCTTTACCAAGCCCAACACCTGGCGCGTTGATCTCAATATACTCGCCAGGCGCAAGACAAACCGGAACAAGCCTCGCGATGGTCGTCCAATCGATCCCGGAAACCTCGACTTCCCCGCCCGCCTCATCCCGCGCAGAAACCCCTCCCTGATGCCATGTCGGAACTCGCGCCATCACGGGAATGGTCCCCGCATTCTGCACCAGCAATCGCGCCTTCAACGCCGTTCCCATGCGATGCTCCGCAGCCCCCGGCTCCAGCAACCACGCCGCCCGCAAGCCAGTTGGCTGCGTTTCGCCCCAAGCCACGCCGCCGAAGCGCTCCGGCAGCGCCCCACCCTGACGGATCGTCGCAGCAGTCATCTTCTCCGCCGCCGTCTGCAGCGGCGAATCCCATTTCTCATCCGCCGCGCGGAGCATCGCGAGCGGAACGGCGATGATCGCACCTAGCATCAGCGCCGCCGCCGTGAGCGCGCGGGTCACACTGCGCCTGTTGAGTTTGTCGCTGAGGACGGCATGCAGGCGCCCCTCAATCGATGACTTGCGAGCCATCGCGAGTCCACAGGCCTGCGTCCATCTCGCTGGGGAAAGCTGCGTCGCAATCTGCAGCAGGTGCTCGGCGTAAGCCGATGGCTTGACACCCCGGGCCAGCACAAGGTCGTCGCAGGCTCGCTCGCGTTCGACGTGCAGTCGCCACGCCGCCAGCCAGACAAGGGGATTGAACCAATGCAGCGCACAGGCCAGTTGGGTGAGAAATTGCGTCAGGGGATCCCGTCGGCGCAGGTGCGCTAGTTCGTGCAGCAGGACCGAACGAAGCTGCGTCGCGTTCCAGTATTCCGCTTCCGCAGGCAGCAGGAGCTGTGGCCGGAACATCCCCCAGACCACCGGAATGGTCCGTCCCTTGTCCATCAGCAGCCGCACCGGCTGACGAACGCCACACTCGACCCGCGCCGCCTCCAGCGTGGCCACGAGCGCACCGTCAGCGGGTTCACAGCGCCGGGTGCTGCGGCGCAGAAGCACATGCGCGGCCGTAAGCCTAAGCACCAGCACCCCACATCCGGCTGCCCAGATTGGCAGCAACCACCCGTGTCGCGGGAACGGCATAACGGATTCGCTCGCCACCAACACCGGGACACTCGGCCGCAACACGGCAGCCATCTCGGGCACCGGCAACGGGGCCGCCGCAGGAAACACGACCGGTCGTTCCGTCGGCGGTGCCGTTAGGGCAGGCTTCTCGGCCGCTCGGGGCATCGCAACATCAGCCACCACCGCTTGCCGCGCCGACCACCGCGGCAGCACGCGCCACCCCGGCAGCACCACGCTCAGCACCGGAACAATCAGCAACGCCACCATCGCCGCCAGCCAGACCATGTGCCGCGCAGACGCAGACGCCCGCCGCATCACTAACACACCCACGCCAGCCAGCACCAGCAGCGCCGCACCCTTGAGCGAGGCATCCGCCAGCAGCGGAACCGCAGCCGCCGCAAAGATCAGGATCCGGTTCATCTCAGCGGCCCTCCTTCTTGGCTTGTTCAATCAGCGCCACCAGCCGGTCCCGCTCCTCCTCCGTCACTCCATCCTTCCGCGACAGCAGATGCGACGAAAGCGCTTCCTCCAGCGACCCGCCAAAAAACGTTTCCAGCACCTTCTCAAACGCCGTCCTCCCTGCCCGCGACCGCGACTCCTTCGGCGCATACACCACCTCCCTCCCCTGCTCCCGCCGCCGCAAATGCCCCTTCTCCTCCAGAATGTGCAGCATCCGCCGCACCGCCATCGGCGTCGGTGGATCCGGCAACGCCTCCACCACCTGATTCACCGTCGCCTCCCCCCGCGCATACAGCGCATCCATCATCTGTCGTTCCCGGCGCGTTAGTTGGGCACTGTCAGTCATGGCATTCGTGTCGGTTAAAGATTTAGCGTTGCTTATTTAACGGACAAACCGCCGCCCGCAAGTTCGATTCGTTACATTTTTAACGGCACCCCCGCCACGCAGAAGGCCGCGCCCCGTTTCCGGAGCGCGGCCCATGCTGGAATCAATTCCGACCGTCCGCTCAGATCGCGTCGAGCAGGGAATCCGCTTCATCCTCGATCGAGTCGAGGCCGTCCGATTTCCGGAGGTCGATTTCCTCGTGGACCTTCATCTCGCGGTTCCGGAGGAAGCCGGTACCAGCCGGGATGAGGTGGCCCATGATGACGTTTTCCTTGAACCCGCGCAGCCAGTCGAACTTGCCGAGCGTGGCGGCGTCGGTGAGGACGCGGGTCGTGTCCTGGAAGGACGCGGCCGAGATGAACGAATCAGTTTCAAGGCTCGCCTTGGTAATCCCGAGCAGAACCGGTTCGGCTTCCGCCGGCTTGCCGCCCTGCTCCACAATGACGCGGTTGGCTTCCTCGAACTCGATGCGCTCGATCTGGTCGCCCCAGAGGAACTCGGTATCGCCCGGATCGGTGATCTTCACCTTGCGGAGCATCTGGCGGATGATGATCTCAATGTGCTTGTCGTTGATCTCCACCCCTTGGAGGCGATAGACCTCCTGAACCTCGTTGACGAGGTGCTCCTGGAGTTCATGAGGCCCGAGAATCTCGAGGATTTCATGCGGCACCACCGGCCCTTCGGTGATCTGATCCCCCTTCTTCACGCGGTCGCCATCGAATACGATGATGTGCTTACCGCGCGGGACGAGGTGCTCTTCTTCCTCACCGGACTCGTCGTCCCGGACGATGACCTTGCGCTTGCCGCGGACCATTCCACCGATGGAAACCGCACCGTCGATCTTGGCGATCTCGGCATGGTCCTTCGGTTTGCGGGCTTCGAACAGTTCCGCAACGCGGGGAAGACCACCGGTAATGTCCTTCGCCTTGCTGACCTTGCGGGGCGTCTTGGCCAGGGTAACCCCAGCATCAACGTGCTCGCCCTTCTTGACCGAAAGGAACGCGCCGGCAGGAATCGAGTAACTCGCCAGCACTTCCTTGGACTTCGGCGCGAGAACAACGATCTGCGGGTGCAGGTCTTCCTTGTGCTCAAGGACGATCATCTGATCGGAGCCCTTCTCGCCAGACTTGCCTAGCGTGATCCCGGGGATCATGTCGCGGAAGTCAATGATTCCCTCGCGCTCCGTGATGACCGGAACGGCGTGCTGTTCCCATGTGACGAGCGTTTCGCCCTTCTTGATCGACTCGTTCTCACCCTTGTAGATGACCGAACCGATTACCAGTTTGTGGCTTTCCAGTTCGAGGCCCTCGCTGTCGACGACCGAAACCGTGCCGTTCTTGGTGAGCACGATGAAGTTGCCGTCCGGCGCCTTGACGGCCCGGATATCGTTGTAACGGATAATCCCGGAGTGCTTGACCTTGATGATCGGCTGCTTGAACGAACCACCGGCAACACCACCGATGTGGAACGTACGCATCGTCAGCTGCGTTCCCGGCTCACCGATCGACTGAGCAGCCACAATCCCGACCGCTTCACCGACCTTGACAGGGTGACCCGTGCCGAGGTGCAGACCATAGCAGAGGGCGCAGCAACCACGCTTGCTTTCGCAAGTGAGCACCGAACGGATCTTCAGTTGCTCCACCCCGATGCGCGTCAGCGACTCCGCCTGCTTCTCGGTGATGACGTCGTTTGTCCGGACGATGGTCTCGCCAGTCACCGGATCCTTCACGGTCTCGCACGAGGCGCGGCCGTAGATCCGCTGCTTGAGGTCCACGACTTCTTCATCCCCTTCATAGAGAGAACGAACCAGAATGCCGTTAGTGGTTCCGCAGGTTTCTTCGAAGACGATCACGTCCTGCGCCACATCAACGAGTTTCCGCGTCATATAGCCGGAGTCCGCCGTCTTGAGCGCCGTGTCGGAGAGTCCCTTCCGCGCACCGTGCGTGGAAATGAAGTACTCCAGCACCGTCAGGCCTTCGCGGAAGTTCGAGGTGATCGGGCGCTCAATGATCTCGCCGGAAGGCTTGGCCATCAGACCGCGCATCCCGCCAAGCTGCTTGATCTGCTGCTTGTTACCCCGCGCACCGGAATCGACCATCATGAACAGCGGATTCGCGAACTTCTTGCCTTCGTTGTGCTCGAGCTGGCGGAAGAGCGTCTGCTGAATGTGGTCACCGGCCTGCGTCCACAAGTCGATGATCATGTTGTAGCGTTCGCGGTCGGTGATGATCCCGCGGCGGTGCTGCTTGTCGATTTCCTCGAGGCGCACGTAGGCCTTCTCCAGCTCTTCCTTCTTCTCGGCCGGAATCACCATGTCAGTGATACCAATCGAACATCCGGACTGCGTGGCTGCCTTGAACCCGAGTTCCTTGAGCCGGTCGAGCGCGCGCACGGTTTCCTCGTGCCCGGACGTCTGCCAGCAGCGCCAGATGATGTCCGAGAGCTGCTTCTTGCCGACGTTCTTGTTAATGAAGCCGAGCGCGACAGGCCAGATCTCGTTGAAGCGGACGCGGCCCGCAGTCGTTTCGATGAGGCCCTTGGTTTCGTCGCCGAACACCGTCTTGAGTCCCTTGTCAGGATTGCGGAACAGAATCGGCTGATGAAGTTCGATCCCGTTTTCGGCGAGCGCCATTTCAACTTCCGCCTGATCGGAGAAGAGCGGACGGCGATTCTCGTCCTTGATCTTGACCTGACTGGTCCGGGTGTGTGTGAGGAAGTACGACCCGAGGGTAATGTCCTGCGAAGGCGTCGTCACCGGCTTCCCACTGGATGGCGAGAAGATGTTGTTAGTCGCCAGCATCAGGAGGCGGGCCTCCATCTGGGCTTCAACCGACAGCGGGACGTGCACCGCCATCTGGTCACCGTCGAAGTCCGCGTTGTAAGCGGTACAGACGAGCGGATGGATCCGGATCGCTTCCCCTTCAATGAGAACCGGCTCAAAGGCCTGAATCGATAGGCGGTGCAGCGTCGGCGCACGGTTGAGGAGCACCGGGTGACCCTTCGTGACTTCTTCAAGAATGTCCCACACTTCCGGAGTCCGGCGCTCAATCATCTTCTTGGCGCTGCGCACCGTGTGCACATAACCAAGTTCCTTCAGTCGGCGGATGATGAATGGCTCGAACAACACGAGCGCCATCTTCTTCGGAAGACCGCACTGATTGAGCTTCAGTTCAGGCCCGATGACGATAACGGAACGGCCTGAGTAGTCGACCCGCTTGCCGAGAAGGTTCTGACGGAAACGACCGCCCTTGCCCTTGAGCATGTCGGACAGCGACTTCAGCGGACGGTTGCCGGCTCCGGTGACGGCACGACCGTGACGGCCGTTGTCGAAGAGCGCATCCACCGCTTCCTGAAGCATCCGCTTCTCATTCCGGATGATGACGTCCGGCGTCTTGAGTTGGAGCAGGTTCTTGAGCCGGTTGTTCCGGTTGATGACGCGGCGATAGAGGTCGTTGAGGTCAGACGTGGCGAAACGCCCGCCTTCAAGCGGCACCAGCGGACGAAGGTCCGGAGGAATCACCGGGAGCACATCCAGCACCATCCATTCCGGACGGGACCGCGATGAATGGAAACCCTGTGCGAGCTTCAGCCGCTTCGCCAGCTTCTTGCGCGTCTGCTTCGAACGCGTCTTCGTCATCGCGTCCTGAAGTTCGATCACCAGCTCCGGAAGATTGACACCAGCTAGCAGGTCCTGGACCGCAGCAGCACCCATCCCGTAGCGGAAGCTGTCTTCCCCATACTGTTCCTCGGCTTCCCGGAACTCAACCTCAGTCAGCAGCTGCCCGCGCGTGAACGGCGTGTTCAGCGGGTCGATGACGATGTAATCCTCATAATAGATCACCCGTTCCAGCTGGCGCGCCGTCATGTCCAGCATCAGACCGAGGCGGCTCGGCATGCACTTGTAGAACCAGATGTGACTGACCGGAACCGCCAGTTCAATGTGGCCCATGCGCTCGCGGCGCACGCGGCTCAGCGTCACTTCAACACCGCAGCGGTCGCAGACCACGCCCTTGTGCTTGATGCGCTTGTACTTGCCGCAGGAACATTCCCAGTCGCGCGTCGGTCCGAAGATCCGCTCGCAGAACAGGCCGCCCTTCTCGGGCTTGAATGTGCGGTAGTTGATGGTTTCCGGGTTCTTGACCTCGCCGCGGCTCCAGCTCCGGATCGTGTCCGGAGCGGCAACCGTGATCGCAACGTGGTCAAATCCCTGTGGGCGGGTGTCTCCGCCAAAGAGTTCTCGAAGCTGGGTTTCGACGCTCATGAATGGGAAAAAGTAAAGTTAGTGAAGTGAAAAGGTGAGGAGTTGCGGGCCGGTGCAACGCACACCGGCCCGCGAAATAACCGTCAGGCGCTCAGCATGCCAAGGCCCTGCCCGTCCGGACCGGCCTTGGAGTTCCCGACTTTGACGTCGAGACCCAGCGACTGCATTTCCTTGATGAGGACGTTGAACGATTCCGGCGTGCCGGCCTCGAGCGTGTTGTCCCCCTTGACGATCGCTTCGTAGATCCTCGTACGGCCCTGGACGTCGTCCGATTTGACCGTGAGGAGTTCCTGCAGCGTGTAGGCGGCACCGTAAGCCTCAAGGGCCCAGACTTCCATTTCACCGAAGCGCTGACCACCATACTGCGCCTTACCCCCCAGCGGCTGCTGGGTGACGAGGCTGTACGGACCAACCGCCCGGGCGTGGATCTTGTCGGCAACAAGGTGACCCAGCTTCATCATGTAGATGACGCCAACGACGACTTCCTGGTGGAATGGATCACCGGTACGCCCGTCGAAGAGACGGGACTTGCCGTTCAGGCCGATCCACGTGTGCTCGGTGGTGTCGCGGGCTTCCTTGAGATACCCCATGATCTTTTCCTCGGGAATCCCGTCGAAAACCGGTGTCGCGATCGTCATCCCAAGCGCCCGCGCCGCAACCCCAAGGTGCGTCTCAAGAACCTGACCGACGTTCATCCGGGAAGGCACCCCAAGCGGATTCAGCACGATGTCCACCGGACGTCCGTCTTCGAGGAACGGCATGTCCTCTTCCGGAACGATCTTGGCGACGACCCCCTTGTTTCCGTGGCGGCCAGCCATCTTGTCACCCACGGAGAGTTTCCGCTTCGACGCAATGTAGACCTTCACCTGCTTCACGATGCCGCTGTCCGGCTCGTCACCGGTTTCGACCTTGTCGAGGGCCGCTTCCCGCTCTTCTTCAAGTTCCGCGAACTTCTGTTCAAGCCCGGCGATGATGTCGAAGATCTTGTTCCGGATCGGGCTCGCGTCCATGTCGATGTGGTCGTGAGCCTCAGCCACCTTGGCGAGGAGCGCCTTGGTGATCTTCTTGTTCGCCGGGATCAGGATTTCTCCAGTCTGAGCGTTGACGACGTCCAGCGGGCTCTTCTCGTTGAGGAGAATGTCCGCAAGGCGGTCCGTGAGCTGGTTGACCAGTTCAAGGTGCTTGGCTTTGAACTCCTCTTCAATCTGCTTGAGCTGCTTCTTGCTGTCGGCAGCAGAGAGCTTCTCGCGAGCATTTTGATTCCGTGAGGAAACGCGTACATCCATGACGATACCCGTGCAACCCGAAGGAACACGCAGCGACGTATCCTTAACATCAGCAGCCTTCTCACCGAAGATGGCGCGGAGCAGGCGTTCTTCAGGCGCCAGTTCGGTTTCCGACTTCGGCGTGATCTTGCCGACGAGAATGTCGCCAGGCTTCACTTCAGCACCGATACGCACCACCCCGTCCTGACCAAGGTTCTTGAGCGCCTCTTCACCGACGTTCGGAATATCCCGGGTGATTTCCTCGGGGCCGAGCTTGGTGTCGCGGGCGCTGACTTCGAACTCCTCAATGTGGATCGACGTGTAGATGTCCTCCTTCACCACCCTCTGGGAAATGGTGATAGCGTCCTCGAAGTTATAACCGTTCCACGGCATGAACGCCACCAGCACGTTCCGGCCCAGGGCGAGTTCTCCGCCCTGCGTGCAGGGACCGTCAGCGAGCACGTCTCCAGGCTTCACCTTCTCACCCTTCCGGATGATCGGCCGCTGATTGATGCAGGTCCCGGCGTTGGAACGCATGAACTTCCGCAGCGGCATCACCCAGATTCCTTTGTCAGGGTTGTGCTTCACACAAAACGGATCCGCGAGGAACTCCGCCTCCGTGCAGGGCAGCTTGCCATCCTTGGTCACAATGATGACCTCGGCACTGGCTGCGGCGACGACTCCCTTGCAGTCCTTGTCAGCCACGAGGACCGCTTTGGAATCCCGCGCCGCCTTGCCTTCCATCCCGGTGCCCACAATCGGAGCCTCCGGAACCAGCAAAGGCACGCCCTGGCGCTGCATGTTAGAACCCATCAGCGCCCGGTTGGCATCGTCATGCTCAAGGAACGGAATCAGACCGGCCGCAATCGACACGAGCTGCTTCGGACTAACGTCCATGTACGTCGCCTCGGTCGGATCGACTTCGAGGAAGTCGCCGCGGAAACGAACCGTGATCCGCTTGTTCACAAAGTGGCCGTCATCCAGCGTCGGATTGTTGGCCTGCGCAATCATGTGGGCCTCTTCCTGGTCCGCCGTGAGGTACTCGATCTTGTCGTGCACCACACCATTCACGATCTTGCGATAGGGCGTCTCGATGAATCCGAACTCGTTGATCCGGGCAAACGTCGACATCGAGTTGATCAGACCAATGTTCGGACCTTCCGGCGTCTCAATCGGACAGATCCGGCCGTAGTGGGACTGGTGAACGTCCCGGACTTCAAAGCCGGCGCGGTCACGATTCAGACCACCAGGCCCAAGCGCGGAAAGACGACGCTTGTGGGTCAGTTCCGCCAGCGGATTCGTCTGGTCCATGAACTGACTGAGCTGGCTGCGGCCGAAGAAGTCCCGCACCACCGCGGAAAGTGCCTTCGGATTGATCAGCTTGGCCGGCGTCATGCCCTCCATGTTGACATCGAAGAGCGTCATCCGCTCCTTCACGAGACGTTCCGTGCGGGAAAGGCCCACCCGGCACTGGTTGGCGAGCAATTCGCCGACAGCCCGAACACGGCGGCTGCCCAAGTGGTCAATGTCATCCAGAATCCCCTCACCGCTGCGCAGCTTGAGCAGGTAACGGATCGCGGCAATGAAGTCCTGTGCCACAAGAATCCTCGTGTCGTCAGACTGCTTCAGACCGAGTTTCTGGTTGATCTTGTATCGGCCGACACGGGTGAGGTCATACTTCTTCGGATCGAAGAAGAGACGCTTCAGCAGGGCGCGGGCGTTCGGCACCGTGGGAGGATCCCCAGGGCGGAGGCGGCGGTAGATGTCCTTGAGCGCTTCATCTTCATCGCGCGCCGGATCCTTCTTGAGGGACTTCAGCAGAAGGTCATCCGCGGAAACCGAAATAACCTTGACCGTCTTGTGCCCGAGATCCAGCAACTGACGAACCATCCCAGGAGTCAGCGGCTCAAACGATTTCGCGATGATGGTCTCGCCGTCAACGACGTCCGCGATGAGCACACGATTGCTCAGTTCAGCCTCATCCAGAGACATCTTCAGCTTGAGGTCTTCAATCTGATAGAACTCGCGGATGATCTGCTCATCCGTCCCGTAGCCGATCGCACGAAGGAATGTGGTCGCGAGGAACTTGCGGCGGCGGCGGCGCCGGTCAAGATACACGTACAGAAGGTCGTTCGTGTCGAACTGCACCTCCAGCCATGAACCACGGTCCGGGATGATCCGGAATCCGAACAACTCCTTCCCATTCAGGTGAAGGTTCTTCTCAAAACAGACGCCCGGCGAACGGTGCAACTGCGAAACCACCACCCGCTCCGCTCCATTGATCACGAACGTGCCGCGCTCCGTCATCAGGGGCAATTCACCCATATAAACCCGTTCCTCCTTGGTCCCCGTCTCGTCCTTCAGGGTGAAGGTCACGTAGAGCGGCGCAGAAAACGTCTCACCGTCCCGCTGCGCCTGGTGGGCAGTCAGCTTCGGTTCGCCCACTTCATAGTGCGCAAAGTCGAGGACAGTCTTGTTGTCGTAACTCTCAATCGGGAAGACTTCCTTGAAGACACTCTGCAGACCAACGACGATGCGTCGAGACGCCGCCAGCTCCTTCTGCAGAAACTCTTTGTAGCTGTTGAGTTGGACCTCAATGAGGTTGGGAGGATCAATGACTTCCGTAAGCTTGCCGAAATGGAGGCGGTCTGACATGGGCGGGGTGCGGTGGAAAGTGTGGGATGGGATCGGAAAGGCTGGCCTGAATCAGGACAACTCACGGCGGGAACAGGGCCCCTTCTTCAATCACGAAGGGTATGGTCAATCGGGCGGCCGGAACTTCCGGACCTATGGAGGTGGCTGATCCCCGTCTCTGGCTCCCCAACTCCTCAAGAGGCGTCAGGAAACAAAAAACGGAAAACGCCCGGCCCGCGCTTCCCGGAAACCCGGGAAGCGCGGAAACGGGTTGGATAACTGGTGTGTGAATCGGGTCAAATCATTACTTGATCTCGACCTTGGCACCGGCGGCTTCAAGCTTCTTCTTGATTTCCTCAGCTTCGGCCTTCGGAATGCCCGACTTGATGGCCTTCGGCGCGCCTTCAACAAGAGCCTTGGCTTCAGCGAGACCGAGACCGGCCACCGCACCACGGACTTCCTTAATGACGGCAATCTTGTTGCCGCCGCTGTCAACGAGAATCACGTCGAATTCCGTCTTCTCTTCAACGGGAGCTGCAGGACCGCCACCGGCCGGAGCGGCCGTCGCTGCGGCGCTGACGCCCCACTTTTCTTCAAGGGTCTTCACGAGTTCGGAAGCCTCAAGGATGGTGAGGGCGGAGAGGTCGTCGACGAGTTTAGTAATGTCTGCCATAGGTTTGGGTCAGTATCACCGTTCTCCGGAGCCCCGGAGTGATTGAGTGCGGCGGCCGCTGCACCGGTGAGGAACTGGGTTGGTTCTTCTGTCTGTTAGTTCTGGGTTTGGAAGTCCGGGCGAAAACGTCCGGAAATGGTTTACGCGGCGGTTTCCGCAGGAGCTTCTTCGGCGGCCGGCGGGCCACCACCGTCCTTCTCGATCTTCGCGGCGATCGCACGGGCAATGGAAGCCGCGGGAGCGTTGAGGACACCGAGGAGCTTGGCGAGGAGGTTTTCACGGCTGCCGACTTCGGCAAGCCCCTTGACCTCGTCCGCAGTGAGGAACGTGCCGTCAAGGACACCACTCTTGATCACGGGGCGCTGGAACTCCTTGTGCGCACCAGCAATCACCTTCGCTGCAGCGCAGACATCCTTCTGCCCGAAGACAATGGCGGTCTGGCCGACGAGATCCTTCTGGAGTTCGACAGGGTAATTCTTGGCGTCACCAGCAGCCCTGATGTAGCTGTTCTTGGAGACGTGGAAGGTGGCATCCACTTCGCGCAGGTTCTTGCGGATGTTGTTGAACTGCTTCATCGTCAGCCCCGTGTAGTCCACGAGGAAGAGGAATGGCGCAGTTTCAAGCCGCTGGAGCAGCTGGGCGACGATGGGTTTCTTGTCAGGATTCATGATCCGTTGAAAATAGGGTGAAGTTGGCGGCTGAGATCAGTTGCGGGCGTATTTCGCCGCGTCGATCTTGACCGACGGCGTCATCGTCGCGGTGACGTGGATGGTTTCAATATACTTGCCGCGCGCAGTCGCCGGCTTGGCACGGTACACCGCCTCAATCACAGCCTCGGCATTCTCGGCCAGCTGCTGGGTGGTGAAGGACGCCTTCCCGACAGGGACGGAAATGTTGCCGTTCTTGTCCAGCTTGAAGTCAACTCGACCAGCCTTCACCGCCTTCACGGCAGCGGCGGTATCGTCAGTAACCGTACCCGTCTTCGGGTTCGGCATCAAACCGCGAGGCCCGAGCTGGCGACCGAGCTTCCGGACTTCCGACATCGCTTCCGTCGTGGCAATCGCGACATCAAAGTCGAGGAAGCCTTCCGTGACCTTCTTGATGAGGTCTTCGTAGCCCACAAACTCCGCACCAGCCGCCTTGGCGGCCTCCGCGGCATTGCCCTTGGCAAACACCAGCACCGTCACCTTCTTACCCGTACCGTGCGGCAGCGGGCAAGTGGATCGGATCATCTGATCGCCCTTCCGGGGATCGACTCCCATGTGCATCGAGATAGTGACCGATTGGTCGAACTTGGGGGCGGGGAACTTCTTGAGCGCCTCCATGGCCTCCTCGAAGAGGTGAGTCTTGCCTTCCGTCACGAGTTTGACGGCGGCCTTGTAGCGTTTGCTGCGTTTAGTTGCGGGCATTGGTTTGTGGCAGTGTTGACGGAGAAGCGGGTCAATCAATAGTCCGGTGCAGGCGTCTGTAAAGGCGCTGTCCAGTCTGGAAATTTTTCTGCTGTCTCCTCCTGCGGTTGGTGTTGTTCAGTTCCCGGAACAGTGTCGGACAATTCATCCACCACCGCCTCCGGAAGGGAGATTATTCGACAATATCGATGCCCATCTGGCGGGCAGTACCGGCGATGATTCGGAAAGCCGCCTCATCACTGTTGGCGTTGAGGTCAGGCATCTTCTGCTTCGCGACCGCCATGACTTGCGCCTTGGTCAGCTTGGCAACCTTTTCCTTGTGCGGCACCTTGGATCCAGAGGCAATGTTCGCAGCCTTCTTCAGCAGGTTGCCGGCAGGCGGCTGCTTGGTGATGAAGGTGAACGATTTGTCCTTGTAGACGGTGATGACCACCGGGAGCACATCGCCAGCCTGCTTCTGGGTGTTCGCATTGAACTCCTTGCAGAACTGCATGATGTTGACACCCGCCTGGCCGAGTGCCGGACCGACAGGGGGCGCCGGATTCGCCGCCCCGGCGGGAATCTGGAGCTTGATGACTTTGACGATTTCTTTGGCCATTGATGGATCAGACTGGAAGTTTGCCCTTAGGAAGTTCCCTCGCGGTCGGCGGGCGGCGGCCGCGAAAATGGTTCACATGGTCAAGAGGATTCCTCGGCCTTCTCGACCTGCCAGAACTCAAGATCTACAGGTGTCGCTCTGCCGAAAATACTGACCGATACCCGCAACTTGCCGCGTTCAGGGTCGATCTCCTCGACAAGCCCGATCTGAGCTTCGAAGGGACCGTCATTGACCCGGACCGAATCCCCTACCTCGAAGGATATCTTCGGCTTCACGTGATCGGTGGCTTCGCGGATCTGGTTGAGCATCTGCTCGACCTCCTTGGGCCGCATGGGAGTCGGCTTATCGCGGGTCCCGGCAAAATTGATCACCCCTGGGGTATCCTTGATGAAGTACCAGCTGCGGTCCACAATCCCACCCTGCTCATTGAGCATGTGCATGTTGATCAACAGGTAACCCGGGAAAAACTTCCGGCGGCTCTCACTGCGGCGACCCTTCCCCTTCGTGTCCTTCTTGACCTCGGATACCCGCTCCATCGGAAGCAGCACCTCGTAAACCAGATCAGTCATCTCCTCCGTGGTCATCCGACGGGTCAGGTTGTCCTTGACCTTCTGTTCCTGACCAGACAGCACGTGCACGACGAACCACTGGTCTTTTGCGTCAGGAATGGCACCCATGAGGAATTGAAGAAAGTCGGATTGGAAGACTAGTGTGAGTGACCCGCGCCGTAAAACGCTCGGCCGTTCGGCACTTCAGAGGACCTTGGTGAAGAATCCCATGACGTATGCCATGATGAAATCCCAGAAGGCTACCCATGCGCCGAGGAGGACGACCGCCACGATCACAACCACAGTGGAATCAGTGAGTTCCTTGAACTTCTTGAATCCCTTCTCCCGCGCGTCCCAAGGCCACGAGGTTTTCTTCAGCTCAAGGCCGACGTCGGAAAAGAATTTGCGGATGGAGCCGAACATGGTTCAGAAAGGGGACCGGGGAAAGATCAAGGAGAACGAAAATGGCACGCGAGGGGGGACTCGAACCCACAACCAACGGTTTTGGAGACCGCTACTCTACCAATTGAGCTACTCGCGTAAATTTTTCCGCTTTTCGCGGGGTGGCAGCGTGGACGCCGCCTTGTCTCCTGTCAAGCGCACTGCTGCAGGATAATTGTCTTTATTTTGATCCCGTCACCCTTTCGGCGTACGGCGGATGTCCGCCAAAAGGAGTCGGGGTGAGACGGGGAAAGCAGGGAGGCGTGTGCCGCCCCCCTGCTTCCCTGACCGGTTGCCCGGATTTGATGAATCAGGCGATGATTTCGCCAACCCGACCAGCGCCGACCGTACGGCCACCCTCGCGGATAGCGAAGCGCATCGTCTTTTCGAGAGCGATCGGGGTGATCAGTTCGACTTCCATCTGGATGTTGTCGCCAGGCATCACCATTTCAACACCTTCCGGGAGTTTGATGCTGCCGGTCACGTCCGTGGTCCGAACGTAGAACTGCGGGCGGTAGTTGTTGAAGAACGGAGTGTGGCGGCCGCCTTCTTCCTTGGAAAGGACATAGACCTCAGCCTTGAAGTGCCTGTGTGGCTTCACCGAACCCGGCTTCGCCAGCACCTGCCCACGCTCGATGTCGTCCTTCTTCACTCCGCGGAGGAGCAGACCGCAGTTGTCCCCGGCGCGCCCTTCGTCGAGAAGCTTGCGGAACATTTCGATGTCGGTCACAGTCGTCTTGACGGTGTCCTTGAAGCCGATGATTTCGACCTCTTCCATCTTCTTAATGATCCCACGCTCGATACGGCCAGTCACCACGGTTCCGCGACCTTCGATCGCGAACACGTCTTCCACCGGCATCAGGAACGGCTGGTCAATCGGGCGCTCCGGAAGCGGAATGTAGGTGTCAACGCTCTCCATCAGCTTGAGGATGTTCGCCTTGTGAGTGGCATCGCCCTCGAGTGCCTTCAGCGCGGAACCCTTCGTGATCGGGATTTCATCACCCGGGAAGTCGTACTGGTTGAGCAGGTCGCGGATTTCCATCTCGACGAGATCAAGAAGCTCTTGGTCGTCCACCATGTCCACTTTGTTCATGAACACGACGAGCGCAGGAACACCGACCTGACGGGCGAGCAGGATGTGCTCGCGGGTCTGGGGCATCGGACCGTCCGCGGCAGAAACCACAAGGATCCCCCCATCCATCTGGGCGGCACCGGTGATCATGTTTTTGACGTAGTCAGCGTGTCCGGGACAATCAACGTGCGCGTAGTGCCGATTTTCGGTCTCGTACTCAACGTGCGCCGTGTTGATCGTGATCCCGCGGGCTTTCTCTTCCGGAGCAGCGTCAATGTCCGCGTAGCCCTTCGCTTGGGCGAAGCCCTTTTCGGCGAGAGTCGTGGTGATGGCGGCAGTCAGAGTCGTCTTGCCGTGGTCGACGTGACCGATGGTCCCGACGTTGACGTGGGGTTTATTCCGCTGAAAGGTGTCCTTGGCCATGGTAGGATGTGGTTGGTTGGTTTGATGTCAGGTTGGGAAGGTGCAGAGAGGCATTCGCGCAGGCGAAAACTGATGGAGCTCGTGACGGGGATTGAACCCGTGACCTCTTCCTTACCAAGGAAGTGCTCTACCACTGAGCTACACGAGCACGCAGTCTGCCGGAATGAGGGGACAAAAAACCGTTTCACGCGTGGGCGCCCCAATGGAGCGGACTACATGAAACGGTGAAATTCCGTCACACAACACCCCTGGAGAAACAGCTTCAACCTGATTCAGCTGCATCCTCCAGACTTTCACAAGAAAGTTCCGAAACATGCCGTCTGAAGCAGATTGAAAGGCCGCTTTCCGCAGAGCGTGCGGGATGTTAAAGAGCGCCCCCAGAGTGTCAATGGCCATTTTTCCATTTTCGAAGATCCATTTCCTCGGAATCAGGCCAACCCATCGCCCGGAAAACGGATGCAGCATTCAGCGGCGGCCCTTCTTCTTCCCGCCGCCGCCCGGAAACCGGAACCCGCCGGACATCCCTCCGCCCATCCCCGGAAACCCTCCCCGACCCATGCCGGGCGGGAGCCCCCCACCCATCCCCGGTGGCAAGCCGCCGCCACCACCGAGCAGTCCTCCAAGCCCGCCTCCACCACCGCCACCACCCATTCCACCCATGCCTGCCATCAACGACCCCATTTTCCCCTTATCCTTCATCATCTTCCGCATTTCGCTGAACTGCTTCAGAAATTGATTCAACTCACTGAGCGTGTTGCCGCTCCCGGCGGCAATGCGCGTCCGGCGGCGACCGTTGATGATTTCAGGTCTGGTCCTCTCTTTCGGAGTCATCGAAAGGATCATCGCCTCGATGCGGCGGATCTTGTCATCCCCAGAGGCGGCCTTCATCTGCTCCTTCACCTGTTTGAGCTGCTTTCCAACCCCGGGCAGCAGGCCGAGGAGCCCCATGAGGCCTCCACTGCTCTCCGTCAGCTTCTTCATCATCTTCAATTGATCAAGGAAGTCGTTGAAATTGAACTCGGAAGACATCATCCGCTCCATCGTCTTCATCGCCTGCTCCTCGTCGATGACCTCGGCTGCCCGCTCCACCAGACCAACAATGTCCCCCATGCCCAGAATTCGCTGTGCCATCCGATCCGGCACGAAGGCATCTAGATGATCGAGTTTTTCGCCGGTGCCCGAGAATTTGACCGGCTTGCGCGTCACCGCCCGCATCGAGAGGGCCGCTCCGCCGCGGGCGTCCCCGTCAAGCTTGGTCAGCACGATCCCCGTGATACCGACCGCCTCATCAAACGTCCGCGCAACACTGACCGCCTGCTGGCCCGTGGCGGCATCGGCAACCAGCAGCACTTCGCCCGGATTGAGATAATCTCGGACGCTTTTCAATTCGGCAATCAGTGCGTCATCCACCTCCTGCCGGCCCGCAGTGTCGAAGATCACGGCGTTGACATTCTGACCCTCAAGCCATTTGAGGCTGTCCTTCACGCACTGGAGCACGTTGGTGCTGCCGGGCGCGGGCTGGTAAACCGGCACCCCGATCTCCCGGGCCAGCGTCGCTAGTTGTTCCACCGCAGCGGGCCGGTACAGGTCGCATGCAACAAGTGCCGGCCGACGCCCGTCCTTCTTGAGGCGGAGCGCGAGCTTCGCTGACGTCGTCGTCTTCCCCGCCCCATTGAGCCCAACCATCAGTATCCGCGCCGGCGGATCGAGCACCAACGGCGCCGCATCCCCACCCAGCAGCGCGGTCAGTTCGTCATGGAAGATTTTGACAATCTGCTCGCCGGGCTTGATCCCCTTGAGAACATCCTGCCCAAGAGCGCGCTCCTTGACCGTCGCAATGAAATCGCGGGCAACCGAAAAATCGACGTCCGCTTCAAGCAGCGCCATACGGACCTCGCGGAGGGCGTCGGAGACATTGCTTTCGCTGATAGCGCCAAGACCGCGCAGTTTCCGGAAGACGTCGTCGAGTTTGTCAGTGAGCGTGCCGAACATGGAAGGTGAAATTGGGGTGTGAACGAGTCCAGGGGACGCGCCATCAATCCATGATGCGGCAAGGGCGCTGATGCAAACAAGGAAAGCACCCCTCCGGGTCCCCATTTTCATTGCGTTTCGGGGACCAGATGTCCACCATCGGAACGCCCCCTTTTCCAACACGACCTCTCACGCCATGCGCACTACCCCGATGCCCCTGCTGCTGCGCTTTGCAGCGGCCCTCAGCCTGACTGCCGGACCGCTGTCCGCCCAGGACGCCGTCATCAGCGAATTCATGGCAGACAACGTCACCGAACTGTCCGACGTCGACGCACAGTTCGCCGACTGGATCGAGGTCGAGAACCCCGGCGCCCTGCCCCTGAATCTCGAAAATTGGAGCCTCACCGACGACCCTCTGGTTCCCGGCAAGTGGCGCTTCCCTGCAATCTTCCTGCCAGGCGGCGGACGGCTCGTGGTGTTTGCCTCCGGCAAGAACCGCCGCGACCCATCCAAGCAGCTCCATACCAATTTCGCGCTCGAATCCAACGGTGGATACCTTGCCATCGTGCGGCCGGACGGGAGTGTTCGCCCGAGCGAATGGAACCCCTACCCGCCACAGCCCGAAGACATCAGCTTCGGAGCGGCTCAGGACGTCGTTAGTCAGCCGCTCCTCAACACCAGCGCCGGACGCGTCTATGTCCCGGTCTCCGGACAGGGACCGGCGCTAGGCTGGACCGATCCGGGATTCAGCCCGGACGCAGCATGGAATCCTACCTCTTTCCCGCCAGGCATCGGCTTCGACACCACCGCCCCGGCCCCGCCACCAGCCAATCTCGCTCGTTCAGGCATCGCCGTCCAGAGCACCACACAGGCAACCTCGAATGCAAACCTCGCCAACGATGGGCTCCTCAATAACTTCTCCCACACCGCCACCGCCGACGCCGCCCCATTCTGGAACGTCGACCTCGGCAGCGGCGCTGTCGTCAGCTCCATCACCGTCCGGAACCGCGGCGACAACTGCTGCGGCAGCCGCCTGCGCGACATCACCATCGAGGTACTCGACGACGCCCTCAACCCAGTCTTCACCTCGGCACTCCTCAATCCCGAAAACACAGGGTTTGTCTACCCGGCAGGCCCAGCCTCTCTCTCCGTAGACCTCGTTGCCCTCACCGGCGGGGCTGTTTCAGGCCGCCATGTGCGCATATCACGGAAAACGGACCCGGATCTCTCCGGAACAGGAGGCCAGGGAGACACCAACGAACAGAATGCCCTCGCCATGGGCGAAGTGGAAGTCATCGGAACAGCCCCCGGCGCCCTCGTGAACCTCGCCCGGACCGGCAGCCCGGCCCCGGTCGCCACCCAGACTACCACCCTGAGCACCTATGCCGCCTCGCTTGGCATCAACGGCAACAACGCAGATTTCACTCACACCGTCACCACAGACAACGCTCCGGCGTGGACCCTCAATCTCAACCGCCGGGCCGCCATTTCGTCAGTGAATATCCGCAACCGGGAGGGCTGCTGCCCGGAACGCTTGCGCAACATCACCGTCCAGATCCTCGACACCAATGGCACCACCATCCTGCACACCTCCCCGGTTCTGAATCCCGACAACGCACTCAGCGGCCCCGCCGAACTCACATACGACACCGCAGCCGCCAACAGCGGCAATCCGATCTTCGGCCAATTTGTCAGGATCCGCCGCACCCCCGACGCCGCAGCCACTGACGACGCTCGGGTCCTCTCCATGGCAGAAGTCCAGGTCCGCGGCACAGAACTGAACGGCTACCGCCCGTACATCCGCACCGACCTGCAGAGCGCCATGCTCGGCAAATCCTCCACCGCTTACTGGCGGATTCCCTTCTCCACATCCAATGCTGCCGTCTTCAACTCCCTGAAACTCCGGCTCCGCTACGACGACGGCTTCACCGCATGGCTCAATGGTACTAAAATCGCCGAGCGCAACACCCCAGCCAATCCCGGCCCCTCCAGCACCGCCACCACCAACCGGCCATTCAACGAAGGCTACCTCGCCGAAACCATCGACTTCGCCGCCGCCCTGCCCCTCCTCAACACCGCCGCACCTAACGTGCTCGCCATCCACGGCCTCAACTCGTCCGCCGCCGATGACAATTTCCTTCTCCAGCCGGAACTGACCGCCACCTACGTCAACACCACACCCAACGTCTTCCTCAGTAACGCCACCCCGGGCGCACCCAACGAAAGCCCATGGTACATCGGCGAGGTCGCTGACACCACCTTCAGTCATAAACGCGGCTTCTACGACACTCCCTTCCAGCTCGCCATCAGCTCTGCAACACCCGGAGCCCAGATCTACTACACCACCAACACTAGCGATCCAACTCCCCAGACCGGCACGCTCTACACGGGACCAATCACCATCAGCAGCGCCACAAACACCTCCACCAGCGGTGCCCGCGTCATCAGAGCCCGCGCCTACCTCGCCAACTGGAAACCAACCAACATCGACACCCACACTTACATCTTCACCGCTAATGTGACAGGACCGCCGCGCGTTTCCCTCTCAACCGCGGGAACCGTCTCCGGCCTCGCCTCCAATATCCCCCCCGGCTGGCCCACCAATGCCGCCACCAACGGCGGCCAGGCCTTCATCTGGGGCTTCGACAACGGCGTCAAAGCAACCTACACCGCCGCACAGATACGCGAAGCGCTCGCACAGATCCCCATCATCTCCGTCGTCACCCAGCAGAACAACCTAACCGACCCGCTCACCGGAATCTACGTCAACGGAGTCGAGCGCGGCCAGGCATGGGAACGGCCAGGCAGCATCGAAATGCTCGACCTCGCAAAACCCGGCGCAACCCCCGCCGACGGTCACGGCCAGTTCAGAAGCGGCTGCGGTCTCCGCATCCGCGGCGGCGCCAGCCGCGGAGACTCCAGCACCAAACACAGCTTCCGCGTCTTCTTCCGGAACGAATACGGCGACGGCAAGCTCAACTACCGCCTCTACGGCCCCGACGGAGCCGCCGAGTTCGACACCTTCGACCTCCGCGGCAGCCAGAACTACTCGTGGAGTCAGAACCCCTCCGACGTCAATGAAACCATGGTGCGCGACCCGTTCTGCCGCATGACCCTCGCCGCCATGGGCCAACCCAGCACCCGCACCCGCTACTGCCACCTCTTCCTCAACGGTCTCTACTGGGGCATCTACGACATCCACGAACGCGCCGAGAACTCCTTCGGCGAATCCTACCTCGGCGGCAACAAGGACAACTTCGACGTCATCAAATGCGGCGACCGCTATACTCTCGACTTCAAAACCGAAGCCACCGATGGCTATCTCAATACCAATCCGGACGGCACCAAAGCCGCATGGCGCGACCTCTGGGACCGCTCCGTCGCTCACCGCACCGCCCCGACCAACGCCAGCTACTTCCGTATGCTAGGCCGGAATCCCGACGGCTCCCGCAACCCCGCCTTCCCCGTCCTCGTCGACATCAACGACCTCATCGACTACATGATGGTCATCTTCTACACCGGCGATGGCGACGCCGTCCTCTCAAGCTTCCTCTCCAATAACAAACCCAACAACTGGCACTCGATGCGCGACCGCAATGGCGATCGCGGCTTCACCTTCTACCTCCAGGACGGTGAACACACTCTCCTCGCACCAAGCTGGGGCGTCGACCGCACCGGACCATTCCTCACCCAGTCCAACAGCACTCTGCCAGACTGGGGCAACCCCCAGTGGGTGCACGACAGCCTCGCTCTCAATCCGGAATACCGCCTGCGCTTCGCCGACCGCGTGCGCAGACACTTCTTCAACAATGGCGCCCTGACCGCCGCCGTCGCCAAACAGCGCTGGCTCGACAAGGCCGCCAACATCAACCGCGCCATCCGCGTCTACGCCGCTCGCTATAGCACCACCTCCGCAGGAGAATCCGCATGGAATACCCGCATCAACTTCATCCGCGATAACTTCTTCGACTCCCGCCCGCCCGTCGTGCTCACCCAGTTCACCGCCGACGGACTCTGGCCAGCCACCGCCGCCCCGGATTTCTCCAGACACGGAGGTCAGGTCCCCGGCGGTTTCCAGCTCAGTATGACCTTCCCACCAGGCGCCCAGGTGTTCTACACCACCGACGGCTCCGATCCCCGACGCATCCTCGAAACCCGGCCCACCCCCTTCACCTTCCAGACCCGCACCGCTCCGGTCTCATGGCGCATCGCCACCAGTGCCAATGACGGCTTCACCATCGGTCCCGCCCCAGCCCCAACATCCAACGGTCTCGTCGGCCGCTGGCGCTTCGAAGGCACCCCCGACGACAGCGCCGGAACCACCAACGGCACTCCCGTCGGCGCACCTGTCTACTCCACAGGCATCAACGGTCAGTCGCTCTTCCTCAACGGCAGCTCCCAGTACATCGGCCTCGGCAATCCAGACGCCCTCAAAATTACCGGCCAGATCACCATGTCCGCATGGATCCGCCCGACCGCCAACACTAACATACGGAGCATCATCAGCAAAGGCTACAGCACCAGCCCAGCCGGTGAAGTCTCCCTCCGCATCAACGCCGGTGCCATCGAAGCCGGCACCGCCGACAGCAGCAGCTACTTCGTCTCCGCACCCGCCTCCGCAACCCTCAGCACATGGCAGCACGTCTGCGGCGTCTACGACGGCACCGCATGGAGGCTCTACCGCAATGGCGAGGAAGTCGCTAGCCTCGTCACCCCAAAAGGAGCCCTCCCAGTCGCCGGTGTTCTCGAAGCCAATAACGCATGGTCCATCGGCTCGCGCGGTGGCTCCACCGAACGCGCCTTCTCAGGCCAGATCGACGAGGTCTATCTCTACAACCGCGGCCTCACTCCCACTGAAGTCCGCGCCCTCTACAACGGCACGCAACCCAGCGTCACCATCGCCGACTGGAAAGAACCCGAATTCCCCGCAGCCGCCACATGGCTGTCAGGACCAGGCGGCCTCGGCTACGATACAGACCCAGCCGTGTCCTTCACTCCGTTCATCGGCACCAGCACCGAATCCATGCGCTCCGTCTCCCCTTCCCTCCTGACCCGCCGGACCTTCACTCTGTCGGAAGCCGACCGCGCCCGGACTGCACTGCTGCAGCTCAACGTCCGCTACGACGACGGCTTCGTCGCCTACCTGAACGGCACCAGAATCGCCGAGCGCAACGCCCCAGCCATCCCGAACGGCGCTTCAACCGCGACCGCCGTCCGCTCGGATGCTCTCGCCATCGTTCAGGAAAGGATCGATGCCAGTAACTTACGCTCCAGCCTGCGCACCGGAACCAACGTTCTCGCCATCCACGCCCTCAACGCCACCGCCGCCGACAATGACCTGCTCTGCGACGCAGAACTCGTCGGAGCCGACGCCGCATCCTTCACCGGCGACACCGCAATGCTCTACACCGGCCCGCTCACACTCCAGCAGCCAGGCACCATCCGCGCCAGGGTCTACTCCAACGGCTCATGGAGCGCCGCTACCGAGGCCTTCTTCAGCGTCGCCACAGAAGCAGCCTCCTCCGCCAATCTCGTCATCAGCGAAATGCACTACAACCCGCTCGCCCCCGTCTCTCCCGGCGAAATCGCAGCATCCGCGGATCCCGACGACTTCGAATTCATCGAAGTCACGAACATCCTTCCATCCACCGCCGTGGATCTCACAGGCGTCCGCTTCACCGGCGGCATCACCACTTCGCCCCTCGGCAATCTCATCCTCCAACCCGGCGAACGCGCGGTCTTCGTGCGCCATCCCGCCGCATTCGCCGCCCGTTACGGTTCGTCCTTCCCCGCCACACGGATCCTCGGAACCTACAGCGGCGCACTCTCGAACCAAGGCGAGCAACTCATCCTCAATGCCGGCGGCGGCACCGTGATCAGGGACTTCGTCTACGACGACAATCCACCATGGCCGGATGCCGCCGACGGTACCGGCCCCTCCCTCGTACTCGCCTCCCCGATGACCAATCCCAATCACGCCATCCCATCCAACTGGCGGTCCGGCAGCCTCCCCGGCGGCAATCCCGGAACCACCGCATGGCTCGTCTGGGCCGCCTCCTCTGGAGTCAGCGATCCAGATGACGACATCGACGGCGACGGCATCAGCGCACTCCTCGAATACGCCACCGGCAACGACCCCCGCGTCCCAGGAAGCGTCTCACTGTCCGCCGAAATCGCCCCCGATGGATTCCTCAGAGTCAGCCTGACACACGCCGCCGCCGAAGACGTGCTCCTCGAGCCAGTCCAAAGCACCGACCTCGCCGCATGGAACGGCGGAATGATCCCCGTCGGCGAATCCCCCGAAGCAGGCGGTCGCGTCACCACCACATGGCGTGCCCCGGCTCCAGTGACCGCCGGATCCAGACTCTACGTCAGGGTCCGCGCCTCGCTCCAGTGATCCCACCCGGCCGCGGGGCGGATTCTTCCGATCCGCCCCCGCTCGCCCCGGCACTCACCGCGATCGCCCCGCCGCCAGCATGCCCGACGCCTTCTGCAGCGTTTCCTCCCACTCCGCTGCCGGCAATGAATCCGCCACAATCCCAGCCCCTGCATGGCAACTGATAACACTCCGTTCCAGCACCATCGTCCGGATCGCGATGCTGAAATGGCTCTCGCCATTCGCCCCAAGATAGCCGATCGCTCCAGTGTATAATCCCCGTGGAACAGGCTCCAGCTCGCGGATGATCTCCACAGCCCTCTTCTTCGGCGCTCCGGTGATCGACCCACCGGGAAAACACGCCTTCAACGCCGCCGCATGCGACACATCCCCCCTGAGCGTGCCCTCCACCGTCGATACAAGGTGGTGCACCTGCTCGTACGCCTCCGGCTGCAGCAACCCTGTCACCCTGACACTCCCATACTCGCAGACCATCCCAAGATCGTTGCGCAGCAGATCGGTGATCATCACCAGCTCCGCCCGTTCCTTCGGACTGGTCAGCAGCTCGCCACGGGAACGCTCATCCCTCACAGGATCCGCAAAACGCGGCCGGGTTCCCTTGATCGGACGCGTCCTGATACCGCGGCCACTCATGCGCAGAAAGGACTCAGGCGATGACGAAAGCACCGTTCGCCCCCCGCCCGCCATGTACGCAGCGCAGGGCGCCGGACTCACTTCCCTGAGCTTCAGATACAGCGCAAACGGATCCGCACTCGCCGGCCACGCCGCGCTCAATCGGTGTGCCAGATTGACCTGATAAATATCCCCGGCCCCGATGTACTCCTGCGCCCGGCTCACCATGCGGCAGTAATCCGCTTCGCCTATCCCCGGCTCCCATACCAGTCGCGGAACCTCGCCACGCACCCCGTCACGCCGCAGCGAAAGCAGATCCCCGCACTCCAGCCACTCCCCAGTCGCATGCCGGTAAACCAGCACCTGCTCGTACCACCCGAATTCCCACCCTCCCTCGTAATCTACCCACCCGAACCACCCACACGGCACCCCAGCCCTCTCCCCCGCAGCCGCAGCGCTCTCCCCATCCGCCATCTGCTCCTCCAGCATCGACACATCCCGGATGTGTCCCCGCAGCACCAGTGTTGGACACGCCGCCATGATGCTCACCGCGCCTTCTCGGTCAGGCTCAGGACAGCGCCCCGCTGTATCCAGCCACACAAACCCGGGAAGATGCCGCAACGAAGCCGCCACTTCCTCAGGACTCTCGTCAAGGAAGCGGCGCTTGGATCGGAAGTGCCTCAGCATACCCTCTACCAAACCCAAGCACGCTCCCATGCCACCGCGCAACAGCACGGACCGCACCCACCACCCGCCGCTTCCCGGACACTCACTCCCTCTCTCAGTTCACGTACGCCATCTCGTTCGTCATCAGCAGCGCGTGTGCAAACTTCTCCCACGCGTCGAGCGGGCTGCGGTCAACCTTCTCCGCAGACGGATCACGGACCGCTTCCTTGATCCCTGCCGTCCCCCGACGGTTCTGCGCCGCAGCCATCGCCTTCGCCCGGATCTCCTCCCGCAACCGCTGCTTCACCCGCTGCGCTACCTGCTGCCTCGTCAGCGGAACGCCGTCCGCTCGCGTTGCCGGAGCAGCCTCCTTCCCCGCCACCGCTGGCGCAGCATCGCCACCGCCCGCCGCATTCATGCGCTCATCCGCAGGCAGCGCCGTGATGAAAGCCAGCGCCATCCTGAGTTCCGCAGGCTTCGGCCAGCGCTGATAGATGATCTCATAAAGCGCCCGCACCCGCGCCTCGTCACTGTCCGCCGCACGGAATTCCTCCCGATCCACAATGTTCCGCGCCTGCTCAATCACTAGCAGGCTGTTCATCCGGAACAGCGCCTGCTGCGGCACGATCGTTTCGTGACGCCGACCCGTCGGCAGCGATGGATTGGCCACATCAAAATGCCGCAGAAACTCCGCCATCTCATTGCGGTCAATGAATCCATACACACTCCGCCGCTGACTGTAGGGCTCGCTCTCGATGTTCACCGGATGCCCGCCCATCGTCAGGTCAAGCTGACCACCCATCGACAGCACGCTGTCCCGCAGTGCCTCAAAATCCAGCTTCCTCACATTCTGCCGCCAGAGTTGCCGGTTGAACGGATCCATCTGCGCCATCGCCGGATCCGGCTCACTCGCCTGCTGCCACGTCTTCGAAAGCAGGATCTCGCGGTGCAGCTTCTTCAGACTCCATCCGTCCCGGATGAACTGACCCGCTAGCGCATCCAGCAGCTCCGGATGCGATGGCGGCTCGCTCTGCACCCCAAGGTCGTCAGGCGATGCTACAAACCCGCTCCCGAAATGATGCTGCCAGACCCGGTTCACAATCACCCTCGGCGTCAGCGGATTGTCCCCGCTCGCCACCGCCTCGGCAAGCTCCAGCCGGCCACTCCCCTTCGTGAACGGCTTGACCGCTCCATGGCTGAGCACCTCAAGAAACGACCGCGGCACTTCCGGCCCGGGACTCTGCACCTGCCCACGAAGCAACACGCGGGCATTCGCCGGGCGGCTGTCATCATAAAGCACATTCGCACGCCCCGGCGCCCCGGGATGACTCACATCAAACTTGGCTAGGTCCCCGGTGATCCTCGCCGCCAGATCCTGCACCTCCCGCGGCACTCCCCGCGGCACCGCATCCAGCGGCCGCTCAAGGAACATCCCCGGATCCAGCACCGCCGTGCGCACTTCCTCCAGCGCAGCATCCGACACCCCGGGAAACGCCCGCCCCGGATAGTCCTTCCGGAATGCCGCCGATTCCGTCTGATACAACGCATCCGCCTGCCGGAAAATCCCTTCATAAATCGCCCGCGCCTCTTCCAGTGAAGCCGGTCGCTTGCCGCGAAACGCCTCGCGGACCGCACGGTTGGAAACAACCCCAGTCGCATCCTCAACCGTCCGCGCCACCACCGCCGCCGCTCGCTCCGGCCACGCACCAGCCGGCAACCCCGTCAGCTCGGCCCAGAGGTCGAGCGTCGGATTCAAATCAAGGCTGACCCGCCGGTTCTTCCGCAACTGCGTGCGGCGTTGCAGACCCTGCGAAAGCTCCGCCACCAGTCGCCCATCAATCTTCGCAGCACGAACCGCATTCAGAAACTCAGGCGATCGACGGTCAGTCCCCGCCAGCCCCAGAAACAACCCGGCATTCCGGTTGAAGACCGACGCCATGCGATCCATCTCCCCTATCAGTTTGTTGCGCCCGGCCTTCTCAGTCTCCCGCCGCTTCTGTTGATACTCCACAACAGCCGCCGCATCCGCCGGACTCGCCGCCACAGGCTTCGTCTCCGGCTCGAAACACGACGCAAATACACCGGCCAGCGCATAATAATCCCGCTGAGTCACAGGATCGAAAAAGTGATCGTGACAACGTGCACAACTCACCGTCAGCCCCAGAAAACCCTTGGTCACCACATCAATCTGATCGTTGATAATGTCAGGACGCTGCCCGTTGAACTGATCTCCCTGCGTGATAAAACCAAGCGCGGCCAGGGTGGACTTGTTCTCCCCCCCGCCCGGAAGCAGGTCCGCAGCAATCTGCTCGCGGATGAACTGATCAAACGGCTTGTCCGCATTCAGCGCCGCTATCACATAATCACGGTAGGTCCACGCATTCGGATTCAATGGCGTCTGCTCCCGGCGCACCTGACCCCGGGTGTCCGCATAGCGGGACACATCCAGCCAGTAACGACCCCAGCGCTCCCCATACGGCGCACTCGCCAGCAGTCGATCCACCACCTTCGCAAACGCGTCAGGCGCATCATCATTCACAAATGCCAGCACTTCCTCGGGCGACGGCGGAAGCCCGGTCAGATCCAGCGAAACCCGCCGGATCAGCGTCCGCTTGTCAGCACCAGGCGATGGCTTCAACCCCTTCGCTTCAAGCCCCGCAAGCACCCACGTATCAATGACCTTGCCCGCCGACCACCCCCCGTCCCGGACCGCAGGCAGCGGCTTCTCCGCCAGCGGCTGAAACGCCCAGTGCGTCGCCGCCTTCGCACGCATCGCCTCACTCAGGCCCGCCCCGGCCCCACCAACCGCCTTCGCCTCGCCTGTCCTCGGATCCGGAGCACCCATCCGCACCCATTCCTCCAGCACAGCAACCTCCGCCGCTTCCAGCTTCTCGCCCCGCGGCGGCATCTGCATGTCGTCATCCGTGTAACGCACCGCTCGAATCATCAGACTCTTGTCAGGATCCCCCGGCACGATCGCTGCCCCCGATTCCCCGCCCTTTTCCCAGCCAGCCTTCGTATCGAGCGTCAGCCCCCCTTTCGTCTTCCCCGCCGCAGCACTGTGACACTGGTAGCAATGCTCCGAAAGCAGCGGTCGCACCTTCGTCTCGAAGTACTCAATGTGCTCCTTAGGAAGGTCCGCCGCGGCAGCAGGCAGGACCGCAAGAGTCAAAAGCAGGGAAATGCGCATGGTCACACAACAGGAGATTCACCCCCACTGACACTCCCCGCCGCCTTCCGGTTTCAGGAAAACAAAAAAAGGGGCGCACCACCGTCTCCGGTCGTGCGCCCCACCACTCAATCAAGCACCTCAGCGCCGGCCAATCCGCAGCCGGAAGTAACCGCGCTCACCGGCCCCGGTCGCCGGATTCACCATCCGGAATGTCACGTTCTCCGTGACCCCGTCACTATTCACCACCGCGTTGCCCACCTGCTCAATGGTCGCCCCGCTGCTCGTCCACGCCGTGAGATTCGGAGAGGTCTCCACGGTGTACGTATAGGCTTCCGCCGCGTACGACTTGTCCGCATTCACCACTCCCCCTCGGATCCGCCGGTACGTAAAGCTGCCAAACGGTTGGTTCGTCACCACCACCGCCCCAGCCGCCGGCGACGGATACGGCGCATCAGCAACGTTCGGATTCGTCGCCAGCGCCAGCTCCACCAGCGCAGGCGCTCCATCCCCGTCCGCATCGTCACTCGTACCCAGCGTCAGATTCGGCTGCCCAGGTGTCGCCCGCCCAGTGAACCCAACCGGAAACGGCGGATGCGTCGGATCCTGCACCGTCGTCTTGTACTTCGTAATCGTCCCGTCATTCGCCGAGATCGTGTTGTCAAAATCCCCACCATACCATGAACCCGGAGAATTGACGGCATTGTCGCCATTGAACCGGGCAAATGACTCCGGATGATAGAACGGGCGCGTCGGCGGACTCAGATACAGCCCGGATAGGTCAGCAAGACCATAACCCCAGCCATTCCACGGATACGCCAATGGCAGCGGATTCGGCGCCGGGGTCGTCGCCACATAACTCCGGATCATGATGCTGTCCAGCACCCCGGAAGCCCCCCCGTTCCACGGGAAGAAATCAAACGCACCATCACCGTCACTGTCGAGCCCCAGCGAATTCTTCGTGTCGGTATCAAATCCAATGAACCGGTTGAATCCGCGCACCAGCAGCAGCATCACGTTCGTGTTGTCGGTCTCCGCACCCAGCACCGCATCGCTGAAACTGCTCGAGAGCCCCTCTCGCCCAGGCGGATCACCAACCGCTGTCTGCGGCCGCATCACACTCGCCCACGGATTGTTCGCACCACCAAGCGGATACCGGTTGCCTAGCACAAACAACCCATTCGACCCGGTCGCCATGCCATCAAGACTCCAGTAATGCCGGACGCTTCCCGTGTTGTTGATCACGTTGTCGATTACCACCAGATAATATCCATTGAGGCTGCGCGCCCGGGCACCCGTGTCGAGGAACTCCACGAATTCGTAGTTCTGATCCGCCCCCGGTGGATTGAGATTCACCTCGTTGATCACCACGCTGCCCGCCGTGATCGGACCCGGTTCCGCCGCGTGATTCGGCCGCCCCGGCGATCCCGCACTGCGAAACGGTCCGCTGAAAACATTCGTGTAGCTCAGCAGCGGATCAATCCCCCCGCCGACATTCGGCGTGCCCGCCTGATCAATCTGACCGTAATGCCACGCCGCAGCACTGTTCGCCGTGAAATTCCCCGCCGCACGCGACACATGGTGCACTTTGAAAACATTGTGGTCCAGCCACGCATACGGCGCACCAGGATTGACGTTGCTCGTCACAATACTGTCCACCAGTTCATCACAGTACACCGACGGATTCAGCAGCACCGCGCCCCCCGCCAGGTTCCCCTCCACTTTCTGACCATCCGCAGAAACCACCAGCGGCCCCTTCGGCCCTCGCAGCAGCAGCAGCGCCATCCCATCGTTCGGAAAGTCATTGCCCCCGATCGCCACCGGCGGGTCAAACGCCGTCGTGTACGGCGTGATCGGCCCGTCCGTGTTCCGGTATGGATAGGCATTTGCCGCAT
>QQNF01000007.1 GCA_003402705.1 Verrucomicrobiota bacterium | reverse complement strand
GCGGCACCGTGACTTGTGCGATGACCCGGGCGGCTTTGACGGCTTCGGGTAACTCGGTGGGGGAAGGTCGGCTGGCTTTGAGGTCCTCGGATAGTGTGGCGGCATCCAACGGAGGAGGGTCTGCAAACACTGCGGCGGTGTCGTCAGCGCAGACGATAACCGGAACGAGGATGGACAGGAGGGAACAGAATCGAGCTGCGGCTTTCATGGCGCTGACAACAAACGGGCATTTCAATGCCCGTGCAAGCGCAGAGGATTCGTCAACTTGAGAGGGGTGTCGCGCCCGGCTCAATTGGATCCCATCGAACGGACGGTCGTTCTTCTCCTGAGAGAGGAACGATTGCGTCAGGGCGTATCCGCGACCCGGTTGGCGGCGCAGATCGGGGTGAGCCGGACGACGATCACGCATCTGGAGAGCGATGATGACAGGCCGACGTTATGGGTGCTGCTGAAGATTGCGGGAGGGTTGGGCGTTGAGCTTGATGAGTGCCTGCGCAGGGCGCAAACGGCCCACGAGTGAGGATGGCAGGTCCGAGGAACTGCGGGCGGGGGCGGGCGGGCCAACTAACGACGAGCGGCCATCCGTCTGCGCGGGACAGGGTGCCGCCCGAAGTCGAAAGTGCGCGAGTGGGCAGACCTGGAAGGTCTCGTTCCCGGGCTGAGTTCTTGCGCCCAGTTGGGGCGCGGGGATGTATAACTGGGGCTTCCCATGGCCTTCGCTTCCCAGGGCCTTCGCTTTGCTGCGTCCCTGGGCTGGGGTCTTGGGGCCCGTTGGGCCGGAAGGGGTGTGGGTGTGATGTGGTGAGGGACGCAATCCCGTTGGGATTGGGGGAGTTGTGGGGAGACAAGGCCGGGACGCTTGCTACACCGGTATACGCTGATTGGAGGGATTACTCAAATGCTGCCTTGGGTTGGGGCTGGGCCGGCGATGCGGGCCATGGAGAAGTCGTAGGCGGTGAATTCGAGGATGACGCGATCGCCTTCGGAGCAGGAGAAGGGCGGGGTGGATTTGCCGGGGAGGTGAGCGATGAGAGGCCAGCCGTTAGGGGCGGTGGCGTCCCATGAGCGGCCGTCTGGGCGGGCGTGGAGGAGCGTGCCGGCGGAGCGGATGGGGTTGGGGGCGGGCATGGCGGGGAGGGGTTAGGGCCGTCAGGTGGCGTTGCGTTTGAGGAGATCGCGGAGGGCATTGAAGCCGGATTTGGCTTCATCGACGGAGACTGGGGCGCGGCGGATTTCTTCCCATGTGTGAGGCTGGACCCAGTTGCGGTCGAGTTCGCGGAGGAAAGTGCTGGGCTGACAGGGTTGGCGATCGCCCCATTTGAGCCGGGAGCCGCAGTAGGTGATAGTGAGGCGTTTCATGGCGCGGGTGATGGCGACGTAGAGGAGACGGCGTTCCTCGTCTTTGGTGCCCTCGTCGGCGGAGCGTTTGTGAGGGAAGATGCCTTCTTCGAAGCCGGGGATGTAGACGACGGGGAATTCGAGGCCCTTGGAGGCATGGACGGTGATGAGACTGACGCCTTTTTGTTTTTCGAGTTCGTCGCCCGAGTCGCGGTCATCGTCGAGGCCGACGGAGGCTAGGAAGTCGATGAGATCGGTTTCCGAGCGGATGTTGCGTTCCTTCATGGACTCGAGGAGTTCGAAGATGGCTTTTTCGCGCTGGGCTTCTTCTTCGGGGTCCTTGCACTGGCGTTTGAGCCATGGGATGTATTCGATGGCGTCGAGGAGGGCCTTGAGGTAGGCGGACATTTCGGGGTATTGTCCGGTGAGACGGTCCTGCCATTCGCGCATGAAGGCGGTGAAGGAGGCGACGGCGGAGCGGCTGCGAGCGGAGAGTGAGGCGGTGAAGCCCTCGTTTTCGAGAGTGGTGGAGATGGGTTCTTTGCGAGCGGCGCTGGCTTCGAGGACGGCTTCGATGACTGATTCGCCGATGCCGCGAGGGGGAGTGTTGATGACGCGGAGGAGGTTGACGTCGTCGCTGCGGTTCACCATGAGGTGGAGCCATGCGAGGGCGTCCTTGATTTCGCGGCGGTCGAAGAAGCTGCGGCCGCCGATGATGCGGTAGGGGATTTTGCGGCGGCGCATGTTTTCCTCGAACGGGCGGATCTGGTTATTGGTGCGGAAGAGGAGTGCGAAGTCGTCGAACTGGAGTTGTTCGCGGCCTTTGAGGAGTTCGATTTCCTCGACGATGAATTCTGCTTCTTCCTTATCGCCGGGCATGGAGATGAGGCGGACAGGTTCAGCGCCTTCGCGGGCGCTCCAGAGTTTTTTGGGTCGGCGTTCGCGGTTGTTGCGGATGACCCCGTTGGCGGTGTTGAGGATGGGGTTGGTGCTGCGGTAGTTTTCCTCGAGGGTGACGACGGTGGGGTTGGGGAAGTGGCGTTCGAATTCGAGGATGTTGGAGATTTCCGCGCCGCGGAAGCCGTAGATGGACTGGTCGTCATCGCCGACGACGCAGATGTTGCGGTGGGGGCCGGTGAGACGGCGGAGGAGGTCCATCTGGAGCCTGTTAGTGTCCTGGAATTCGTCGACCATGATGTGGTCGTAGCGGGCCTGCCATGCGGCGGCGACGTCTGGGAAGTCGCGGAGGAGTTTTTCTGCGAGGATGAGGAGGTCGTCGAAGTCCACGGCGTTGAGGAGCTTCATCTGGCGGTGGTATTCGCGGCCGACGTCGTTGATGAGTGCCTGGGGGTTAGGGTCAGCGGGGACGCCCTTGTTGCGCTGGCGGGAGAGGAGACTGATGGCGGTATCGGCGTCGAGTTTTTCGCCATGGGCGGCGCATTTGACGATGATGCGCTTCATGAGGCCGGACTGCTCGCTCTGGCTGTAGATGGTGAAGTTGTGTTTGTAGCCGAGGCGTTCGATGTCACGACGGAGGATGCGGACGCAGAGACTGTGGAAGGTGGAGATGGTGAGTTTGGAGGCCTTGGCTTTGGCGACCATGGCGCCGACGCGTTCGCGCATTTCGTTGGCGGCCTTGTTGGTGAAGGTGACGGCGAGGATGGAGTCCGGGCGGACGCCTTTGGAGAGAAGGTGGCAGATGCGGGTGGTGATGACGCGGGTTTTGCCGGTGCCTGCGCCTGCGAGGATGAGGACTGGGCCGCTGATGGTCTGGGCGGCCTTGCGCTGGGCGGGGTTGAGGTCTTCGAGGCGCATTGGGGGGAGGAGAGGAGGAGCGGGGAGGCGGGCGAGGCGGGATTTGGGGACGTGGCGCGAGGGGTGGGGCAAGTCAATCGGCGAAGGGAAACGGGAGGAATTGGCTTGAAGGAGCGGGAGTGCTGGGGCAGCGCAGAGGGACTGTGGATAAAGGCCTGCTGATCCGGAAAATCATTGAACATCTGAAGGGAATGCTTGAGGCGGGGATGGAGGCGGCGCGTGCGACGAGTGCGGCGGCGACGGATCCTGACAGCAAGGCGGAGAACAAGTACGACACGAGGAATCTGGAGGCGTCGTATCTGGCGCGGGGGCAGGCGGCTCGGGTGGTGGAGACGCGGGAGGCGCTGATGGAGTATGAGACCCTTGTGCCGCGGGAGTATGGGGCGGGGAAGGCGATTGGGGAGGGAGCGCTGGTGGCGCTGCGGGGTGGGGACGGGGAATTTTTCTGTTTTCTGGGGCCTGCGGCTGGGGGGATGGAGATTGAGGTGGAGGGGAGCAGCGTGATGGTGATCACGGCGGCGTCGCCGCTGGGGTCGCGGTTGTGGAAGCGGCGGGCGGGCGACCGAGTGGAGTTGAGTGCGGGCCGGGCGGCGAGTGCAGTGGAGATTGTGGCGGTGACGTGAGTGGGTGGCGGCGGGTGCGCGTCAGTCTTTGGCGGTGCGGACGTCGAGAGCGTCGCGGAGGCCATCGCCAGCGAAGTTGAGGCAGAAGAGGGTGGCGGAGAAGAAGAGGGCTGGGAAGGTGAGCATCCACCAGCTGGTTTCGATGTTTTTGGCTCCGTCGTTGATGAGCGTGCCCCATGAGGTGCCGGGGGGTTGGACGCCGAGGCCGAGGAAGCTGAGACCGGCTTCGAGGAGCATGACGGCTGGGACGGTGAGGGTGGCGTAGACGATGACGGGGCCGAGGACGTTAGGGAGGATGTGGCGGGCGATGATTTTCCATGAGGGGAGGCCGAGGGAACGGGCGGCTTCGACGAATTCCTGGCGGACGAGGGATTGGACCTGAGCGCGGACGATGCGGGACATGGTGAGCCATTCGACGGCACCGATGGCGGCGAAGACCACGTAGATGCTGTTGCCGAAGCGTTGTTCGACGAACTCGCCGAGGGTGGCGGTGAGGAGGATGACGAAGATCATGAAGGGGAGGGCGTAGAGGATGTCTACGAGACGCATCATGAAGGCGTCGGTGCGGCCGCCGACGTAGCCGGCGGTGGCTCCGTAGGACACCCCGATGAGGAGGGCGACGAGAGTGGCGATGAGGCCGACCATGAGGGAGACGCGGCCGCCTTTGAGGGTTCGGACGAGGAGATCGCGGCCGAGACTGTCGGTGCCGAGCCAATGGGTGGCGGTGGTGGACGTGCCGGGGACGAGGGAGGCGGTACCTGGCGGGACGGCTTTGAGTTTGAGGTCCTGGGCGTCGGGCTGCCATGGGAGGAACCATGGCCCGGCGATGCAGACGACGATGATGAGGGAGAGGATGACCATGCCGGCGACGGCAGCGCGGTTGCGACGGAGGCGGGCCCATGAGTCCTGCCAGAGCGAGCGGCCGCGGACGGATTCGTGGGTTGGGGCGACGAGGGAAGCGGAGGCGGTCATGAGGAGAGACGGACGCGCGGGTTCATCCATGCGACGATGATGTCGGCGACGAGGTTCATGGCGACGAGGAGAGCGGCGTAGAGGACGGTGGTGGCGAGGATGAGCGTGTAGTCGCGGTTGAAGACGGCGCTGACGAAGTGCTGGCCGAGGCCTGGGAGATTGTAGATTTTCTCGATGATGAACGAGCCGGTGGTGATGCCTGCGAGGGCTGGGCCGAGGAAGGCGGCGACGGGGAGGAGACCGTTGCGGAGCGTGTGGCGGATGATGATGAGCCAGCCGGGAACGCCTTTGGCGCGGGCGGTGCGGATGTAGTCCTGACTGAGGACCTCGAGCATGCCGCCGCGGGCGAGACGCGAGATGTAGGCGGCATAGGATAGGCCCATGGTGGCGGCGGGGAGGATCCAGTCGGTGGGTTCGAACCAGCCGGCGACATTGAGGAGACGCCATTTGAGGCCGAAGACGGCGATGAGGATGGGGCCCATGACGAAGGTGGGGAGACAGATGCCGATCATGGCGAGGGACATTGGGCCGACGTCGAGCCATGTGTTGCGTTTGACGGCGGCGATGATGCCGGCGGGGAGCCCGATAGCTAGGGCGACGACGAGGGCGGCTGCGCCGACGATGAGGGAGACCGGGAACGAGTCGCGGATGATTTTGCCGTTCCGCATGCCCTGATTCTTCATGGAGAGCCCGAAGTCGCCGCGGCCGTAGGAGGAGAGGGCCTTCCAGGACTGGACGGAGAGGTTTTCGTTGAGGCCGTACTGGCGTTCGAGTTCCTTTTTGACGTCAGGGTTCATGCTTTTCTCGGAGGCGAAGGGATCGCCTGGGGCGAGACGGATCATGAAGAACGTCATGGTGAAGACCGCGAGGAGGACGGCCGCGGACTGGAGGAGACGACTGGCGATGAAGCGGAGCATGGATGGGGAAAGATGGGCGGGTGGGTTATTCCCTGCGGAGTTCGCCATCCATGGAGCTAGGGGGAGGCGGGTAGCGGAGGTCGAAGTATTTCCACATGCGGTCGTCGAGGAGACGTTTGGTCCAGCCGACGACTGCAGGGTGGATCATGCGGGTGCGGGTGTAGTAGTAGTAGGGGAGGACGGGGGCTTCCGAGAGGAGGAGGGCTTCGGCTTTGCGGAGCGTGGCGAGGCGTGAAGCGGCGTCGGTGCACTGGCCGGATTCTTCGAGGAGCTTGTCGAAGGCGGGGTTGGACCAACCGGTGCGGTTGTTGCCGCCGTCGGTGAGCCACATGTCGATGAAGGTGGCGGGGTCGTAGTAGTCCGCGTTCCAGCCGGCGTCGGAGATGTCGTAGTCCATGTGCTGCTGGGAAGAGAGATATGAATTGTAATCTTCCATGCGGATGGGGATGCGGATGCCGAGGTTTTTCTGCCACATGGCCTGCATGGCTTCGGCGACCTGGATGGCGCGTTCGGAGTCGGCGATGTGGAGTTTGACATTGGAGGGCCAGCCTTGGCCGTTAGGGAAGCCAGCTTCGGCGAGGAGACGCTGGGCTTCGGCGATGTCGAAGGAGAAGCCTTTGACCTCGTCGTAGCCGTCCATGGGAGGGACGACGCCGAAGGCGGGGCGCTGGTTTTCGCGGAGGACATTGTCGACGAGCGACTGGCGGTCGATGGCGAGGCCGAGGGCGCGGCGGACGCGGGCGTCGTCGAAGGGTTTGCGCTTGGTATTGACGCGGTAGAAGCGGACGGCGAGGTTAGGGTCATTGACGATGACGTCCGGGTGGTCGTGGAGATAGGTGGGGGCTTTATCGAGCGGGACGTTGTAGGTGATGTGGAGCTGGCCGCGGCGGAAGAGCCGGTCTTCGGTTTGTTCGCTGGTGATGGGGTAGAAGCGGATGCCGTCGAGTTTGACAGTGGCGGCGTCCCAGTAGTGGGGATTTTTTTCGACTTCGAGGTAGCGGCGGAAGAGATAGGTTTTGAGTCGGAACGGGCCGCTAGTGATCATTTTGCCGTCATCGGTCCATGGGTTGAGAGCGCTGAGGGGGTCGCCGTATTTTTCGAGACAGTGGCGGGCGAGGGGGCACCAGATGGAGTGGCAGAGGACCTGGGGGAAGTGAGGGGTGGGGCCGGTTAGGGTGATTTCGAGGGAATGGGGGCCGGTTTTTCTGGCGCCGAGCTGGTCAGCGGGGAGTTTGCCTTCGAAGATTTCGCGGCCGTTTTTGACGATGAAGAGCATGCCGGAGTATTCGGCGGCGAGCTTTGGGTTGAGGAGCCGCTGCCATGACCAGATGAAGTCGTCCGGGGTGATGGGGTTGCCGTCGGACCAGCGGGCGTCGGGTCTGAGTTGGAAGGACCAGACGGATTTTTCCGGGTTGGACTGCCATGAGGCGGCGATGCCGGGGTCGGGGTCGCGTTCGTTGGTGGCACCTTCGACGACGAGGCCCTCGTGGAGGGCGAGCATGATATTGTTCTCGACGACGCTGTTGGTGCGGTGGAGGTCGAGCCAGCGCGGGTCGTCCTTGTTATTGACGAGGAGGATTTTCCGGCGGGCGCCTTCGGTGGCGTTGATGGATTCGCCGGAGCAAGCGGAGAAGAGGAGGGTGAGCCAACCGGCGAGGAGGGCGGCGAGGAAGCGACGCATGACGTGAGGTCATGGTGCAGGGGGCGTGCCTAGGCCAGGGAAAAGAGCGCCGGGAGGCGAAAGAGCTGAGGGGAATCAGCGGGTGGCGACGGCGGTATCGGCCTTGATGGGAGTGCCTGGGGAGCGGTCTGGGCGGGAGGGGGCCTTGTAAGCGTACGCGCGCATGAGTTTGGCTTCGAGTGGGAGGCCATTTTTCTCGATGATGACGGGGGTGCCGACGGGGGTGCGGTTGAAGAGGTCGATGACGTCCATGCTGCGCATGCGGACGCAGCCGTAGCTGGCTGGGCGGCCGATGTTGCGTTCTTCGGGGGTGCCGTGGATGTAGATGCAGCGGCGCTGGGTGTTGCGGGTATTGGAGTCTGCGCCTGCGAGCCAGAGGATGCGGGTGACGACGGGGTCGCGGCCGGGGGCGTCTGGTGCGAGGATTTCGCCGGTGGCGTGGCGGTGTTTGAAGACCATGCCTGGGGGCATGCCGTGGCCGATTTTGCGGACGACGCGGAGTTTGCCGATGGGGGTGCGGCAACTATTCATGGAGTCGCCGAGGCCGAATTTGGAGGTGGAGATGCCGTAGACGCGAACGGGTTCGCCGCGTTCGTAGAGGACGGCTTTCTGGTCGCGGACGGAGACTCTGATTTCTTTAGCGGCCTTGGAGTGGGAGGCGCAGTTGCTGCAGAGGAGGGCTGCGGCGAGAGCGATGAGGGCGGCTGGCCACGCGGCGCGGGTGCGGCTGGTGGTGGCGAGAGAGGTGGAAGGGTGATTCATTCGAGAGTTCCCGTTGGAGAGAACTTAAGCAGCGATCGGGCCGTTTTCGTCCTCATTTCGGGCTGCTGGGAAGAGCTGGGGCAGAGAGCCACAAGCGACGTACCAGAAACCCGCGGCGAAAAGTAACAAAAACGGGACGGAACTCCAGTAATTTTTTAAGAAAGCTGAAATAAGGGCAGCTGTGAAATATAAAGCGCAGGTGATTTCTGCGCCTAAGGCGATGGATTTGAGGGACTTGTAATTCTTTTTAGCGGCGGGAGCTTTTTCGCGGCCTTGGATGCCGTATTTTGGGGTACGGACGAAGGGGGATTCCTGGTTGAAGAGGGCTTCGAGGACGGCGCGGCCGTTATTGACTGCCATGCCGACGAGGACGGCGACGAGCATGGGGTAGTAGAGCATGTGCTTGAGCCAGTGTTTCGGGTAAGCGGCGATCTGACTGGAGAGGTAGAACGTGGCGACGGAGACGGTGCTGAAGAAGAAGACTGGGAGGTCGAGGAGCCAGAGACGGTAGCCTCCCATATTGAACTGACCGCCCATGCCTGGCCATGCGACGACGCACTGGCAGAGGAGGAGGAGGTTCATGAAGTTGATGGCGAGGTGGACGGTGGCTTCGAGTTTGATGGCGAGGGGTTGTTTGGAGCGCCAGACTGGGCCGAGCATTTTTTTGCAGGTCTGGATGGAGCCCTTGGTCCAGCGGTGCTGCTGGGTTTTGAAGCCGTTGACGTCGACGGGGAGTTCAGCGGGGGTGACGAGGTCGCAGAGGAAGATGAAGCGCCAGCCCTTCATCTGGGCGCGGTAGGAGAGGTCGAGGTCTTCGGTGAGCGTGTCGTGTTCCCAGCCGCCGGCGTCGATGATGGCGGCTTTGCGCCAGATGCCTGCGGTGCCGTTGAAGTTGAAGAAGCGGCCGGCGCGGCTGCGGGCGACCTGTTCGACGACGAGGTGGCCGTCGAGGAACATGGCTTGGACTTGGGTGAGGAGCGAGTAGTCGCGGTTGAGGTGGCCCCAACGGCTTTGGACGAGCGCGATTTTGGGGTCGGTGAAGTAGTCGATCATGTCCTTGAGGACGCCGGGCTGGGGGATGAAGTCGGCGTCGAGGATGAAGACGAAGTCGCCGCGGGCGGTGAGGAGACCGTGTTCCATGGCACCGGCTTTGAAGCCCTCGCGGTTGGTGCGGTGGATGTGGGAGACGTCGAAGCCGAGGGCGGAGAGGCGGGAGGCTTCGTCGGCGCAGATGGCGACGGTTTCGTCTGTGGAGTCGTCGAGGATCTGGATCTGAAGGAGGTGTTGCGGGTAGTCGAGGCGGGCGACGGCTTCGACGAGACGCCTGACGACGTGCATTTCGTTGAAGACGGGGAGCTGGACGGTGACGAGCGGGAGGGATTCGAAGTGGCCGGCTGGCTTTGGTGGGTTACGATAATGTTTCCAAAAGAGCCAAACGATGTAGAACCGGTGGAGTCCGAACAGCGTGAGGCCGACGACTACCGGCAGATAGCAAACAAACCAGAGCGTGGTTTTCCAGTCCCAGGGCATAGTAATTGACTGACTAAACAGAAAAGCCCGGGCTGTGTGCGGCCGGGCGGGAGGGTTTCATCCGGTGGGAACGGGGGCGCGTCAAGGGACCGTTTCCCTTGAAGGGGAGATGGGAGCGATGGATCAGGCGGAGACGCGGAGGTGCTGCCAGATGCCGGTGAAGACGTGGTCGGGGAAGCCGAGGGCGGATTTCAGGCCGAAGTCGCGGTGGAGGAAGTTGGGAATGGAGGCCCAGTGGCGGGCGGCGTGGGCTGGGAGGATGCCGCGGAATCTGGCCCATGAGGGCTGGATGGGGACCGGGAAGTCGCTGCCGTGGAAGAGCCGGTGGTGCCATTCCGGGAGTTTGAGGAGCCGGGCGAGGCCGGCGCTGCGGATGGGGAGGTTGAGGGCGCTGATGTCTGCGAAGAGATTGGGCCAGCGGCGCATCATTTCGAGGAGGTGGTCGAGGTAATCGGGGTCGCGGAGACCGCTGCGGGTGGCGGCGTGAGCGGCGATGACGGTGACTCCGGCTTCGAGGGCACCGGTGAGGGAGCGAGGGTCGGCGAGGGAGGGATCGATTTGGGGGACGGTGTGTTCGCCGCCGGAGTGGGCGAGGAGGGGGAGCCTGGCGGCGGCCATGCGGTTCCAGAACGGGCGGTAGCGTGGGAGACGCGTGTCGATGTTCTGGCAGTTCGGGAGGAACTTGAGCATGACGGCACCGAGATCGAGACAGCGGTCGAGTTCGTCGAGGGCGTCGGGTCGGGCTGGGTGGATGGAGACGGCGGGGAGGAGTTCCGGGTGGCGGCGGCAGACGGCGAAGACGTAGTCGTTGGGGACGTGGAGCGAGCCGAAGTTGAGTTTCTGGCCTGAGTGGTCATAGACCTCCTCGTGGGCGAGGAGGACGGCGTGGGAGACCGGGCTGTCGCGGAGCCAGCGGGTGAGGAGGTCGACGTAGGCGTCGTCGAATTCGGGGGCGCGCCACGAGACCTTGAGGCCGAGCTGGCGGAGCATCCAGTCGGCGAGGAAGCGGTGGAGGAATGGGGGTTTGAGCCAGCAACCGGAGCCTGAGAGCCCGTTGCCGACGAGGTGCACGTGCATATCGACCGGGCCGCGGAGGTGGAGCGGCACCGTGATCATGGGTGCGGGGCGGGCCGGGGTTGACCGTTAGGAACTGGGGAGGGCGGCCTGGTCGCCTTCAGCGGATTTGCCCTTCTTGTCCGGGGCTTCGCGTTCGAGGCCGCTGAGGGCTTCGAGGGCGATGGCGTCGGCGTCGAGGATTTGCTGACGGAGGTTGAGTTTCCGGCGATCGGCCCACCAGAGGACGACTGGGCTGGCGATGAAGATGGTGGAGTAGACTCCTGAGAGCATGCCGATGAGCATGGCGAAGGAGAAGTCGGCCATGGATTTGCCGCCGAAGAGCCACATGGCGAGGACGGCGAGGGAGGTGACGCCGGAGGTGATGATGGTCCGGCTGAGCGTGGCGCTGATGGCGTGGTTGAGGACGTCTTTGAGGTCGCCCTTCATGGTGCGGAGGTCATCGCGGACGCGGTCGAAGATGACGATGGTGTCGTTGATGGAGTAACCTGCGATGGTGAGGAAGGCACCGATGAGGATGAGGCCGATTTCCTTGCCAGCGATGGCGCAGGCTCCGACGGCGATGATGACGTCGTGGAGAATGGCGACGATCCCGCCGATGGCGAAGGGCATTTCGAAGCGGAACGTGAGGTAGATGAAGATGCCGAGGAGGCCGAGACCGAGCGCCCAGAGGGATTTGGTGAGCATTTCGCCGCCGACTGCGGAGCCCATGGATTCGGCGGAGGCTTCGGAGAATTTCTGTTTGAGGGCGGCGTCGGAGCCGCCGAGGGCGGAGGCGAGGTGAGCCTTGAGGGAGTCGGCGGTGGCGGGTGGGCTGCGGAGGATGGTGTAGGCGTCGCCGGTGAGCGGTTTGACGGTGGTGACGTTGACGTTGTTGGCGTCGAGGGAGGAACCGTCTTTGGTGGTGACCTTCCAGCCCTGGAGGGCGGTGCGGACCGAGTCTTCGGTGGCGGAGGGGACGTTATTGAGACTGACGACATCGCCGCCGCGGAGTTCGTAGCCGAGGACCTTGGTCCCTTTGATGCCGACGATGACGAGCATGATGGTGCAGACGATGGCGGAGATGGTGAGCCAGAGTTTGCGTTTGCCCATGAAGTCGTAGAGCCGGTTCTGGATGAGTTCCATGAAGGAGACCTTTTCGAGGCCTGCGCCGCTGAGCCAGAGGAAGCAGACGCGGGTGATGAGGAGGGCTGAGAACATCGAGGCGATGAGGCCGATGGTGAGGGAGAGACCGAAGCCCTTCACAGCGCCGGTGGCGATGACGATCATGATGACCGAGGTGATGAGCGTGGTGATGTTCGAGTCGAAAATGGCGCTGAAGGCCTTGCTGTAGGCGGCGTTGATGGCGGGCCCGAGGGAGCGGCCGGCTTTGAGTTCCTCGCGGAGACGCTCGTAGATGAGGACGTTGGCGTCGATGGCCATCCCGAGGGTGAGGATGATCCCGGCGATGCCGGGCATGGTGAGCGTCTGGTCGAAGACGCGCATGGCACCGAGGAGGAGGAGGAGGTTTACGATGAGGCCGACGACGGCGATGATGCCGGAGAGTCGGTAGTAGAGCATCATGAAGAAGAGCGTGAGCCCGAGGCCGACGAGACAGGCGTAGATGCCCTGCTGGACGGTTTCCTTCCCGTAGGTGGGGGAGATGGTGCTGGACTGCTCGACGAGGAGCGGGTTTTCCAGCGGGTTCATGAGAGCGCTGGAGAGGTCGCGGGCTTCGGTTTCGTCGAAGCCGCCGGTGATTTCGAAGTTGGCGCCGAATTCGCCGTTGATGGACGGGGCCGAGAGGACCTCGTTGTCCATGATGATGGCCATGGGGCGGCCCTTGTTGGTGCTGGTGAGCTTGCGCATCTGGTCACCGAATTCCGAGTGGAGTTCGACGACGATGTGGTAGTTGACCGAGCCAGGGTTGAGGGCGGCGTAGGCGAACTTGACGCTTTTGCCCTGCATTTCGACCTTCTTTTTGACCCAGATGAACGTGTCAGGTTTCGGGCGGGGTTTGCCTGGCTCGCGGGCTTCCTTGGCTTTGTCGTCGCCGCGGTCGCCGAGGTAGCGCATTTTGGTGGCGTCCGGCTTGAGGGTTTGGTCGGCTTCGTTGGTGAAGTTGAAGCCGTCTGCGCCGAGGAGGCGGAATTCGAGTTTCGCGACCCGTTCGATGACGGACTTGGAGTTGGCGATTTCTTCGTCGCTGAGGCCGGGGACTTCGACGTAGAGACGGTCGGTGCCTTGAGGGGTGACGACGACGTCTTTGCCGCCGGTGGGGTTGAGGCGGGATTCGATGATGGCCTGGGCGGTGGCGAGGACGTCCGGGGTGACGGGGCGTTCGCCGGCGGGTTGGACGCGGACGAGGAAGGAAGCGCCGCCTTGGAGGTCGATGCCTTTTTTGACGCCCTTGCCTTCGGTGATACAGAAGATGCTGAAGGCGGTGAGGACGAGAGAGAGGATGGAGCCGACGATGCGTTTGCGGCGATCGGTTTCGGAGGCGAAGTAGGCGACGAAGAGACCGGCGGCGACGACCCCGATGCCGAGGACGAGGTAGGGCAGGTATTTTTCCATCTGCGACAGGTTTTCAGCGGCAGCGAGCATGAGAGCGGATCGTGAGGGGGTAAAGGAAAGGTGCGGGGCGGTCGATGAGAGCGGCCAGCGGGGGCGGAATTGTCCTTTTAATCAGGACTGAAGGCAATGAAGATCAGGCGGCTGCGTCTGATTTTGCGGCGTCGGCTGGTTCGTCGGAGGCTTTGAGGACGGAGAGGACCGAGTTTTTGTCGACGCGGATTTTGACCCCGTCGGCGATTTTGAGGGTGACGACCCGGTCATTGATATTGGTGACGAGCCCGTAGATGCCGCCGGCGGCGATGACTTCGTCACCGCTTTTGAGGGCGGCGAGTTTGGCCTGATGTTCCTTCTGCTGACGGCGCTGGGGCCTGATGAGCATGAAGTAGAAGAGGACGATGAGGAGGACGGGCATGGCCATCTGGGCGATGCCGCCGCCTTGGGCGGCGTCCTGCTGAGCGAAGAAGAGGTGGGCGGCGAGAGAAGATGAGGAAATCATGGAGGACTAGAGAGAATCTGGAGGAGGAGAAAGGTATTCCGCGACGAAGGCCGCGCGGAAGTCCGAAAACGTACCCGCTTCGATTTCCTCCTGGGCGCGGCGCGCGAGGGACAGGTAGAAATGCAGATTGTGCAGACAAATCAACCTTAAACCCAGGATTTCCCCGGAGCGGAAGAGGTGGCGGACGTAAGCGCGGCTGAATCGGGAGCAAGCGGGGCAGGTGCAGCCTTCTTCGATGGGTCGGTGGTCGAGAGTGTACTTCTGGTTTTTGAGATTGATCTGGCCGTGGCGGGTGAAGGCGGAGCCGTGGCGGGCGAGGCGGGTGGGGATGACGCAGTCGAACATGTCGACTCCGCGGGCGATGAGGTGGAGGATCTGTGGGGGCGTGCCGAGGCCCATGGCGTAGCGGGGTTTGTGGGCGGGGAGGTGGGGTTCGGCGTGATCGATGGCGGACATCATTTCGGGTTCGGGTTCGCCGACGCTGACGCCGCCGATGGCGTAGCCGTCCCATTCCATGGCGGCGAGGGATTTGGCGGCGCGTTCGCGGAGTTGGGGGTAGACGCTGCCCTGGACGATGCCGAAGTGGAGTTGGCGACCGGTGTTGCCGCCGGCCTGGGGTTGGTGTTTTTCGACCCAGTCGCGGCAGCGGAGGGCCCAGCGGAGGGTGAGGTCGAGGCTTTTGGAGGCGTCGGGTTCGGAGACTGGCCATGGCGGGCAGTCGTCGAAGAGCATGGCGATGTCGGAGCCGAGGACGGCCTGGATTTCCATGCTTTCTTCGGGGCCGAGGAAGCGTTTGGAGCCGTCGAGGTGGCTTTGGAAGTGGACGCCGGCTTCGGTGATTTTGCGGAGTTTGGCGAGAGAGAAGACCTGGAAGCCGCCGCTGTCGGTGAGGAGCGGGCGGTTCCATGCGGCGAAGGCGTGGAGACCGCCGAAGTTGCGGAGGACGTCGCAGCCTGGGCGGAGGTTGAGGTGGTAGGTGTTGCCGAGGATGATCTGGGCACCGAGGGATTCGAGTTCGTCGGGGGAGACGGCTTTGACGGCTCCCTGGGTGCCGACGGGCATGAAGACCGGGGTTTCCACCACCCCGTGCGGCAACTGGAGCCGCCCGCGTCGGGCGCGGCTGTGCGGATCGGTCTGGAGGAGAGTGAACATGGAGGCTCCTGAGCGGTGCGGGGGAGAGCGGCAAGGGCAAAGCCGGGGAACGCCCGTGGAACATGCGTGCGGCGGGGGTGGAGGCTAGTTGATTCGCGGGTTTTCCCCAGCTTATTCACAATTGGTCAGGATGCGGGGAAGGGATGCGTGGTTTCCGGAGGAATTCATGGATTGTTCATGAAGTGGAGTGGGGTAGGGAAGGAGTGGAGGGGAGCGGGAGGGAGAGGTTGGGGAGGCCGGGAATATATCTAAGAAAACTGAACTAAAGGGGAGATCCGGGAAAATCCGAGCGTGATTCGGGTTGACGGAGGGGGAATGAGGAGGGGTGACGGGCGGTGCGAGTTATTCACCATGGGGTGGAAGGGTGGGTGGTGAAGAGAAGGTTTTCCCGGGAGCGCTTCGGGGTTGGGAGCGGGAAAATGGGGTGTGTTCCCAAAGTTATTCACCATGAGGGGATGGGTGGGGGTGCTGTCTTGTTTGTGGCGGTGGCTGAATGTTCGATGAGGGGGATTGGGATCCGCAAATCCGCAGTTTGCGGGGAGGGATGGGGCGGGCAAGGTGGGCGGCATGAAGATGATTGCGATGCTGGCGGCGGTGATTTTGATGAGTGATTCGGTGGAGGGAGCGGGAGGGAGGCCGAACATTGTGGTCGTGCTGAGTGACGACATGGGTTTCTCGGATCTGGGGTGCTACGGGGGAGAGGTGGGGACGCCGGTGCTGGACGGGTTGGCGGCGAAGGGGGTGAGGTTCACGCAGTTTTACAATGGGGCGCGGTGTTGCCCGACTCGGGCGAGCCTGCTGACTGGGTTGTATCCGCACCAAGCGGGAGTGGGGCACATGACGGATGATCGGGGGCACGACGGGTATCGTGGGGAGTTGGGTCGGCGGTGTGTGACGATTGCGGAGGCGTTGAGGCCGGGAGGTTACCGGACTTATATGGCGGGGAAGTGGCATGTGACGAAGCTGCCGGCGGCGGGTGTTGAGGCGGATCGGGGGAATTGGCCGCGGCAGCGGGGGTTTGACCGGTTTTACGGGACGATCATTGGCGCGGGGAGCTTCTGGGATCCGGCGTATCTGGTGCGGGATGACGAGCGGGTCTCGGCGTTTGCGGATCCGGGGTATGAGCCGGCGGAACCTTATTATTATACGGATGCGATTGCGGACCATGCGGTGCGGTATGTGCGGGAGCACCATGCGGCGCACGCTGAGCAGCCGTTTTTTCTGTATGCTGCGTTCACCGCGGCGCACTGGCCGATGCACGCGCGGGAGGCGGACATTGCTGCGATGCGGGGGAAGTATGACGGCGGGTATGAGGCGGTGCGGCGGGCGCGTTACGAGAGGATGGTGGAATTGGGGGTGGTGAGTCGGGAATCGACGGGATTGATGCCGCTACCGCGCGGGGAGACGGGGACGGAGTTCGAGGCGTGGGACCGGCGGAACATGGAGGTGTACGCGGCGATGATTGCGGCGATGGACCGGGGGATCGGGCGATTGGTAGAGGCGTTGCGGGAGACGGGGGTGCTGGAGAACACGCTGATTTGTTATCTTCAGGACAATGGAGGATGTGCGGAGGGGATCGGGCGCGGGGGGCGAGGGGAAGCGCGGGCGGCGATGCCGAGCCTGCCGGTGCAGAGTGCGTCGATGATGCGGGATGAGCTGACGCCGAAGCAGACGCGGGATGGTTATCCGGTGCGGCAGGGGAAGGGTGTGATGGCGGGCGGGCCGGACACTTATGTGGCGTATGGCGAGGCTTGGGCGGCGGTTTCGAATACGCCGTTTCGCGAGTACAAGCACTGGACGCACGAGGGAGGGATCAGTACGCCGCTAGTGGTGCACTGGCCGAGCGGGATTCCGAGGGAGATGGAGGGCAAGCTGGTGCATGCGCCTGGGCATCTTGTGGACATCATGGCAACGTGTCTTGATGTGGCGGGGACGAGTTATCCGGCAAAAGCGGGCGGGCAGGAGTTGAAGCCGCTTGAGGGGATCAGCCTCCGTCCGGCGCTGAAGGGGGGAATGTTAGTGCGGGCGCGGCCGTTGTGCTGGGAGCACGAGGGGAACCGGGCGGTGCGCGATGGCGACTGGAAGCTAGTGGCGAAGGCTGGCAAGCCATGGGAATTGTATGATATTGCCAAGGACCGCAGCGAGCGGCGGGATCTGGCAGCGGAGCAACCGGAGAAGGTGAAGGCGATGGCGGCGCAGTGGGATGAATATGCGGCGCGGTGCGATGTGCTGCCGCTGGGGGCGTGGAAGGGGAAGGGCGGGAAGTGAGGGGGGCGGGCAATCGGCTGCATTGACGAGAGCTTCAGGGAAGGGATTTTCGAAATCCGCCTGCCAAAGGCACGAAGAAATGGGAAATTTCCGATAACGGTTTCCTCACTTCCTGCTATTTGACTGCGAACCCCCGACCCATGAGAGCGCATCCGAAACCTTACGCCCAACTCAGAAGCCTCCTAGAGCCTGGTCGTCGCCGGCTCGGTCCGCTGGTGGTTTCCCTTTTTGCGGCGCTGACGGTTTTTGCGACGGGTGCGGAGCCGATCGCGCCGGGGGAGTTGGTTGCGCCGAAACTTGAAATTGTTGGTGGGAACCTGAATTTCACGGTCCAGCCATCGGTCGTGGGCCGCAGCTACCTGCTCCAGTATGCAGACACGTTGGAGGGTGGAACGTGGCAGGATGTTGGCAGCGTAGTCATTGGGGACGGGAACAACCTTGTGATCACCACCCCTCACGCCGCCGGAGTGCCCCGGCGGTTCTATCGGCTTGCGCTCGATACACCGACAGGAGTCCCCGAAGGCTTTTCGTTCATCCCCGCGGGCGCCTTCATGATGGGACGCACCAGCGGCGACACGGATAGCAATGCTCCACCTGTGACGGTGACGGTGAGCGCCTTTTTCATGGGGCAATACGAAGTGACGAAAGCCCTGTGGGATGAGGTGCGGACTTGGGGTGCCGCCAATGGCTACACGGATCTCGCGGAAGGAGGCGGCAAGGCGAGCAATCACCCGGTGCAGGAGATCCGTTGGTTTGACATGGTGAAGTGGTGCAATGCGCGCAGCCAGAGAGACGGGCTGACTCCGGTTTACACGGTTAGCGCCGCTGTGATGAGGACGGGGACTTCGGTGCCGACGGCGAACTGGAGTGCGAATGGCTATCGGCTGCCGACGGAGGCCGAGTGGGAAAAAGCAGCGCGCGGCGGAGTGAGCGGGAAACGATTCCCCTCGGGCTTGGACACGATCAGCCATAGTCAGGCCAACTATCGTGCTTATAGCGGCTGGAGCTACGATTCAAGTGGGGCGGTGAACGGTTACCACCCCAGCTACAGGGTGGGAGAATTCCCTTACACATCACCCGTGGGAAGTTTTGCGGCCAACGGGTATGGCTTGTATGACATGGCGGGGAATGTCTGGGAGTGGTGCTGGGATTGGTATGGAGCATCGACGTATGTGAGCGGAGCTATCGATCCACGGGGTGCTGCCTCGGGCACGGACCGGGTGCTCCGGGGCGGCAGTTGGTTCAACTACGCGGGCAACTGCCGCGCCGCGATCCGCTCCTACGACTCCCCGGCGTTCACGTACATCAACTTCGGGTTCCGTCTGGCTCGCAGTTCAGTCCCCTAGGAACAGCCGGTGGCGGAGCGAACGGAACGGAGTAGCCAAGGGAGGGACGACCGCAGGCAACGAAGTGACGGGAGTGGAGCGGCAACTCCAGGAAGGTGCTACGAAAGACACCCATTAGCAAAAGGAGCAAAGGGGCGAAGCCCCAGGAAAAATTTTAACATGTGTTATGCCATTTGAGTTCATCCAGATCCCGGCGAACGGGCAGGGCAATGCCAAGGAGGAGCTGAACAAGCTGCTCCGGGGCGGCCGCATTGCGTCCGTGCGCAAAGAGTTCGTCGCCAATGGTGAGGACTCGTTCTGGGCGTTTTGCATCGAGTTCCTGGATGGCTCTGTAGGCGTCATGGACAAAGGGCGGAGCGGCACCAGCGGACCCAAGATCGACTACAAGGAGCTGCTCACTGAGGCAGATTTTGCCGTATTCGCGCGTCTGCGGGATTTGCGGAAGACCGTCTCGGAGAAAGCGGCTATTCCGGCTTATTCGATTTTCACCAACGAGCAACTCGCAGCAATGGTGACGGGGAAGGTGGATTCGCTTACGGCGATGGGATCTATTCCGGGCGTGGGTGCCGCGCGCATCGAGAAATACGGTGCCGCGTTTCTCGCCAGCCTGACGGGCAAGGAGGCGGCGAAATGAAACGCATCGGCAACCTGTGGCCGGCCGTGATCGAGCGGGGGAATCTGCTGCGGGCGTTCCATCAGGCGGCACGCGGCAAGCGGCACAAGCAGGAGGTGCGTCGCTTCGCAGAAGATCTGGACGGGAGCCTGGATCGCCTGCGCGAGGAAGTGATCGGGCGCCGCTTCGAGACTGGGCAGTTCAACGTATTCATGGTGTATGATCCCAAGGAGCGGACGATCCACGCGGCTCGTTTTGTGGAACGGGTCTTCCATCATGCGCTGATGAATTTGTGTGAACCGGTGCTGGAGCGGCAGGCGGTTTTTCACAGTTATGCCTGCCGCAAGGGCAAGGGACGGCTCAGAGCCATTGATGCCGCGCAAAAGGCGGCGCGTGGCCGGGCGTGGCACCTCAAGCTGGACATCCGGAAATATTTCGAGTCGATCCCGCAGGAACGCCTGATTTCGAGGCTGCACCGGTTGTTCAAAGACCCGGAGATTCTTCATTGGCTGGAGAAAATCCTGCGTGGTCATCGTCCGGAGGAGGGCAAGGGCCTGCCCATCGGCAGCCTGACCAGCCAGCATCTGGCGAATTTCTACCTTGGTCCGCTGGATCGATTTTGCCAGAAACACCCGGTGGTGAAGGCGTATTGCCGTTACATGGACGACTTTGTCTGCTGGGGAGACGACAAGGCGGCAATGACCATGCTGGGCAAGGAAATCCAAACCTTCGTGGAACAGGAACTGGGTCTCGCGCTCAAGCACCCGCCATGCCCGCAACCCACCGGGCGCGGCATGGATTTCCTCGGCTACCGGATTTTTCCCAACCATGCGGAACTCAACCGCCGCAGCAAGGTCCGCTATTGGCGCAAGCTGCGTCTACTGGATGCCCTGTACGAGGACGACATGATTTCCGCAAAGGCCCTGCAAGAGCGTCTCACCGCGTTCACGGCCTTCGTCCTGCCGGTGCGCTCGCACGGCTTCCGGCGGGGCGTGATGGAGAAACTCCGGTCGGCGGCCATCGGGCACGAACCGGGTGAACCGGGGCGGCAGTTGGAACAACAACGCGAACAACTGCCGCGCCGCGAACCGCAACAACAACACCCCGGCGAACACGAACAACAACATCGGGTTCCGTCTGGCTCGCAGCTCAGACCAACGGGGGTGGATGCTCCCGCGATGAGCATGGGACTGAACCGGCCGCCGTCCCGCTCGTCTCCGGTTTCCGGAGGCGACAAAACCACAACGCGCCCGTCCGGCGCTGGTAGTCCCGTGGATCCGGGGTCGAAGGCTCCGGGCGGGTGGATGGTGACTTTCGCTGCCTTTCTGGCGCTCCTCTGGCCATCGACGGCCGGTGCCGTGGTTATCGGTTTGCCGGATCTCGAGGCATCGCGACTGCTCGGGCAGACATTCGGGGGAGTGGGCACGTTGGAGATCGTGGAAACCAGCGGCAGCTATCGCGGCACCGGCGTGCTCCTCAGTGACCGCTGGGTGTTGACGGCGGCGCACAACTGGGATGCCGACGCGGTGACACGCCTTTCCTTCTCCATCAACGGCCAGCGGCATGAGGCTGAGTCGTGGGTTCAGCACCCGGGCTGGGACGGCAGCTTTTCGGCGCAGCAGGGCTGGGACGCGGACTTGGTGAGGCTGGCGCAGCCCGTGGCAGGATTTGGTTCCACAAGGCTGTATGCCGGAAACGCTGAGTACGGCCTCACCGTCACCGTTCTCGGAACCGGACTGGCGGGGGCCGCAGGCGGAGTCTCGGATCTCAACGGCAGTGCAACGGTCTTCGGCTTCACGAACACCATCGATCGCGTGATCTCGCTGAACGGTCCCGACGGCCCTGGTGGTCTCCTCGTGTACGACTTCGACAACGGCCAGACTGCCAGAAACAGCCTCGCGGTGGTGGCAGCCTTCGATGCGTTCGGAGTGCCGGTGGCTGGAAACAGCAGCATCGCGGGCAGTGGGAGTTCCAGCTTGCCTACAGGCGTGGAAGGAACCTCCGCACCGGGGGACAGCGGCGGCCCGGCCTTTGCAGACTTCGGCAACGGCCCGGAACTGGTTGGCATCGTCTCATGGGGCGTGAATCCCACTGAACCCGGAAACCTTTACGGCAGCGGGTACGGAGACACTGGATACCTGATGCGGACATCGTCCCTGCAGGGATGGATCCATGGCGTCATCCCCGAGCCGCATACTGCATCGCTCACCATCGCTGGGTTGCTGCTGTGCTTCAGACGGAGGCGTCAGGAGGACTTTCCGGCCTCGGAGCCTGCGGGCGAGCCTCCACAAACCGGCTCAGGGGTGGATAGCCGATTCCACACAAAGCCCCGGCGGCTCCAATGCTGAGTGATGGCTTGGGTGAAGTTTGGCTGAACCAACTTGGCGCGGCCCTCCAGCCAATCGGCGTTCTCCTTTCGGATGACCAAACCCTCAAGTGGCCCCGGACGGAACTGGCTGTTGGTGTGAAGAAGCAGTGCCTGCAATTCCTGCATGCTCGTCTTCCCAGTGAAAACGGCAGGGACAAACGGAATGGAAAGTCTGGAGACCAATTCATTCCGTCTGGCGGTGCTCCAGAATCGGCCGGCAGACCTGTCGTAGACATCGAAGGCGAGAAACCAGTCCGGCAGGGTGAAGTAGTCGAGAGAGTGGCGGGCGGCGCACCATTCCCCAAACAGGATGAGGTTGGGTCCGAGTACGCGCGTCATTATTTCTTCCCGAGGCGGCAGCCACGAAGACAGACGGGCGAACTGTCCGGAGAACGGAGGCTCAAGATATTGGCCGCGGTTTTGAACGCAGATCGAGCCCAGGGAATTGATGGTGATCCCAAGATTTGCGCCATCGAGTTTCTCCTCGACCAAGACGTCACCATTCAGAAGTTCTTCCCTTTCGGGGGAGGAAAGCACCTTGTCGTCCCTCGGGCTTCCTTCACCCAGCCATGCGAGGTGCGGCGTGTGAGGGAAGCGGTAGAACTCATTCATTTGCCTGCTTTGTTGTCGCGGAAGCGTCTAATGTCGTCAGGGCAAAGAAACTGAACCTCGACGCCATGTTGTTTCAACGATGGTTCCCATGCCAGCCATTTGGAGTCTGCCGCCTGCAGGATCGGCGGATGATCCGGGTGCGCAGCCGAGACCGCGACGAACTTCCTGTCCGGGGGATCGAAGGCCTTCAGCTGTGGATCATCGGGAAAACTGACATAACCACGCTCCGGGTGGACTTCCAGTGGCACCAAGTCACACTTGGAGACGGTCCGGTTGTTTTGGAGGGCCCACTTCACGAAGGCGTCGCCGGGCCTGTTTCCGGATTTTGGTAGGGTTTTGTTCTGATATTCGAGCAGGATCTCATAGGCATCGTCCAATGCGATCCTGCCATTGGTCATCAGGTTCTGCAGCCGAAGCGCGCATTCAGCAACGCATTCCGGGTCCACGTCAGAATGCTGCCCGTTCGCTACCAGGATAACATTGGTGTCGACGATGCTGGTCATTTGGCTGAAAGGCTTTTGCGTTGCTCGGCGGCGGCCACGGTGCGCGCCGTCAAATCAGCCATCTCATCTCCAAAGAAGTTTTCCGGCCAGTTCTCGATATCACCGAACATATTGACCGTTAGCGGCTCCAATTCCGTGCCGCCCTCCGTTTTCCTGCAAAAATAGATGGCCACCTCCTCCGTTTTGATGCTTCCTTCCGCAATCCTTCTCTGAAGCCTGTTCAGGAAATGCTCGGAATGGCTTTCAACTATCAATTGAACATTGCGGGCAAAATTCCCTTCACGGGCCTGCACTGCTGAGATGAACACATCGGCCAGTTGAGCCTGCACCTGGGGATGGAGATGGATTTCCGGCTGTTCCATCCAGACGACGGAGTTTGCGGGGCAATAGAACGGAAGCACCAGCGCCGGGAGAACCTGGGAAACCCCAAAGCCGACGTCGGTAATCTTGACCTCAGGCGACTTGGGGCCTGTCTTGATGAGGACCTCGTACTCCTTGCGGCCAGCCGCGACCGCCCTAACCTTAAAGCTGTCAATGATTCCAAGGTCCTTCAGCCATCTTGCAATGAATTCCGGGAATGATTGAAGGCGTTGCTTCACTCCGCGGTTCAGTTTTCGGTTCTGGGCATCGGCCGCAAGGATGGCCGGGATGGTGAATTCGCCGCGTGAACCAACGTCTTCAGGGGTGTCACCTGACCACTGATAGGTTCGTCGGGGGTGATCTCGGAGCGGTCCCAGAAAATAGAGCCCGGTGAGCATTTGCTCCGTCGACAGCGCGAAATCGGCGAGAAAGCCGGCATTCTGAAATCTCGCCCGGGTGGTATCGGAAATTCGGTAAAACTTTTCGGGAGCATCAAGGGGCCAGATGCGCCCTTGGGTCCGGGTAAATCCGTATCTGGACGATTTCAGGCTGTAGGATCCTTTGCTGTCACGGGAAAACTCAGTATCCAATGAGGATTCGCCGTCTTCGCCCAGTACGTAGCGAATGGCCGTGGCTTCGGGCTGCCCTGATTTATTGGCGGATAGCTTCACAGACAGAGACATCTTGCTGCCGTTGAATTTGTCACCCGTCAGTGGATTCTTCACCACAATATCTTCAGGCAGAGCCCATTTCAGGTCAAATGCCAGCGCCTGGCTGAGATCATGGGCGTGCAAACAGTCTTCAAACGTTCCCAAGTCAATGAGCGTGTTTTGATCGCCCAAGTGCAGAGCCCTTCTGCGGTCGGAGGAGAGGGCGGTTTGTTTCAGAGCAAGGAGGAGATGCCCGAGGCTGGACTTCCCGGCACTGTTGGCTCCAAAAATCACCGTCAGCGGTGCCAGCGGGACCTCGCCGGTGTCCTTCCAAGCTTTGAAGTTCTTGATGTGCAGGGAGGTGAGCATTATGGGTAGACTGTGCTCAGTCTTTCGCTGGATGGCAACAGGTGGGATCGGCGGGTGGCTGGCTTGGGTGGAGACAAGGGCGAGACGCCCTTGCAAAGAGGGGCGATTCCGACGGTTCAGCGGTGCGGTGGGGATATCAGTGATTGGTGACGAACTCGTCGGTGTTGAGGAGGGCGCGGATGAGGAGGGTCCATGCGGCGCGGGCGGGGTCGTTGGTGCCCGAGAGTTGGGCGGGGTCGAGTTTGCCGGAGGTGAGGCGTTCGTGCTGGGTGGCGAGGAATTGTGAGGCGGCGGTGAGTTCCTCGGTGGTGGGTGGGCGTGAGAAGATTCGGAGGAAAACCTTGTGGAGTTTGGCGTCGGGGGATTCGCGGGTTGGGGCGACGTTGGCGGCCATGGCCTGAGCGGCTTCCATGAACATGACGTCGTTGAGAAGCGTGAGGGACTGGAGGGGAGTGTTGGAGACATCGCGTCGGGCGACGCAGGCTTCGCCGCTGGGGGCGTCGAAGGTGGCGCCCATGGCGAAGGGGGCGGTGCGTTTGACGAACGTGTAGAGACTGCGGCGGTAGCGGTCTTCGCCGGAGCTGGTGGCCCATGACATGGCACCGTAGGTGCCTTCGGTGGTGACGCCTGCGGGTTGGGGTGGGAAGACGCCGGGGCCGCCGGCTTTGAGGGAGAGGAGCCCGGTGACCTTGAGGGCGCTGTCGCGGATTTGTTCGGCTTCGAGACGGTGGCGAGGGCCGCGCCAGAGGAGAAGGTTTTCGGCGTCGCGCGAGGCGGCGGGGCCGGTGACGCGTGAGGATTGGCGGTAGGTGGCGCTGGTGGCGATGAGCCGGTGGAGTTTTTTGAGAGACCAGCCGGATTCCATGAATTCGACGGCGAGCCAGTCGAGGAGGTCGGGGTGGGTGGGGAGGTCGCCTTGGTAGCCAAAGTCTTCTTCGGTTTTGACGAGACCGCGACCGAAGAAGGAAGCCCAGTGGCGGTTGACGACGACGCGGGCGGTTAGCGGGTGATTGCGGCTGACGAGCCAGCGGGCGAAGGAGAGACGGTTAGCGGGGGCGTCGGGCGGGAGAGCGGGGAGGAAGGCAGGGACGCCTGCCTCGACCTTGTCTTTCGGCTGAGTGTATTCGCCGCGGTGGTGGATGAACGTCGGGCGCGGGTTGGAGGCAGGGCGTTCGCGCATGGCGAGCGTGGGTTGCCATGCGGGGAGATTGGCGAGGGCGTTGATTTCGTTGCGCGCGGCGGCGAGTTCCGGGGCATTGAGGAGGAAGGCTTGGCGGAGCTTGGCGCGGTTGGCGTCGGAGAGTTCCGGGTGCGGGATGCTGAGGAGCGCCTGAGTTTCGCCGTCGAGCTGGGAGGCGGTGGCACCTTCTGCGGAAGTGAAGGAGATGCGGAAGCGACCGAGCGAGCAGGCGTAGTGGCGACCGAAGACGAGTTGAAGAGAGAGTTGGCCGTCGGTGGGGGTGATGGGTTTTTCGAGGACGAAGACGGCTTCGTGAGGGCGGCCCTCTGCTCCGGCGGTGCTCCATCCGGTCTGGGCGTCGCCGTCGATGGCGAGGGCGGCGGAGGCGGAACCGCCGAAGTTGTTTTTGCCGTAGCTCTCGGAGGCGGAGGCGAAGCGGACAGGCTGACCGCCTAGCATGAGTCGGAATTCGCCCATGAAGAAGTCGCCCTTGGGGCCCTCGTAGTAGGCCATGCCCGGGCCGTTGCTAGGGAGGGAGTCGTCGGGGAGAGCTTCGAGCCTGACGGCGGTGATGTTTTTGAGAGGCGAGGAGACCGTGACCTCGTAGGTGTCGGCCTTGGTGATGTCGCCGCTGGCGAGGATGGATTGGTCCGGGAGGATGGTGAGGAGCGGGGAATTGGAAGTGGCGCTAACTGGTTTTGCGGGTGACCATGGTGTGGTGCGCGGGCGCGTGTTGCCGAGCCATGAGAGGAAGGCCTTTTCTGCGGCGTCGCGCGGGCTGGCTCCGGGGGTGGAAGTGCCGGTGCTGAAGCGGATGCGGCCGGGGGAGTGATGGCCGCCGTGATTGGAACTGAGACGTACCGTGACTTTGCCGGAGGGGCTGGCGATGGGCGAGGCGAGACGGAAGGAGGCCCACTGGTGCTGATTGAGGGTTTTGCCTTCTTCGTGGACGGCCCAGCCGTTGTTGAAATCGCCGTCGATGGCGTGGGAAATGGGATAGCCCTTTTGCTGAGCGGAGGCTTCGGCGGCGGAGAAGGCGACCGGTTTGCCGTCGATGGTGAGGGTGAGTTCGCTGAGGACGAAGTTGCCGTGCGGGGTGCGGCCGGGGCCGTTGGCGGGGAGGGAAGGATCGGCGAGCGTTTCGAGGCGCAGGTGGGAGAATGGTTCGGTGCCGGTGGTCACTTCGAAGGTGACGTCCGAGCGGTCCGGGCCTGGGGATTTGAAGAGGACACTGCCGTCGGGCTGGATGGTGCCGGTTTCACCGGTGCCGGTGAAGGAATTGATAGGAGAGGCTTTCCATGAGACGTTGCCGGCGGGCCACTGGTCGGGGAGGGCGGCGATGAGCGCGGCGCGGCGGGCGGCGCGTTTGGTGAGTTCGGATTCAGCGTCTGGCGGGCGGATGAGGTAGTCGGGTTCCTCGGTGTTGTTGAGGAACGCCATGATCTGATAGTATTCGCGGTGCTGGATGGGGTCGTATTTGTGAGTGTGGCACTGGGCGCACTGAAGAGTCAGGCCTAGCCATGCGGCTCCGGTGGTGGAGACGCGGTCGGTCATGGCGCGGAAGCGGAATTCGAGCGGGTCGATGCCGCCTTCCTCATTGAGCATGGTATTCCGGTGGAACCCGGTGGCGACGATCTGGTCCGGGGTGGGGTTGGGGAGGAGATCGCCGGCAAGTTGTTCGACGGTGAATTGATCGAACGGCATGTCGGTGTTGAGGGAACGGACGACCCAGTCGCGGTATGGCCAGATGGTGCGGCCGCGGTCTTTTTCGTAGCCGTTGGTGTCGGCGTAGCGGGCGAGGTCGAGCCATTTGCGGGCCCAGCGTTCGCCATATTGAGGTGAGGCGAGGAGACGGTCGACGGCGGCCTCGTAGTCCTTGCCGCCGGACTCGACGAAGGCGGCGGTTTCTTCCGGGGATGGTGGGAGACCGATGAGGTCGAGGGAGACCCTGCGGAGGAGCGTGGCGGGGTCGGCGGGCGGAGAAGGGGAGAGATTCTCGGCTTTGAGGCGGGCGAGGACGAAGGCGTCGATGGGGTTGGGGAGAGAGGCGGGCGGGGTGGGACGCTGAGGGGCGGAGAAGGCCCAGTGTTCCGAGTAGGCGGCACCGGAGGCGATCCAGCGGCGGAGGGTTTCTTTCTGGGGAGCGGTGAGCGGGTGTTTGGTGGCGGGTGGCGGCATGACCTCGTCCGGGTCGTCGGAGAGGATGCGGGTGATGGCCTCGCTGGCGTCGGGGTTGGAGGGGACGATGGCGCGGGCGCCGCTTTTGGCGGGTTCGAGGGCGGCGGAACGGACGTCGAGCCGGAGCTCGCCTTTGCGGCCTTCCTCGTCGGGGCCGTGGCATTTGAAGCAGTGGTTGGAAAGGATGGGGCGGACGTCCTTGGCGAAGTCCGGAGCGGGTTCTGCGGCCGTGGCGGCGGCGGCGGAGACGAGGATGAGAATGAGGCGCGGAGGCGTGGGCATCATGGGAGAAACGGAGTGGGAGGCGGGAACCTTACGGAGAGCAGTGGGAGGTGACCCATTGGAGGTAGGGTTCGGCGGCGGAGGCGTCGAGGGTGACGAGTTCGGGGACCTCGTAGGGGTGGAGAGCGCGGAGTCGGTCGAGAGCGGCGGTGGCGGAAGAGGCGGAGGTTTTGATGATGACGAGGACCTCGGAGGAGGATTCGAGGGATCCCTGCCATGAGTAGACGGAGGTGATGCCTGGGAGGATCTGGACGCAGGCGGCGAGGTGTTCGGTGACGAGCGAGGTGGCGGCGAATTGGGCGGAGGCAGAGTCGGGGAACGAGGTGAGGAGGATGCTGAGGGGCGGGGTGGACATGGGTTGAGGGACGGGTGAAATTGTCACAGTACGCGGTTTGTCATCGGTGGGGGGCTGGGTATGGAGGGTGCTGATTCCCAACCAACTCATGAAATTTCCGGTCGTCGACGGCATTCCATTCCGCAGCAAGGAGATGAGTTGGCTTGCGTTCAATTCGCGGGTGCTGCAGGAGGCGGCGGATGGGAGGCTGCCGCTTGGGGAGCGGTTGAAGTTTCTGGGGATTTATTCGTCGAATCTGGATGAGTTTTTCCGGGTGCGGATGGCGACCTTGAGGCGGTTGGTGCTGCTGGGGAAGGATTACGGGAAGCTGCGGCTGCCGGATCCTCGGGAGACCCTGAGGGAAGCGCGGCGGTTGATCCGGCGGGATGGATTGCAGTTTGATGCGGTGTACCGGGATATTCTGAGGGCGATGGCGAAGGCTGGGGTGCGGCTGGTGAACGAGAAGGATGTGCCGCGGCCGTTGTGGGACTGGCTCTACGAGTATTTTTTCGAGTCGGTGAGGCCGCACATCATGCCGGTGATGGTGCGTTCGTACAGTCGGTTTGAGACACTGGCGGACACGTCGATGTATCTGGCGGTGGAGTTGGGGCGGCATGATCGGAAGGGGCGTGAGGCGCATGCGCTGATCCGGATTCCGGTGCCTGAGCTGCCGCGGTATGTGACGTTGCCGGAGCACAGAGGGGAGCGGATTGTGATGTGTCTGGACGACATCATCCGGTTTGGGATGCCGAGCCTGTTTACGGGGTTGCCGTACACGCAGTTTGATGCGTGGGCGATCAAGTTCACGCGGGATGCGGAGCTGGAGTTTGACGATGATTTCACGGCAAGCCTGTATGATAGGATTGCGGAGGGATTGAAGGCGCGGCGGACGGGGGCACCGGTGCGGATGAATTACGACGGGGGGATTCCGAAGCCGTTTCTGGAGCTGCTGACGGACAAGTTGCGGCTAGGTGACGAGCCGACGCTGCTGCCGGGCGGGCGCTATCATAACCGGCGTGACCTTGTGCAGTTTCCGGTGCCGGCTGCGATGAAGGCCGAGCCGCCGCGGCGGTTGCCGCACCGGGTGTTGAGTGGCGACCGCGAGAGTATCTTCCGGACCCTGCAGGAAGGCGACGTGCTGCTGCATCTGCCGTGGCATTCGTGCAGTCTGTTTCTGGATTTCCTGAGGGAAGCGAGTCTGGATCCGTTTGTGGACAGCATCCGGCTGACGCAGTACCGGCTGGCGAGGCATTCGAGTGTGGCGAGTGCGCTGATCACGGCGGCGCAGAACGGCAAGGAAGTGACAGTGCTGGTGGAGCCGCAGGCGAGGTTTGACGAGCAGCAGAACATCAGCTGGGCGCAGCGGTATCAGGATGCGGGGATCCGGGTGATTCTGGGAGTTCCTGGGTTGAAAGTGCACGCCAAGATGTGTGTGGTGACGCGGAACGAGCATGGAGAGCCGCGGCATTACAGTGCGTTAGGGACAGGGAACTTCAACGAGGACACGGCGAGGTTCTACACGGACCATCTGCTGCTGACGGCGCATCACGGGATCGGGGTGGACATTGTGGAGAGCTTCCGGTTTTTCGAGACAAACTGGCTGCCGCCGGTGCTGAATCATCTGGTGGCGGCACCGTTCCAGCTGAGGACAGTGATTGGTTCGATGATCCGGCATGAGACGGCGGTGGCGAAAGCGGGTGGGAAGGCGTCGGTGTTTCTGAAGCTGAACAATCTGGCGGATCCGGAGATGACGGCGCTGCTTTATGATGCGGCGGCGGCGGGGGTGGAGGTGCGGTTGATGGTGCGGAGCATGTTCTCTGTGGCGGCAGGGCATCCGAGTGTGAGCGGGAGCATTGAGGGGAGATCGATTGTGGATGGATGTCTGGAGCACAGTCGGCTGTTTGTGTTTGGGAACAGCGGGAATCCGAGAGTGTTTCTGTCATCTGCGGATTTTCTGCCGCGGAATTTCGACAGCCGGTTCGAGATCATTGTGCCGGTGCTGGACGAGGAACTGAGGGACGAACTGGTGCATTATCTGGAGTTGCAGTGGGCGGACAACGTGAAGGCCCGGGTGCTGGATGCCGCGCTGACGAATGCGATTGCGAGAGGCGGGGACAAGGCGCAGCGTTGTCAGGAATCGATTCCCGAGTGGCTAACAGGCAGACTGGTGGAGTCATGAGGGCGGATCGGGGCGGGGAAACGATGGCCGGGATGGTGGTGAGTGTTGCGGAGATGCGGGCGATGGAGGCGACGGCGGTTGCTGGCGGCATTGCGGAAGCGGTGCTGATGGAAGAGGCGGGCGCGGGCGCGGCGGCGGTGGTGCGGCAGTTTTGTCCGGGAGCGGGGGTGGCGCTGGTGTATGCCGGGAAAGGTCACAATGCGGGCGATGCCTTTGTGCTGGCGGGGCATTTACTGGATGAGGGGTGGCGTGTGGAGGTGCGCATGGTGTTTCCGGAGGAGGTGATGCGGCCGCTGGCGGTGGAGGACCTGGCGGCGTTGGGCGGCCGGGTGACCCGCGGGGCGGTGGGGGATGATCCGCCGCGAGGACTGACGCTGATCGCGGATGGGGTGTTAGGGACGGGGTCGGCCGGAGCGTTGCGTGGGGGTGTGCTAGCGGCTTGCGACGAGATGAATCGGTTTCGTGAGTTGACGGGAGCGATGGTGGCGGCGCTGGATGTGCCGACGGGACTGGATGCGGAGACTGGAGATGCGGCAGAGGGGGCGGTTAGGGCGGATTTGACGATCGCGTTCGGGTTTCCGAAGACGGGGCATTGTGTGGATGGTGCTGAGAACTGGTGCGGACGGCTTGCTGTCGTTTCGCTGAGCGGGTTGGCGGGGCCTGCGGACGGAGGGATGCGGCCGCGGGTGCTGACGCCGGAGTGGCTGCGGACGTGGCTGCCGGGGCCGCGGACTTTCGGGATGCACAAGGGGGCGGCCGGGCGGGTTGGTGTGGTGGCCGGGAGTGTTGGGTTTACCGGGGCGGGGCAGTTGACGGCGGTGGCGGCGGGGCAGGCTGGGGCGGGATTGGTGACATTGTTTACGGAGCGGCGCGCGTGGGCGGTGATGGCGGCGGCGTGTCCGCCGGAGATCATGGTGCGGCCGGTGGATTCGTGCCGGGAAGTGATGGGGATGAAGTTTGATGCGATTGCGGTGGGGCCCGGGTTGGGAGGGACGCCGCCGCCGGATCTGCTGACATTGTTGCGCGACGATCCGCGGCCGATGGTAGTGGATGCGGATGCCTTGAACGCGTTGGCTGCACTGCCTTCCGGTGTGCCCGTGTGGCCGGCTGCGGGGCCGCGACTGCTGACGCCGCATCCGGGGGAGATGGAACGGCTGCTGAAGCGGTCTGCGCCGGAATTGTCAGGAAAGAGCCGCCGGGATCAGGCGGTCGGGCTGGCAAAGGTGAGCGGTGCGGTGGTGCTGCTGAAGGGATCGCGGACGTGTGTGGCGACTGCGGATGGCCGGGTGGCGTACAACGGGAGCGGACATCCGGCGATGGCGCGGGGAGGGATGGGAGATGTGCTGACGGGGTTGGCGGCGGCGTTCATGGCGGGCGGCATGGAGCCATTCCGGGCGGCGTGTCTGGGGTCGTGGCTGATTGGAGTCGGTGCTGAGACGTGGTTGCGGCGGCATGCTGGAGCCGAGGCGTCGCTGACGGCGTCATTGGTGCGGGAGTATGCGTGCCGGTTTGCGCTGCCGGGGCTGAAGACGGGCGTTTACTGAGGTGTAGCGGGAGCGGGGTGGATGCAGTCCATGGTTGACTTCATCCTGGCGCGCCGTCAGGATTTCGGCTTATGCAGAAGAACGCACTCGGCAGAGGACTGGGAGCACTGATCAGCGGTGCGGCCAAACGCGGCGGACCGGGCATGGCCGAGGCCGTGCCGGGAATGGAAGGCGTTGCGGGCGGGGTGGTGGGGATGGGAAGTGAGGCTGGTGAGGGAGTGTCTGTGGGATCGGCGGGGGTGAATCAGGTGGCGATCACGAGTATTGTACCGAGCCCGATGCAGCCGCGGAAGACGTTCCGTGATGAACAACTGACGGAGTTGATGGAATCGATCCGGGAGCATGGGTTGATTCAGCCGCTGGTGGTGCGGAAAGTGAATGGACGGCTTGAGTTGATTGCGGGCGAGCGGAGGTTCCGGGCGTGTCAGAAGCTGGGATTGGGAGAAGTGCCGGTGATCGAGCGGGAGGCGGGGGACCGCGAGGTGCTGGAGATGGCGCTGATTGAGAACCTTCAGCGGGAGGATTTGAATCCGGTTGAAGAGGCGGAGGCGTACACGCGGCTGGCGAAGGAATTCGGGCTCAGGCAGGAGGACATTGCGCAGCGGGTTGGAAAGAACCGGGCGACGGTGGCGAATGCAATGCGGTTGCTGGATCTTGCGGCTCCGGTGCGCGGGCTGCTGGCGCAGGGGTTGATCACGACCGGGCACGCGAAAGCGTTGTTAGGGTTGCGCGATGCGTCGCTGCAGGCGATGGTGGCTGACATGGTGGTGCGCAACGGAATGACGGTGCGGCAGACTGAGCAGCAGGTGCAGAAGGAGCTGGCGGGTACGGGGTCCGCGCCGGCTGCGGCGAAGGCGGGGAAGCCGAAGGGCCCTGATCTTGGGGCGCACCTGCATCGGATTCAGAGCAATCTGCGGCAGCACTTTGCGACTCAGGTGACGCTGCAGCACACACCGAAGAAGGGGAGGATCGAGATTGAGTATTATGGCGACGACGATCTCGGGCGGATTCTTGAACTGCTAGGCATCGAGGCGGAATGAAACGGCGGCGGCGTTCCATTGGTGCTGTGAGGCCGCTGCTGGCCGCGGTTGCTGTGGCGGGATTGGCGGGTTGCGGGAGCCGGCCTGAGGGTGCGGGGCCTGCGGCTGGCGGCGTGGCGGTGAGTTCCGGGGCGTGGACGAATTTTTCCGGGGCGCGGGCGATGGAGGATGTGAAGGCGCTGGTTGGGATCGGGCCGCGGCCGTCTGGCAGCGAGCGGATTGAGAAGGCGCGGCAGCATCTTGAGAAGCAGCTCAAGGCGGCGGGATGGGTGACACAGAGACAGGAATTCACGGCGACGGCTCCGGTGCGCGGGCCGGTGGTGTTTGTGAATGTGCGTGCCCGGCTGCCGGTGGGTGGTGATGATCCATGGCAGCGGCGGGTTTCCACGTTAGTGGGGTCGCATTACGACACGAAGTGGGTGACAGATTTTCTGTTCAGCGGGGCGAACGACGGTGGGTCGAGTACAGGATTGCTGCTGGAGTGTGCGCGGGCGCTGGCGGCGGTGCCGCAGACCGCGGGGCAAGTGGAGTTAGTGTTTCTGGATGGTGAGGAAGCGTTTGTCGATTTCACGCAGCCGATCGGCTTTGAGGACAGAGGGTTCGACGGGTTGTTCGGGAGCCGGCATTATGCGTTGATGCTGCGGGCGCAGCCAGTCGAGCAGCGGCCGCGATGGTTTGTGCTGTTCGATATGATCGGGGACCGTGAGCTGGAGGTGGAGTTCCCCCCGAATTCCTCACTGGTGCTGATAGATCAGGCGCTTGATGCGGCCAAGGCGTTAGGATTCGCGAAGCATTTCGGCAGAGGAAGGGAGGAGATGACGGACGACCATGTGCCGTTTTCCTGGGTGGGGCTTGGGGTGATCGACTTTATTGATTTCAGCAGTTATCGGCGTGCTGGTTACTGGCACACTGACAAGGACACCCTCGATAAGCTGTCGCCGGAGAGCATTGAGATCGCGGGTCGGGTGGGGTTGCTGTTCATCGAGCGCCTTGTGGCGTCGGGATCCCGGTGACGGGGCGGGGCGAGCGGCCCTTGTTCACATGTCTTCGTCGTCGGGAGCGATGAGGACTTCGCGTGGTTTGGCACCGTCTCCGGGGCCGATGATGCCGCGTTGTTCCATGAGATCGATCATGCGGGCGGCGCGGCCGTAGCCGAGGCGGAGCCGGCGCTGGAGCAGGGAAGTGCTGGCTTTGCGTTCGGTGACGATGACATCGATGCAGCGCTCGAGGGTTTCTTCGTCTTCCTCGGTGAGTTCTTCGGCGGGACCGTCGCCGGGGCCGTCTCCGAGGGTGCGCTGGACTTCCTTGTCGTAGGTTGGGCCGGCCTGTTTTTTGCAATGTTCGACGAGGTCGTGGATCTCGTCATCGGTGACGAACGCGCCCTGGGCGCGATTGAGTTTGGAGGTGCCGGGCGGGAGGTAGAGCATGTCGCCTTTGCCGACGAGTTTTTCTGCGCCTTTGTTGTCGAGGATGACGCGGGAATCGAGGGCGCTGCTGACCTGGAAGGCGATGCGGCAGGGGATGTTGGCCTTGATGTTGCCGGTGATGACCTCGGCGCGCGGGGTCTGGGTGGCGAGGATCATGTGGATGCCGGCGGCGCGGGCCTTCTGGGCGATCCGCTGGATGAGTTGTTCCATGTCCGCCGGGGCGGTCTGCATGAGGTCAGCGAGCTCGTCGATGATGACGACGATGTAGGGAATGGTGTCCGGGATCGTGGGTTCGTCGGCGATGGCTTCTTCGAACTCGGCATTGTCTTCCGCCACGAGATCGCTGTCGTCCCAGACGGATTCTGAATCGCTCGCGGCGAAGGCAACCTGATGAGTGGTTAGGGCGGCATCGGATTCGTCGCCGGCGAGGTCAGGGCCCGAGAGGTCGGGCGGAATGAAGACCGTGTCTTCGGGGTCTTCGGGGATGGTGCCGGACGAAGGATCGAAGAGCGGCAGGAGCGGGGTGTTTTCGTCGACTTTGCTGCGGCGGGCGTTGCGGGATTTTGGTGGAGCGGCGGCGGCGGCGGCGGCGGCTTTGTGGCGGCGGTTGTTGAAGGATTCGAAGTTGCGGACGCCTTCAGTGGCGAACATGCGGTACCGGTGTTCCATTTCGTTGACGACCCAGCGGAGGGCCATGATGACTTTCTTGGGGTCGGTGACGACTGGAACGACGAGGTGAGGGAGGTCGTTGTAGGTCTGCATTTCGACGACCTTGGGATCGACCATGATGAAGCGCAGTTGTTCCGGGGTGAACTGGAAGAGCAGGGAACCGATGATGGAGTTGATGCAGACGGATTTGCCCGAGCCGGTGGCACCCGCCACGAGCAGGTGCGGCATGGCGGCTAGGTCAGCGACGATGGTGTTGCCGTAAACGTCCTTGCCGAGGGCGAGCGGGAGTTTGGCTTTGGTGCTGGCGAAGGTATCGTCTTCGAGCAGTTCGCGGAGAGGGACGGCGACCTTGTCGTTGTTGGCGATTTCGATGCCGACGGTGTCTTTGCCGGGGATCGGTGCGAGAATGTTGATGCGTTCGGCGCGGGTGGCGCGGGCGAGGTCGGCTTCGAGAGCGGTGATCCTGTTGACGCGCAATCCGTCGCTGGGGTAGATTTCGTAGCGCGAGATGGTGGGGCCGCGGGTGATCGGGCCGGGGCCGACCTGGATGCCGAAGCTGGATAGTGTGTTGATGATGATCTTCTGAGTTTCGCGCAGGGCGCGCTCGTCGATTTTGACATCGCTGGCGGTTTCGTCCCAGTGGAGGAGATCGAGAGGAGGCAGTTGATAGGCGGAGAAGTCCTGAGCACCCTTGGCGACCTTCATGGTGCCGGAGAGGCCATCCGCCTGGGGTTTCTGCTTTTCGCGCCATTCGGCTAGCGAAGGCTTGCGGTCGCCAGATGGAGTGTTGCGGCGGGAGCCATTGATGATGGGAGGTTCTGGTTCCGGGAGAGTGGCATCCGGGGAGACCGAATCAGTGGCGTCATCGGCTTCCATGCTGCCGTCATCAACGGGGTCGGACTCGTCGAGGAGGTCGATGTCGAGCGCGCCGTCAGGATCGAGAGGAGTGTGTGGTGCGCCGGATGCGGCTGCGGCTCGTTCGGCGCGTTTGAGTTCTTTTTCGATCCGACGCCGTTCCCGTTCAGTTTTGCGGTGTTCAGCTTCCAGTGCGGCCGCTTCGCGTGCGAGGTCCCGGGTTCCGCTGCCTGCGATGGCGGGCTGGGAGATGTGACGCCCGCTGAGGCGGTCGGTGAGTTGAATCCATGCACGGCGCACGGTGGCGGAGACTGCGGCGGGGCGGATACCCGTCATGAAGACCAGACCGAAGCCGTATCCGATGACGGAAAGGATGACGAGGCCCGCGGTGCCGATGGTGCCCTCGGCCATGCGTCGGCCGATGAATCCGAAGCCGCCACCCGGGCCGAGAATGTTGTATTCGCGGTCCCATGTGGTGAAGAAAAAGCTCTGGAGGCCAAGGAACAAAGCGCCGGAGACCACGAACAGCATGGCTCCAGCGACAGGTCGCGCTGGGAGCAGTCCTTCACGCAGGAGGCGCATGCCCATGAACATGCGGGCCACGCCTAACCAGACGAACGACACCGGGATGAGGAAGGCCGCCGCACCAAACAGAAACATGGCATATCCGGCAATGGTTGCGCCCATTGGCCCGATGATGTTCATCGCGGGGTCGTTTGGCGGATTTCTCGTTGCGAATGCGACCCAAGGCCGCAAATCGTCGGGCGTATAGCTTGCCAAGGCGAGGAACAGGGCTGCCCCGGTGGCAATCAGGAGTACCGAACCGACGCCGACTCCCGATTCATCTCCTGAGAACGAGGCGTCGTCCTGACGGCGGCTGGGGCGGCTGGGGGACATGTGCTGAGCAGGGAGGCGAAGGTGAAGGATAAGTGGCAATCCCGCCTGCGCGGATTGGCTGGACGCAGGATGCCTTATGGTTCATGCTAATGTGGCCGCGGGTCGATTCAATCTTGAATTTACGGCAAACTTAAGCTTTTTAATAGATTCATGGCTTCCATTTCTGGTGATCGCCCGGCGTTCCGCGCGGGAATTCTTTGGTTCCAACCCCTTTATCATGAACGTGTTTGGGGTGGGCTGGAGCTGGCGCGGCGGTTCGGGCGAGAGCTGCCGGATGGTGGTCCGATTGGCGAAAGCTGGGAAATTGTCGATCGGCCCGAGGCGCAAAGTGTTGTGCGTGGAGGACCGTGGGATGGGACGAGCCTGCACACCTTGTGGCAGGACCACCGGGATGAGGTTTTCGGATTATCGGCACCTAAGACCCCGGATTTTCCGCTGCTGGTGAAGATTCTGGACGCCCGGGATACGCTCAGTCTTCAGGTGCATCCGCCTGATTCGTGTGCGGCGGAGTTGGGTGGGGAGCCGAAAACGGAGATGTGGGTGGTGGTCGACGCGGAGCCCGGGGCTGCGTTGTATTGCGGCGTCAAGGAAGGGGTCGGGCGCGAGGAATTTGCCGCCGCACTGGCTGCGGGAACCGCGGCTGATTGTGTGCCTCGACTTCCGGTCCGGTCTGGCGATGCCATCTTTATTCCGAGCGGCAGGCTTCATGCGATCGGGGCCGGGCTCGTGATTTTCGAGATTCAGCAGAACAGTGACACGACGTACCGTGTTTTTGATTGGAACCGAGTCGGGCTCGACGGCAAACCGCGACCGCTGCACGTCGAAGAGTCACTTCGCTGCATCGATTTTACGGACACCACACCGGAGTTGACGCCTCCAGACGCGCCGGTGCTGGCGTCGTGCGAGCATTTCGAGGTGCGCCGCCACCGGGTTGCCGCGGGACAATCGGTGTCATGGGGGAAAGCAGGAGAGTTTTCCATCGTGGCAGTTGTCAGTGGTGAGGTGGTGTTTGCTGGCGAGGCACTGAAGCCCGGGGATTTTGCGATGGTGCCGGCGGCTCTGTCCGATGTTGCTCGGAGCCTTTCCGCCGGGAGCGATGCAGAGTTGCTTGAGACGACCTTTGGGCGGCGCTGAAGATCGAGGGCACGGGTTGGCATGAGGCTCTGGTGGGATGGTGTGTGCTTCCAAGGTACGGATGGGGATGGGCTTGTGCGGATGGGTTCATTCTTATTGATTTTACATGACATATATTGTATGTAGTTATTGATACTGGCGAAAGAGAGGCACGTACCCTTTATTGGCGCTTGCCGGAGTGGCTGGAAGCTTGGAATTGCAGGCTGTGAATTGGCCGAGCGCGAGAAGGATTTCGGGATGGAAGCTGGTCCTGGCTCAGGTAGCCGGGTTTTGGAGTTCCATTGTGGCGCAGGACATGGGGCATGACGAGGAGCGGAGGATGCTGCCGCCGCCGCCGGCGTCGCGAGTGGTGGATGCGGCGAGAGTCTTTGGACCGGATGACCGGAGAGCGATCGAGGCGGAGGCCGCGGCGGTGCCGCAGATTGTTTATGTGGTGACGATGGAGGCAGCGGCGGCGATTGGTGCGAGCGACTACGCGTCACACCTTGCGAAGGCGTGGATACCTGTTGGACCGATGGCACCGCGGGGCGCGGTCATGGTGCTGGAGTTTTCCGCCGATGGTGAGCGACCGGTGTTTGGGTTCAGCGGAACGTGGACCGAGAACGCGGTCGCGGCGAAGGTGGCGTTCGATGAGTTGGCGGCGACGGATGCGGCCGCGGGGGTTCGGGCCGCGCTTCGGGCTCTGGGCGGGCACCCGCCTCACGGGGTGATATCGAATCCAGTGCACCGTGGCAGCAGTCTAGCCGGCATTGCCGGGGCTTTCTTTGTCCTGACCACGATGCTCTTCGTTTATCAGCGCGTGAAAGAACATCTCGAATCGCGAGCGAGACGGGAGATGGGACTGGCTGTGGGGTTCCGCCGAGGTGGTGTTTGAGGCTACCGGGCGCGGTGGCGAGGATTACTGAGCCCGTTCCCAGCCGGTGACTTTGGCGTTTTCGAATTGAATGACTGCGGAGGTCACTGGTATGAAATCAGTGCCGGTGGTGGTCATCATGCCGGGTCCGAACCCGGGTCCCCAGTAGCGGTTGCCATACGGTCCGAAATATCCTGCGCCGGCACCCATGAAGAAACTGTTGGAGACAACGGGCTGGAGTGACGTGTAGCGCCACATCTCGGTCTCTTTTCCCGCCCGGCTGCCCTTCATCACGTTGTTAGGAGCCCCGAGTGCGAGATAGACAGCATCGCGCGACATGCCCTCTGCGATCCGTCCAGACTGAACGGCTGCGAGATCGCTCTGTGACAGAGACTGGACCATCTGGGGATTGGCAGCGAGGCGCCGCTGCGGGGTCGATGACGCACAGGCAACGAGCGCCGCTGCGGCGATTCCGGCGAGGCTGAATCTGAGCATGTTCACTTTGCCAGTTTCTTCTTGGCCATGCGAAACGCAAGGACATTCGTGTTGCGCTGATGACAAGGCGGGAGCAGGACAAATGTCAAACAAAACCCCGTGGAAGACCGGTTCGGCCATCGCATTTCGTACCTCCGCATCAGCATCACCGATCGCTGCAATGAGCGCTGCCGTTACTGCCTGCCGGAGGAACGCCAGGAATGGCTGCCGCGCGAAGGAATCCTGAGCTACGAGGAAATCCTGAGAGTTCTGAGAATTGGCGCGGGCATGGGGATCCGCAAGGTCCGCATCACGGGTGGCGAACCATTGACCCGACGGAATGTCCTCGCGCTGATTCGAAGTGTCGCCGCCGTTCCTGGAGTTGAGGACATCGGGATTTCCACGAATGGCACGTTGCTTGCCGATGTTCCGGCGGAAGAATCGGGTGACGGCATCACCATGGCCCGTCGTCTCGTTGAGGCTGGCGTCCGCACAGTCAACATTTCACTGGATACGCTAGACCAAGCAGCCTATGCCGCGATTACCAATCGCGACTTTCATGCGCGTGCCCTTGCTGGAATCGAAGCGGCTTGTGTGGCGGGATTCGAAAGCGTCAAACTGAATTGTGTGCTCATGAAGGGCCGGACGGAATGCGAAGTTTCGGACCTTGTCGAATTCGCGCACGCTCATGGGTGCCTGCTGCGTTTCATCGAATTGATGCCGGTGTCGACGACCGAAGTGCTCACTGCTGACAATTTCCTGTCCTGCGGTACCGTTCAGCAGATCCTGGCGGCACACTACGGGCCAATGATCCCCTGCCCCGAGGTCCGCACGAACGGTCCGGCGTCCTACTGGCGAATCCCCGATCGGAACCAACTCGTGGGTTTCATCGGGGCTATGACCAACCTGCATTTCTGTGAGAGCTGCAACAAGCTCCGCCTGACGGCCGACGGAAAACTCAGGCCGTGTCTTGGCAGCCACATGGAGACTGACCTCATCACTCCGCTGCGGGCCGGAGCCAGCGATGATGAAATCACCCGACTCATCGCTGATACAGTGGACCGCAAGCCGAAGGAACACGACTTCCGGACGACCTACCTGCCGGGCCGCAGAATGATTGCCATTGGCGGTTAATCATACGGTTTTCAATGGCTTCAGCCCCGTTCGTTCTCGATGAGCGAACGGAAGGAAACTGCCCGCATGGCGGTTGCTAGCGCGGCAGCAAAAACAGCGCCCCATGAGGCACCCCGCGAAACCTGTGCCGCTGGACGGGCAAGCCCGAGAATCTGCTGACCGGCCGACTGTGCTCGCGCGGTGCATTCAAGCAGTTTGAAGGCCGAATGCGCTGCGTCGAGATCCGGAAAGACAAGGACATTGGCACGTCCGCCAAGAGGACTTCCGGGAGCCTTGATCCGGGCTGTTTCGGGATCCAGTGCGGCGTCGATCTCGAGTTCCCCGTCGATCTCCGCATCAATCCGCTGACTGCGCAGGTGTTCCCTCGCGAGTCCAGTGGCAGCCGCCACCTTTTGCACAGCAGCGTGGGTGGCGCTGCCTCGAGTGGAAAAGCTCACCATTGCCACCCGCGGCCGTTCCTGAAGCAGTGCCGCCGCCACTTTAGCCGACTCAACAGCGATCATGGCCAGTTGCGGAACGGTCGGCGAGGGGATGACAGCGCAGTCTGCGAGCACCAGCGTGCCACCACACCCAATCTCTGGGCGGTCAGGAAGGCGAAGCGGAGCACAACTGGACACTGCATCAATTCCGGGCAGCTTGCGGATAAGATGCTGCAGTGCTCGAAACCATGCTGCCGGAATCATCTGGTTCCCTCCCACCGCGCCATCGGCGTATCCGTACTGCAGCATCATGGCGGCAAAATATCCAGGCTGAGACATTACTTCGCGGGGATCGACCGCCCCAGCTTTCCGATAACGGCTGACCTTGCGGTAAAGCTCGCAGAATCGCTCGAAATCATGGCTCGCTTCCGGATCGATGATACCCACAAAGTCGAGTTTGATCCCATGTTCTCGTGCGAGTGACTGGATTGCTACCCGGTTTCCCAGCAGGACCGGCGCAACGGCTTCGAGCCTGGCAAGTTCCGCAGCAGCGCGCAGAACCCGGAGATCTTGTCCGTCCGGAAAGACCACGCGTTTCGGATGCCGCCTCAGATACCGCACCAGCGGTCCGAGCAGCGGGTCTTCGTCGTCGTAGATAAAGCCGTGCGGGTTCATTGATTGCCGGAAACTCCGGCGCAGCACACACCCTTCCGGGCGATCGATTGCTGAACGTAACTCCTGAGCCACGCCACCTTCCGATCAAGCGCCAATATCATTCATGCGTTACTTTATCAGATAATCGTGAACTTGAAATACTTCACGTCTTTGACACACGCCTCACTTTCCCCCATGATCGTAAAATGAAGTCATCCAGCTGGATTTGCCTCTCCATCCTCATCGCTATGTCTGCTAATGAATTAGCCGCCGCCGAACCACTCCACCTCATGTCCTTCAACCTCCGCTACGCCAACAATGGCGACAAGGAATCTAGGAACTGGACAAACCGCCGAGATGCCGCCGCCGCCATCATCAAGGGCCATCAGGCAGAGGTTGCCGGTCTCCAGGAAGGCCTCCGTGGCATGCTCGACGATCTTGCCACCTGTCTTCCCCAGTACGCAGAGATCGGTGTCGGGCGAGACGACGGAAAATCCGCCGGCGAGTACTCGGCCATTCTCTACCGGAAGGACCTCCTCGACGTCACCGCCAGCGGCACGTTCTGGTTCTCCGACACTCCAGATCAGCCAGGCAGCAAATCATGGGGCAACAACATCCCGCGCATCTGCACATGGGCCTCATTCAGGAGGAAAAGTGATGGACTGAGCTTCGACTTCTTCAACGCACACTTCGATCACCAGTCTCAGCCCTCTCGGGAAAAATCCACCACCGCACTGCTCGAGCGGATCAAGTCTCGAAAACACCCTGTCTTCATCACGGGCGATCTCAACGCCGGAGAGGATAACCCGGCCGTAACGGCCTTCAAATCCGCCGGCTTCATCGACACATGGCGCGCCTTCCACCCGGATGTCCCCGCCGCCGACAGCAGCACGTTTCACAACTTCACCGGATCCGCTAAGGGCTCGAAAATCGACTATATCTTCGCACCCCAAGGCTGGAAAATCATCAATGCCGCGATCATCCGCACACCGTCTGCCGATGGTTGGCCGTCTGACCACTTTCCCATCCACGCAGTCATCGAATCCAAGCCCTGATCCATGAGCGGTCGACCTCCATTCCGCGACGATATCGTCTATGACGACGAGGGGCCGCAACGCCGCAAATTCAGTCGGCGCTCCGCTGAACACGACCCCGACGACGATTCGGAACGTCCTAACGGTGGCGCTCTCCCCGCCCGCGCCACCCGTGAACTTGAGTCCCGCCGCGACGCCGGTGAAATCCTCGAACCCATCCTTCCCGGCCATGCGCGCAATCTCGCCACCACTTTCTGGGGCATGGCATGGAACCGTTACCTCATGGAATGCGCCGACTACGCCAGCCGCCTCCCTCGCGGCCGCACCGCCCTCCGCGCCGGCCGCGTGCTTCGCTTGACCCTGGAAACCGGCAGCATCCGCGCCGTCGTCGCCGGACAACGTCTCTTCGACGTCACTATCACCATCAGACCACCCGACGACGACGCTGCAGCCGCACTCGTCCAGCGACTCCGTGGCAGAATCGGCAGCATCGTGGAACTACTCTCCGGCGACCTCAGCGCTGAGGTCATGACCATCGTCGCCGCCCCGGACACCGGCTTGTTTCCTTCACCGTCGGACATCCGCTTCGCCTGTTCCTGCCCAGACGATGCCAGTCTCTGCGAACACGTCGCCGCCGCCCTCTACGCCACTGGTTGCCGCTTTGATGACCATCCCGCTGAACTCTTCCTCCTCCGCGGCATCGACCCAGCCTCGCTTCAAACCTCAAACCTTGGCGATGTCGTCTCCGCCCTCACCGGCGACATCTCCCCACCTTGCGTAGACGGTGCCGACCTCTCGGCTCTCTTCGGCATCAACCTCGCCGACCATCAGGATTCCTGACGCACCACGCGCCCGTCGCGCATGTACAGCCGGGCCGGAAGCGACGCAGCAATCGCTTCACTGTGCGTCACCATCACGATCGTCGCGTGCCGCTCTTGATGAATCCGGTGCAGGAGATCCATCACCAGTCCCGCACCCTCCGAATCAAGATTCCCCGTCGGCTCGTCCGCCAGCAGCAGCCGCGGCCGATGCACCAGTGCCCGCGCCACCGCCGTGCGCTGCATCTCACCTCCGCTCACCTCATGCGGCAACCGGTTGAACTTTCCATCCAATCCGGCCATCACCAGCAATTCTCTAGCCCGCTCAGATGCCGGACCCGCACCCTGCCCTGCAAGAATCAGCGGAAGGCTAACATTCTCCTCCAGTGTCATTCCCGGCAGCAGGTGAAAGAACTGAAACACAATGCCCGCTGTCCGCCGCCGGTACAGCGTCCGCTCCTTCTCCCCGGCCGTGTCCAACCGGACTCCCGCAACTTCAATCTCGCCTGACGTCGGCTTGTCGAGCGCCGCAAGAAGATGCAGCAGGGTGCTCTTGCCGCACCCACTCGGCCCCGTGATCGCCGTAAAGGTCCCCTCCGCGAGAGTCAGGCTCACTCCGTCCAGCGCAGCCACAGGTCTTCCCTCGGCGCGGTACTGGCGGTAAACATGGCGGAGTTCAATCACAGCAGCAGCGGCGGCAGGAATACACCCGGTGCCGTCTCCTCAATAACGACCTCCGCACCCTCAGGGAGACGCCGGAAAAGATCAATCACGTCCCGATTCGTCATCCGCACACACCCATGGCTCGCCGGATGTCCAATGCGCTCCTCCTGATTCGTGCCGTGAATGTAAATGTAGCGCTCCCTCGTGTTCCCGTTCGCCCCATCCACTCCGTCAAGCCACAGAATCCTTGAAAGGATCAGGTCCTCCTCGCAGGTCTCGCCCCTCCAATGCCCCACCGCTTCCCTGCTCCTGAAAATCGTCCCCATCCTCGCCCCGCGGCCAATCTTCTTCCAGACCCGGAACCTCCCCGTCGGCGTGCAGTTGCTCCCGGGCACAAATCCAGGGCCATTCGCCGCCGTCGACACCGGATACCACGCCACCATGCGCCCGCGCCCGTCCATCAGCCGCAGACATTGATCCCGAATCGATACCTCAGCGCGCATTTCCTTCAGTCCGGCTCAGTTCAGAAAACGCGCAGCGACCACCGCACCGCCGGATTCGCCCTCAGTTCAAACGCCGTCAGGCTCCGCCCGTCATATGGCGAAAACCCGCTCGCCGCCAGCGCACCCGCCCGACCCGCCGACAGTCCTCCTGCCGCCGCTTCACACAGAAAAATCCTCACGTTGATCCCGAGATCGCTCTGACCGGATCCATCCAGCGACCACTCGTGATGCACCAGATTGCCTCGCTTCATCGTGAACTCTATCCTCCTCGTCCCATCCGGCCGGGTCTCCACCCTCGCCCGGAAGCTGTCAGGATGATATTGATAGGCATACCCTTCGCCGAACGCCGCCGGTCGCACCGCCTTCACCTTCACCGGCCCGTCCTCGCGCGGAACATCCATCGCAATCTTCCCGATGCACCCGAACGTCCCGTTCGCAGCCTCCCCGCGCCCGTCCATCTGCACCTCCAGCGCCGCCCACGGCTTCCCAGCCACATCGTCAGAAACCGTCTCAGGCGGCACCTCGACAATGAAGTAGATCCCCTCGAGATCAGCCTGCACACTCGCCGTTCCGAAAACCCCCGGGTCTGCCGCAGGCCGCGCACCCCACGCCGCCAGCGGAACCAGCGGCAGCAGCTGATTCAATCCGCCATGCCGGACACCTTCAATGCTGCGCTCGAATCCTATCAATTTCCCCGCTACTGGAATCTCCACCCGGACCGATTCCTTGAAACGGAACGCCGCCGCAGGATCCGGCAGCGCGAGGCGCAGCGGCAGCGGCATCTTCGCGCCCGGAGCAAGCTTGATAGGCACCTCGCTCACCGTGCCCCGCCAGCGCACCGTCGCTACCACTTCCAGCGGAACACTGCCGCCATTCACCACCGTCGCCTCCAGCAGATAATCTCCAGCCACTCCATCTTCGCGCTCCTCAGGCCAAAGCAAACCCACCGGCTGTACCGGTGCCGCAAAATCAACCAGCTGCTGCCAGCCATCGTCACTCACCAGCAGCGCCCCGCGGACCAATCCCTCGTCACCCGGCGGAAGATCACCGCGACTCTGCGGATTCCCGCCAACCGCCGCCCGCACCACCGGCAGCAGCACACGGCGCGCCTTCCCAGGGCTCACCACCATCGCCGTATCAGGAGTTCCCGGCTTCACCACGTAACCCGTCAGCGCCAGCGGACACACGACACACCCAACCGGCTGCTCGGAACGATTCGCCAGCCTCACCGTTAGAACCGCTTCATCCGCCGCCCCCGCCGCCATGTCCAGCGACGCAGAAACCGCCAGCTGCGGCTCCGGTTCCCCTTCGATCAGCCACCGCGCCGCAGTCTCCCCCATCCTCCTGTGCGCGGCCGCATTCGGATGCCACGAAACCCCGGCCTCAGGCGCTCCCGGATGATCATAATGCCGCCGCGTCGTCTCCAGCATCGCATTGAACCCCTGCTCCGCATTCAGGTTGATCAGGTCCGACGGCTGCCTCAGCAACGCATTCCCAAGATCCGCAAAAAACACGCCCGACGCCTCCGCTACCGCCCTCATCACCCCCGCATAAGGTCGCGCTCTCCCAAGGCTCGTCCGCGCATCTCCGCCCTCCAGCGACGGTGGCATTGCCGCTAGAATCACGTCCGCGCCCTTCTCCCGGCACAATGCCACCGACTTCTCCAGCGCCGCCCGGAACGACGCCAGCGATACCCCGTTCAGCGCGTCGCGCCCCCCGCAGCCAATCAGCACAAGGTCCGTCTCCGCACCCGTATCATTCAGAAATACTTCGCTAGTCAGCGGCTCCAGTGCCTGAATCGCCACTGCCCCGTCCCTCGCAAAATTCCTCAGGTAAATCTGCGACCGGCTCACCGGCCGCCGCGACGCCGGCAAACCCCTGCGCAGCAGATCATTCACCGAAAACACCGCCATCGGCGCTTCCTTCTGCCGCCCGATCGGACCAGGCAGCACCGGAACCGGCCCCTTCTTCAGCTTCTCCCACTGCGCCGCCTGCACCACATATTCCTTCCACTGCTTCTCAATCCCAGCTTCCTCCCGCTTCATCGCACTGTGCGGCTCAAGGTCAATCACCCCACCATGATAGTAAAAATCCCCGCCAAGCCGGTCCAGCAGTCGCCCATGCCACGCAAACACCGCGTCATAGGAACTCTCGTCCGGACGCTGCTGAAAAAACGTGCTCAGATCATCCCCGAACACCGCCGCATAAATCGTCTCCCGCCGCTGCAGCTTCGCAAACGTCCTCGGTATCAGCTTCTTCAACCGCTCGCCCTGCCCTGCCGTCAGCGGCGTCTGCCCACGCAATCCCTCAGGCAGCAAAACCGCGGGAACCGCAGCCAGCACGGATGCCAGCACCTGACGTCGGGAAACGCTCATCTCCTCCCATGGCCGCTGCCCGACACGTTTTCAAACCTCATTTTGCCCGTCACTTGCGCCGGTTGAAATGCGCCAGCTCGCGGTCCATCTCCCGCTTCGCCTCTTTCCCCTTCAGCGCCTCGCGCTTGTCCCCGGCGTCCTTGCCCCGCGCCACCGCAATCTCAATCTTCACCCGTGGCCCTTTCCAGTACGCCCGCAACGCCACCAGCGCATGACCCTTCACCTGACAAATCCCGTACAGCCGCATGATCTCCTTCTTGTGCAGCAGCAACCGCCGCACCCGTCTCGGATCAGGCTTCTCCCAGCTCGCGTTCTGATACGGCTGAATGTCGCAACCGTACAGCAGGCACTGCCCATCATCCACCCGCGCAAACGCATCGCGAAGGTTGATCTTCCCCTCGCGCGCCGACTTCACCTCCGTCCCTTTCAACTCGATCCCAGCCTCGAACTTCTCAAGGATGTGATACTCGTGCAGGGCCTTGCGGTTCGAAGCAATTTCCGCGTTCACAACAGCAGTTTCAATTGGACCGCCCCCGCAGCAGCCAATCAGGCAACTCCAGAATACAGTCGTCACTCAGCCGACTCCAGCCTCGCCGGAATCAAACTTCTTCAGGCACCACGTCGGAAAACTCAGCCGAAATCTTCCCCTCAATAATCTCCAGCAGCGCAATGTCACCCTGCCCAAGCCGCATCCCGTACGAAGCCGGATTGATCAGCGGCGCACGGCCTTGATTCAGTTGGCGCACCCGGCGCGACACAAGATTCACCAGCACCGGAGGATTCGGAATCACTTTGGCGGCTTTTTCAATGAGGTCAGTCTTCATATCTCGAAAGGGGACGGCTACACCCGGTTCCGGAGTCGCAGCACTCACCCCATTGGATGGAAATGCTATGATCTTCGGGCCGGACATGGCGCAGTTGGTTTGTTGGTAGCTGCTTCCGCGGGACAGTTTGCCCGTCCAGAAGTTCCGGGACGCAGGGGACGGGACCAGTAACCCCGTTTCCCTCGCTGGCAAGGGACGAATTTGAACCGCTTCACGTACCAGTTCCCTCGTCCCGTCCGCCCCGCCCGATCTCCATTGCCACATGGCCTCCTCACCCTACCCGTTCCTCCCTCCCGTGCCACCGGCACTCCCCGCACCCGATCTCATCCTCGTCGCCACCCAGGGCCTCGTCGTCGCCCTCCGCAAATCTGACGGCATCGAACTGTGGCGCACCCGCCTCCCCGGCATGGCCTACTTCGTCACGCTCCTCGTCGACCCTCCGCACGCCTTCGCCCACGCCCGCGGCGAAATCCACTGCCTCGACCTCGCCTCCGGCCAGATCATCTGGTCCAACAACCTCCCAGGCTGCGGCTATAACCTCGCCAGCCTCGCCATCGCCGGTTCCTCCGCCCCAGACTCCGGCACCATCGCCGCCATCGTGGCACAGCAGCAGAACTCATCCGCCGGCACCTGATCATCTCCGCAATTCCTTCTCCCGCGGGTTGAATTCACCCGCGCACCGCTGCATGAACAGTTTTCCCTGTTCTCATGTGCGGTATCTACGGCTTTTCCGGGTTTGATGAAGACGGTCTGCTCGACCGCATGGCTCGCGTCCAGATCCACCGCGGCCCCGACGGCGAAGGCCGCTACGAACGCCCTGGCTTCCAGATGGGCATGCGCCGTCTCAGCATCATCGACCTCGCCGGCGGCTGGCAACCGGTCTTTAACGAAGACCGCACCTGCGCCGTCGTCCTCAATGGCGAAATCTACAACTACCGCGAACTCCGCTCCCAACTCGAAGGCCTCGGCCACTCCTTCGCTTCCCTCAGCGACACCGAAACCCTCGTCCACGGCTACGAACAATGGGGCCTCGAAGGGCTCCTCTCCCGCCTCAATGGCATGTTCGCCTTCTGTCTCCGCGACGAACGCTCCGGCGACACTTTCATCGCCCGCGACCGCACCGGCCAGAAACCGCTCTACTATCACCACGCCAGCGGCCGCTTCCTCTTCGCTAGCGAAGCCAAAAGCATCCTCCAGAGCCGCCACGTCCCCGCACGCTGCCGCACCAGCGCCATCGACGCCTACCTCTGTCTCCGCAATGTCCCGGAACCAGCCACCATGTTCGAAGGCATTGACATGCTCCCGGCCGCTCACTTCCTCAAACTCTCCCGCTCCGGCTCGCTCTCCATCCAACGCTACTGGGAAGTCCCCCTAACCGACGGCAACTACGCCTCCGACGAAGCCTGCTTCGAAGAATTCGAAGCCCTCTGGGACGACGCCATCCGCCTCCACATGCGCAGCGATGTCCCCGTCGGTGCCTACCTCTCCGGCGGTGTCGATTCCTCCCTCGTCGTCGCTGGAATGACCAAGGTCACCTCCGGCATCAGCACCTACAGCATCGGCTTCAATTCCCCCATCGACGAAACCAAAGACGCCGAAGCCACCGCACGCTTCCTCGGCACTAACCACCACACGATCCACGTCCAGCCCGCCGACTTCAATCTCCTACCCAAAATCGTCTGGCACATGGACCGCCCCGTCGGCGACGCCCTCATCATCGCCTTCTATCAACTCGCCGAGGGTGCCGCCAAAGACCTCAAGGTCGTCCTCGGCGGCGAGGGAGCCGACGAATGCTTCGCAGGCTACGACTTCCTCAAAAAACTCCTCACCGCCAACCGTCTCGGCCCCGCCGCTCCTCTCGCCGGCAACATCCTCAAGGCCATTCCCCACCAGGTCCTCAATCACTTCTTCCACTTCCCCGCCGACCTCGGCAGCCAGGGAAAAAAACGCGGCGTCGACTTTCTCCTGAACTACCGCCGCCGCCACCTCATGGCTAACTTCTACGCCCTTCGCACGCTCTGGTCGGAAGAAGAACGCCGCTCGCTCTACGCCCCGTCCATGAAGGACTTCGCCGGCGAATCATGGATCCCGCACGAACGCCCGCTCCCACCCGGCACCGCACGCTCGCTCCAGCAGGCACCCATGCTCGACCGTCTCCTCAGGCTTCAGTTCGATGAATGGCTCCAGGACTGGGCCCTCATCCGTCAGGACAAAAACACCATGGCCCACAGCCTCGAGTACAGGCTCCCCTTCCTCGACCACAGGCTCATCGAACTCGCCTTCCGCATGCCGCCGCACCTCAAACTCCGCGGCCGCACCGACAAATGGATCGAACGCCGCCTCGCCGACAAGGCCTTCGCAGGCATGCCCTCCAACCCTCCAGGCCATCGCCCCAAAATCCCTTTCTTCCTCCCGCTCGAATTCTTCTTCGAACACCCGGCATTCAAAAACCTCGTCGCCGACACGCTCAGCGATTCCCAGATCAAAGCCCGCGGCTACTTCGACCCCGCCGCCGTCCGCGCCCTCCTCACCCGCATGGAATCCCGCGAATTCCTCTACCTCAAACAGGTCATGTCCCTCGTCATCCTCGAACTCTGGCACCGCGCCTTCATCGACGGCAAAGGCCCCGACGCCTAACGCATCTCCCCACTCACTCGGTGATCGTCACCGGATCCCCGATCTTCAGTACCGCGAAAAACGCCCGCACTTCCCCCGAAGGCATCCGGATGCACCCGTGCGACGCAGGATAACCCGGACAATTCCCCGCATGCATCCCGATCTCGCGGCAACTCAATCGCATGAAGTACGGCATCGCCACGTTATAAATCGACGACACCCAACTCACCTGCTTGTCCGTAATCACATAACTCCCCTTCGGCGTCGCATGCCCTCTCCGCCCCGTCGATACCCGCGACGTCCTCACCACTTTGCCCCCTTTGTAAAGCCGCGCCCGCTGGTCCCCCAGCGAAATCACCACCCGCACGCCTTCCTTCTCCGCTTCCTCCGGCTTCCTACCTAACAACACCTGCGCCGCCTTCAGATTCTCCGTGTCGCACGCAAACTGCACAGGATACCGCTTCCAGCTCCGTGTCGTAATCCCGCGCTTCGCTCCCTTCCCTATCAAAAACTGCACCAGCCCGAAATCCCCCGTCGCCGCCGCATGCATCAGCGGCGTCAGTCCCTTGTCCCGCCCCAGCCACTTGCAGAAATGCTCGCTCCTCAGCCGCTCCGCAAACTCCGGACGCAAAGGCCCGAACGGCGCATTCACCTCCGCCCCGCTCTCCAGCAATTGCTCGATCAGCGCACGATCCCCGTCCGCCACCGCCACATGAAACGCACTCTGCCCGATGCTGCCCGCCTTCTTCGGATCCGCTCCCTTCTCCAGCAGCAATTTCACCGCCTCCCCCTTCCGCTCCAGCACCGCACGCACCAGCATCGGATTCCCGCCCCCGTCCGCACGGTCCGGCGACAACCCCGACGCCAGCAGCAACTCCAGCATCGCCGTGTCCTCCGCCCCAATCGCCGCATCCACAAAATCCTCAGGCCGCCCGCCAAAACGGAACATCAGCGCCACCAGTTCCTTCTTCCCATCCGCAAACGCCGCCTGCAGCGCCGACCGCTCGCCCTCACCCGCCACATTCGGGTCCGCCCCGCTCTCCAGCAACGCCGTGATCATCGCTTCCTGCCCGTGACGCACCGCATGCACCAGCGCACGAGGTGCCTTCGCCGGATCCGCCCCATACCGCAGCAACCGCCCCACCATCGCCCCATCACCCTTGTCCGCCGCCACCGTCAGCGGCCCGCCATCCCTCGCCACCCCATCCGGCCGCGCCCCATTCTGCAACGCCGCCGCCGCCAACCCGCCATCAGCACCAGCACACGCCACCGCCAGCATCTCATCCAGTAACTCATGTCCCTGCGGCAAATGCCCCAGCACCCTCAGCAACCCCGCCACCCCCGCACTGCCCTTTCCTTCACCCAGCGCCCGAACCGTCGCCGCCGGCACCAATCTCGGATCCGCGCCCCGTTTCAGCAGCGCCCCCACCGCTTCCGCCGTGCTCCGCTCCAAAGCATGCACCAGCACCGTCCTTCCACCCGCATCCCGCGCATTCAACTGCTTCACCGGCACCCGCGACGCCACCACCGGCACGCTCTCCCATCGATCCGCCTCCACCGCCTTCCACAACACCGGCGACCCACCCTCCGCTTCCCCACCTGCAAAATCCACGCCCGCTTCCCCCAGCAATCTCAAAACCTCTCCATCACCCGCCGCCGCCGACTTCAGCGCCGCCTCCACTCCCACCACCACTCCGCGCCGCTGCAGCAACTCACCCGGCGTCACCCGCTCCCCTCCACGCGACCCGGACAAAACCATCGCCAGCGCCGGAAGCGCCAGCAACGGAAGGCAAAGCAGTGTGCGGGATAGTTTCACAGGAAAAATCTGGGGGCCTCCCCATAACAAGACGCTCGCCGGAAATCAAGCGTCTCGCCCTACTCCGTCACACATTTTTCCTCCCACACCCCGACTCAATCACCCGGGGCTCCCCTTGCGGCCCCCGCAGGCTCCGGCATCATGCACGTTCCCATGGCGTCCGCTCCGCAGGCTGCTCCCCATCCGAACCCTGCCCCGACCCCACCGCGGCGGAAGCTCAAACGCGCCCTCAAAATCGCCGCCCTGCTCACCCTCGTCATCGCCCTCGCCCACCGCCCCATCCTCCAGAGCCTCATCCGCTTCTCCGCCCGCAAGGCCGCCGCCGCCCAGGGCATCGACCTCCAACTCAACGTCGCCGGCAATCTCTTCGGCAATCTCGCCCTCGACTCCATCTCCGCCACCGGCAACTCCGCCTCTCCCCTGCGCTCGCTCCAAGCCAAGTCAGTCTCCGCTCGCTACAATCTCCGCAAAGCCCTCTCCCTCGGCCCCGCCCAGGCTGTCGACGAACTCATCCTCGACAACGTCACCCTCGATCTCGACCTCCGCTCGCCTTCCCCCGCCAAACCCGCGCCCTCCCCCTCCTCGCCCGCCGCACCCCCCGCCATCCGCATCCCTTCGCTCATCTGCCGCAATGTCTCCGGCACCATCCATCTCCCCCAAGGCGACGTCGTCCTCCGCAACTTCAATCTGAACCTCACCCCCGGCACCAACGGCCAGCTCTCCCTCGATTCCCTCGACCTCCCGTTCCCCGCCATCCCGAAACTCTCCGCACTCTCCGCGAACGTCAGCGCTTCCTCCAATTCCCTCGCGCTCGACAACCTCCGCGGTCTCCCCGGCATCAATCAGGCCTCGCTCAATCTCGACGCCTCCGCCCTCGCCTCCCGCTCGCTCGGCTTTTCCTCACAACTCGCTCTCCCCCACGACGCCTCAGCCTCACTCTCCGGAAAACTCAATGGCCTCGGCTCTCAACTCTCACTCGACGCCAATCTCTCCGCCACCCGTCTCTCCAATCTCGCCCTCGCCCCATGGCTCCCGCCAACCAAGGGGCTCGCATGGCAAGCCGACGCCCTCACCGTCTCGCTATCCGGCCCGCCCACCTCACCGCAAGCCCTCAACAGCTCACTCACCCTATCCGGCGGCAGTCTCCACCATGACAAATTCACCGTCGCCCGTCTCGCCGCCTCCGCCAATCTCGCTGCAGGCCTCTGGGACCTGAAACTCACCGACCTCGGCACCGGGACTAACAATATCACCGGCGCCGCCACCGGCCAGCTCCCGCCCGCATGGCCCGACGTCGCAAAATCCCCGCTCACCGCTAACATCAGTATCGATTCACCCGATCTCGCCGCGTGGTTCCCCACCACGCCGCCTCTCACCGGATCGCTCTCCGGCACCGCCACCGCCTCGCTCGCCAACGGCCAGATCCGTTCCATCGAATCCTCACTCTCCGGCCGCCAGCTCTCAGCAGCCGGCATCCCCATCCAGACTCTCGACCTCCTCGCCACCACCGACGGCACCACTCTCTCCATCAAAACCTGCCGCGCCCAGCTCGACGCCCGCAACGCCATCGCCCTCGACGGCACCATGGCCCTCTCCGGCAACCGCGCCATCTCCGCCAACTGGAACGCCTCTCTCCCTAACCTCGAACGTCTCAGCGCGTTCTCCGGAATCCCCGACCTCCCCGGCCCGGAAGGCGGCAGTCTCATCGCCCGCGGTTCGCTCTCCTCCAATCTCGACGACCTCTCCCGCCGCGATTTCTCCTCGTCCTCCGCCCAGGCCTTTCTCAACGCCTCCGCCATCCGCTGGAAATCCGCCACGCTCCAATCCATCGAGGCCAACGTCTCCGTCGCCGACAATGCCGCCGATCTCTCCCTCGGCCGCATCATCCTCAACGACCGCAATCGTCTCTCTCTAACAGGCCACTCCACGCTCGTCGCTCCCTTCGCCTTCGATGCCATGCTCGACGGCGATCTCACCAAACTCCCGGACCTCAACGCGTGGCTCGCCGCCTTCAAGGCTCCTCCTATCCAAAACGGCCGCGCCACCATCCAATGGCAGGGCCGCGGCACGGTCTCACCGCCCGAAACCTCCGGCGGAGGCCGCCTCACTCTCCGCGACTTCTCCATGGACGCCCTCGGCGACAATGGCTCGCTCGACCTCAAAGCCGTCCACGAGGGCCAAACCGCTTCCTTCCCCATCCTCTCCGCTTCCCTCGGCCCATTCCGGCTCTCCGCTCCCGCCACGTTCAGCGGCACGTCTCTCGACATCCCCGCCCTGTCCGCTTCCTACGGCTCGCTCGCCCCGCTCACCGGCAATCTCTCCATCCCGCTCGACTTCGCCGCCCCTCCCGGCCCAACCGGCCCGGTCCCCGCCAACCGTCCGCTCGCCATCAATCTCGCCCTCACCAATCTCGACCTCGCCAAGGCCTCCAGCGCCGCCAAGCTCCCACCTTCCCTCTCCGGCCGTCTCTCCGCCTCTCTCAAAGCCTCCGGCTCGCTCACCAATCCCGTCGCCACTCTCTCCCTCAACTCTCCTGACATCTCCCACGCGGCCGCCGCCATTCACCTCAAACCCGCCGCCGCCACCACTTCGCTAACCCTCGAAAACGGCCGCGCCTCGCTCCGCGCCGATGTCCGTCAGTCCCCGCTCCAGCCTCTCGCCCTCGACGGCAGCATTCCCTTCGATCTCCTCGCCATCCTCCGCAATCCAAAGGCCCTCCAGCAACTCCCGCTCTCGTTCCGCGCCTCTCTTCCCCAATCCTCCCTAGCCAGTCTCGCCCCGCTCGTCCCCGCCCTCCGCCGCATCGACGGCACCGCCTCCCTCCGCGCCGATGTCGGCGGCTCCGTCGCCAATCCTCTCATCACCGGGGTCTTCAACGCCGACGCCCCCGCCATCACTTTCGCCAAAGCCGACGTCCCCGGCGCTCGCGACGCCAAGATCCGCCTCCGCTTCGCCGGCACCCGGGTCTTCATCGAAGACGCCTCCGCCATGCTCGCCGGCGGCACGCTCGCCGCCAAGGGCTCGCTCGATTGGTCTGACCTCGCCAACCCCGCCATCGACGCCACCCTAACCGCTCGCGAGGCCCTCGTCCTCCGCGACGACTCCATCTCTCTCCGCGCCGACGCCGACATCCGCGCCAAGGGCCGCTACAACCGCGCCGACGTCACCGGGAAAGTCGAACTCCGCCGCGGCCGGGTCTTCAAGGAAATCGAATTCCTCCCGCTCTCGCTCCCCGATCAACTCCCGCCCGCTCCCCCCGCCGTCACCATCGGCAGCAACGCCCCTCCTTCACTCCCGCCTCCCTTCGATCAGTGGTCGCTCAATGTCCAGATCCTAACGCGCGATCCCGTCCGTCTCCTCGGCAATGCCCTCAACGGCGGAGCTGTCAGCAAGCTCCGTCTCAGCGGCTCCGGCGCACGCCCCGTCCTCGAAGGCAAGGTCTCCCTCGTCGACGCCCGCGTCCGTCTCCCCTTCAGCCGTCTCAATGTCTCCCGCGGCGACCTCATCTTCACCGCCGACAAACCCTTCAACCCGGAACTCGACGTCGTCGGCGATTCCTTCGTCAATGGCTACGAGGTCCAGCTCCAGGCCTACGGCGAAGCCCTCCACCCCAAGATCCGCTTCAGCAGCAGTCCGCCCCTCTCGGAAGGCGAAATCGCCACGCTCCTCGCCACCGGCAGCACTAGCGAAAACATGCGCGGCGCTGAAGGCGAAGCCGCCAACCGGGCCGCCTTCCTCGTCATCAGCCAGATGTACCGCAAGCTCTTCAAAAAAGGGCTCGCCACCCGCGAAAGCGATAAAGCCCCGCGTCTCTCCTTCAGCTTCTCCCCTCTCAACAACACCGCCGGCGGCCGCAGCATCTCCGCCGTCTACGAACTCAACCGCCGTCTCGAAGCCGTCGGCTCCGTCAACCAGAACGGTTCCTTCCGCGGACTGCTCTACTACCTCATCCGTTTCCGGTGATCGCCCGCGCCCTTCTCCTCGCCTCCTGTCTCGCCCTCTTCGCCGCCGCCGCCCCGCCCGCCGCGCCAACCCCGCAACGCACCATCTCCCGTCACGGGCTCTCCGTCCGCATCGACGGCCCAGTCGACGAGGTCTGGAACGAACTCCGCCCCGTCGTCGACCTCCAGCTCACGCTCGTCGACGACTCCATCTCCACCCCGCCGCTCGCCGACGACCTCGCCTTCTTCGTCCGCAAGGAACTCCTCCGCCTCGGCTACCACGCCGCCGAGGTCTCATGGTCCATCGATCAGGGCATCACCGTCCTAACCGTCTCCACCGGCACCCGCCAGCGCATCGGCACCACGTCCTTCTCCGGCACCTCCGCCGCCACCCAGGACGAAATGCGCGCCCTCCTTCTCCGCCCCACCCGCGAACGTCTCGGCAAAATCTCCCGCAACGCCCCGCTCGTCGAAAGCGAAATCAACGACGGCGCCGCCCTCGTCCAGCGTCTCCTCCAATCCCGCGGCTACCTCTCCGCTTCTGTTAGAGAACCCGAGTTCTCCCACGGCACCGCCGCCACCGACATCTCTCTCACCATCACCGAGGGCCCTCGCTCGCTCTTCGGCACCGTCTCGCTCTCCGGCGATCTCCCGCAAGGCAGCGACGCCCTCAAATCCGAAGCCGCCGCCCTCTCCGGCACGCCCTTCAGCGAGGTCCGCGTCGAGGACCTCCGCAATCGTCTCCTCTCTCTCTGCAAAGCCGCCGGCCACTTCGCCGCCGCCGTCACCGCCACCACCACCACGCCTCCCGCAGGCCAGCCAGTCCCCGTCTCCTTCGTCATCTCCCGAGGCCCGGTCTTCACGGTCCGCAATCTTAACATCTCCGACTCGTTCTCCAAAGGAGCCCGCCGCATCATCACCGCAGGCTTCCGTCCCGCCACCGGTGCCGTCTGGTCCAACTCCGCCCTCGAACGCATGCAGCGCCGGGTCATGGACGCAGGCCTCCTCGCGGGTATCGATGTCGTCCCTAACCTCATCCCCGGCGACCCCTCAGGGCTCTCCCTGTCCATCTCCGGTCGCGAATCCCAGCGCCGCTCCCTCGCTCTCTATGGGGGCTACGAAACGCTCCGCGGCCCCATCCTCGGGCTCGAATGGCGGCACGTCAATATCATGGACTCCGGCGACACGCTCCGGATCCGCGCCGGCTGGGAAGCCGGTGGACCCGAAGGCAGTCTCCGCTGGCTCAACCCAGCCCTCTTCGGCTCCGCATGGGCCTCCGACTCGGAACTCGCCGTCCTCCACACCACCGCATGGAACTACACCCACGACGCCGCTCGTCTCCGCTCCACGCTCTCCCGCCAGTTCAATCTCCACGTCGCCGCCTCCGCCTTCGCCTCCCTCTCCGCCGACCACGCCTCCGGCGGCAATCTCTCCCCGCTCGAACTCGGCCCCTCATCCTATCAAACCGCTTCCCTCGGCTCGTCCCTCAGTCTCGACTTCCGCGACAGCCCGGTCATCCCCCGCAAGGGCTGGTTCTCCAGCGCAGAAATCGAAGGCGGCAACGCCAGCGTCCCCTTCCTCCGCTCCCGCGTCCGCGTCTCATGGTACCAGCCCCTCTCCTCCCACTTCCGCATCGCCGCCAATTGGCAGGCCGCCGCCGTCTCCACCCCCGACGGCATCTCCTCCCTCCCCATCGACCAACGGGTCTTCAACGGCGGCAGCAGCACCGTCCGCAGCTTCGGTGAACGCGATCTCGGCCCTCGCTCCGACGGCGGCACTCCCCTCGGCGGCTCGCTCATGCACGCCGCCAACCTCGAAGCCTCATGGGAATTCCTCCCCAACTTCGAACTCGCCGCCTTCGCCGACGCCGGCGCCCTCACCAGCGACCACGACCACCTCCTCGCCTTCCCCTCAGACCTCCGCTACGCCCTCGGCCTCGGCCTCCGCTACGCCCTCCCAGTCGGCCCTCTCCGCCTCGACTACGGCTTCAACCCAAACCGCCAACCCGGCGACCCCACCGGCGCCTTCCACCTCACCTTCGGCTTCGCGTTCTAACTACTTGCTACTCACGCCCCCGCCAAAACCCAACCATCTCCCCAGCATCGGCCATCCCAGATCAACGCCCCAGATAGCTCCCTCACAAGAAACCCTTCCCGTCAATCCGGTCAATCCTGTCAAGCCAGTCCCCTCCTCTTTATTCGTGGTCCCCAATCCCTACCACCACCCCTCTTCGCCCCCCGCCGCAGCAAGGCCGTCCCGGCCTTGTCGTCGCCGCCCAAACCAAAGCACCCTCCGCCCCGCATCCGGCGTCCGTTCCCAACGCCCTCCCAGCCCTGTCCCCGCCCCGCCAGCTACTTCAAACACACCCAAAATCATTCACGTCAATACGGTCAATACTGTCAATACGGTCCATTCACCTTGCCAAATCCCACCACCCGCCACGCTTCGCCCCCAGCCGTAGCAAGGCCGTCCCGGCCTTGTCGCCACCGCAGCGAAGCACCATCCGCCCCGCATCCGGCGTCCGTTCTCAACGCCATCCCGACCCTGTCCCCACCCCTCCAGCTTCTTCAAACACACCCAAAATCATTTACGTCAATCCGGTCAATCCTGTCAATCCGGTCCATTCACCTTCCCGAATCCCACCACCCCACTTCGCCCCCCGCCGCAGCAAGGCCCTCCCGGCCTTGTCGCCACCACAACCAAGCGCCGATTGCAAATGGATATCACACAAGCTATCATGAAAAAAGAAACTGTCCGCCTTAAATGATGAAGCTTCTACTCACAACCTTGGTCGCTACCGCGATCTGCACCCCGAATGTCGGTTTCTGCAAGGACCCGGACCCCAGTTGGGCAAGTCAAAAGGGCATCACCGCAGGAACATTGATTGAGAAATCACAGTCTCCTGACGGTAAGCTTGCTCTATTTGAGTTCTTCTACTGGGATGGGGACACTCCGAATACTGCGATGACAAGTTCGGGGATTGGACTTGCGCCGCTTGACCGCTCGAAGCTGCTTATCGACACTGGTTCGAGAACCAAGTGGGCAACAAACAAGGAAGTGCCGTCATTTCTCACATTCCTTTGGAATCCTGATTCTACATTGCTGGCCACGCATGACTCGCTGAGCAAGCACAGCAAACTCAATGTCTTTTGCGTCACAAAAACAGGTGTGACATCATTGGACATCCCAGACATCCTCAAAATCGCGAGCACGAAGCTTGGTATCGATTCCTCGACAATCACCGCCTCAGGTCAGTTGCCAGCCAGATGGATTCAAGCCCGCGCTTTGGAAATCACCGTTCGGATGAAATCTCCGCGCGGCAAGTACGTGAAAAACTTCATTCTTGATTTCCATGATGATGGCACAATAACCGCTAGATAAATTGCTGTGGCGGCGACAACCAATTACAATGGCGAACAGAGCGTGGCTGGACAACCGCTGAGGCCTCCCTGTCGGCCATCCTTTCCGTAAATTTAACCCGCCATCTCGTCTCCACACTCACCTCCACCCCTGCGTTGCCAGCGCTTCGACGTAAGTCGACTCCGCACGCGCCCCCGAGAATGAAGCTAATCGTCCAACCGCAAGTGCGACCTCCCTTCTTCGAAGGCTGGGAGACCGACAAGGCCACTTATCGTTTTGCCTGCGATGCGTGCGGCAGCGACATCCGAGTGACGTTTTCTGAGATGCTTCAGGCAGCGTGGGGCTGGCAGGACCGGACAGCCGAGCCGGAACGCACCACGATTGCCGCTGCCTTCGATATCGACTTAGCGCGCCGTTCGATTGCCGATGGGATGGACGCTGTGGTTCGCTCGTCATGCCCGACCTGCGGCGCTGTTCATTTCTCCCACTTCTGGTTTCACGAGTATCGGAATTCGGCGTATCAGATTTCGCTTCGAGCCATCGCATCCAATGCAACACCGAACGCCGACTAACGCAACAGATGCGGGCAGGGCTCGTATGGCATCTGTCGCGTCATCGAAGCTTCCCGCTCGCCGTCGCCCAACCACCACATCATGCACTGCCCTCATCTGAAGCCCGTTGTCGAAGCCGTATTGCGCGCACCGAGCACCCTGCCAGTCCCGTGGAGAGCATCAGCGACGCAGGATGTCGGTGGACTCACGGACGTCGGCTTTATTCCCGGCACCGACTTCCTCCTTGTTTTGTCCAGTCAGGGGAGAGGCATTTACGACTGTCTTACAGGTGAGAGGGTAGCCAGAGATCGTGCCGAGGACTACCCATTCGACACATCTTCTCTGACCGCTCCCGCGTTTGCGGATTTCGCGACGCATACCGTCCACACAGCAGGGCTTCACGGAGGTGGGCTGGCTCTCACCACCCACGATGGTTGGAGTATCGAGCACTTTGTCTTTGATTGGCCCGAGATCATCGTGACTCTGTCGCCGCCCGGCAAGTCCTCAGAGTATGCCACCTTCGGCCGACCGACCGCTATCCACCGCCTTCCATCAGACAGCACGACACGGGCATTTGGCTTCTCACCCACCGGCCGCAGCCTCGTGCTCGCCTCATCAAGCGACCTTCATTTGATTTGCCGCGCATGATGACGACCGCGGCACCAACAAGGACAACCAAGGCACTGCTGCCAGCCACCTCGCCGACATCCGCGATATCGTCAGGCGGCTCCCCACCCGCAAGACCCGACAGAAACCCAGTCCCCGTCCCGGACGCCCCCGCCCAGAAATCCGCCGCAAAATCACACCTCCCCACCGCGTTTTCTGCTTCCCGTCCCCCTTCCCGGTCGCCACAATCCCCTCCCCGGGGCCTTTCCCCGGATTCCTACCCCCTTCATATCTCAACCCCCCATCCAACCATTCCCAACCACCTTCCATGAAAACCAGCCGCAGAAACTTCCTCAAGGCCACCTCGGCCCTCGCCTTCCCCACCATCATCCCCGCCTCCGCCATCGGCGCTGACGGCACCGTCGCCCCCTCCAACCGCATCACCATGGGTGCCGTCGGCTGGGGCATGCAGGGCCCCGGCAACATTGGAGCCTTCATGAACGTCCCCGGTTGCCAGGTCATCGCCGCCTGCGACCTCGACAAGCGCCACCTCGAACAAGCCGTCAACGCCATCGATAACAAAAACGGCAACAAGGACTGCGCCGCCATCAAGGACTACCGCGAACTCATGGCCCGCAAAGACGTCGACACCGTCATGCTCGCCGTCCCCGACCATTGGCACGCCCTCATCGCCATCGAAGCCGCCAAAAACGGCAAGGACATCTACGGCGAAAAACCCCTCGCCCGCACCATCCGCGAACAACAAGCCATCGTCCGCGCCGTCCTCGAGAACAAACGCGTCTGGCAAACCGGTTCATGGCAGCGCAGCAACGACAACTTCCGCGTCGGCGCTGAAATCGTCCGCAACGGCCTCATCGGCAAACTCAAGGAAGTCCACGTCGGTCTCCCTTCCGGCCACGCCGACTTCGCAGGCACCGCCAGCAAAAACCAGGTCACTCCCCCACCCGCAGAACTCGACTGGGAAATGTGGATCGGGCCCTCCACCATGGAAGATTACATCGAAGGCCGCGTCCACAAAAACTGGCGCTGGAACTACAACACCGGCGGCGGCCAGCTCCTCGACTGGATCGGCCACCACTGCGACATCGCCCACTGGGGCATGGACTGCGACAAAGGCGGCGGCCCAGTCGAAATCGAAGGCTCCGGCGAATTCCCAGCCAAAACCGCCATGTGGAACACCGCCACCAAATACCGTGCCGAAGCCAAATACGACTCCGGTGTCAAAATGATCATCGCCGGCGGCCACGGCGACATCCGCGGCGGTACCCGCTGGATCGGCGAAGAAGGCTGGGTCCAGGTCGATCGCGGTTTCTTCGACTGCTCCAACCCGGCCTACAAGAAAATCATCAAGGAACGCCGCGGCGACCAGATCGCTGAAAAAGCCATCCACCAGGAACTCCCCGACGACCTCCGCAAGGTCCAGCTCATGAAGAGCCCCACCGGCCACCAGGGCAACTTCATCGACTGCGTCCGCTCCCGCGCCGAAACCCTCACCCCAGTCACCACCGCTCACCGCAGCGCCATCCCCGGCCACCTCGCCCTCATCGCCATGATGACCGGCCGCAAAATCAAATGGGACCCAGCCAAGGAAGAAATCATCGGCGACGAGGAAGCCTCCAAACTCATGGGCCGCGAATACCGCGCCCCGTGGAAAATCGCCTGACCTCCACTCCATAGGGCGACCATCGCCCGCCTCCTCTCAAGCCCCTGCGGGAAACCGCAGGGGCCTTTTCATGCCCGCTGCCTGCTCCCAGAATCCTCCACTCAATCCCGCACCCTAACTTCCCTGCCTCACCACCGGATCACCGACGCCGACCACGCAAACCCAGCCCCGAACGCCACCAGCAGAATATTGTCCCCCTTCTTCACCACCCCGCTCCGCACCGCCTCATCCAGCGCAATCGCCACCGCCGCCCCGGACGTGTTCCCATACTTTTGCAGATTCAAAAACGCCCGCTCCGGCGGCAATCCCAACCGCTCCCGGATCGCATCCACAATCCGCACATTCGCCTGATGCGGAATGATCAGCGCAATGTCCTCAGCCTTCAACCCAGCCCGCTCAATCACCTGCTCGCACGCCTCCAGCGTGTACTTCACCGCCGCCTTGAACACTTCGCGCCCCTGCATGTGAATCGTATTCAACCGCTGGTCCGCATTCTCCGGCGTGATCGGGATCGCCGATCCACCACCCGGCACCGACAAGATATCCGTCAGTCGCCCGTCACTCGCCATCACCGACGACAACACCCCGCTCGGATCCCCGTCATTCGGCTCTTTCGCCGTCAGAATCGCTGCCCCGGCCCCATCACCGAACAACACACACGTATTCCGATCCTGCCAGTTCACCATCCCGCTCAACTTGTCCGCCCCGATGATCAGCGCCGTCTTCCGCGTCCCGCCATTGATGAACTGCCGCGCAATCTGCATCGCATACAGAAACCCCGCGCACGCCGCACTCACATCAAATGCCACCGCCTTCACCGCCCCCAGATTCCGCTGCACATGACACGCCGTGCTCGGGAAAAATGTGTCCGGCGAAATCGTCCCCACAATAATCAGATCAATCTCCTCAGCCGTCACCCCGGCCGCCTCCATCGCCCGCAACGCCGCCTTCGTCGCCAGATCACCCGTCGCCTCACCCTCCGCCGCAATCCGCCGCTCCTTGATCCCCGTCCGCGACGTGATCCACTCATCCGTCGTCTCCACCAGCTTCTCAAGATCCGCATTCGTCAGCACGCGCTCCGGCACGTAACTGCCGGTGCCCGCAATTTTCATGACACATGGAACGGTGACTGGCTGTGAATGACTCATGGATCAGGGGAAATCAAGGGTCGGCTCAACCTCCCCGGTAAGCCTCCCATGAGGACCTCGAAACCGCTTGGAAGCAAGGGGTTTCCCACCCGCGCGATCCACCATTCCTCGCGCTCGACTTCCCATCGTTTTGTCCGACAGTACCTCGCCTTTCGTCCGCTTTCCAATCGTCCTTCCCACTCTCTCTCCTTTCCACTTTCCCCCTTTGCCGAAATGAAGCGCTTCCTCCCCTCTCTCCAGCTCCTCCCAGCCGTCCTCTTCGCCGCTCTCCTCCCCGCGCTCCACGCCGAAGAACCTGTCAGCGAAAAAGCCCAGCGCTACTACGACAGTCTCCTCAAACGCCCCGTCCCAGGTGCCGTCTTCGACCGCTTCTACACCGCATGGCTCGAATCCCGCACGCTCGACGACCTCGAATCATGGCTCAAAGAACGCGCCGACGCCGCCGACGCCCCGCCAGCCGCCCGTCTCCTCCTCGCCTATCACTTCCTCCGCCAGGGCGATAACGAAAAAGCCATCGCCGCCTTCCGCACCGCCACCGCCGCCGACCCCAAAAACGCCGAGGCATGGCTCCAGCAGGCCCTCGCCGAATCCCGCACGCTCGATTTCGACAGCGCCCTCGCTTCCCTCGACAAGGCCGCCGCCGCCAACCCTCCCGCCGCCACCCTCACCAAACTCAAGCAACTCAAAGGCCGTCTCCTCGCCCGCGCCGGCCGCGTCCCCGACGCCGTCAAGGTCTGGCAGGAACTCGTCGCCGCCAACCCTGACGACGAAGACCTCCAGGAAGACCTCGTCGAACTCCAGATCTCCGAAGGCCTCACCAACGAAGCCCTCGCCACCGCTGAAGCCCTCGTCGCTCGCACCGCCGACCCTTACAAAAAGGTCCAGCGCCGTCTCCGCATCGGCGATATCCACCAGCGCGCCGGTGCTCGCGAAAAAGCCGTCGCCGTCTACCTCGCCTGTCTCGACGACACCGGCGCAGACTCATGGCTCGAAAAGGAAATCCTCGCCCAGCTCGAGCAAACCTTCCGCCGCGACGACGCCGTCGACGGCCTCAAGGAACAATACCGCGCCCTCGTCGCCAAATTCCCCCAGCGCACGTCCCTCCGCCGCCGCTTCGCCGCCCTCCTCGTCGAAACCGCCGCCACCGACGAAGCCATCCGCGAATACTCCGACATCCTCGCCAAAACCCCAGGCAATCGCGAGGTCCGCGAATCCTTCGTCGATCTCCTCATCCAGGCCCAGCGCCCCGACGACGCAGCCACCCAGATGCTCGAACTCATCCGGCTCTACCCCCAGGACCTCGAACTCATCGTCAAACTCGCCGACCTCCGCGCCGCCGCCGGCAAAAAACCCGAAGCATCCGCCGCCGTCGCCGACTTCCTCGCCAAATCCGACAAGTCCGAAGCCGCTCACCTCCGCGCCGCCGGCCTCCTCGAACGCTATCAACTCCCCGCGGAATCCCTCGATCTCTACAAGAAAGCAGCCGCCACCTTCCCCGACAGCGAGGGCGTTCAGGACGCGCTCGCCACCGTTCTCCACAAGAGCGGTGCCAAAGACGAGGCCTTCGCCGTCTGGCGCAAACTCGCCGCCTCTCCTGACAAATCCCGCGTCATGGGCGTCGCCCGCTCCGCCGCCGCTCGCGACGAACTCGCCTTCGCCGCAGACCTCCTCACCGAACGGCTCCCCGAATTCTCCAAGGACCCTCTCTACCTCCTCCAGCTCTGCGAACTGGCAGAACGCACCGACCGCGAAGCCCAGGCCGTCCCATGGGCCCGCACGCTCGTCTCCCTCGCCTCCGACCCAGTCGATCTCGAGGCCACCATGACCATCCTCCTCCGGCTCTCCGAAAAAGCCGGTCAGACAGAAGCCCTCCTCGCTCAGCTCAAAGGCAACGCCGAATCCCCTCAGGACAAGTGCCTCCTAGCCGAACTCCTCGACCGCACCGGCGACCCCAAAGGCTCGGAAGCCGCCCTCAAGGAAGTCGAAGCCGCCGCCCCGGAACTCGCCATCGCCATCCTCGTCCGTCTCCAGTCCCAGCGCGGTGACATCGCCGGCGCCGCCGCTTCCATGAAACGGCTCGTCGAATCCCCAACAGGCCGCAAAAGCGTCCACGTCCAGCGTCTCGTCGAACTCTTCGAACGCGCCGGTAAACTCTCCGACGCCCTGACATGGATCCCCGAATGGAAAAAGCTCTCCCCAGGCAGCAATCTCCCATGGCAGAAGGAAGCCTCCCTCCAGCTCGCTCAAGGCAATAACAAGGAAGCCCTCCGCGCACTCCGCCAGGCGTCCCAGGAATTCGACGACAACGAGGACCTCAAAGCCATGCTCGCCGAAGCCTATCGCGACGATGGCAAATTCGCCGACGCCGCCCGTCTCTACACAGTCCTCTACGAAGAAGGCAAAGACCTCAGCGCCAAAATCCGCTGGGCTGGTGCCCTAGCCGAAAACGCCCGCGACGCCGACAAGCTCTCGGAACTCGTCGAACAATTCGAAGAACGCCGCAAAGCCAACCGCACGTCCCTCCTCCCGCTCCTCGCCCTCGCAGAAATCCACCGGGTCTCGGAAAACTACGAGGCCCGCGCCGCCGCGCTCGCCGAAGCCGCCCGCCTCAAAGCCGGTGACCTCGACATCCTCCTCGAAATCGCCCGCATCGCCGAAGCCGAAGGCGACTTCAAACGCGCCCTCGAAACGCTCCGCGAAGCCGAACCTCTCGACAAATCAGGCAAGGTCCGTCAGCGCATCGCCCGCGTCCACTTCGCCAGCGGCGATGAAGCCAAAGGCATGGCCGCCCTCGAACAGCTCGCCTCCTCCGTCGCCCTCGACGCCCGTCAGCTCGAGTCCCTCGCCGACGCCCTCTGCGACCAGGATCTCTGGAAACAGGCCGCCGCCTTCCTCGCCCCGCGCATGAAGGACTTCCCCGGCGACTACCGTCTCTGGTACCTCTACGGCTGCGCCCTCGAAGAAAGCGATCAGCCAGCCCCCGCCACCAACGCCTTCCTCCACGCGCTCGGCATCCGCGACGAACTCCCTAACCGCAACGCTCCGGGCGCGCCCGTCTCGGTCCAGCCCGGCTCCGCCCGCGACTACACCGAGGCCCTTCGCCCCTACGTCCCCGCCGATGTCCTCGACATCATCTCCCTGACGTATTCCTCCTATCAGGCCTACCAGTACAAAAACAACCGCGTCAACCGCGCCTCCACCGGCGGAAATGCCCCCAATCTCCCCGCCAAGGTCGACGAATCCCGTTCCTTCTCCCTCGTCCACCTCGCCTCCCTCGCCAACGAGGGCGAGGAACCCGCACGCACCACCATCGCCGACGGCATCCGCGCAGCCGGCATCCCCTCCGCCGACCTCCTCCTCGAACTCATCCAGGGCACCCGCGTCGACCGCCAGATCAATTTCGCCGAACGTCTCGAAAAGGACCCGACTAACGAAACCCTCCTCGCCCTCGCCGCTCTCTGGGGCAATCAGCAGAACTCCGACCCCGCCGTCGATCTCCGCGTCTACTCCAGTCTCAAGGAAAAACGCCGCGAACTCGCATGGATCGCCGCCCTCCGTCTCATCGACGACGAAGACGAGGCCGCTTCCAAAGCATGGCAGGAATCCGCCGCCGCCCTCGAACAACTCGAGGTCCCGCCTCCCATCCTCCTCAATAATCTCTCCGGTCTCCTCCAGAACGCCCAGAACCCGGACGCCATCCCCGAAGCCAACCGCGCCTCCCTCAACCGTCTCCGCACCAAACTCCCAGGCTGGTACCGCAAGTCCGACCCCAAAGGCTATCAGGCCCCTTACATCTTCATCCAGCTCGCCGGAATGCTCTCCCGCGAGGAAGACCTCCAGCCGCTCGTCGCGCTCATCGAAGACGAGGTCGCCGCTCACGCCGCCGACCCGCAGCGCTCGCCCAAAAACTTCCTCTCCCAGATGGGCGGCCGCCCGCCTCTCATCGAAGCCCTCACCTTCCCCCCGCAGCGGCTCCCGGACTTCTCCCCGCTCGCCCTCATGCTCCTCAATGCCCGCGCCGAAAACTACTACGGCAACCGCATGGAGTGGGACCAGGATAAACTCAAAGCCGCTCTCCCCGCCATCAAGGACCCCATCCTCAAGGTCCTCCTCACCATCCGCGCCGATGACCCGGACGCCCTCACCGCTCTCCTCAAATCCCTGACAGATCCCGCCGACGCCCCCCTTGCCACGCTCCTCCTCGCCGCCGGCCACGCCGCCGAGGAGAATCAGTGGGAAGCCGCCGGCGCTCTCCTCCGTCGCGCCCAACCCATGCCCATGGCCCGCGAATTCCGTCGTCTCGTCGACGGTTCCCTCGTCTCATGGTCCATCGCCGCCTCCCAGGCCGCCGCCGCCTCCGCCGACAAGGATTCCCCTCTCGTCGCCGCCGGCCGCGAAGCCCTCCTCCGTCTCCGCCGCGAGGCCTCCAACGCCGGCCAGCGTCAGGAACTCGCCGACGCCATGAAGGAACTCGGCATGGATAACGAATCCGAACGCATGGCCGCCTCCGCCCAGTCCGGTCCTCAGGGCGCTCCCTCCTCAGGCGTCTCCCTCGGCGCCATGGGCTCGGTCTCCCTCCGCATGATCAACTCCGGCGGCCGCACCAGCCGCATCGACCAACTCGTCGCCAAAGGAAAACGCGAGGACGCCCTCCGCGACCTCACCCGCGAACTCAAATCCATGTCCAAAGCATGGCTCGCCGGCAACGATTCCCTCCGTTACCAGGCCCGCGAATGGGTCGAAGCCGTCAACCGCCACGGTTTCGCCCAGGCACTGACCGCAGCCCTCAACCCCGGCGACAATCCCTCCCCAGACGCCACCGCCCAGTTCGCCGCCGCCCTCGACATCATGGGCGAACCTCGCAAGGCCCTCGCCCTCTACCGCAAGGCCCTCGAAAAGAAACCCAAGGACGCCGGGCTCCGCAAATGCCTCATCATGTCCGCCCTCGCCGACGACCCCGAAAAGGCCGTCGAGATCCTCAAAACCGAAGCTCCAGACCAGCTCCTCGCTCTCTCCCCTAACCTCGTCAACGTCATCTCCACCATCGAGACGCACGCCGCTCGCTTCGCTCTCCTCGAAGTCGTCCTCGACGCCCTCTCCAAGTCCGACGCACCCGCCCTCGCCAAACTCAATCTCGACTCGCTCTACCAGGTCTTCGACTACGCCATGCAGCAGGGCTGGGCCAATCGCGATCAGCTCGACATCGGCTCCCTCTACCAGCAGACCCCCACCTCCTACAACGGCTCGGACGGCGAAGAAGCCGACAACCGCCGCAAGGATCTCCAGGCCCAGCGACTCGACCTCCACAACCGCTTCGCCCGCCGCTTCATGGAGATCGCCTCCACCGCCCGCCGCGCCTTCTCCCGCTTCGCCGCCGTCGCCCTCAAAGACGGCAACGAATCCGCCAACGACGAACTCGACAAACTCGCCGCCGCCGTCCTCGAACTCGAACGCGCCTCCCGCAAATCCAACGTCTCCATCGGCAGCCAGATCTACAACATGGGCAGCCGCGGCGACGCCATCCCGCTCCGCCAACCAGGCCCCGAAGAATGGCTCCTCGAACGCGCATGGAAACAGAACCTGCCTGCCAAGATCACTGACGACCTCCTCCCGCGCCTCCGCGCCGCCCGCGCCACCACCGCCCGCGATCTCGAGGAAATGATGCCGCTCTACTTCTGCACCGCTGACGAATTCCCCGCCAAATCCCTCGAGTTCGCCGCCAAACGCCAGAAATCCGTCCAGCCAGGCCAGCCCCAGCTCCACTGGCAGACCGTCTTCCACGTCGCCGACCTCCGCAAACTCGACGCCGACTTCGGCCCGCTCATCGTCGCCAGCCTCAAAAACTCCAACGGCAACTACTACGGCGGTCAGGAATTCTGGCACATCATGCAGTTCGCCAAACGGCTCATCGAACGCAAAGGCCCCGATGCCGTCGACGCCTTCTTCCGCGAAATCGCCGTCATCTTCCTCGGCCCCGCCGAAAAACGTCAGGAACACTTCGCCAGGCACTACAACCCCCGTTCCTACTCCAGTGGCTCTCCTAACGCCATGATCATGCAGTGGCTCAATCTCATGCGCACCGCATGGCAGTCACCCGAACTCGTCTTCCCAGCCGCCGAATGCTACATCCGCGACTTCCAGCGCCCCGCCCGCGACGTCGCCACCGACGACCAGTTCTTCAACTACGGCAACCAGCTCACCGACTCCGCTTTCTTCCGCCAGCCCGCTGAAAAGGTCGTCACCTTCCTCCGCCGTACCCCCATCGTCCGGCCTCTCGAAACCTTCCTCCCCTGCGCCGGCCCAGTCAACTCGCAGCGCTGTCTCGCCCTCGACGTCCTCGTCGGTCTCAGCCAGGCCGGCCCCGCCCGCAAGGCCATCGAAGAAGCCTTCGCCAAGGAACCCAAAACCTTCGGCACCGAACTCATCAACGCCGCCCTCACCTCCGACTCCAGCGGCAATTCCGGCCCCGCCATCCGCAAGCTCTTCGTCGCTAACCTCGAAGCCATCCGCAAACTCCCCGACGTCAACCGCCAGGACTTCGCCGCCATGGTCAAGGCCATGGAAAACCGCTTCGGCACGTCCTCCGATGACAAGGACGCCGCCGCCCTGACCGCATGGGCCGACGAAACGCTCAATGGCAACGCCGACGCCATGGTCGCCGCCTTCATCAACCCGGCCTCCAAACAGCCCAGCACCCGCAAACCCAACCCCACCGGCGACAGCGAACTAGCCTCCAAGCTCTCCACGCTCCTCCCGCCTCTCCTCAAATCCAAACCCGCCGACGCCTCCGCCGTCCTCCTCCGCGCCCGTCAGATCGTCGCCGAAAACCGCAAGGCCGGCATGCAGTCCCAGATCAACTACGGCGACGGCTCCAGCGTCCTCGGCTATCTCCTCGCCAACGGGCTCCGCAATCAGCGTTCCTCCCCCAACGCCCCTCTCCCATCCACCGCCGATTGCCTCAATTCCCTCCGCTTCTACCTCGACTCCACCCTCAACGACAACGGCTTCCCCATCGAGTGGAATTCCGAAATCCTCGCCGCCATCGGCAGCTTCGTCAACGGCGCCTGCTCCCAACCCACCGAAAAACAAGGCGAACGCCGCTTCAACACGGACGCCATGGCCGCCATCGCCGCCGCCACCGGCCCTAACCTCCCTGCCCTCGCCCTCCCGCTCGTCGTCTCATTCTCCCCAGGCGCGATCACCAACGACGACGAGGACCGCAAATTCCTCACCGAACGCGCCGCCGCTACCGGCCCGGACCAGCCCGTCGCCGCACTCCTCCTCGCCGCGGAAACATTCGCCCTCGCCTCCGCTAAAAGCAACCCGACCGACGACGCCGGCACCGCACCTCTCCTCGCCATCGTCGAACCATGGCTCCGCAGCTCCTCCGCTCCCCTCGCCGTCAGGTTAGGCTGCGCCGGTCGTCTCATCGCCTCACCCTGCGGCTCGCCAGACTTCCGCCGCTTCCTCACCAGCGAACTCCAGACCGCATGGCTCCAGTCAATCCCGGTCCTCGAAGCCCACGCCGCCGCCATCATCTCCGCCTTCACCGCCGCCACAGGCAAGGAAGACGAACCGCTCTCCGACGTCGACAAGGCCGCCGCAGACAGTCTCGTCAAATCATGGCTCCGCGCCGCCACCGCCCGCGGCAATCCCCGCGGCTCTTTCGGCTACCGTGGCCCTCAGCTCGAAGACAACGTCGTCGTTCGCGCCCTCGTCCCTCTCGCCCTCCGTCTCGGCGATGACGCCACCCTAACAAAGCTCCTCACCACCGCCGGCGGCATGGTCGACCGCGCATGGTTCTCCAAACTCGTCCTCTCCAAACGCCACGACCTCGCCCGCCGCATCCTCCGCTCCGCAGGCGAGGAAATCTTCGCGAACTCTTCCTCCGACGGCGCCACATGGCTCCCCGACGACGAACCCGTCCGCAAGCAATTCCTCGACGGCTTCGACGCCGAAGACGAACGCTTCTCCGCCGCCCTCCTCCTCGCCACGCTCCCCGACGATAAACGCATCACCGAAGGCGATCTCAAAGACAAGGCCCCTAACCTCAGCGCGCGTCTCAAGGCCCTCGCCGCCACCATGCCCGCCACGTTCCGTAACCCGCTCCTCCTCGAACGTTCGCTCGGCGTCCTCATCGACGACAAGGAAGCCGCTCTCCTCGTCACCGAACCGCTCGCCGCATGGGCCGTCCAGCAAACCCTCGGCACGCTCTCACAGGTCGAAAACGGCAACCAGCGCTCCCGCCGGGTCAAGCTCTACTCCTCCGCCCTCGTCTCCAAACTCGATAAGGGCGACCTCGACGCCTTCTGCTCCGCAATGGAACAGATCGGTGCCAACGCCTCTAGCCGTCAGGGCGGCTACATCCGCGAAGCCATCACCGCCCTCTACCCAGCCTGCGACAAGGCCTCGCCTGTCCTCTGGAAAGCCGCCGACGACGCCGGCCGCGCCCGCATCCGCAAAGCATGGCGCGATGTCAGTCTCGTCGAGGAATCCCAGAATCTCTTCGAAGCCAATCTCGGCCGCCGTCTCGTCCGCACCATGCTCCAGCACGCCGCCGACAACCAAATGGCCGAATTCGCCGCCGAAGCCGATGCCGCCCCCAAACGCGCCCGCTCCGGCTTCTCTAACGCGCTCGGCGCCCTCAATCTCGCCGAAGACCTCAAGGCCATCGCCACCTCATGGCCCGACCTCGAAAAGGCCTCCGGTCTCTCCCGCACCACGCTCGTCCTCCGCATGCTCGACAACGGCATCGCATGGCCAGGCCCCGATAAACCCGAATTCCCATGGTTCCGCACGCTCATCGACGCCAAATGGCTCGATCGCGACGAGCTCCTCGCCGCCGCCCCAACCCTCATCACCACCCACCCGCGCGACGGCCGCACCGCCATGGAACTCGCCGTCCTCATGGCCGAAGCCGGGAAACCTGACGACGCCCTCGCCGCTCTCGACAAGGCCGCCGCCGCTCTCCCCGCCGACTCCCCCTCCGCCAAGGTCATCGTCACCCTAACTCGCGCCGAAATCCTCGAACGCTCGGACAAACCCGCCGACGCCCTCGCCGCTCTGCAATCACTAGCCGATTCCACCCTCGGCGAGAAATCCGTCCCCGCTGGCTCCAAAAACCGGGTCAGCACGCTCCGCACCCAGCTCGAGCAGCAACTCGCCTTCGCCAAAGGCGGCCTCACCGAAGCCCTGCGCGCCGCCGCCGTCGCCGTCACCGCCGACTCCGATAAGCCCGAAAACTGGCGCGCCACCCTAGCCGCCCTCCGCACCGCCGCCACCGCCCAGTCCCGCGCCAAAGACCACGCCGCCGCCGTCCACTCGCTCTCCATGGCATGGTCCGTCGCCCGCAAACTCGGTGCCCGCGAACCCAACGCCGAAGCCGCCGCCACCCTCAAATCCATCTCCGACGCCCTCAAGGAAGCTCGCACCGCCGCGCACGACCCGCTCGCTCCCATCACGCTCGTCTCCGATGCCACCGAATGGCTCGCCTCCCCGGACGGCACCACCATCACCGAAGCCGATGCCCTCAACCCGGACTTCGACGTCTCCGCATGGTCACCAGTCACCGGACCCGTCGGCTGGGGCAACCTCTCCGGCATCAACTCCAAACTCAAACCCCAGCCAATCCGCTGGCTCCGTTTCCGCTTCAAAGCCGATCCCGACAAGGTCCAGAAAATCTACTATCGCCTCACCGCCGATGACGGCGCCGCCGTCTGGCTCAATGGCCTGAAATTCGCCCGCAATAACCTCAACGGAGACTCCCTCCAACCAACCCGCCCCACCTCCTCATCCCGCAGCACCCGCTCCGCCCCCTCCACCACCACCTCCTCTCCTTTCAAACCCGAATCCCTCAAGGCCGACAACGTCCTCACTGTCGCCCTCTGCCAGCACCCCGCGGGCCTCTCCTCAGGCTTCCTCTCCCTCGCCATCATCGGCAACGACTCCAACGACCCCACCGACCTCGGAGCCACCATCAACCTCAAAACCACCGCCGCCGCCCTCGGCGACGCATGGACCCAATTCCCGGAATCGTTCCGCAAAGCCATCGAGGAAGACTGATTTTCACCAACCCTCCCTCACTGTCTCCTTGCCTTCACCTCACCCAGCCTCCATGCCCTGACTGACGCCACCCATGGACAGCATCCGGATCGACTTCGCCCCTCAAACCGGGACCGCCGACGAATGGAACGAGGCCTACGCCCGTCTCTCCGACTACTTCCGCGCCCACCGTCTCCACAGCCGCGTCCACCGCACCTATCTCATCCTCGAAACCCTCAAACGCGCCTCCGAAACCCACGCGCGCCACCCCAACGTCTCCCCTACCGAGGTCGCCATCCACGAAGCCAGACGCATGCAGCGCGCATGGCTCCGCAACATCATCGGCGACCTCAATATCCCGGAAGGCCGCCTCGACGCCTCCGGCCGCATGGCCTTCCTCCTCTCCGGCGGTCCCTCCACCTATCCGGAATACTTCCTCGCCGCCGATAGCCCGCCTCAGGAAATGGTCGACGCCATGCGCCAGCCCATCATCCAATCCGGCCCGGACCTTGCCTTCTCCAGCATGGTCCCTCGCCCCATCGACCTCGGCCCCATCTCCGACATCGCAGAAGACGCCGGCGGCTTCTTCGACCGCCACCCCTGGCTCCGCTACGCCCTCCTCGCCTCGCTCAGCGCGCTCGTCCTCTGGGGCGTCTACTCCGTCACCCGATGACCTCCCAGTCACCTCCTAACCCCTCCACCCGCTTCTCCCAGGCCAGCATCCGCCGCCGCCGCGCCACGTTCTTCACCGCCGTCCTCATCACGCTCATCGCCGGGCTCTGGCTCATGGGCCACTCCCTCGGCCGCCACGGGCTCAATGGCCTCGAGATCGCCATGCTCGTGGTCTTCACGCCTCTCTTCTACCAACTCAGCACAGGCTTCTGGACCGCCATCATCGGCCTAGCCGTCAGCCGCAAATCCGATCCCCTCAATCTCCTCAACACGCTCTCCGACGACGACCGCCGCGCCGACCTCTCCGCCTCCACCGCCATCATCATGCCGGTCTACAACGAGGACGTCAGCCGCATCTTCGAAGGCCTCCGCGTCATCTACCAGTCCCTCCAGCAGGAAGGCCAGCTCGCCCACTTCGACTTCTTCGTCCTCTCCGATTCCGATAATCCTAACAAGTGGGTCGAGGAAGAACTCGCATGGCTCGAACTCTGCCGCCAGCTCGACGGCTTCGGCCGCATCTTCTACCGCAAACGCCGCAAACCCATCAATCGCAAGTCCGGCAATGTCTCCGACTTCTGCCGCCGTTGGGGCAAACGCTACCGCTACATGGTCGTCCTCGACGCCGACAGCATCATGAGCGGCTCGCTCCTCGCAAACATGGTCCGCATCATGGAAAAACACCCGGCGGCCGGCATCATCCAGACCGCCCCGCGCGTCTTCGGCGCAGAAACCCTCTTCGGCCGCGTCATGCAGTTCGCCCACGCCGCCTACGGCGAACCCTTCATGGCCGGTCTCAACTACCTCTCCATGGGCAATGCCACGTTCTGGGGCCACAACGCCATCATCCGTCTCAAACCCTTCATCGAAGACTGCGCCCTCCCCGAACTCCCCGGCCGCGAACCCTTCGGCGGCCACATCCTCAGCCACGACTTCGTCGAGTCCGCCCTCATGCAGAAGGCCGGTCACCAGGTCTGGCTCCTCCCCGTCGACGAAGGCAGCTACGAAGAAGGCCCACCCACGCTCCTCGATACTCTCAAACGCGACCGCCGCTGGTGTCAGGGCAACATGCAGCACTTCTGGCTCCTCTTCGCCCGCGGCTGGAACTCCCTCGCCCGGCTCAACTTCTTCCACGGCATCCTCAGCTACGTCGCCTCCCCTCTCTGGTTCACCTTCCTCGTCCTCGCCACCATCCTCGCCGCCATGCCAGGACCATCCTCCCTCGCCATCGGCCAGGGCTTCTCCCCTGGCCTCGTCCTCCTCTTCCTCACCATCGGTCTCCTCTTCGTCCCTAAACTCCTCCTCCTCTTCCGCCAACTCACCCGCAAAGACGTGGCCCGCCATTTCCACTCCCGCCGCGCCCTCCTCTCCTCCGTCCTCCTCGACACCATCTTCTTCTCCATCCTCGCACCCATCCTCATGGTGTTTCACAGCAAATTCGTGATCTTCACCCTCCTCGGAAAAGGGGTCCGCTGGGCCGAACAACGACGCAAAGCCGACGGTGCCGTCGACTGGCAGGAAAGCATCGTCACCTTCACCGGCATCACCATCATGGCCGCCCTCTGGGGCCTCATCGCCTTCTGGTGCTCCCCCACCTTCGCCGCATGGATCAGCCCAGTCCTCATCGGCATCGCCCTCGCCATCCCCTTCAGCATCTTCACCGCAGGCCTCCCCAGCGGCCGCCGCCGCGGCTGGTTCTCCACCCTCGAAGAACTCCACCCGCCTCCCGTCATCGGCGAACTCCAGCACCATCTCTCCAAGGCCCACCAGCGCTCCGATCCCTCCCCTGCCCTCGCCAGAAACTACGGCCTCATGCAGGCCATCCTCGACCCCTTCGTCAACGCCCTCCACGTCAGTCTCCTCCGCCAGCGCCAGCGCCTCACCCCAGAAAGCCGCGACTACCTCGACCGCCTCCGTAAACGCCTCATCCGCGAAGGCCCCCAATCCCTCAATAAACGCGAACTCAGCGCCCTCATGTACGACCCCGACGTCATGATCCGCCTCCACTACGACCTCTGGTCCGCCCCCACCGGCGACCTCGCCCCATGGTGGGACTCCGCCATCCGCCAATACAACATCCTCACCCGCGAACCAGTCACCGCCCTCTACCGCTAACCCCCTCCCCCAACCCGCCCCCCTCCCAACAAGCCAGACCTCCGACCCAGCCCATCTCAAATCTCAAATTTCAAATCTCAAATCCGCTCCGCCAGCCGAAGGCTCTGGACTGCTGGGAGAATCACAGCTCTAAGGGCGCACGGAGTGCGCGCGGCCAGCCCTCCGAACAAGCCCGGGATCGCGAGGCTCCGTACTCGCGCCACCCCACAAGCCATCTCCGTACAAGTCCTTCCCACTTCTCACTTCTCACTTCTCACTTCAACACCCCCTTGACGGAAAACCAGCAAACCAGCAAACTTCCTCCATGAAGACCACCTTCGATCTCCCGCCCGACCTCGTCCGGGAACTGAAACTCCGGGCCGTCCATGAGGGCCGGAAACTCAAGGACGTCGCCGCTGACCTCCTGGCACGCGGCCTCGCCAGCCCTGAGACAACCGCTCAGAAAAAGCCCGCCAAACCGAAGATCGAGATCAAGGCCAGCGGCCTGCCCGTGGTCCGTTGTGCCGCAAATGCTCCAGCCACGCGGATGACTGCCGCCCAACTGCTCGCACTCGAGCAGCAAAGCCTCGTGAATGACGACCTCCAACGCCTCGGCCATGCTCCTTGACTCAAACGTCTGGCTGGCTCTCACCTTCTCCGCCCATCCGCACCATTCCCTCGCGAACGAACTCTTCGCCGAGACCACCACCGAAAATCCAGCCTGCTTCTGCCGGGCCACCCAGCAGAGCTTCCTTCGACTCGCCACCACTCCCGCTATCCTCCATGCCTACGGCGCCGAAGGCTTCACCAATCAGGACGCGGCAAAACTGATCAAAACCCTCACCGCTCTGCCCGCCGTCAGAACCCTCGAGGAACCTTCCGGTCTCGAATCCCCATGGCTTCAGTTGGCAAGGCTTCCCTCCGCATCACCCAAAGTCTGGATGGACGCCTACCTCGCCGCCTTCGCCATCCACCACAACGCCCAGTTCGTCACCCTCGACAGCGACTTCCTGAACTTCGAAAAACACGGCCTCAACCTGCGACTCCTAACGCCATGAACACCACATAACCCCCTTCTCACAACAAGCCCCCCTCCGAACAAGAGCGCCGCAGGCTCTGGACTGCTGGGAGAATCACAGCTCTCTCTGCGCACGGAGTGCGCTTGCCAGCCCTCCGACCACGCCCTCTCCGACCAAGCCCCCTCCGAACCAGCTAGCCGCAGGCTCTGGACTGCTGGGAGAATCACAGCTCTCTCTGCGCACGGAGTGCGCTTGCCAGCCCTCCGAGCACGCCCCTCTCCGAACAAGCCCCGCCGAAGGCCTTGGAATGCGGAAGCCTGCTGCCGCTTTCCCGGAGCCAGCCCGCTGGCCCGGCACCCCACAAGCCCGCTCTCCCAACAAGCAATAGTCTCCTCCGAACCAGCCAGCCGCAGGCTCTGGACTGCTGGGAGAATCACAGCTCTCAGGGCGCACGGAGTGCGCGCGGCCCGCCTCTCTGAACACGCCTCTCCCCACAAGCCTCTCCGAACGAGCCGTTTTCACTTCACACTTCACACTTCAAACTTCTCACTTCTCACTTCTCACTTCCAGCCCCCGCCGCCGCCCCATGAATCCCCCATGAAAGTCATCGTCAGCGGCCGCAGGGATTCAATCACCGCACTCTACCTCGCCCACCGCGACCACGACGTCGTCGCCGGCCTCAGCTTCGATTACGGCTCAAAACACAATCATCGGGAAATCCCCATGGCCCAGTGGCACTGCCAGCACCTCGGCATCCCCCATACCACCATCCCCCTCGGCTTCATGGCCGATCACTTCACCTCCCACCTCCTCAACTCAGGCGGCGACATCCCCGATGGCCATTACGAGGAGGAATCCATGAAGCAAACCGTCGTCCCCTTCCGCAATGGCATCATGCTCGCCATCGCCACCGGCCTCGCCGAATCCCGCAACGCCCATGGCCTCGTCATCGCCGCCCACTCCGGCGACCACGCCATCTACCCCGATTGCCGCGAATCCTTCATGCTCGCCATGGCCGACGCCATGAAACACGGCACCTACCCCGGCATCCAACTCCTCCGACCCTTCATCTCCACCGACAAAGCCGGCATCGCCTCCCTCGGCCACTCCCTCGGCCTCGACTTCTCCCGCACATGGTCCTGCTACAAAGGCGGTCCCACCCACTGCGGTACCTGCGGCACCTGTACCGAACGCCGCGAAGCCTTCGCCCTCGCCAACCTCCCCGACCCGACCACCTACACCCACCTTCCTCCGCTGCCCCCAAAGCCAGCAACGTAACCCAGAATCACCCCGGATCAGTCGCCAGACATTGACGCAAGCAACCCAACGCAGTACCCTCGCGATCCGACCCACGTCCCCTGATCCACCCGGCCGATCCCCCGTCCCATGCCCTTCCGCATCTGCAAAACCATCGAAATCGAAAACGGGCACATGCTCTCCAAGCATTCGGACAAATGCCAGTTCCCTCACGGCCACACCCGTAAAGTCGAACATCGCCCCCACGCAAGCCTCGAAAATCTCCTGACCGTTCTGGGTATCGGCCCGGCCACCTTGACGAAGATCCGTACTCACTCGAGGCTTTCCAACCGTTAGACTTTCTGCCATCCTTCCACCAACTTACCCGCCATTATGACTTTCATTGACCTCTTCGAATTCGTCTTTCGCTTCGCGATGGGAGCCTCAAGCATGGCGACATGGATTTGGGTCGCCATCACTTTGATCTTCTTCATCTTCCTAATCGGGTCGCTTTGGGGCAAGGCCTGGAACAAAGATTGGAGCCTCACACGACACGGCGGCTTTCTCGCGATGATACTGTTCTTCGCCTTTTCTGCCGCCTTAGCAGTCTTCAACCTCCGAACCATCGCGAGAATGGAAGATTGGTTCAAAGAGCAGCGGACAACTCTCCCGCAAGCCATAGCTGACTCCGGAAGGCTCAAACGATCAGTGATCGTCGAAACGTGGAACCGATTGGAACCAAAAAAGGATCAGCAGGAGCTCACCAGCCCTGACCAGTCGGGAGATCAAGTGCGCCTGAATACTTCGGAAGACGCGGTCGTGCTCGCGAGCGTCGCCGCAGAAGAGGCTCGTGGGGCACTGCGGACTAAGCCACCATTTGCTTTTGGAGCACCGCTCGACACCAAAAGTCCCGGTGACATCGCATCTGAAACGGTTGACTCATTGAAGCTCGATCCTTCGGCATTTCCCAGGACGGTTTCCAGCCAGAACGAGTGGACTACCACCGCAGCGACGATTCAGGTCAACCACGCTCTCGACACGGCAGAAGGATTGTTGGCACCAAGGCTCGCCGATCTCAAAATCGCTTGCCTATGGCTGCTCGGCCTCTCAGTCGCCATCCCGATCGTCTTTGGCGCCATCCGAGCCCTTGATGACATCAAGGTCAACCCCAAGCCCTGATCCAGACCTTCCACCATCATGAAAAACCATTTATTCATCGGTCTTGGAGGCCAAGGCGGCAAGACAATAGCGGAACTCAAAAAGGTCTTCGCGAGCCGCGATCAGGATGCGAGCCATCTCAAGAAGCTAGGGCATTCATATGACTTCCTTTACATCGACTCGAGTCACGATGTGACCAATGCAAAGCAACATTGGTTCCACTTCGGGAAAGACCTCTCGTTAAACCCAGATTCATTTTTGTACCTGAAGGAAGGCGGCGAGGCTATCAATGTCGCAGCAATGGCTGAGATGCCTGACGTCGCTCCTTGGATCGGCGACACGCACAAGCTCCAAGCCTTCCTTGCAGGAGTTCAGGGAATCCAAGGCGCAAACCAACGACGCAGACTTGGGCGGCTGCTTTTCGCTCGGAATGCAGAGAAAATCAGAAAGGCAGTCTGCGAAGCCAAAATCGAGCCCATGCTAGCCAATGCGAACGAGTGTGCGGTGCATGTATTCGCATCCCTCGCTGGTGGCACTGGAAGCGGATGCCTCGTCGATCTTGTCACTCTTATTCGGACGAAATTCCCCAACGCCGCAGCGAATAGCGGATTTCCTATCTTTCTCTATGTCTATGTCACCAACGAGACGTTCCAAGCGGCCCAAGTAGGGTTTTTCCACGAGAACCAAGCGGCGACTCTCCGGGACTTGAATGCGCTCGCATGCGGAAATTACAAGCCGACGCTCCTCGGCACAGCCCACGGCAACAGCGTTTTCAGCGGGGACGAACCTATCGCCCAAGTTCTCCTAAGCACTCACCTGAGCAGCAAAAACCAGAAACTGAGCCTTACCCAGCAGCACCAGATCGTAGCAGAGGCAGCATTCGAGCGCATTTTTTGTTACGGCTCGGGCAAACTGGACACGACATTCCAAAAGGCACTAACTGGAGAGGATTTGATGGCTGCATTTCCAGGAGAACCGTTCGGTGGTTTACAGCGTTCATTCAGGTTCGGCAGCCTAGGCATGCGTCGATGGGAGGTCCCTATCGACGAAATACGAGAGCTGCTGGCCAAAGACCTTTTCGTGTGTTGTTGCTGCAAGTTGCTCTTCCAGAATTGGAGCGACAGCCAAGGAGCCGTGGACAAAAAGCTACCAAACAACAACAATGTTCTAGGCTTCTCCGAAGCACTTCAGCAGATTATAGCCCTTATTGACAGTAAGCTTCTTCTGAAGAATCAGGTGCCTGAGATCATCAAAAGCATGGAAAAGGATTTCAACAATTACCATGCAGGAAAATTCAGGGAAGGCTTCAAGGAAACGGACCTCTCAGGGTACGAAGCGGAACTCCAAACGCGCTACGATCAAGAACTCAATGGCAGCGGAATCTCCACCATCTTCCAAGAGTTGGAGGCCGGAAGACCCCAAAGGCTCGAGCAAATATATATCGGCATTCAGACCATCATCCAATCAGCTTGGCTGCATAGCAAACACCGTCTAGGGCTTGCTTACATGGACCAACTTCTGTTGAATGCGCAAGAGGCGATTCAGAACCAGATTGCCGAGAACACAGCAGCTCCAAACGGCCAAGACATGGTACGGTTGCGAATGGAAAAGCGAAAATTCGAATGGACGAAGATGACATTCATATCACGTCCATTCCGCCAGTCAAAGCTCGCATTGGCTCACCAAAACGATCTCTCCGCCCTGTGCCGGGCCGACATTCGTCGACGTTCCGCCGTTGAAGACCGAAAGCTGCAGGACATCGTTGGGCAACATCTTGGAATGCTGGCGGCTGAATATAAACAGGCGGAGGGCAAGTTGGCCGGATGGATGGTAACAGCTCGAAAGCGGCGGGACAATTTGCTTGAGGATCTAAAGGCGCTACAGAAAAAAGGCCCGCATAACAACGTGGATGTTGTTGCCAACAAGCCAGAGTTCTCTCTCGACGGTCTTGTTACCCACTTAAAAGATCAAAAGCTACAGAAGCAGCATATCGACAATTCATGCAACGAGCTGATCCTTCAGTCATTTGCGGAGGCTTTGGGAACTGATCCGCTGAGCAATCTGGGCAAGCTTTCGGAGGAACAGGCGACGCTATTCATCCAGAGTTCCGACCGCATTATCTTCAGAAAAGTCGGAGAGATACATGATTCCATCCAGAAACCTAATCCCAGCGGCTCCGTCCTCTCTGGAAATGTGTTGGAGATTCTGGAGTCGCGCTACAAGGAAGACCCTGCCAGTTTCACCAAGGAGCTTAGCCAATTCATTGACAGTGCGAATTGCAGCATTGAGAAAGCCACCGGCGAACTCCAGCCTAAAGCTCTTAGGGAGGATGCCGGCATGCCCTCTATGCCAAGGGCGGGACTGCTCATCGGCGTTCCGGCTGACCACGATTTCGGAACCAAACTGAACGACTTGATCAAGCCACTTCTCTCGGCAGGGGGTTCAGAGAGCCAAGGAATCTATTTCCATGATGACCCGACTCAGATTCGCCTACTGTTCGTCAACTATTGGATGGCGGCCCGTTTTGCTAAAGTAGTTCACCATCTGGAGAAGATGTACCAACAGTCGCTGCAGCACGATGCTGCCGGCGACTTCAAGTATTTCACCAATCTCGACCCCAGTGGTGAACGTGGAGCTCGCCCCCCCTTGCTGCGTCTATCACCAGAGGAAGCCCTCAGCAGCATGAGAGCGGCACTTTGGCTGGGTAGCCGGATCTCGGGTCCTGATGGTGCTGGCACTCTCATCCAGGACTCGGAGAACGGAGCCAAATTGAAGGAGATCAAGGATGACGGCATCGTGTTCCGGCCGATCGGTGAAAGCATCAAGGCGCTTAGCCATGCCGCGGACGCAGTGACAACGGCTCTCGTAACGGACGCAGTGGCAAGTCGGATTTCTTTGCTTCCCGACGACCGGCTTGAGGAACTTAGGGTGACCCTGAAAGATGACGACAATAGAAAGTTGACGGAGCTGGGGTCGGGCAGCCCGCAGTACGACGCATGGACCAAAGACAGGAAACGAATCCACGAACTTCTAAAGCGATGATCCCCCGATTTTTCCGCTGCGGCGATCCCACCAAGAAGTGCCCTCTCGCGCTCAGCCGCGAGATTGCAAAGAGCCAGCAGGGTTTCGCGTGTCCGTGCCACAATGAGCAATGCTCGATGCATCGCGAAGAAGTAGGGCTGATCGATGGCTGGACCAACGGCCGTGCCAAACTCGTCTACATCGGAGCCGCCGCATTCGCGGTCTTGCTACTTCTGGCGCTGATGCTGAGCGGTGGCGATCCGGCGGCTAAAGCACTCGCAGGTCTGCGGGCGCGCCTGACTCCCTTAGAATCTGAACTCCAGCAACTGGAGGCCAAAGCAAAGGGAGCCGGCTCGCCCGGGGAGATCAGGACAGACCCAAAACCGCTCCATTCCACTGCTGCTGAGATTGAGAAGTTGGCGACCGACGCCATCGCGTCAAAAGACCCAATGCAGGTCGCCAACGTTCAGAAGAAGATCACGGCTCAAACCATAACCGTCCGCAACACCATTGAGTCATTGGATCGTCCGAGGGTAGGAACGGGAGTCATTGCGGCCGATTCGAAGAGCTTGTTGACGAAGCTCATCCGCTTGGAAGAAGACGCCGAAGTTCAGATCGGACCGCTCATCGCCAACTCGCCCAAATCCGCCGACGTTTACGAGGACTTTCTCGCCGAGGTGACTGACAGCCAAGCCCGTGCCCGACGGATTGCCTCACCGGCAGCACCAAGCGAACCCGGCCCTGAGAACAAATCAATTAGGCAGAGCCTCGACCTGATCCTTGCCCGCCTTGGCTCAGCGCAGGAGAAACTCGGCCGGTTCGCGCCACCTCCTCCGCTGCCGTTCCAACCGGACGAGGCGGATCTTGTGATTGCCGCTTCCGGAAACCTCGCGGGTGATTTGGTGGCTCCTCTAGCCGCCGCATGGTCGAAGAACCGGATCATCCCGGCCGAGGATGGAAACTACTATCTGACCGGTAACGATGGGTCTCGGATTCTCGTCAAGCAGGCGCCCGGGAGCAGTGGCTTCCGCATGCTCGCCGATGGAAAGTGTGCCGTTTACTTCGCCGACCAGCCTCCGACCGCCGCTGACCTAGGCAACTTCAAAGGTGATTTCAGGGAGAGTCGCTCCGTTGCGGAAGTAGTGGCCTTGGACGCGTTGACCCTTCTGGTCCACCCTGACAATCCGTCATCAACCGTAACCGTGGGTTCCGACTTCTCGTTCCGGATCGCCGCCGGCCCTGAGAACTCGGCACTCAGGGAGATGGCCACCCGGTTTGGCTTCCCGGTCAAAGGAGCTGACGAAGCGACGGGGGAAGATGCGGCACTTGCCGACCGCGAACTTCTCAGTCTCGGCTTGTATCACGAAGAAGGAGCCAATCTCCGAGCCAAGCGCCTCGCCGTCCAGGCCACCAAAGAAACTCTTGCCCTCAAACCAAGCCCGTTCACGATCGCGACAGAGGACTACCTTTACAGCTTCCGGATAATCGCATGGACCACGCCCATTTCGGATGATGCCGCCCTCAAGCTGGTGAAGTTTTCAACCTCGAACGACGGCCAGGAAGTCGTCGCGAAACAAGGCTTCGTGGACCTTCGGCTGACGGGTAGCCAAGGGGCTGTTCCACCGGAGATTCTCGCAGCATTGGGACAAGCGATCGGCTCTGACACGATCAGTTCGGCGGTCCGTCTCTCCACCAATCTCCGCTTCGAAGTCGGGAAATCCAACCTCGATCTGAAAGCCCAGGCGGATCTCGAACGACTTCCGCGCTTCGTTTTTGATAAGTATCCCAGTCACAAGGTGGTCATCCTCGGCTTTACCGACAGTGACGGCAGCGCGGAGATCAACATGCCCCTTTCCAAAGAAAGGGCAGAGACCGTCTCGATGGAGCTCCGTCGCTCCAAGGTGGACGCTAGTTCTTCCGGACTCGGACCTGTTTTCCCAGTCGACAATAATGCGACCGAATCCGGCAAGGCCAAGAACCGCCGGGCTGAGGTGTGGGCGGTCCGCCCATAGCCACCAGTCGTCCCATGGATCCCATTCTCGCCCAGATCACCACGTCCCAGTGGCCCATCATTTTTGCTGTAGGTGCAGGCCTAGTCGGCCTAGTCGGCCTTATCACCGCGTTGATGGCACATGCATCGATCTCGAAGGACAACTCCGAGATCAAGAGTGCGGAAACCACGCTAGTTTCCGCGGAGGCGTGGGAGGGCTCCGGAACGCACTCGGAACACGAGCTATCAGAGTGGATGCGGAGTCGCTCAATCCACCCGGAATCCGGAGTCGCCGATGTCATTCGTGCCTGCTGGTCTGCTTGGGTGAGTTCCCGGGGCACTTCACTCACCGAACTGCATGTCCTCGTAGCTCGTCGGGAACGAGCAAAGGCCCCGGCCAGACTGAGCGCAGGCATTGCCGCGGTGCTTCTGATCGTCGGCATTGTGGGCACGCTTTCATCAGTCAAACCCATTCTGGAAGCATTTCAGTTTAGACCCAGCAATTCAGAGGGTGTGATCCCTGCCGACGACGCTCCTTCTCTGGTGAATGTTGAGGACAGCGCCGCTCTTGTGAACTCGCTCATGCACAGCCTTGGCGAGGCTTTCCTCCCGAGTCTCGTTGCATTGATCGCCACAGTCATCGTTGTATTTGCAAGGGGCATCTACTCCCTCGGCTTGCACCGCTACACCCTGCAGCTCGATCGCTTCGCGATGGGGACAGTCATGCCCCACTTCCGGCCTCGCTCTATCTCTGATGAATACGAAGAGGTACGAAAATCCTTCGGTGCACTCGCAAAGGCAATCGGCGAGAGAGAGGAAAAGTTGGATGTGGTCGTGGCTCAACTCACCAAATTCGTCGATAGCGTTGCCCCTGCCTTGCATGGACTCGACAGCGGCATCGGCAGAATGACCACGGCAGCAGATGCATTGGCCTCCAAATCCAACTCGATCGCCACCACACTTACACGTACGCTCGGGAAAAAATCTCCCCTCTATGAGGCTGTCAGCGGCTTTGAGGGCATATTCGCAGCGACAAATCAGCAGCTTGAGCAGCTCTCAAGCCACATCGAAGAAGTTCGCGCTGAGCAGCGGGAGCACCGAACAGCCATGCTTGGGACATTGGTAGAAATTTCTGGTGTTATTAGTTGCGTCTCGGACGACCACCAACGTGATCGAGACAGCGCCGCGAAGTCCATCGCCGACCTCGAATCCATGGTTGCTATGGTTCCAGACAACCTTCTTGAGTCCGCGCGAAAGTCCGTCGATGACGGAATTCTCGCGATGCGTGCGAAGGTGATTGAGTCCTTGGATCAGCAGGCAAAGCAAACATCGGTCACCCATCAGGACATTCGCTCCAAGACTCAAGCCACCGTAGAATTGATCTCCACCACGCTCACCGCCACGACGACCGACATCAATAATTCATTGGAATCGATACCAGATGCCGTCAATCGGCTGGCCGAGTTGATTAAGGGGAAGTCTGACATCGAAAGAGCAGCTGCACATGCCATCGATTTACTGGCTCAGGAGGCCAAGGATGGCATTCGCAGAACCTCTGAGAGTGCTGTTCGGACCCCGCCGCAGCCCCTGAGGCCGGGTCATGGGGCTGAACCAGCTAGCTCACGTAAATCATCCCTACTACCGGCATTGAACCGGGTCGAGACGCAAGTCCCTTTACTTGGGACTGCGCCCGCCGCCCCGCCCGGATCTTCCACATCACTCACTTTAGACCCGCCGGAGCCAACCATCGCAGTGCCTCGCGTTACTTCAGATGCCCCACCTGAACCTGTCGCCCCGCCCCCGTTGAAGCACCCCAAAACACGACCGCCAGACATAGCGGATTCGGCGAAGACATCGCCCCAAAGCTCACCAGGAGTCGCATCGGATACGGACAACGCTAAGCCCATTCGAGGATTCCTACGTCGAATCTTCAGCAAAAAACTTTCCTAACACACCGTGTCCGAGTCCGACGACGACATTCCCACCCAGAGCCACTGGCCGAGTGTCACCGACCTTTTCCTGACGCTGTTTATTATTGCCATTGCGATTGTGGCGGTGGTGTTCTGTGCACTCCTGCCAACCAACAACGTCGGGAAGGATCAGGCATTGGTTCACGCCGTCGGCAACGATCTGCGCCACGTCCGAGAGCCGATGAACCGCCTGCGTACTGCACTTGATCTCACGCCCGTCGATTCGAACGTCCGTCCCTCGGTAGTGATTTCCGCGCTCGCCGAGACCTGCGACACAGCCGTCACCCGCATTGAAGAACTTCGCGCAACGATCAAGGGACTCGAAGAGCGGCTCACCCGCCTGATGGGGTCGCCAGAGAAGCGGGCTGAGATGGAGCGTCTCCTCAAAGAGAATGAAGGTCTTAGACGCCGATCGAAGGAGCTTGAAGCTCAAATCGCAAAGTTGACCCTCGCCCTTGGAGCCGATCCCGAAGCGATCAAGTCCATCCTTCGCGAAAACGAAGAGCTTCGCCGACAACTGCACGACAAGCCCCCAAACATTCAATTTAGCGAAAGCGAGAAGGACAAAGAAACCTACCGGTTCGACTCTGGCAGTAGCGTCATGAATCCGGATTTCATCAAGGGCCTTCGCCAGAACGAGTTTGCCAAGCTGGCAGGGGAGATCATCGGCCGGGAGGAGGAAGGCCGAGTAAAAGTGGACACCCTTGAGATCATCGGCCACACCGATGGCGCTCCCCTTTCAAGCAATGGAAATCTAGATCAGAAGCTTCCGGAAGTTCTCGCTAGCCCCCTCGCCAAGATTTCGGCCCTCAACCCGGGCTCGAACAACGATCTGGGACTGCTACGCGCATTGGCTGTTCGTGAGCAATGGCAGCACTTCACAACCTCCCATCCGCAGGGTGAGATTCTTCGAAAGATACAAATCCGTTGCTACTCCGCCGGGCAAACAATTCTACCGTTAGCTAAAGACAAACCGAGTGCCGACGACTTCCGCAAGCCGGACGCGCGAGCTCGCCGAATTGAAATGCGCCTCACCCGCCTCTTGGACAGTGCCCCCCCTCCGCCCCAAACAAAGTAGCAACCGACGACCGGAATCAGCATAATCGCAGCCCCAGAAAGAACGGGAGTTCTTTTCCCGCCCACGATTTAGGCGATCGCAGCCACCCACTCCCCCACCACGACCATCTCGGCAGCTTCGTCGGGATTGACGGTGATGGGATCGTAGTCGCGATTCAACGGGAGAAGTTCGATGTGTTCATGGCTCCACTCATCCTCGGTGACTCGCTTGACCGATTGATAGCTTTTCACCGTAAAGCGCCCACCGTTCTCCGGATCCCCCATGGAATTGAATTGGACGAGGACGATACTCTCCCGCCGCGATCCCGCCGGGCACCGGCGGAAGAGATTCCATGAGCCGTCTTTGATTTTCGGCTCCATCGACCGGCCCCGGACACGGGCGATGAACATGCCGGGTTTGATGGCCGCCCCGGCGGCCTCAGCCCAGCCGATTTCCTCGGGCGTGCTTTCCGGTCCCCACAGACCCGCGGCGGCTTCGAGGCTGTACACAGGGACGAGCCGCGTGAACCTGTCCTTGGCAGCTGGGACCTCGACGAAACCGGGAAGGTCGTGGAATTCGGGCTCCTCGCTTTCCGGGGTGTCGGCTCTGGCTTCCAGCACACTCAACGACGGACCGACCGCAACCGGTTCAACCGCCCAGCCAGTTTCCGTCTTGGCGAACGCGACGTGATAGTTGGTTCCAGGAGCCCCGGCGTTCTCACCGAACCAGCCACGCAGGAGCGGGAGGATTTGGTTTTCCTCGGTGCCGAGCGGCGAGGCCACGTTGCAGGCGACCTTCACGAACTTGAACACCCACGGACTGCCATCTGGAAGCGCGACAGTCGTCGGGCCCGTCGGGCGGCCCGGTAGTTCATCGACAGTGGGCAGCCGTAGGATGGGTTTGCCGCCGGAATGGCTGACCTTGGCGACGAAGCGGCCGACGTCGAGTTCCCCGGCCTTCTCGAGGCGGGTCTTCGCATAGTGCGCGAGCCGGTAGTCCACCAGCTCGGCGGTCATCGCTTCGAAGTCGGGCCGCAGCTTTTCCGGGCACGGGAAGGCGGCGAGGAATCGGTCCCCCTCACGCTTGAACCAATGGCGCCCGGCCTGGGAATTCGTCCACATCGTCAGCGGCCATTGGAGCCACCACTTTGCCCACTGGTCGATAGGTGCGTTAGCCGGATCGGGAAACTGCTTGGTCGGCGGCAGGTCGTGGCGCAGCGTCGGATGCGACAAAAGAAATTCTCGGCACGCAGCTGCCAACCTCTCGATGTCCATCCCGCCCCACAGCGCATCGCGATCCAGCAGCACACGCAGCACGACCATCTTGTACGACTTGAAGAGACCGGTGGCCTCCAGCATGGCGAACCACGACCCGAAGGAGGCAAAGACCTCTCGCTCGTTCTCCGTCAGATCGTTCTCTTCAGAGACAAATCCGAACCATGAGCCGAATCGGGCAGCGAGCGTGCGGGGCAGATACCCATGATGAAACAACTCGCCTGGCGAAGGTCGGCGACCGAGTTCGTCGCGCATGCTGCGGTAGGCTTCGACCACCGCCGAGCCTGCCTTGGGCAGCAGGCGCAGCATCAGCTCCTTGGCCTCGACTTCAAGATCGAGCAGGCAGCCTTCGGGTAGATCCGGCGTGCCGCCTTTGAGGAATCTTTTCAGCTCCGTCCACGTCGCGGACTGATTGCCGAGCGATAGCAGGTGCGTGAGGCGGCTGGCGAAGACGCGGTGATTGCCCACAAAGTCGATCACCTTCAACCTCAGCTTCCTCTCCGCGGCGCGGAGACCCCGCCCGAGTTGCTGGAGGAAGATGACCTTGGATTCAGTGGGGCGCAGCATCACCACCCGGTCCACATCCGGGACATCGAGGCCTTCATTGAACAGATCGACCACACAGAGAGCCTGGAGCTTGCCCTCGATGAAATCAGATAGCCTTTCGCTCCGCGCATCACTCCCGGAGCCGGAGAACACAGCTGCCGCACTCACCTGTCGCCGGCGCAGCCAGTCGCGAGTGTAGAGCGCATGTCGGCGGGAGCAGCAGAAGACGAGCGTGCGGGCCGCCGGATCGTCCTGCCAAGCCGTCCACAGGCGTTCCATCCGTTCGCTGTTCTCCAGTCTCTCCTCAAGCACCGCAGGATCGAAGCGGCCGTTGCGCCAAGGAATCTGCTCGAAGTCCACATCATCCTTGAGCCCCAAATAGTGAAACGGCACCAGCGACCCTTCCGCAATGCCATCGCCAACCGTCGCCTGCCAAGCCAGCACGTCATCGAAAAGCGAAGCCACATCCACGCCATCGGTGCGCTCGGGAGTCGCCGTAAGGCCGAGCGTGAACGTCGCATTCAGCCGAGCCATCACCCGCCGATAGCTCGGAGCCTGGGCGTGATGAACTTCATCGATCACCACGTAGTCAAAGCGCTGACGATCCAGTTCGGCGAGTCCTTCGGGCCGGGTAAGCTTCTGAACCGAGGCGACCACCAGATCACCGCCCATGTCACTGTCCGCACCCAGATACCAGCTGACCCGGATTCCCTCCCACTCCGACTGCATGGCGCTTCGAACCGTCGCCTCGGCCTGGATCAGGATCTCGGCTCGGTGGGCGATGATCAGAACGCGGGGCGCCCGCTTAAGGGCTCGTCCCACCGCAAGCACATCAAACGCCGCCAGCCACGTCTTCCCGAGACCGGTGGCCACCGCCACAAGCGCGCGTCGGTAATTGTCAGCGCGGATCTGACGCAGAGATTCCAGCGCGCCCTGTTGCCACGGACGCGGCGGATGGAGGATCGCTGGAAGGTCGACCGTTTCCGGCGGAACGAACTTCCCGTGCGCTTCCTTCGCGTGCTCCGCGTAACGGGCGACAAGAGCTTCATCAAGCAGCGTGGCCTGCACCCAGAGATCGCCGAAGGCGCGGGCGAGTTCCTCATCAATCGCCTCCGAGCCGCTCGTCTGGCCGATCAGGTTCCACTCGACTCCCGTTTCGAGCGCGGCCCTCGACAGATTGCTGCTGCCAACCACGACGAGCCCGCCGGAAGAATCAAGGATCCTCCACGCCTTGGGGTGGAAAGAATCAGGCTTCGAGGGCAGCTTCGCCATCTCCGCTAGGCGGACTTCAAGCGAACTGCTCTCGCCCATGTCCGCCGCCAGCGACATCCATCCCACCAACCGCCGGAGGGCCTCGGCGGAAGTGATGTACAGATAATCACCGACCAGAATCCGGATCCGCGCCTCCGCCCGGAGCGCGGCGAACACCGATTGCTGGATGAGATCGAGGCCGGATGGCTGAATGAACGACGCCAGCAGATCGACTTCCGCGGCAGCGGAGACACGCTGCCCAATGCTTCTCCAAAGCGGGGCCGTCGGATGCCCGGTGGCAAGCGTCAGCGCCGGGAGCTTTGTTGCTTTCTGGCTCTCTCCCAAAAGATAGTTCCCCTTCCCCGGAATCACATGGCGCACACCGCCGCGGGGATCGGCCATGTCGCCAACATAGCGCGGAATCACATGGATGTGAACGTGAGGAACCGTCTGCCCGGAAGCCGCACCACAATTGAATCCGACATTGTAGCCATCAGGCTTCGGCTCAAGCCGGACGTCGAGCCGTCGTTTCGCTTCATTCACCAAACCCATCAGCGCAGCCTGCTCCTCATCGGTCGCATCGAACCACGTCGCCACCATGCGGCGAGTCACCACAAGCACATGGCCCGGCGAAACCGGAAAACCATCGAACACCACAAACGCCAGATCATTCGAGCATAGCCATTCGCACACCGGAACGGCTAGGAATGGGGACTCAGTCGCACTCATGATCGTCAGCAAAAACCTTCAAAGCGTAGGCTCCCACCTCAATCCGTCCAACCAACTTCGCCAGCCCAAATCACTTTTCGCCGCAAAAGCATGTTCCCCTACGAAAGCCCTCGCGGCCCATCCTTCCGGCAGCACCACCGACTTCCAGACTCCCAAGCGGTCTTCCTAAACGCGAACCGGGACGGTCGCACCGACGGCGCCCTTCGCATCGCCACCTCCTGATCGCCCGCGTTCGCCCATGAATACCGGCCATCACACAACTGCGGCCCCACTGTACGACGCCTATCCCATCGAGACCAACCGAGACCAATCTCGCAGCATCACGAAAATGATCCGCCTCAACCCCGCCCGCCCAACGTCCCGAACGCCCCGATCCTCTCCGCCCACCATGCCCACCAAACTCAAGCCCCCCTGTTTTTCCCACTTCTCACTTCCCTCCCCGCCTCTCCCAACACGCCCTTCCCACTTCCCTCCCCCCCTCCGAACACGCCATTCACACTTCTCACTTCTCACTTCTCACTTCCAACCTCCCCCTTCTCACTTCAAACTTCCCACTTCCAACGCCATGAACGACCTGATCCTCTACACCACGGACGACGGCCGGAGCCAGATCAAGCTCCGGGCGCTGGAAAACACGGTCTGGCTGACGCAACTCGAAATGGCGGAACTGTTTGACGCCACGAAGCAGAACATCTCCCTGCACCTGAAGAACGTCTTCGAGGACGGGGAGCTGGACCCGGCCGCAACTGTCAAGGAATCCTTGACAGTTCAAATCGAGGGCAGCCGCGAGGTGCAGCGCCACGTCACCCTCTACAACCTCGACGCCATCCTCGCCGTAACAATAATGGGGCGCCGCGTTCCCGGGCAGCCTCGACACCCCGACAACCGCCGCAACCGAACGAGCCACAAAAAAGGCCTGATGCAGCAGCTTTTCTCATCCACGGAGGAGGTTTAGTGATGAACGAAATGCAGCCGGAAGACTCAGAGCGCCAGATGCCGCATCCGTACTTCGTGGATGAGACCGGCGACGGCGTGATTTTCGACGGCAAAGGTCGGGTGCTGGTGGGCACTGGGAAGGTTCAGGACTACTTCACTGTGGGAATGGTGGAGTGCCGGGCGTTGAAATCGCTCGCCGAGGATCTGGCCTCTTTGCGGTCCCAGCTTTTGGCCGACCCGTATTTCAAGGGCGTGCCTTCGATGCAGGCGGATGCCAAAAAGACCGCACTCTTCTTCCACGCCAAGGATGACCTGCCCGAAGTGCGCAGGGAGGTGTTCAGGGTGCTGGAACGCCACGACTTCTCCTTTTACGCTGTCGTGCGCACCATGTCGGCGGTCGCTCGGCAGGTGCATCAGCGCAATGAGAGGGATCCAACCTACCGCTACCGCCCCACCGAGTTGTATGACAGCGCGGTGCGGCGGCTCTTCGATCGCAAACTACACACTCGGCCGGCCTTCGATGTGGTGTTCGCCAGCCGGGGCAAGGCCCGCACCCAGTCGCTACGCGACCACCTGCTTAAAGCGCAGGCTGCATCCCGCAAAGCTTCGGGAACCTACCCGGATGCGGCCATTCATGTCCGCGCCATGCCGTCCCACCAGCACGTCGGCCTCCAGGTTGCTGACTACTGCCTTTGGGCGTTGCAGCGGCTGTTCACCAAAGGGGAAGACCGCTTTCTATCCCTGATTTGGCAGAAAGTCGGGCTCATCGTAGATGCCGATGACACTTCCGAAAAGCCCTACGGCACCTATCACACCCGAAAGCGTCCGCCGCTGGACGCGCAGAAAATGAAAAGTCGGAAGGTAGAGGATTGAGCGGCGAACCGACAATCACACGGCATGGAGCCGAATTTCACCTTCCGACGCCAACCTCGTACGCTGCCCCTCCCTTCCTACGCAAGCCAAATTTCTTACACCCGGATTCTCCCCATGAACGACCTGATCCTCTACACCACGGACGACGGCCGGAGCCAGATCAAGCTCCGGGCCAAGGACCAAACCGTCTGGCTGTCCCAGCGGGAGATGGCCCATCTCTTTGACGTGAACACGGACAACGTGGGGCTTCACCTCAAAAATATCTACGAGGACGGAGAGTTGAGACGGGACGCAACTACCGAGGATTCCTCGGTAGTTCAAATCGAGGGCAGCCGCGAGGTGCAGCGCCCCGTCACACTCTACAACCTCGACGCCATCCTCGCCGTCGGCTACCGGGTGCGCTCGCCGCGTGGCGTGCAATTCCGCGTCTGGGCCTCCACCATCCTCAAGGAATACCTGCTCAAGGGCTTCGTGATGGACGACGAGCGCCTCAAAAACCCCGACGGCCGCCCGGATTACTTCGACGAGATGCTGGAGCGCATCCGGGACATCCGTGCCTCCGAGAAGCGCTTTTACCAGAAGGTGCGCGACCTTTTTGCCCTGAGCAGCGACAACGACAAGACGGACAAGGCCACCCAAGTCTTCTTTGCCACCGTGCAGAACCTTCTCATTTTCGCCGTCACGCGGAAAACCGCCGCCGAACTCATCACTTCCCGTGCCAATCCCCACGATCCGCACTTCGGCCTCCTCGCATGGAAAGGCGACAAGGTCCGCAAAACGGACATCATCGTCGCCAAGAACTACCTCACCGAGGACGAAATCGACACCCTGAACCGCCTCGTGGTCATCTTCCTCGAAACCGCCGAACTGCGCGCCAAGAGCAAACAGGAGACGCGCATGGCCTTCTGGAAGGTGAACGTGGACCACATCATCACCTCCAACGGCTTCCCGCTCCTCACCCACGCCGGCTCCATCAGTCACGAGCAGATGGAAGAGCACACGGGCGAACTCTACATCAAGTTCGATCAGGATCGCAAAAAGCGTGATGCAACCGAGGCCGATCAACAGGACGAGGCCGACCTCAAAGCGCTGGAAACCAGGATCAAGAAACGGAGGCAGTGAATAGTGAGAAATTGGAAGTGAGGAAAATGGATGGGTATCCTCAGGAAATTGCAGACCGAGCCTTCGCCTTCGCAGTGCGGATCGTGGCGCTGTGTCAGGCGCTGGACGAGAAACCGGGAACCTCCCGGACCCTGGCCAATCAGTTGCTTCGTTCAGGCACCTCGATCGGCGCAAATCTGGCTGAATCCAAGGGCGGCCAGAGCCGGGCCGACTATCTGTCAAAAGTGTCCATTGCTCTAAAGGAAGCCCGCGAAACGCACTACTGGCTCCGCCTCCTCATCGCCACCGACATGATTCCCGAGAACCAACTCACCCCCCTCCTCGACGAAGCCAATCAACTCGTCGCCATCCTCACAACCATCGTCAAGAAACTCAAGTCGCCGTAGCTTTCTCACTCCTCACCACCCTCCCCACAAGCCCTCGCCCCCTCCGACCAAGCCCTCCCAACCAGCCCTCCACCCCACAAGCCATTCTCACTTCTCACTTCTCACTTCTAACTTCCCTCCCCCACCCCCTCCGAACACGCCCTCCTCCCAACAAGCCCTTCCAACTTCCAACTTCTCACTTCTCACTTCTCACTTCTAACTTCCCTAAACCCATAATGCTCATCCACCGCCCTGACCTCTGGGCTCACCGATCCGAAGAAGTCCGCGTCATCCACCATCCGCGTCGCCAGATCGATCTGGAACGTCGCTAGCGATTGCCCCGACTGAGGCTTTCATTTCGGCGACGCGGCGCGGCATCTTTTCCGTGTGACCTTTCATCACACTGCGTCATCTGGTTGAGTTTCCTGCCCCTGCTCAACGGCTTCCTGAAGGGCTGCCTCCAACTGGCTGCGCAGTTCCTCGCGGTCGGGGAGGTAAAGCTGGTATTTCTGGACGAAGAGCTGGCTGTCCATTCGGTAGGTGGCGTACTCGACGAGCAACTCGTCCCGGTGGCGGGTGAGGATGATGCCGATGGGAGGGTTGTCGCCTTCGCCCTTTTCCTCGGCGGCGAAATAGCCGAGGTAGAGGTTCATCTGACCAATGTCGTGGTGCTCGACTTCGTGCATCTTGAGATCGATGAGGACGAAGCAGCGGAGGTGGCGATGGTAGAAGACGAGATCGACGTGGTAGTGGGTGTTGTTCAGCGTGATACGGTATTGCCGACCGACGAAAGTGAAGCCTTTGCCCAGTTCCAGAAGAAAAGGCTGGAGATGGTTGCAGAGACGAGTCTCGAGGTCGGTTTCCGCAAGGTGGTAAGGCTCGGGAACTTTGAGAAACTCGAAGACGAATGAATCCCGGAGAAGATCGTCCGGCTGGCTGACGATATTGCCCTCTGCGGCCAGCTTGAGAACGTGCGACTTCTCGCGACTGGCGGCGAGGCGAAGGAACAGAGAGGATTTGATCTGGCGTTGCAGTTCCCGGACCGCCCATTTCTCCCGGGCGCACTGCTGTTCGTAAAAGCCGCGCTCCAGAGGGTCGTCGAGCTTCAGCAGCTCCACGACATGGGACCAGCTCAAAAGGTGCGACAGCGTCGCACCTTTTGGGTAGGCAAGGTAGAACTGGCGGGCGCGGATGACGTTGCTGCGGCTGAATCCCTTGCCGTGGCGGAGGCGGAGGTCACGGCTCAAGTTGGTGACCAGGGACTTGCCGTAGGCGGCACGAATTTGGCCGCCCTGCTCATATTCCACGATGTCATGCCCGATCTGCCAGAACGTCCGGGTGAGGTGCTCGTTCACCGCCCGGTGCGCCTGAAGCTGGCCATCGGCGTAAACCGCCGAAATGCGGTCAAGCAAGGCTTGATAGCCGGCATCAGGGTTCAGTTGGAGATCACTCACAGCCGAGTCCTTTCAAGTTGGCGCGGATCGTGGTTTCGAGCTTGGGGCCAGAGGTCAGGTGAGAGCCACCGCACCAGAGGCAATAGGTGTCAACGATTTGCACAGGAGCCTGAATGTCAGTAGTAATTCGTTCATCAGTTGAGCCTCCGCCAAATGACTCACACCCCCTTCCCTTCGTCAATCAATTTCCCCACGCATTTGCTTTCTTATACGCAAACAATAAATCCCCCCTCTCACTTCCCACTCCCCTCCCCACAAGCCTCTCCCAACAAGCCCTTCCAACTTCTCACTTCTCACTTCTCACTTCTCGAAACCCATAATGCTCATCCACCGCCCTGACTTCCGGGCTCACCGACCCGAAGAAGTCCGCGTCATCCACCATCCGCGTCGCGAGATCGATCTGGAACGTCGCTAGCGATTGCCCCGATTGCAGCGCCGCCCGTTCCGCCGCGAGGTCCACCTGCGCTTCCACCCGGTCGAGATCCGACGCAATTTCATCCAATCGGCACTGACGCAGTGAAAAATTGCGCAGCCGTTCCTCCAGCATTTCCAGCGTCGCCTTGCGCGACTCCCGCGCCGACGCTGACATCTCCCCGAATTGAAGTTGCGACCGCAGATCCGCGACCTGCGCGTGCAGCTTCGGCGCATCCGCGGCTGCGCCCGCCGCCTCAAGGTGCGCCTTCGCAATCAGCAGCTTCAGATGCACCCAACCGAGCCGAGCCAGTCCATCGGCCGAATCCGACCGCGTCACCACATCTTCCGACCCACGCAGCACCGGCAGCAGTTGCTCGACCCTAGCCGCAAACCGCACATTGCGGTCGCGCAGTGCCGGCGGCAGACTCATCTGCAACCCGTTCATCCGCGCCGCCGGAGTCGGCGTCACCACCTGCGCCGGGCCCCTTGTCGGCTGCCGCGCAAACGGCGACGGCTGGACCACCGAACCAGCCGACATCCGGATGGCCGCCCGCGCGATGACGAAGATCACCGCAACAATGATCGCCAATGGAACAACGGTGAACATGAAAGGAAACAGGTTGAACGCAAAAAAAGTCCCCCCCACCGACATCACCCCGATCACCGGAAACATGAACGCAAACACCGCACAGCCTCCAAACGGAACGCTGCACCCGGCCGGACGGCGGGGCGAACCTGAAGAATGACGCAGCTTCATGGATGGCTCAGAGTCCGATCCCCGGGTAAGTCGTGATCCGCCGCAGTTGCACACCGTACATCGCAGCAATCGCATCCGCCTCGCTCGCCTCGTACTCATCCCGGTAGTACACTTCCCGGATCCCGTAAGCGCACAGCATCTGCATGCAGCTCGTGCACGGCTTCGTCGTCACCGCCACCAGCCTGACCGATCCCCTCACAAACAAACTGCACAGATTCGCCTCCGCATGCAGCATGTACTTCTGCCGCGCGTCCCGATCGTCCCAGAACCCTTCCGGCGCTTCAAACCCCGGAGCCAGCCCATTGTACGCCGTCCCGATCACCCGGTTCGAAAAATCAATCGCCACCGCCCCCACCTTCCGATAGGGATCCTCCGATCGCAGACTGGCCACATGTGCCAGCGCCATCGCATACTCGGGCAGTGCAATGCGCCCAGGCTTGACGGGATCAGCAGCTTCCATATCGGTCATGCGAACGCGTTAGGCCTCACTTCGGACGGTTGCCCAGTTTGGTCTTCAACCGGTCCCAGAACCCGTCAAGGTCATCGTCCTTGCTCTCTTCCACCTTTTTCCGGTGTTCCTTGATGATCCGATCAAGCTCCGCCTCCCGACGCTGCCGCTCCGCTTCCTACGCCTTCGCCGCCTCGCGTGGATCACGCACCGGCACCGGCACCGGCTTCGCCCCGCCCGCCGCCGCCGGCGACGACGGCCCCTGACCATTGAATGTGTCCACCGGCACCACCACCGCCCCGCCCCCGCCCAGTTGCCGCCGCTGACTGATGAATTGCCGCGGGCTGAAGTAATTCGTGTAATCCCTCGCAAACGACGTCTGCTGCGGCCCGATCTGCAGGTTCTTCCGGATCTCGAAATGCAGGTGCGCCGCGTACCGCCCGTGCGCCGTCCCGATCGTCCCCACCGACTGCCCGCGCTTCACCATCTGGTAAAGCCGCACGTGCCGCTTGTCCAAATGCGCATACACACTGTCCACAATCTGCACCGCACCACCCGGCGGCCGCACCGCATGCCTCACAATGATCAGATTCCCCCACGACCGCCCGTAATCCTCCGAATACACCACCACGCCGTCCGCCGTCGCATACACCGGGTCACCCAGATCCGAATTCCCGCCGCCATTCCCGTTCCAGTCCTCACCCATGTGCGCGTTCGGATAAAACCCGCGGAACACATAATACCCATTCCCGTCCGGCTTCCCCACCGGTTGATCAAACCCGTCCGTCAGCGGAATCCGAATCGAATGCGCCGCCCACCCGCTCGCACCACCGCTCACCCACAACACAGTTGCCGTCAGGACTCGGACCAGCGGAATGACGGAATCGTAGCGCATGAACTTCGGGGGGATCTGACGACGCACTAAAAATCGGCCCGCCGCATCCGGCAAGGCCATTTCACACCCCGGCCGGACCCGCCTCCCCTGACAATTCTACGACTCGTCAAGGTACACATACCGCCCGCAGTTCGGACAGTTGTTCAGGATCTTCCCCACCTTCGCCGTCGCCACACACCCAGCCGTCACCTTCATGTGACACCCCCCGCAGACGCCATGCCGCAGCGGCACCACCGCCGCATCTCCCCGATTCTTGAAAATCCGATCGTACTGCTCCAGCAGCTCCGGCACCAGCTTCGCCGCCAGCCCGTCCCGCAATCCCTCGAACTCCGCCGTCTGCGCCGCAATGTTCGTCCGGCGCTCCACCAGCCGCGCCAGTTCATCCTCCACCAGCGCCTCCGTCGCCTTCAGCGCCGCCGCCGCCGCTTCCTGCGTCGCCCTCAATCCCTCCCCCTTCTCCATCAGCACCAGTTCGTCATCCTCCAACCGCGCCACCTCCGCCGTGTACCGCTCCACTTCGTGCCCCAGCGCCTGGTATTCCTCGTTCTTCCTCGTCTCGAACTGCTGAATCTTCAGCTTCACAATCGTGTCCCGCCGCGTCTGAATCTGCAGCTGCAGGTTCTTCATCGCCACTTCGTTCAAAAGCGTCGCCTCCTTCGCCACCCGCAGCGCTTCCGTGTCCCCCGCCAGCTTCGCCTTCGCCCGCTCTTCTTCGGCCGGTAGCTTCTTTACCTCCAGCCGCAGCTTGCGCAGGTGCTGGTCTTTGTCCTGAATGATGAGCATTTTTTCCAGTTCGGGCAGCATAGCGGGGGGATCTTCCAGCCATCATGGCGCGTCCCCGTTCCGCCAGCAAGGCATCTTGCGGACGAACTTGACCCGCCGCTCCCCCACCCCTCCTTCCAGGAATTTGCGCTTTCACACCTCCATCCCAATGCTACCGGACCACACCATGACCATTCTCCGCATGTTCCGCCTCTCCGCCGTGACCGCCCTCGCCGGCATGGCCTCCCTCACCTTCTCGAGTTGCGCGTCTCCGGTAAAATCGGTCGCCAAACGCAATGTCGATGGCCGCACCTTCGACGCCCCAGCCTACCGCCCCACCAATCCACGCGCCGTTCGCGTCAAGGCCAGCGTCAATAACCACGCCGTCTACGTCATGGAAGGCAACAAGCCCCTCCTCGTGACCCCAGCCAGCTTCGGCGCTCCAGAACACGGCACCCCCCTCGGCAACCACACCGCCTACGCCCGCATCCGCAACAAGCGCTCCATGAGCTACGGCAAGTACCCCATGCCGTTCTGGGTCGAATTCAAACCCGGCTACGGCTTCCACGGCGGTTGGGTCCACGCCGTCAATAAATCCCACGGCTGCGTCCGCCTCCCATGGAACGTCGCTCCCAAATTCTGGGAACTCGTCCCCCTCGGCACCCCCATGAGCATCCTCCCCAACCAGCCGGAAGACGCCACCATCGGCAAAAATATCCCGCGCCTCAACGACGCCGCCGCCCCAGAATGGCCGCAGAACGTCCTCTGGACCGACCGCGTCTTCCACATCACCGACGGCAAAAAGATCTTCGCCGACTAAACCCGGCATCCCGGGCCCGGTGCGCTCAGTGATGCATTGACGCACCGGCCCCTCCGCACCATCCTGCGCACGGCAGCCACTCCCGCCGCTCCGCCGCATGCCTCTGCCGGTTCCCCACTGCCCGCGCTGCCTCCAACAGTTGCAGCCAGCTTCCCCCGTCTGCACAGGCTGCCTCCTAACCCTCGCTGAACTCGACCGCGCCCTCGGCCCGGACGAGGTCCTCCTCGACCGCATCCACGACGGAGCCGCCTGCATCGACACCCGCGCCCGCGCCGCCATCGACACCGCCTTCTCCACATGGGAATCCCGCTTCCCTGGCTTCACCGCAGTCATCTACGCCGGCAGTCTGCCCCCGCAGATGAACGCCCGCACCTTCGGCATGTGGCTCCTCAACCGCGCCGCTCTCCACTTCGCCGGCCCAACCATCCCTAACGACTGCGGGCTCCTCTTCATCCTCGACCCCCACGGCGGCGAATTCGCCGTCGTCGTCGGCTACACCCTCGAACCATGGCTGCCGCCTCCCGTCCTCGACGCCATGCTCGCCAGCGTCCGCCCACACCTCGAACGCGCCCGCTGGAAATCCGCCGTCACCTCCGTCATCTCCCAGCTCTCCAAACACCTCGCCAAGGCCGCCTCCGTCCCCGGTCGCTACCTCCCCGCCGATTCCAGCGACTCCCCACCCCCTCACCTCCCACGCCTCCGCAGGCCCCCGCCCCGCCCAGCCCAGACCGAACCCCAGCCCCCAACCTCCCACGGTCTGTGAAACGCTGGCTCTCAGTCTGCTTCGCCGCCGGCTTGATCAACGCCCAGGACGTCCCCCAATCCCTGCCACCAGCTCCCGACTCGCCGCCCGAGGCCGTACCCGCATCCACAGCCGATCCCACACCGGATCCAGCAGCCGATCCAGAACAGGAATCCGCGACGGAATCCACCGCCGGTGCCGCACCGCAATCCGAATCCGCCCCCGATCCCGCCCCAGCCCCCCAAACCGAACGTCCCGAATCCGGCGGGC
>QQNF01000006.1 GCA_003402705.1 Verrucomicrobiota bacterium | reverse complement strand
GGCGGAGGCGCTGCTGATGCGCGGGCATGGCGATCGGTTTGGGCTGACGGGCGGGGCGCGGTGGCGCGGGGTGGTTTATGAGCCGGCGGCGGGGCGGCTGGGAGATGATAGGGTGTCGATTTACGGGGGGATGTTCGGGATGGCGGGGTATCAGATTGTTTACCGGCGGTTGGTGCCGGGGTGGGCGTGGGTGGTGATGACGGGGCAGTGGTGGCTGGTGGTGTGCGGGTTGGGGCTGTTGGGGGTGGTGGTGGGGGAGTTGCTGGTGGTGGCGGTGGTGATGGGTTTGGTGCCGGTGGTGGCGGGGTGGTGGATGGCGCGGGTGTTGCGGATGGGAGTGAAGTGGGATGGGGATGGGGGGGCGAGGTGGCGGCTTTGGGGGTTGGTGGTGTTGCAGCCGGTGGTGCGGAGTGCGGCGCGGTTGTGGTGGGGGGTGCGGCTGGGGAACTGGCCGGGCGGGCGGCGTGGGGAGTGGCGCTGGCCGTCTGGAGAGAGGAGATGGAGAGTGTGTGGCGGGCGGGGAATGGTGCGGGAGTATTGGAGCGCGGGTGGTGTTGGGAGGGAGTCGTTGCTGGCGGCGTTGGAGGGGAGTGGGAGCGTGCGGGTGGGTGATGAGTGGGATGACTGGGATTTGAGTTGGCGGGATGAGGGCGGGTGGGAAGTGCGGGTGAGCACGGTGACGGAGTATCACCGGGAGGGGGCGCGGACGAAGGTGCGGATGGGGGTGGTGGCGGTGGTGGGAGCCGGGATTTGGGAATGGCGGCGACGCGGGGTGTTGCGGCGTGCGGAGGCGGTGGTAGAGCGTGCGGCGGCGGCGGCTGGGCTGCTGGCTGTGTCCGCGAATGCGGAGGGATGAAATGAGTGTCCGCTGGGCGGGAGGAGCGGAAGCCATTCATGGAACATCAACCCAATCCGAAAGACATTTATGAAAACGACACTTACCCTACTTCTCGCGCTGGCCCCGGCATTTGTATTTGCGGCGGACGGAGCTGATGCTGACGCGGTCAAGGCGGCGGCTGCGGCGCTGAAGGAAGCGACTGGCTATGCGTTCACGTCGACGACTTCGATGGGAGAGAACAGCCGGTGGCAGCCGGGGCCGACGGAAGGGAAAGTGAACAAGGATGGCTGGGTGCTGCTGACGAGCACGCGTGGCGAGCAGAAGAGCGAGTCGGTGTGGAAGGGCGGGGTGACGGCGATCAAGGGGGAAGGTGGTTGGAAGACGCCTGAGGAACTGGCGGCGGCGGCGGAGAGCAGCAATGGTGGTGGCACGGACCCGCAGCGTCGCGGTGGCCGTGGAGCGGGTGGGTTTGGCCGGATGGCGCGAAGTTTCAAGACCCCTGCGGACCTTGCGATGGATCTGGTGGGGAAGGCGAAGGCGCTGACGAAGGATGGCGACACGATTTCCGGTGATCTGACGGACGAAGCGGTGAAGGAGCTGATGACATTTGGCGGTGGTCGTCGCCGGGACGGGAGCGAAGCGCCTGCGCCTGAGAATGCGAAGGGATCGGTGAAGTTCTGGGTGAAGGAAGGCGCGCTGACGAAAGTGGAGTATCACGTGGAAGGGACTCTTTCGTTCAATGGGAACACGATGGATCTGAAGCGGACGACGACGACGGAGATCAAGGACGCGGGCAAGGTGACGTTGGAAGTGCCTGAGGAAGCGAAGAAGAAGATCGAGTCGGCTCCGAAGCCTGAAGAAGGTGCGGAGAAGAAGCCATCCTGAACTATCAAACTAACAGAGACATGAAATCATCGATTGCATTGAATCTTGTGTGGGCGGGCGTGGCCGCCGGGGCGTTTTACGGGGGGATGCAGATGCGTTCTTCCGAAGGGGCGGCCGGGGCTGGTGGCGTGCGGAACAAAGTGGTGAGTGCGCAGGCGACGACTGGGCCGGGGGGAGTATCGACGGTGAAGGACGCGTCGAAGCTGGCGTCGTCGGATCCTAGCGTGATTGACTTCTTCAAGAAGTACGGGTTGGACACGGGAGTGCCGCTGACGCCGGATGTGATGAAGGAAGCGATTGCGGAGGCTGTGCGTGAGAACAATCCGGTGAAGAGCCAGATGATGTTTGCGCGGCTGATGGAAGCGCTGACGCCTGAGAATGCGCCTGCGGCGCTGGCGATGCTGCGTGAGAACGTGGGTGGGTGGGAGTCGATGCGTTACATGCCGATGCTGGCGCATGCGTGGGGTTCGGTTGATCCTGAGAGTGCGATGAAGACGCTGGGAGCGGATGGCGACCGAGGGTCGCGGTTTGCGCAACCGGCGGTGCTGACGGCGTGGGCGTCGAAGGATCCGCAGGCGGCGATGAAGTGGCTGGAGACGTTTGAGGGAGGCGGGAAGGAGTTCATGTCGATGGCGATTGTGAACGGGATGGCGAAGAGCGATGTGGATGGGGCGATGAAGTATGCGTCCGGGTTGAAGGATGAGGGTGAGCGGGCGCGTGCGGCGGAGACGATTGCGCGTGAGATGATCCGGACTGGCGGGACGGAGAAGGCGACGGCGTGGCTAGGGAGCATTACGGATCCGACGATGAAGCGCGGGGCATTTGAGACGATGGCGGATCAGATGCTGCGTTCCGATCCTGCGAAGGCGGCGGAGTTTGTGAAGTCGCACCAGGGTGAGGAGTATGCGAAGAACGCGGTGGGGAACATTGCGCAGAGCCTGAGCCGGACGGATGTGAAGCAGGGGTTGGAGTTTGCGTCGAACCTGAAGGGAGATGCGCAGGCGAAGGCTTACGGAGAGGTGGTTGGCGAGTGGATGAGGAAGGACAATGGTGCGAACGCGGAGGAGGCCAGCAAGTATGTGAATGGCCTGACGGCTGGACCGAACAAGGATGCTGGGGCGCAGCAGGTGGCACGGAACATTGCGCGTGAGAACCCGCAGGATGCGATTGTGTGGGCAGGTGCGATTCAGAATCCTGAGTTGCGCGCGAGCACGCTGGTGGATGTGGGCCGTGACTACATGCGGAGCAGTCCGCAGGAAGCGGCGGCGTGGCTGGCGACGAGCGGGCTGACGGCTGAGCAGCAGCAGCAGGTGACGGCACCGCCGGAGCGTGGCAACTGGCGCGGGTTTGGCGCGGGCACCGGTTTTGGCGGAGCGACGGGCGGCGGCGGGCCACCGGCTGGAGGCGGTGGTCGTGGCGGGCGCGGCCGCTGAGGCTAGTGGGCTAGAGATTGGATTGAGAAACCCTCCTGCGGGGCGCGATGCCTTGCGGGAGGGTTTTTTGCTTCTGGCGGCGGGAGCGAGCGAGGCGCGGGGGGATGTTAGCGGGAGATGGTCAGCAGGAGATGCGGCGGGTGCGGGCGGTGACGGGTAGGGTTTCGGTGGCGGCGCCGTGATGGACGACGTGGACGAAGTCGTGGAGGGCGACGGTGGGGCAGACGTGCGATGGGATGCCAGCGAGGGCGGTGCCGATGGGGAAGTTAGAGGCGAGGGGGGATTCGAGGACGAGGTGTTCCTCGTTGTGCATGACGGGGATGGCGTCGGGGAGGGCGGGGAAGATGACGCGCGGGTGGGGCATTTCCGAGGCGACGGCTTTGTGGCCGAGGTCGAGGCAGAGGAGGTTAGGGGCGGGTTTGCTGATGACGCGGCAGAGGAGGATGGCGGCGTGGAGGAAGTCGAGGTCGGGGAGTTTGCGGCTGTATCCGGCGTCCCAGAGGACGCAGGTGCCGGGGCTGGATTCGACGTTAGGGCGATGGGCGTGGAAGGGGAAGGTGGGGGAGCCGCCGGCGACGATGACGGGGACGGGGAGGCCGTCGGAGAGGAGGGAATCGCGGAGGTTGGCGACGGGAGCGAAGGCGGCGTGGCAGGCGGCGGCGCGTTCTGCGGGATCGGACTGATGGAGGTGGCCATCGTAGGCGTGGAGTCCGGCTGGGGAGAGGCCGGGGAGAGAGGCGATGAGTTGGTAGAGAGCAGCGGCGTCCGGGCCAGGGGCGATGCCGGTGCGGTGCTGACCGGAGTCGATATCGAGGAAGACTGGGATTGTGAGGTGGTTGGAGGCGGCGGCGGCGCTGAGTTGGCGGAGGGAGGATTCGTTGTCGGCGATGGTGGAGAAGCGGACGGAGGGGAATTTGCTAGACAGGTTGAGGAAGCGGTTGATGGCTGGGCCGACGAGTTGTGAGGCGAGGAGGACGTCGGTGGCACCGGCGGCGGCGGCCATTTCGGATTCGGCGATGGTGGCGCATTTGGCCCTGGTGACGCCGAGTGTGGCGAGGCGGGAGACGATCTGAGGGAGCTTGTGGGTTTTGAGGTGGGGGCGGAGAGAGGCGGGGTTGGGTGCTAGGGCGATCATGCGCCGGAGGTTTTCCTCGACGCGGTCCCAGAGGATGAGGAGGGCTGGGGAGGGGATGTCTGCGGTGTTGGCGGGGAGGGGGGCGTCCATGGGTCAGGCGAGTTCGAAGACCCCTTCGATTTCGGCGGCGATGTTGCCGGGGAGCGGGCCGGTGCCGAAGGCGCTGCGGGCGCCGATGCCGCATTCCTCGCCGAAGACGGCGGCGAAGAGTTCGGAGCAGCCATTGATGACCTTGGGGTGGTCGTAGAAGTCCGGGGCTGAGTTGACGAGGCCGAGGAGCTTGACGACACGTTTGATGCGGTCGAGCGAGCCGAGTTCGGCGCGGAGGGTGGCGAGCATGGCTAGGCCGACCTGGCGTGCGGCGGCGTAGCCTTCTTCGAGGGAGAGGTCGGAGCCGACGCGGCCGCGGATGAGGGATCCGTCTGAGCAGACTGGTCCGTGTCCGGAGACCCATGCGAGGCCTGCGGTGATGACGACGGGTTTATAGACGGCGGCGGGGGCAGGGGCGGCGGGGAGAACGAGCTGGAGGGCGGCGAGACGTTGTTCGTTGGTCATGGGGCATTTCCTTAACTGGAGGGAGCGAGGAGGAAAGCCCGGAATGGGGGCGTGTTGGGGTTTGGAGGAGTGGTGTGGGAGTGAATGGGAGGCGAGGGATTTGTCAGGGAGTGGTGGTTGGCCATGGGCCGTCGGAGGTTTTGACGTGGAGGCGGAAGAAGCGGCGTGAGGAGCTGTAGAGACGGTAGAAGCGACCTGGTTTGGTGGCGAAGGCCATGGGTGGCTGGGTTGGCTGGGTCCTGGAGAATGCGGAGGGCGTCGGCTGGGTTGGCTGAGCTTCATGGGTCAACGGGGTGACGATTTTGTTGCAGGGGAGCAGAAAGCGTACCGCTCAGGTGAAATCCGGGGACTTACGGATCGACGGAACGAGGAGACTGCGCCATTTACCAGATGACATGACTGGTGGCACGCTTCCTGCGGAACTGCTTGTTGTCAGATCACCCCCCCCGACCATGCTTGAGCACTACGATCCCGGAGAATTCTACGATGAGATGTTTACATCGCCCGGGGGAGTCCGGACGCATTATCAGAGTATTGCGGAGCGGCTGGGGTCGGTATCGCATGATGACTTTGAGAAGAAGCAGGCGGCGGTGGAGCTGGCGTTCATGCGTCGCGGGGTGACGTTTACGGTGTACAGTGATGACCAGGGGACGGAGCGGATTTTTCCATTTGATTGTGTGCCGCGGATTATCCCTGCGGATGAGTGGGCGCACATTGAGAAGGGATTGATCCAGCGGCTGACGGCACTGAATCTGTTTCTGCATGACATTTATCATGAGCAGAAGATTCTGCGGGAGCGGATTATTCCGCCGCAGTATGTGATGAGTGCGCGGCATTTCCGGCGGGAGTTCATGCATTTCGAGGTGCCGAAGAACATTTATGTGCACATCTGCGGGTCGGATCTGATCCGGGACAAGGATGGGAGGTATATGGTGCTGGAGGACAACCTGAGGTGTCCGTCTGGGGCGAGTTACATGCTGGAGAACCGTGCGGCGCTGCGGCGTGCGTTTCCTGATTTGTTCCGGGCGGCGGGTGTGAGGCCGGTGGAGGGGTACGGGGCGCAGCTGCTGAAGAACCTGCAGTACGTGTCGCCTGACAAGTTCGGGGGAAGCCAGCCGAATGTGGTGCTGCTGACGCCTGGGGTGTACAACAGTGCGTATTTCGAGCATGCGTTTCTGGCGCGGCAGATGGGGATACCGATTGTGGAGGGAAGGGATCTGGTGGTTAGGGATTTCAAGGTTTACATGAGGACGACGGCGGGGCTGGTGCCGGTGGATGTGATTTACCGTCGGATTGACGATGATTTTCTTGATCCGTCGGTGTTCCGGGCGGATTCGCTGCTGGGGGTGCCTGGTCTGGTGAATGCGTGCCGTGCGGGGAATGTGACGCTGGCGAACAGCATTGGGACCGGGGTGGCGGACGACAAGGTGATTTATGCGTGGGTGCCGAAGATCATCCGGTACTATCTTGGTGAGGAGCCGATTCTGCCGAATGTGGACACGTATCTGGCGAGCGAGGCATCGGACCGGAATTACATATTGGAGAACCTGGACAAACTGGTGGTGAAGTCGGCGAATGAGGCGGGAGGTTACGGGATGCTGATGGGGCCGTGGGCGACGAAGGCGGAGATTGCGGAGTTCCGGGAGCAGATCCTTGCGAATCCTCGGAATTTCATCGGGCAGCCGCCGATTTCGCTGAGTCGGCATCCGACGTGGGCGCAGGATGTGTCTGACTTTGAGGGGCGGCACATTGATCTGCGGCCTTACATTCTGTATGGGGACAAAGTGACGGTGACACCTGGGGGGTTGACTCGGGTGGCGCTGCGGCGGGGTTCGCTAGTGGTGAACAGTTCGCAGGGTGGCGGGTCGAAGGACACGTGGGTGCTGAGCGATAAGGCAGCCTGAACCAAAGTTGAGACTGAGACCATGAGTGCAAATGATCCGCGCGAGCAACTGGCCGCGCACCGTCAGGCGAATGTGATGCTGTCGCGGGTGGCGGCGTCGCTTTACTGGATGAGCCGATATCTGGAGCGGGCTGAGAACATTGCGAGGCTGCTGGATGTGAATCTGCAGATCAGCGTGGATTTTGACAGGAGTGACGAGCAGTTTCTGGAGGAGCACTGGCTGCCGGTGCTGCGGTCATCGGGGAGCGAGGCGCAGTTTTTCGAGGCGTACAAGACTGCGGACAGCACGACGGTGCCGGAATTCCTGACATTTACGGCGGGGGACGGGTGTTCGATCCGGGCGTGTGTGGCGGCGGCGCGGGAGAATGCGCGGCAGGTGAGGGATCAGATCTCGTTCGAGATGTGGGAGGTGCTGAACGACGCGTGGTTGTTTCTGAAGGATGCTGCGCCGGAGAGCATCCGGGGTGCGAATGCGCCAGGGTTTTACGAGCAGATCAAGCGGTTCTCGCATTTGTTCCAGGGGCTGACGGATTCGACATTCTCGCGGAATGAAGGGTATGAGTTCATTCAGTTCGGGAAGTTTCTGGAGCGTGCGGACAAGACGTCGCGGCTGCTGGACATCAAGTATCACATTCTGCTGCCGACCGTGAATGATGTGGGCGGGGCGGTGGACACGCTGCAATGGCAGGCGGTGCTGCGGTCGACGAGTGCGCTGGAGAGTTACCGGCGGTTTTATGTGCAGGAGATTGTGCCGTGGAAGGTGGCGGAGTTTCTGCTGATGTCGGATTCGTTTCCGCGATCGGTGCGGTACTGTGTGGAGCAGTGCGATCATTTCATGCACCGGATCGCGGACATTCCGGCTGGGGATTACCGGACGCCGGGGGAGCGGCGGTTCGGGCGGTTTGTGCAGAACCTGAGGTTTGCGGCGATCGAGGAGATCATGAATGGGGGGCTGCACGAGTATCTGACGGGGGTGCAGGGGGAGCTGGAAGCGGTGGGGAGCCTTGTCTACGAGAGTTTCATGTATCACCCGCCGGTGGACATGGCTGCGGAGATCCGCTTGCATCAGCAGGAACAGCAGCAGCAGGAGTACGGAAGGGTTTGAACGCTCCCGACCGGCGTCACCCGCCTTCATAATGCCAGATCCGACTGAATTTCTCCACACCGCCGGTTCGATGCCGCTGCGCCTTCGGGTGCAGCATCTGACGCATTATGCGTATCAGGGGCCGGTGACGGACAGTTACAATGATCTGCGGCTGTGTCCGGTGACGGACCCGCTGCAGCGGTGTGTGGATTTCAGGCTGGAGGTGGAGCCGGCGACGGTGGTGCAGACGTACATGGACTTCTACTTCAACCGGGTGGATCATTTCGAGCTGCATGAGCCGCATGATTTTCTGCGGATCCGGTCGGAGTCGCTGGTGGAGACGGTGCCGGACGGGCGCGGGCCGGTGGCGGGGGATTTTCCGGTGGTGATGCTGGATTCGGTGGAGGTGACGGAGAACTACTTCGATTTCCTGACGGATTCGGATTTTGTGTCGCTGGATGCGGAGTTGTGGCGGGAGGCGGTGGATGTGCTGCCTAACGGGGTGACTGATCTGTGGCGGGATGCGCTGTCGCTGGGGCGGCATGTGCATGACACGTTTGTGTACGAGACGGCGTCGACGAATGCGGGCACGAGGATGACGGAGGCGCTGCGGACGCGGCGCGGGGTGTGTCAGGATTTTGCGCATGTGATGATTGCGCTGTGCCGGAGTCAGGGGATTCCGGCTAGGTATGTGAGCGGGTATTTCTTCAATGACAGCCGGCAGGCGGGCGAGATCGAGGCGTCGCACGCGTGGGTGGAGGTGTTCCTGCCAGGATTCGGGTGGAAGGGTTATGATCCGACGCACCGGCGGGAGTCGGACACGCGGTACATCAAGCTGGCGACGGGTCGGGACTACGGGGATATCCGGCCGGTGTCGGGGACGTTCCGGGGGAAGGGGACGCGGGAGTTGAAGGTGGAGGCGAGTATCCGGCTGGCGGAATGATGGGGGGATGGATGAACCGGAGTTTCACGGGAGGCGGGTGGTTCCCATCAGTCAAGAGCTGGCGTGGCGGGCTGGATTTTGCTATAAGAACGGATTGATGACGGTGACTCCACCGTAGTCCTGGCCGTGGTTGAGGTCCTCGGAGTAAACGGTGTGGCAGCCGAGTTCCAAGGCGGCGGCGATGATGGCGGCGTCCCAGTAGCGGATTCCGTGACGGATTTTGATTTTGAAAGCCTGTTGGGCAAGAGCCACGGATGTCTCGACGAGTGGATAGCCCACCATGTGCCGGATCATGGCCGCGATTTCGTTGTGGGTGAGGCCGAGTTGTTTCTTGCGGAGCGTCACGTCCATGAATTCCTGGAGAATCTGAACGGAGAGGCCAAAATCAGACTCGCTCATGAGTCGCAGCGCGACATCCCGCTTTGTCTGGTCAGCGGGTGCGGCTGAGACGATGTAGATGAAGATATTGGTATCGAAGAAGACCATCAGTCCCACTTTCCCTGTTGGCGGTCGTAGATTTCGTCGCGGTTCAAGGGGCCGATGGGCTCGGTGTTCTTTCCGGCGGAGAGTGCGGCGATGAGGGCTGCGGCACGAGCCTTGCGTTCTGCTTCCACATCCGCCGCGGGCTGGCGGATGGCGTGTTCCAAGCCTTGGATGACCAGCTCTTTCAGGGTGATTTTCCGCTGAACGGCAATGGTTTTTGCCCGGTGGAGCAGGTGCTCAGGGAAATCGATGGTCGTCTTCACGAGCAAGCAATACGGCGATACGGGGATGTTGTCAAACAGCTGGCCGAATGGGGGGGCGGGTGGTAATTGGGCAGACCTCTCCGTGGGAATGGGGACTCGCACGGTAGGGTTGGGGGGAACCACAGATTTCACGGATGGACGCAGATGAATTCTCGCGAGGTGGTGATTGGACAGACCTCTTTGTGGGAATGGGGACTGTGGCGGGGACGCCGGTTGGACGGCGGGCGGAAATGTCGGCTCCCCGTTGGTGGGAGCGTTCGGCGGCTTTGACGGGGGCGGAGTCGGGGGATGGGGCTTTTGGAGGAGCGGGCGTCTTGCTCGGCAATGAGACAGACCTCTAAGAGGCGATGAGACAGACCTCTGAGAGGCGTGGCAATGAGACAGACCTCTAAGAGGCGGTGAGGAATGCCCGGCTCCCCGTTGGTATGAATGTCCGGCGGCTTTGACGGGGGCGGAGTCGGGGGATGGGGCTTTTGGAGGAGCGGGCGTCTTGCTCGGCAATGAGACAGACCTCTACGGGGGCGGGGCCAGGGGTGACGGGGCGTGGGTGACTGAACGGTGTCACAGGAACGGATTGATGACGGTGACTCCACCGTAGTCCTGGCCATGGTTGAGATCCTCGGAGTACACGGTGTGGCATCCGAGTTCGAGGGCGGCGGCGATGATGGTGGCGTCCCATTGCGAGAGTTGGAAACGGCGGCGGAGCATGACGGCGGAAACGACCAGTTCATGGGTGACCGGCTGGACCCGCACGAGGGCCGCCATTTGGAGGGTGGCCTCGATGTTGGATTCCGTGATGCCGAGTCGTGGCTTGCGAAGCGCGTTGGCGATGAACTCCTGGAGCACCTGGGCCGAAATCGCGAACGGGCGATTCAGGATGAGATCCTCCGCCACCTGCCGTTTGGCGGCATCATCTGCTGCCGCCGAGCAGGAATAGAGCAGCACGTTGGAATCCAGGAAGACCTCAGCGGTCATAGATTTCCTTCCGTGACAGAGGAACCATCGGCTCTGTGTTGCTGGCCCGCATGGCTTTGAGGAGGCGCTTGAGCTCGGCCTTCCGCTTCCTCTCGTCGGCTTCAGCCGAGGCCTCAGTGACGAGCTTCAGTCCCTGAACGACGAGATCTTTGAACGTCATGCTGCGCTCGGCTGCCAGAATTTTGGCTTTGAGAAAGACGTCGTCGGGCAAGTCGATGGTGGTCTTCATGGACCCACAAATACAGGAATATGGGTGCTTGGCAAGAATTGGAAAAGTGGGATCTCAAGATGGATATGGAGGGTTTGGCCCTCTTTCGTAACCGGCCTGGGGCTTCTCTTCACGGCGACGTGATGCTGGTTTCGGGGCTTGGGAGCTTTGAAGATCCGGCGCGATGTTGGGGGCGGGTGCTGGCAGGCGCATGCTGTACGCAGGGGGAGTTGTGAGGCGGGTGGGTGTCCGGAGCGCGAGGTTGGCTGGATCGGAGAGGGGGGCTCACACGAATGGGCGAAGGGTTGGTGGGGAGAGGTGGCGGGAGCGGAGAGCGGGGGCGGGAAGTGAGAAGTGAGATTGGCTTGTTGGGAGGGGGGCGTGTTGTGAGAGGTCGGTGTGTTAAAGCCGGTCACTGCGAAAAGAAGGATGCCTCCGTTCATGCTTCACAGCGGTGACGCGAATCACTCCGCCGGGCAGAATGCGGAAGCAGATGACATAGGGAAACCGGTTCATGAGCGCGCGCCTGGTGTCGCCCCGCGCGATCATTCAGCGTTCCGGCATGGCGGCGATTTTGCTCATTTGAGCATCAAAGGCGTCCACGAAATCCTTGCCCAGCCCGACGCTCCGCGATTCATAGAAATCACGAATCTCCCTTAACTCCCCGTCGATGGCCGGGTGGTATTCGATTCTCACGCACGCAGACGGCGCATGAGTTCCTCGTGGCTGAGAGGGGTTACTGCTCCCGACTCCATTTCGTGGTCACGCTGCTCTGCAAGGCGAAGCGTTTCGTCCTCACCTTCACTGATGAAATAGGGATCCTCCAAACTGGCCCAGAGCGATTCCGCCAGCACTGCACGATCATGCGGGGGAAGCTGCAGGGCGGCGGGAGCGATTTGGGCGTAACTCATGGCTGGCCGGAGGATGGCACGGCTGATTGCTGAGTGGAAGCCGGGATTTCGCTCGCCCAGCTACTTGGATTCGGGCGCGCTGCCAGGCCCCTCCGTCTTCTTCTCCTTGGCGGTGGTTTGGATGTAGAGTTCGCGGAGTTGTTTGAAGTCGACCTTGGTGGGGGAGTCGGTCATGAGGTCGCAGGCCTTGTTGTTTTTGGGGAAGGCGATGACTTCGCGGATGCTGGATTCGCCGGCGATGAGCATGGCGATGCGGTCGAGGCCGAGGGCGAGGCCGCCGTGCGGGGGTGCGCCGAAGCGGAAGGCGTCGAGGATGTGGGAGAATTTGATCTGCTGTTCTTCTGCGGAGACGCCGAGGACGGAGAACATTTTGGCCTGGAGGTCTTTTTCGTGGATCCGGATGGAACCGCCGCCGAGTTCGTAGCCGTTGAGGACGACGTCGTAGGCGACGGCGCGGACCTTGGCGTAATCGCCGGCGTCGAGCAGGGGGATGTCGTCGCTGTTAGGGCGGGTGAAGGGGTGGTGAACGGCGGTCCATGAGCCGTCGTCGGTTTTGGCGAGGAGGGGGAAGTCGACGACCCAGAGGAAGTTGAGGTCGGTGGAGCCTTTGGTGAGGTCCATCATGTCGGCGATTTCGAGACGGGTGCGGCCGAGGATGGTGCAGGTGGATTCCCATTCGCCGGCGACGAAGAAGACGATGTCGCCTTCCTCGATGGCGAGGGTGGAGATGAGGGCGGCCTTTTCGGCGTCGGTGAAGAACTTCCAGAGGGGACTCTTGTACTCGCCGTTCTCGCATTTGATGAAGGCGAGGGTTTTGACCGGGAGACCGGCCTGGACGGCGAGTTCGTTGAGACGGTTCATCTGGCCGGTGGTGATGCCGGCGAAGCCCTTGGCGTTGATGGCTTTGACGACCCCGCCGTTTTCGAGCGTGGACTTGAAGATTTTGAATTCGGTTCCGGCGAAGACGCTGGCGAGGTCGATGAGCGTCATGCCGAAGCGAGTGTCCGGCTTGTCGATGCCGTATTGGTCCATGGCGTGGTGCCATGTCATGCGCTGGAAGGGAGCGGGGATGTCGCGGTCCATGCCTGCTTTGAACATGGAGACGAGGAGGCCTTCGACGAGCTTGATGATGTCGTCCTGGCCGACGAAGCTGGCTTCGATGTCGATCTGGGTGAATTCCGGCTGGCGGTCGGCGCGGAGGTCTTCGTCGCGGAAGCAGCGGGCGATCTGGAAGTACTTCTCGAGGCCTGCGACCATGAGGAGTTGCTTGTACTGCTGCGGGGCCTGGGGGAGGGCGAAGAAGTGGCCTGGGGAGAGACGTGCGGGGACGAGGAAGTCGCGAGCGCCTTCCGGGGTGGGGTTGGAGAGGATGGGGGTCTCGACCTCAATGAAGCCTGAGGCGTCGAGGTAGTTGCGGGCGGCGGCGGTGATTTTGTGACGCTGACGGATGTTTTTGTTCATCCGCGGGCGGCGGAGGTCGAGGTAGCGGTACTGCATGCGCAGGTCCTCGTTGGAGAGCTCGCGGTCGAGCTGGAAGGGGAGGACGTCGGCTTTGTTGAGGATGGAGACGGCGGTGCAGACGACCTCGATGTCGCCGGTGCCGAGCTTGTCGTTTTCGGTGCCGGAGAGGCGGGAGTCGACGCGGCCGGTGATCTGGATGACGTCTTCGTCGCGGAGCTTGTGGCTGAGGCTGGCGGCGTCGGCGTTTTCTTCGGTGCGGAAGACGACCTGGGTGAGGCCCTCGCGGTCGCGGAGGTCGAGGAAGATGACACCGCCTTGGTCGCGCACGGTATTGACCCATCCGGCGAGGGTGACGGACTGGCCGATATGAGCTTTGCGGAGTTCGTTGCAGTGGTGCGTGCGGTACATGGCGGAAATTTGGGGACGCGCAGACTGTCGTGGTTTTGAGCGGGCTCAAGCGGTGAAATCCGTGCGGTTGCGAGGGGGGCGGGAGTGAGGAAGGGGGAAGGGATGGGAGAGGAACGAGTGCAGCGAGTGGCGTTGTTCGGGGGATCGTTTGATCCGCCGCATCGCGGGCATATGGCGATGGCGGAGGCGGCGGTGGGGGCGTGCGGGCTGGACCGGGTGGTGTTTGTGCCGTGTCGGGAGTCGCCGTTGAAGGATCGGAGGCCAGGGGCGGGCGGGGCGGATCGGGTGGCGATGCTGGAGGGGGTGACGGAGGGTTTGGGGTGGGCGGAGGTGAGTGATTGGGAGATTGGGCGGGAGGGGCCGAGTTACTCGTGGGAGACGGTGGCGTATTTCCGAGGGAGGTGGCCTGGGGTGGAGTTGTGGTGGGTGATGGGGGAGGATCAGTGGGCGGCGCTGGAGAGGTGGGCTCGGCCGGAGGTTTTGCGGGAGGGATTGCGGTTCATTGTGTTTGCGCGGCTGGGGGCGGAGCCGGAGCCGCGGGCGGGGTGGCGCATGACGGTGGTGCCGGGCGAGTGGGAGGTGTCGTCGACGCGGGTGAGGGAAGTGCTAGTGACGGGCGGGGATGTGAGTGGAATGCTGATGCCGGAGACTGAGCGGTACATCCGGGAGCGCGGGCTTTACGGAGCGCGGGCGTGAGGGAGATGTGTCAGGGTGCGGCGGCGATGAGGTCGTCGAGCATGGCTGCGCCCTGGAAGGCGGGGAGGGAGTAGTGGCCTTCGTCGACGAGGTGGAAGGAAGCGCCGGGGATGCGGCGGGCGAGTTTTTCGGCGAGGGACCAGTGGAAGTTGTTATCGAAGCGGCCGTGCCAGATGCGGACGGGGACTTGGATAGTGGCGGGGTCGAAAGGCCATGGTCTGGCGTAGAGCTGGCCGTCGTCGAAGACGGCCTTGCTGCCGGAGAGCATGGCTCCGTGGAAGGAAGGGAAGAATTCGTCGAAGCGGGCGCGATTGGAGAGGGCTTCGCGGTCGCGCGGCGGGACGGTTTTGAGGATGAGCTTCATGATGGGCCATGGGAGCTGAACCTTTCCTAGCGTGACGACGACGGTGATGATGGCGCGGAGGAGCCACGGGGCGGCGTCGTTGATGGCCAGCATGAAGCGGTAGGCGGGGAGGAGGGCGCGGCGGTCGGTGGAGTCGTCGAGGGGTGGAGCGCCGCAGCAGTCGAGGACGGCGCGGATGCGATGGCCGAGGGTTGCTGCGGTGGCGAGGGAGTAGGGGCCGCCGCCGGAGACCCCGAAGACGAAGAAGCGGTCGACGCCGAGGGCGTCCATGACGGCGGCGGCGAGGGGAGGGAGGTCGAGGAACGAGCGGTCGGGGATGCGTGAGCTGTGGCCGAAGCCTGGGCGGTCGAGGGCGATGATGCGGAGGTGGCGTTCGCGGGCTGGTTGGTCGAGACAGATGCCTTGCGAGCTGCTGCCGGGCCAGCCGTGGAGGAAGAGGACGGGGGAGCCGTGTGGGTCGCCGTATTCGCGCCATGCGATGCGGCGGTTGAAGGCGGTGGTGATGCTGAGGCTGCCGTCGGGGTGGTGGGTGAGGGGAGGCTGGCCTTGCATGCGTGAGAACGTCGGGGATTACGGCTTGGGCAGTGATTTGACGGGGAGTTTTTTCTTTGAGGAGGCGGGCGCTTTTTTCTTTTTGGGTGCGTCGTCGGGAGGGGCGGTCCATTCGGCGATGGCGGCGTCGCGTTCGGCGATGAGTTCTTTGAGTTTGGGCCAGTATTCTTCGGCGATGATGTATCCGACGCAGGAAGGTTTGCCGCAGAGGCAGGGGTGGTCCTGCCAGCATTCGAGGTCGAAGCCGTAGTTGAAGCTGAGTTCTTCGCCTTCGGCGATGAAGCGGAGGGCGACGATCCAGATGCGGCCGCGGGAGACGACGGCTTCGCAGTTGGGTTCGCAGGAGTGGTTGATGAGGCGGGCGGTATTCCAGTCGAAGTTGCCGTCGAGGTCGTGTTTTTTGTTGAGGATGAAGAGGTAGACGGCGGCGTCGCCGGTTTTGCTGGCTTCGTCGAAGAGGGCGTTGCCGCGGCGGTTGCTTTCGGCTTTGGTGACTTTTTCGCCTAGGTATTCGATGATGTGGGCCCCGGCGGGGATGTCGCGTGCGGCGAAGATGCCGCGGTTATGGATGCTGGAGCGTCTGACGACGTAGTAGGGATCGATGGCTTGGTCTGGGGGCATGAGGAGATGAGGGAAGAGGCGAGCACAGGGCGGGCCACAATGGACATTAGGGTGTGGTGAAGATTCCAGGGAAAAATTCTCGGGCGTCCCCCAGTTCCGGCTTCACTGTGAAGGCGGGCGGGGCATAGGGTAGAGGGAGACAGCAATCCCCCGCTGCGCAAGTTCCCGTTTTGTTCCAAATGAAGACGCATTCCCTTTCCCGGCGTGCGGCCGTGGCTGTTTTGGCCATGGCTGCGGCTGTACCGTTGAGCGCTGCACCGGTGATCAATGAGTTGATGTATCATCCGCTGTCGTCGGTGGGGAGTCCTGAGGATTCGGAGAAGGAGTGGGTTGAGTTGTACAATCCTGGAGGGACGGCGGTGGATGTTTCGGGGTGGAAGCTGACGCGGGGGGTAACGTTCACGATTCCTGCGGGGACGGTGATGGGGCCGGGTGGGTATCTGGTGATTGCGGCGGACGTGGTGAAGTTTGGGGCGGCGAATGCTGGGTTTGGGGGAGTGGTGGTGGGTGGCTGGGTGGGGACGCTGGCGAGCGGTGGTGAGGAAGTGCAGCTGGCGGATGCGAGTGGGGTGGCGGTGGATGATGTGACGTATGCGGATGAGGGCGGTTGGGCGACGCGGGTGAGGAGTGCGGTGAGTTTCGGGCATCAGGGATGGGAGTGGGAGGCGGCGCATGATGGCGGCGGGCACACGCTGGCGAAGGTGGTTGCGGGATTGCCGGCGCTGGAGGGGCAGAACTGGAAGGCGTCGGTGGAGGCCGGGGGGACGCCGGGGCGTAAGAACTGGGAGACTGAACCGGTGGATGGGGGGTATTTTGCGACCGGGGTGAAGCATTCGCCGGTGGTGCCGAAGGCTGGGGAGACGATCCGGGTGAAGGCGAATCTGCCGTTAGGCGGGATCACGAATCGGGGGTTGCGGTGGCGGGTGGCTGGGGAGGCGAGTTTTCGTTTTGCGCCATTTATTGAGGATGGGGCGGCGGGAGCGGTGTCGTGGCCGGGGGTGGCGGTGATTCCGGGGCAGGCGGACGGGACGGTGATTGAGTATTATGTGGATACGGAAGCGGGAAGTGATCTTGCGAATGACACGGTGCCGAGGAAGGCTAGGACATCGGCGGCCGGGGTGGTGCCGGAGGTTTATGAGAACGTGTGCAACTATCTGGTGCGGGTGGATGATTCGTTTGACGGGTCGCGGGATTCCACGGTGCCTGCGAATCAGCCATTGCTGCGGTTGGTGATGCTGCCTGTGGATCGGGCGGAGCTGACGGAATTGCAGACGACGAGCGGGCAGGAGGACAGCACGGCGACGTTCAATTGTGCGTTTGTGTCGCAGGACGGGACTGGGGTGAGGATTGTGCAGAATGCGGGGGTGAGGAACCGCGGGTATTCGTCGGCGCTGGGGCCGCCGAACAACTTCCATGTGAGTTTCCGGAGTGATGATGAGTGGAAGGGGAGGAGTGCGGTGCAGTTGAACTGTCAGTTTGGTTATTCGCAGGTGCTTGGGAAGACCTTGTTTGCGATGGCTGGGCTGGCGTCGCACGATGCGGTGGTGGTGCAGTTGAGGGTGAACGGGGCGGACCTGGCGGAGACGGGTGGGCGGATGTATGGTAGGTATGCGATGCTGGAGGGGCGGGGCGGGGAGTGGGCGTCGAATCATTATCCTGACGATTCTGACGGGAATTTCTACCGGGTGGACGACCATGAACCAGGGGCGGTGGGCGTGCCGCCGGGGAATCTGGGGAGCGGGGAATTTCAGTATGAGGGGGCGAGCGGGGCGGCGTACAGTGACACGTTCATCAAGGAAACGAACAGGGATACGGATGATTACAGTGATCTGGCGGCGCTGACGCGGGTACTGAGCGCGCCGGTGACGGGCGGGAGTGCGGAGCAGCCGGCGATCAGTGATGCGGCGTATCCTGCGGCGGTGGCCGGGGTTCTGGATGTCGATCAGTTTTACCGGTATATAGCGTGTGATGCGCTGGTGGGGAATCAGGAGGGTGGGTTGCAGAGCGGGCGTGCGGATGATTTTTCGCTGTACCGCGGGGTGACGGATCCGAGGTTCCGGTTTGTGCCGCATGATCTGGACGATGTGTTCGACATCGGGAACGGGGTTGGCAATCCGGTGACGAGATCGTTGTTCAGCTATGATGAATTCGCGCAGGGAGGAAACACCGGGGTGGTGGGGTTGCGGCGGATGTTCAATCATCCTGCGCTGTTGCCGAAGTATTATGCGGCGGTGCTGGAGGCGATGGAGCGGTGGTTCAACCGTGCGACGATTGATCCGCTGGTGGACCGACTGATGACGGGATGGGTGCCTGCGACGGACGGGAATGCGGCGGCTCCTAACCGGGGGATTCAGGAGATCAAGGGTTATGTGGATGTGCGGCGGGCGAATGTGCTGGCGCAGATTCCGCAGGTGTATGCGGTGGCGGTGGCTGGGAATGCGGCGGACAGCATCGAGGGGTATAAGGTGAGTACTAACGGGGCGGTGAATTTCAGCGGGAGCTTCAATGTGGCGAAGACCTATAGTGTTACGGTGAACGGCGTGCTGGCGCAGGCGTTCCATCGGACGGCGGGAGCGGATGCGGTGGGGACGTGGAAGCTGCCGGTGGCGGCGGGTGGCGGCGGCGTCTTGAGGCGGGGATTGAATAAGGTCGTGGTGCGGTGCTGGGACGGGGTGGGCGGAAGCGGGGCGGTGGTGCACGAAGAAGTGGTGAACGTGCTGTGGAATGCGGCGGCGGGGACGACGGTGAACGGGACCCTGACGGCTCCGGGATCGCTGACGCTGACAGCGCCTGAGAATTATGTGCCGGGGACGCCGGTGCTAGTGCGGGTGGATTTGCGGGATGGGTCGGGGAATTACAATCGGAGCGCGTGGAACACGACGGTGAGTCTGGCGGCGAGCAATGGCGTGCTGATCAGTCCGTCGACGGTGACCTTGTACAATGGGGTTGGGAGTGCGCTGGTGACGATCGGCGGGGGCGGGGCGACGACGCAGACCTTGTTCCGTTATGGAACGGGTGGGACTGGGGCGGCGGGGAGCGGGACGGCGGGGTCGGTGTGGCGTGCGAAGACGGATTTCACGGTGACGACGCTGGCGGCGTTTGTGTTGTCGAGCGGGACGGCGTGGCGTGAGAGTGGGTTTGTGGAGGATGCGACGTGGGTGAGCCGTGCGACGCAGACTGGGTATGGAGACAATGACGAGAATGCGCCTTTCGCGCGGGTGGATTACAATCCTGCGGCGGCTGGGACGCAGAGTTCGCCGGTGTATCTTTTCCGCGGGAATTTTACGATAGATGATCTGGTGGCGGTGACGGCGGTGACTGGGCAGGTGAGGTTTGATGATTCGTGTGTGGTGTATGTGAACGGGACGCAGATTTACCGGCATGGGGATCTGACGGCGAATGCGCCGCTGACGCAGTACACGGCGGACAACGGGGCACCGACGCGGGAGAATGCGACGGCGGCGCTGACGGTGCCGTTAGGGTTGCTGACGAGCGGGGTGAATACGATTGCGGTGGAGGTGCACCAGGCGGATGCGGCGAGCAGTGATGTGACGTTTGATCTGCGGCTGGCGGCGACGGTGGCGACGGGGGCGGCGGATCCGGGGCCGTTCACGCTGACGGCGACGGCGGGGCCGCTGAGTGCGGGTCGGGCGGTGGCGAGTCTGGGGACGGCGGCGGGGACGACGGTGAGCGGCGTGCTGCCGGCGGGGACGACGACGTGGAGTGGTCTGGTGAGGGTGAGTGGGGATGTGACGGTGCCGGCGGGCGGGGTACTGGAGCTGGCGGCGGGGACGCAGGTGCTGATGGCGGGGACGAGCGGGGCTGGGGATACTACCGGGGCGGACTTGATAGTGAACGGGAGTCTGGTGGTGAACGGGACGGCGGCGCAGCCGGTGAGCATTACCTGTGCGGATGCGGGGGCGCGGTGGGGTCAGATTCTGCTGAGCGGCGGGGGGACGTCGACGATTTCGTATGGATTGATCACGCGGGGTGGGCATTCGCCGGGGGTTGGGCATACGAGCCGCGGGCCGGTGCTGCGACTGACGGGGAGTGCGCTGACGGTGACGGAAAGTGCGTTAGGGGATGCGCCGGGGAAGGCGATGTATGCGTCCGGGGCGAGCAGTTTCACGATGCGGCGGAGTTTGATGGCGCGGTGCATTACTGGGCCTGAGGTGGAGGACGGGTGTGCGGTGCTGGTGGAGGATTCGAACATTCAGGAGTGCCTTCCGGTTTATCGGGAGAGCAATGCGAACGTGCCTGACGACGAGGATTGTTTTTATGTGCACAACGGGAGCGGTCGGCCGATGGATTTCCGGCGGACGGTGTTGGCGCGGTGCGGGGACGACGTGCTGGATTGTCTGGGAGGGCCGGTGAATGTGGAGGACTGCATTCTGCGGGAGGGATGGGACAAGGGGATCAGCCTGTTGAACAACAATCTGACGATGGTGAGGACGCAGATTATTGACTGCGACAAGTGTGTGGCGTTCAAGAACGGGAGTTCCGGGGCGACGCGGACGGTGACGATGGTTAAGAGCACGCTGGTGGCTGAGGAGCATGACACGGCGCTGGCTCCGTGGGGGTATGCGGTGGCTCCGACGTCACCGGATCCGGATATTCCGGCGACGGCGTTCTGGACGCAGTGGAAGCCGGTGGGTGCGGGTGGAACGCCGACGCAGGATGGGGTGATGGTGATGAATGCGTCGAGTTCGATTTTCCATGGGAAGCAGCCGGTGCAGATCGACAACGGGGCGGGGCAGTACACGAGTGCGCCGACGACCCTTGCGTATTGTGTGACGTTTGACACGGACACGGCTGGGGCGGCGGTGTGGCCCGGGACGGGGAATCTGGGTGTGGATCCTCAGTTTGCGGGGATCGGGGCTGATGACTACCGGTTGGCGGCGGGGAGCCCGTGTATCAACGCGGGGGATCCTGATGCGGGTCAGGTGGATCCTGACGGGAGCCGAGCGGACATCGGGGCGTTCCCGACGGGGACTGGCGGGGGCGGAGCGATTGGTGAGGTGAGGTGGACGCTGGCGGGGTCGCCTTATCGGGTGACGGCGAACACGACGGTGCCGACGGGGACGACGTTGCGGATTGATGGTGGGGTGAACGTGCAGTTTGATCAGAACATCCGGATGACGGTGAACGGGCGGATTGTGGCGGAGGGAACGGCTGGGAGCCGGGTGGTGTTCAGCCATGTGCCGGGGACGAACGTGACGAGCGACGTGGATCCTATCAAATTTGGGACGCAGACGGGAGCGCCGAAGTGGGGGGGGTTGCGGGTGTATGATTCGATGGGTGAGGAGAATGCGTTCCGGTTCTGTGATTTTGTGAATGGGCAGGGGACGTCGCCGAGCGGGTCTGAGAATTACGGGTCGCTGGGGTTCATCCGGTCGTGGGGGTGGGTGGATCACTGCACGTTTGCGGGGACGCATCTGAGGATGTGTTATGGGAGGAACAGCAAGCTGACGGTGACGCACAGTGATTTTCCGGACATGTTCATTTTCGATCCGCTGGTGAATCGGATTGAGGAACCGACGACGGATTTCATTGCGGCGGCAGACAACAGCATGGAGCCGATGAAGGTGGAGTATCCGACGACGGATGCGGAGGTGAGCGGGGCGAATGCGGCGAATTTTCCGAACGGGATGCCACTGAACGGGTGGTGGCGGGTGTATTTCAATTCGTTTCATGGGAACCGCGGGCACCAGGACGTGTTTGACTGTGACAGCGGGCGGTGGTCGCCGCATGATCCGGTGACGAATTTCCAGACGAACGGGCAGTTTGTGATCGACTGCCGGTACAATCATTTTTACGGGCTGGCCGGGGACGAGCACATGGATCTGGGTGGTGATGCGTACATTGCGAGCAATGTGTTCGAGAATGCGCGGAAGGATTTCTGGACGAATGATACAGGTTATTCGAATGCGATCAGTTCCGGCGACAAGGGGAGCGGGACGACGATCATGATGGCGCGGAACATTTGTTATGATCTGGATCACGTGATCAACTGCAAGCTGAACACGGCGACGATTTTCGAGCACAACACGATAGGGAGCATCCATCCGGATTATGTGTTTCGGGGGGAGACGGTGACGCAGAATGTGGTGTGTGCGCCGATCAACTTCTTCATTCCGCAGGACGGGACGAATCCGAGCTACGGGGACGGGGCATATATGGGGTTCAACATCATCAGCAACGTGCCGCGACTGTTCAGCGGGCCTGATGCGCGGAAGGTGAACAATGTGGTGGTGAACGACATCACGACGAAGATCGAGTTTTTCCACAATCTGCTGGATCAGGTGGCTGATCCGGTGATCGGGCCGAATCATCCGGGCGGGTATTTCAGCGGGACGTACGGACCGAATCAGGCGGGAGCGCCAGGGTTTGTGGATCCTGTGGCGGAGGATTACGGGTTGCGGATGGAATCGCTGGCGCGGACGACAGCGCCTGGGGGGATCAGTTATGGGGCGCAGATTCCGGAGTGGGCGTATGTGCTGGGCGGTCCGTCGGGGACGGTGGCGGACACGAGTGCGAGTTTCACGGTGGGAGGTCCGGGGGTGGTGGCGTACAAGTGGCGGCTGGACGGAGGGGCGTGGAGTGCGCCGGTGCAGATTGGGAGTGGGGGTGTGATGCCGCGGGGTGCGGTGGCGACGGTGCGTCAGGCGGTGCTGACGGTGAGCGGGCTGGCGGCCGGGAGTCACGTGCTGGAAGTGCTGGGACAGGACATGGCTGGGAACTGGCAGGGGAGTGATCCTGCGAGGCTTTATGATAGCGGGGCGCAGGCGCTGCCGACGGTGCGGGAGTGGCGAGTGGAGACGGCGATGCCGGTGGTGGTGCTGGGGGAGGCGATGGGCGACACGTTTGCGGCGACGCCGACTGCGGAGCAGCAGTATGTGGAGCTGGTGAACCGGAGTGGCGCCGCGGTGGATCTGACGGGCTGGAGTCTGAGTGACAGTGTGACAACGCCGGGAGAGCAGGCGCTGACGGGATCGCTAGGGTCGGGCGGGTTATTGAAAGTGAGCCTTGTGAATTTCCGGGTCGATAATGATGGGGACGGGGTGTATTTGTTTGATGCGGCTGGGGTGTTGCGGGACAGTGTGGAGTTCGGGCCGCTGCCGGCGGGGTATGCGCTGGCGAGGGTGGGTGCGTTGGCGGAGTGGCGATTGGCGGTGCCGACGGCCGGGGAGGCGGTGAATGTGGCGGCGCGGATGAGTGATTCGTCGCAGATTGTGATCAACGAGTGGCTGGCGGCGACGGGGCTGCGGTATCGGGAGGATTGGATCGAGCTGGCGAATCTGGCTCCCTATCCTGCGAGTCTGAGTGGGCTGACGCTGACGGATGCGCGGTTCGGGACGGCACCGGCGTTTCCGCCGCTGAGTTTCATTGGTGGTGGTGGTTATGTGAAGCTGGTGGCGGACGGGGATGTGTCGGCTGGGGCGAATCATGCATCGTTCCGGATCGACAGCCTGACGTCGGAGTTACTGTTGTATGGAGCGGGCGGGGAATTGATGGACAGTGTGAGGACGTTCCCGCAGGTGACGGATGTGAGTCAGGGCCGGGTAGAGAGCGGCGGGACTGGCGGGCTGGGGTATTTCACGCTGCCGACGGCTGGGGCGGCGAATGGGACGAGTGATTCTGGGTATGTGAATGCGGTGGAGGTGCTGGATCACCTGCGGATTACGGAGATCATGTATTCGCCGGAGGGCGGGAATGGTTATGAGTACCTTGAGCTGGTGAACACGGGGACGGTGGGGCTGGATCTGGGCGGGGTGAGGTTTGTGCAGGGGATCTCGTTCACGTTCCCGCCGGGGTTCCGGCTGGAGGCAGGGGTGGAGGTATTGCTGGTGCGGGACCTCGTGGCGTTTGAGAGTCGGTATGGGAAGGCGCTGCCGGTGGCTGGGGTGTATGACGGAGCGTTGGACAACAATGGGGAGACGCTGGCGTTGCGGCTGCCGTCGCCTTGGGATGCGAACATTCTGTGGTTCCGGTATGAGAGCACGTGGGCGGAGACGAATGGGACTGGGTACAGTCTCGAGTTGGTGAGTCGTGGGACGGCGTTTGATCAGTTTGGTGAGAGGACGAACTGGAAGGGATCGGCGGTGAAGTTCGGGACACCGGGTGGGTGGACGGCTCCGCCGTTGAGCGGGTTGGCGGCGTGGCTTGCGGCGAACGGGCTGACGATGGCGGATCTGGGGCTGGACGGTGACGGGGATGGACTGGTGAATACGATGGAGTATGCGCTGGGGACGGATCCGAAGTCGGCGGCGGTGGCGGAGGGAGCGGATCGGTTGCCGGTGGTGGGTGCGGGAGCGGATGGGGTGCTGACGTTCACGTTTGATCTGGAGACGAGTGCGTTGCCGGGCGGTTATGGGAGTGAAGGGGTGACGTACGAGGTGGTGGCGGGTTCTGATCTGGCGGGGTGGAGCACGGTGGCGCGGAAGGTGCCGGGGGCGGCGGCGTGGGCGGACGGGGCGGGGGTGGCACTTGGGGAGGGCGTGGTGACGGTGGTGCCGATGCCGGCTGGCCTTGTACGGATTGTCTGCAAGGATGGGGGAGCGGGGCCTGTTCCGGTGTTGCGGTATCTGAGGCTGAGGGCGGTGGTGGTGCCGTGACGGGCGAGGTGGAATTTCCGCCTGGATGCGAGGGGCGCGGCGTGCCATGTCTGGAGATGCCGCGCGTCGCCAACTATGCCGCCTATCAATTCACGCCGCTTGGGGAACTGAAGGTTCTGCGGGAGCGCGTGTTTGCGTACTGCCGGGAGCGTCGGTTGCTGGGGACGATTCTGCTGAGCACGGAGGGGATCAATCTGTTCATGGCTGGGGAGGAGGCGGGGCTGGAAGAGTTGCTAGGAGAACTGCGGGCGATTCCGGGGCTGGCGGGATTGACGCCGAAGGTGAGTTACAGCGAGCAGCAGCCGTTTTCGAGACTGCTGGTGAGGATCAAGCGAGAGATCATTGCGTTCGGGGTTCCGGGGATTGATCCGGCGCAGCGGACCTCGCCGAAGCTGGCGGCTGGGGAGTTGAAGCGGTGGCTGGACGAGGGGCGGCCGGTGGTGCTGCTGGACACGCGGAATGATTATGAAGTGCAGTTAGGGACGTTCCGGGGTGCGGTGCCTGCGGGGATCCGGCATTTCCGGGATTTTCCGAAGGCGGTGGCGGCATTGCCGGAGGAGATGAAGGAGCAGCCGGTGGTGATGTTCTGCACGGGGGGGATCCGGTGCGAGAAGGCAGGGCCGTATATGGAGCGGGAGGGGTTCCGGGAGATTTACCAGCTTGATGGAGGGATTCTGAAGTATTTTGAGGAATGCGGGCGGGATCATTATGACGGGGAGTGCTTTGTGTTTGATCACCGGGTGGGATTGGATCCGACGCTGGAGGAGACGGACAGTACGCAGTGTTATGCGTGTCAGGCACCGCTGACGGCGGAGGATCAGGAGTCGGAGAAGTATGTGCCGGGGCGGAGTTGTCCGCAGTGCTGGCTGCCGCCGGAGAGGATTGTGGAGACGCGGGTGGCGCGGCTGCAGGAGCGGCTGGATGTGGTTAGGGAGCCGCTGCCGGGGAGTGTGGCGGCGGATAATTTCCGGCCGTTGAAGGTGCCACGGGAGTGTGATGGCGGGACGCTGGTGGAGTGTTTGCGGCGGGTGATGCCGCATGTGGGCGAGGAGAAGTGGGAGGCGGAAGCGGCGGCGGGGCGGTTGCTGGGGCCTGCGCGGGAAGTGCTGGGATTGGCTAGTGTGTTGCGCGGCGGGGATCGATTGGTGCATCTGATTCCTGCGGAGATTGAGCCGGAGGTGAATGCGGCGGTGAGGGTGTTGTATGCGGACGGGGCGCTGGTGGTGGTGGACAAGCCTGCGCCATTGCCGGTGCATCCTGCGGGACGGTTCTGCCGGAACACGTTGGTGCACCTGCTGAATCTGGCGGTTTATCCTGACAAAGTGCGGCCGGCGCACCGGTTGGATGCGTCGACGACCGGGGTGATGGTGCTGACGAGGTCGCGGCGGTGGGCTGGGCTGGTGCAGAAGCAGTTTGCGTCGGGCGGGGTGCGGAAGCGCTATGTGGTGCGGGTGCACGGGCATCCTGGTGAGGATGAGTTTGAGAGCCGGGCGCTGGTGAATGGATTGCCGTGGGAGGTCGGGGTGCGGGCGGTGGAGGATGACGAGGGGGCGCTGGAGGCGCACACTGGGTTCCGGGTGCTGGAGCGGAGCGGGGATGGGACGGCGCTGCTGGAGGCGGAGCCGTTCACGGGGCGGACGAATCAGATTCGGGCGCATCTCTGGCAGCTGGGGCATCCGGTAGTGGGGGATCCGTTTTATCTGCCGGGAGGGAGGACGGGGAAGACGGTGACTGGGGAGATGGGCGGAGAGCCACTGTGTCTGCATTCGGCGCATGTGGCGTTCCGGCATCCGGTGAGCGGGGAGTGGGTGTCGTTTGAAGCGGCGGCACCGGCGTGGGCGGCGGGGAGATGATCCGGGAAAGCGGATGCGCCCGTGGGGGAGGGGCAGGCGTTCTAAAGTGCATTTCCGTTAACCAACAGTCCAACAGAATCTTATGAAAACCGCGTCTATACTGGCAGTTCTATCGCTAGGCATCCTCAGTTTACCGTCGGTCCGGGCCGATTGGCAGCAGTGGCGGGGGCCGGAGCGGGATGGGACGGTGGCTGGGAAGAAGTGGCCGGCGAATTTTGCGGGATTGAAGGAGAAGTGGCGGTTGCCGCTGGGGGCGAGTTATTCCGGGCCGGTGACGGACGGGAAGCATGTGTTCACGACGGAGAGTGTGGACAAGCGGCTGGAGAAGGCGCATGCGGTGGATGTGGAGACTGGGAAGATTGTGTGGAGTGCGGAGTGGGAAGGGCATCAGGGCGTGCCGTTTTTTGCGAAGCGGAATGGTGACTGGATCCGGTCGACGCCGACGCTGGCGGAGGGATCGCTGCTGGTGGCGGGGATGCAGGACGTGCTAGTGTCGCTGGATGCGAAGACTGGGAAGCAGCAGTGGCGGTTGGATTTCAAGACCGAGTTCAAGTCGGAGGGTGAGGCGTTCGGGTTTGTGTGTTCGCCGCTGGTGGATGGGGAGCATGTGTATGCGCATGCGGGTGCGGGGTTGTGCAAGATTGATCGCAAGAGCGGGAAAGTGGTGTGGCGGACGATGGATGAGGGTGGCGGGATGATGGGGGGCTCGTTTTCGTCGCCGGTGCTGGCGACGGTGGCGGGGAAGCGGCAGTTGCTAGTGCAGGGTCGGGACATGCTCTGCGGGGTGGATCCTGCGGACGGGAAAGAGTTGTGGGCGCAGAAGATCAAGACCTTCCGGGGGATGAATGTTTTCACGCCGGTGGTGCAGGGGAACCGGATATTCACGAGTGCTTACGGCGGGTTGTCGCAGGCGTGGGACATTGCGAAGGAAGGGGAGGCGTTCAAGGTGGCGCTGGCGTGGGAGCACAAGGCGGAGGGTTATATGTCGACCCCGGTGATTGTGGGGGGCAAAGTGTTCATGCATTTGAGGAACCAGAAAGTGACGTGTCTGGATCTGGCGACGGGGACGCAGCACTGGCAGTCGGACGACAAGCTGGGTGAGTACTGGAGCCTGATTGCGCAGGGGGATCGGATTCTGGCGCTGGATCACAAGGGGACGCTGTATCTGCTGAAGGCGACGCCGGAGAAGCTGGAGATCATTGATCAGAAGAAAGTGTGTGAGGAAGAAACGTGGGCGCACGTGGCGGTGGATGGCGGCCGGGTGTTTGTGCGCGATTTGAAGGGACTGGTGGCGTTGGATTGGGCGAGCGGCGAGGCGGTGGTGACGGAAGTGCCGGCGGGTGGGGAAGGGCGGTGAGGGTGATTAAGATAAAAGCCGCCGGTGCTGGAAACAGCGTCGGCGGCTTTTTGTTAGATTGGAGCTAGTGTGCGGGTGCGGTTATTTTGGGGCGGTGAGGACGGCGATGAGGTAATCGGCGGTGGACTTGCGGGGGTTGCCGGGGGCTCCTGGGTAGAAGAGTTCGCAGGAGACGCTGTTGGATTTGCAGTGTTCCATGAGTCTGACGCCGAAGTTAGCGGTGTGGGTGGGGTCTTTCTGGGGCTGGCCGAGGGCGGGGGCCTGGGCGTACTGGAGGTAGACGGGAGGGTCGTCGCTGGAGACGAGGGCGTAGGGCGAGTATTCGGCGATCCATGGGAGGATGGAGTCGCGTCCGGCGAGGAACTCCTCGAATTGTGAGAGTTTTTTGGAGGAATCGCCTTTGAAGCCGAAGGCGTGCCCGCCGTAGCGGCTGTTAGGCGTCCATTCCTTCATCTGCTGGGGGTCGAGCGTGGTCTGGGCGCCGTTGACGGCGGCGGTGAAGAGGCGTGTGGATTCGCGGGCGATGGGGTCTGGGCTGGCTGGGTTGGCCATGTCCGGGTGGAAGGCGAGCCAGAGACTGGAGCAGGCACCGGCGGAACCGCCGCTGGCGGCGATGCGGGATTTGTCGATGTTCCATGTGTCGGCCTTGGAGCGGACGAACTGGAGGGCGCGGGCGGCGTCGGAGAGGGGTGCTTTGACGGGAGGGGAGACGTCGCCGGCCTGGGAAGTGAAGCGGTAGTTGATGGAGACGACGGAGATGCCTGCTTTGAGATAGCGATCGACGGCGATGCCTGCCTTGTCGCCGTTTTGCCAGCCGCCGCCGTGGATGTAGAAGAGGAGAGGGGCGGGGGATTTGGCGTCGGCCTTCCAGAAGTCGAGGACATTGCGTTCGTGGTCGCCGTAGCGGACGTTGGCCTCGGTGGGTGCGGGGTTGCGGGGGAGGGCTTTTGGGGTGGTTTTGCGCGGGGCGGCGGGAGTGGGAGCGGTTGGGGTGGCGGGAGGGGAATCGCCTGCGGAGAGTGAGAGCGGGATGAGGCCCGCGGAAGCGGCGAGGAGGAGGAAGATGCGGGGGATCATGGTGATCCCATGAGATGGCGGGTGGGCGGGTGCGCGTCAAATCCGCCAGTGCGTGATGAAACGCGATGGGGAGGCGGCCGGGGAGCGGGGATGGGGGAGGCCCCGGGGCGTCGGAGTTGTCAGGATGCCTTGGTGGGGGCGGCGTATTCGGTGCGATTGAAGTCGACGTATTCCTGGGAGAGGTCGCTAGTGTAGACGGTGTAGGAGGCTTCGCCGAGATTGAGGTCGATGGTGACGCAGAATTCGGGTTTGGCGACGGCGCTGCGGAGGAGTTCGATGGGGGTGCCTGCGGCGATGCCGTTGCGAGTGGCGATGTGGCCGTCGAAGTAGATTTCGATGAGTTCTTCCTGGATGCGGGCGCGGCTGTAGCCGATGGCGTGCATGACGCGGCCCCAGTTAGGGTCGCCGCCGTTCCATGAGCATTTGACGAGGAGGGAATTGGCGACGGTTTCGGCGACCTTGCGGGCGTCCATGTGGGTGGCGGCGCCTTTGACCTGGATTTCGACGAATTTGGTGACGCGTTCGCCGTCGGCGACGATCATGCGGGCGAGTTGGAGCATGAGCCATTCGAGGGCGGCGCGGAAGGATTCGTACTGCTGGCCGGTGGAGGTGATGCGGCGGTTGCCGGCGCAGCCGCTGGCCATGACGACGACGGTGTCGTTGGTGCTGGTGTCGCCGTCGATGGTGATGCGGTTGAAGGAATTCTGGACGCAGTCGCTGACGCAGGATTTGAGGAGGGGTGCGGAGAGGGCGCAGTCGGTGGTGATGTAGCAGAGCATGGTGCCCATGCTAGGGGAGATCATGCCAGCGCCTTTGGCGATGCCGCCGATGCGGATGGTGTGGTTGCCGATGGGGACCTCGATGGCGATGGATTTGGGGCGCGTGTCGCTGGTCATGATGGCGCGGGAGGCGTCATCCGGGTTGTCGCGGGAGAGGCCTTTGACGAGATCGGGGATTTTTGGGGCGATGCGGGCCATGGGCATGGGGACGCCGATGATGCCTGTGGAGCCGACGAGGACCTGGGAGGGGCGGAGGCCGAGTTGTCTGGCGGTGAGGTCGGCCATGTGTTTGGCGTCCTGCATGCCGACTGGGCCAGTGCAGGCGTTGGCGTTGCCGCTGTTGACGATGACGGCGCGGACGTCGCCGCGGCGGAGGTGAGCCTGGCAGAGCCTGACTGGGGCGGCTTTGACCTTGTTGGTGGTGAAGGCGGCGGCGGTTTCGCAGGGGCCTGAGGAGAAGATGAGGGCGAGGTCCAGTCTGGGTTTGGCTGGGTCTTTGATGCCGCAGGAGACCGCGTTGGCGAGGAAGCCCGCGGCGGCGCAGACGCCGCCCTCGATGAGGGAGTAGGGACTGGATTTTGGCTGCATGGAAGGGAGGCGTTTAACGGGTTGCTAGATGGAATGCAAGCCAGCCTCTTCCGGAAATTGTTTAAGGAGATTGAAGCATTGGACAGCCTGGGAGGCGGCTCCTTTCCAGAGATTGTCTTCGGCGCTCATGAGGATGAGGCGGCCGGTGCGATCGTCGAGGGCCCAGCCGATGTCGATGAAGTTGGAGCGGACGACGTCTTTGGTGTCTGGGCAGCGGTTCTGGCCGCGGAGCCTGACGAAAGGGGCGTGGGCGTAGGCGGCGGCGAGGGTGGCGGTGATGGATTCGATGGAGGTGCCGGGGGCTGGGGCGCAATAGATGGTGGTGCAGATGCCGGCGGTGACTGGGATGAGGTGCGGGGTGAAGGTGATGCGGACGGATTGGCCGGCGGCTTTGGAGAGTTCCTGTTCGACCTCGCTGAGGTGGCGGTGTTTGGGGACGCTGTAGGCGCGGACGCTTTCGTTGCATTCGCAGAAGAGGAGCGGGAGGGCTTCCTTGCGGCCTGCGCCGCTGACGCCGCTCATGCTGAAGACGCAGATGCTCTGGGGCTGGATGAGGTTGGCGCGGAGGAGCGGGAGGAGGGGGAGGAGGATGCTGGTGGGGTAGCAGCCTGGTGCGGCGATGAGCCGGGAGTTGCGGATGGCGTCCGCGTTGATTTCGGGGAGGCCGTAGACGGCTTCTGAGAGGAGATGGGGAGCTGGGTGGGGGTGGTCGTAGAATTCCTCGTAGACGGCGGGGTCATCGAGCCGGAAGTCGGCGCTGAGGTCGATGACGCGGAGCCCGCGGGCGAGGAGGGCGGCGGCGAATTCGTGGGCGACGCCGTGGGGGAGGGCGAGGAAGGCGGTGTCGGCTCCGGAGGCGGCGATGGCGTCCGGGTCTGGGTTGATGAAGGGGAGGGAGGCGGCTGGGCCGGTGTTGGAGAAGCGCGGGAAGACGTCGGCGAGCGAGCGGCCGGCGTTCTGGCGGGAGGTGAGGCAGACGAGTTCAGCGCCTGGGTGGCGGAGGAGGATGCGAAGGAGTTCGATGCCGGAGTATCCGCTGGCTCCGAGGACGGCGACTTTGGCTGGGGTCATGGGAGGAGCCATGGCTGGGCGGGTGGGGCGAGGCAAGGGCGGGGATGGGAGGAATGGGGGTCAGGGTTGTTTCGGGGCGGGGGTGGCTTCTTTTTCGCGCGGGTTGCGGCGGAAGGGGAGCGGGAGGAGTTTGGCGTGCCAGTGAGGGTCGGAGAGCGTGCCGTCGGCGCGGTATTCGAAGAGTTTGCTGACTGGGTAGAGGATGAGGCCGGGAGCGCCGCGGAGATTGACGCGGGCGTCGAAGTCGACGTGGGACTGGCTGAGGTCGGCGGTGCCAGCGAGGGTGAGTTTGAAGGTGCGGGTGGCGGCTTCGAAGTCCGGGGTGGTGACGCGGCCGCGGGCGACGCTGAAGGAAGCGGTGGCGCTTCTGGCGACGCTGTAGGCGATATTTTCGCCAGGGAGGAGAGCGTTGATGATGGTGGAGAGTGGGCCGAGGAGAGGGAGAGCGAAGATATTGCCGTCTTCGAGGGTGGCGGTGCCGGAGCCTTCGATGGAGTCTGCGGAGGGGCCCTTCATTTGATAGTTGATGCGGCCGGTGAGGTTGCCGCCGGTCTGGTCAGGAGAGGTGAAGATGGCGCGGAGACGGCTGTAGCTGACGCGTTCGATGGAGACGGCTCCGGAGTGGGCGGGCTGGGACATTTGCGGGAACTCGAGGGAGGCGACGGCTTTTCCGGAGAAGATGGAACCGGAGGCGGCGAGGGAGAGGGCTGGGCCGGTGGCGCGGACGGTGCAGTCGATGTTCTGGAAGGGGAAGTCGTAGCGGCCGAGGGTGACGATGGAGGTGGTGTCTGGAGCGAGGACGCGGACGACGAAGGAATTGGAGGCGGCGTTGGCTGGGTTGGTGGCGAAGGTGCCGGCGATGCGAGTGGGCATGGGGTCGGGGAAGCGGACGGTGCCGAGGAAGCGGGAGTCCGGGATGGTGCGGCCGGCGAGGTCGAGGGTGAGAGTGGGGCCCTTGATGCGGAGCCAGCCGTTGGCTGCGTTGAAGGCCCATTTTTCGCGGCCGATGGGGACGGAGATGCGGCCAGGGGATTCGACGCGGACGGAGAAGTCGTTTCTTGCGGGGCCCTTCATGTCGAAGGTGCCTTCGGTTTCGGTGCGCGGGGCGGAGGCGAATTCGTAGCGTGCGATGGCGGGGGCGGTTTTGGGGGCGAACATGGAGACGGCTTCGGCGGGCATGACGGTGCAGGTGCCGCCTTTGACGATGCAGAGGCCTTCTTTGAGGCGGAGTTCGGTTTGCTGGATGGAGAGGTCGCCCTTCTGGAGACGGAAGACGGCGTTAGCGGCGGAGATGAGCGGGTCCGGGCCGGTGCGTAGGGAGATGTCAGGAGAGGTGAGCTGAGTGACGCGGACGCCGCGGACTTTGAAGTCGCGGGCGGAGAGGTTGGTGGCGACCTGCCATTCGTGAGGGTGTGCGGAGGCGGCGTGGGTGGCCTGGCCAGAGAGGACGAGTCGGGAGTCCTCGGTGAAGTCGAGGAAGGCGAGTTGTTTCTGGATGGCGGGATCTGTCAGGAAAGGAGTGAGGATGCGGATGGGGAGGTCGCAGGAAGCGGTGGCGCGGGCGGAGCCGTCGCGGAGGAGGAGCTGGCCGGAGGCGTGGCCGGATTCGTGATCGATGCGGACATTGCGGAGGTAGGCGAAGCCGTTGCCGCGGACGGCGAAGTCAGCGGAGAGGGCTTTGTAGGATTCGCCGCGGATGGAGCATTGGCCTGTGGCGGCGCGGCCGGTGACGTCGAGGGGGAGCTGGTTCCATGTGAAGGGTTTGCCTGGGGACCATGAGCCTGAGATTTCGAAGGCGGGAGGGTCTGTGAAGATGATGCTGTCGGGGAGGCCGGTTTGTGGGGCGATGGCTTTGACGAGGGCGACGAGGTCGGCGCTGGAGTCGATGGCGAAGGGGACGGGGTCGTTGCTGCCAGGTTTCCATGTGGCGGAGGCGTTGAGGGCACCGAAGTGGTCGCGGAGCTGGAGCCTGCGGAGACTGAGTTCGCCGTCGCTGAAGGTGATTTCGGCGTCCATTTCCTGGGCGGAGAAGGAGCCGCAGGTGAAGGCTGCGGAGTGGAGCGTGCCGCGGATGTCGAGGGCGTCGGGCTGGCTGAGAGGGCCGTGGATTTCGAGATCGGCTTCGGCGATGGGCTGGGATTCGGGGGCGCCGTCTGGGAGTTTGAAGAGATCGAAGAGTCTGAGGACCTTGTTAGTGCTGCGGCGGCGTTCGCGGTTGATGGCGGCCTGTTGTTCCTTCCATGCTTTTTCTTCTGCGCTGCCTGGTTTGGGGCGTGCGGAAGGTTCGGCGAGGACGATGTCGCCGCGGGCGGAGAATCTGAGACCGCTGACGACGCCGTCGGCTTTGGGGAATTCGATGCGGCGGCCCTGGACGATGATGCGGGCGCTGAAGTCGCGGATGGTGATCCATTCGCTGGCCGGGTCTTCGGGGTCGACGGGCATGCTGACGTTGGCGTTGTCGAGAGTGACGGAGCGGAGGAAGTCGCGTTTGTCGACGAGTTTGGCGACATCGACGTCTAGGCTGATGCGGTTGATATCGACGAGGCGCTGGCCAGGGTTTATGAGGTCGAAGACGCGGACGTTTCTGGCGGTGAGACCGTCGACTGGGTCGAGGGTGAGGCGGCCGATTTCAGCGCGGAGGCCGAGGGGTTCGAGTTCGCGTTCGATGGCTTCGCGCCAGCGGCGGTTGAAGCCGACGTCGTAGGCGTAGAGCGCGAGGGCTGAGAGGCCGCCGATGAAGAGGAGGGAGAGGTAGAGGCCGAGACGGCCGCGGCGGATGCGCACACGCATGGGGAGGATGGTGGGCGAGAGGGGAGGGTGTGCCAAGGGCGGAGGTGGGAGGGAGGGAGGTGGCGGAGATGTCTGATGCAAACACGGGTGCTGGCGGAGCGTACGTTGGCGGATGTTAAAGCGAAATCTCAGATGGGCGGCGGCGGGAGTGGTGATTGTGCTGGCGGGCCGGGTGGTGGCTGCGGTGGATGGGGACTATTTCGAGAACAAGGTGCGGCCGCTGCTGGCGGAGCATTGCCATGGGTGTCACGGGGCGACGAAGCAGAACAACGGGCTGCGTCTGGACACGCATGCGGGTTGGTTGAAGGGGAGTGATTACGGGCCGGTGGTGGATGCGGCGAATCCGGGGTCGAGCAAGGTTTTGAAGGCGCTGCGGCATGAGCCCGGGGTTGAGGCGATGCCGCGGGAGGGGAAGCGATTGTCTGATGAGGCGATTGGGGTGATGGAGGAATGGATTCGGGCGGGGATGCCGTGGCCTGCGGGCGGGGAGGCGGTGGTGGCGGAGGCGTGGCGGAAGCACTGGGCGTTTCAGAAGGTGGTGATGCCTGTGGAGCCGGGGCCGGAGGCGCTGCCGGAGGGGATGGCGGCGTGGCGCGGGCATGAATTGGATCGGTTAGTGGGGGTTAGGCTTGTGGCGGAGGGATTGACGCCGTCGGCGGAGGCTCCGCGGGCGGTGTTGTTGAAGCGGGCGGCGTTGCTGCTGCATGGGATGCCGCCGAAGTGGGAGGAAGTGGCGGCGTTCGAGGTGGACAAGGCGGAGGGGGCGTGGGAGCGGCGGGTGGATGCGCTGCTGGCGTCGCCGCGGTTCGGGGAGCGCTGGGCGCGTCACTGGATGGACACGGCGCGTTATGCGGACACGAAGGGTTATGTTTTTCAGGAGGAGCGGAGGTATGCGTATGCTTATACTTATCGTGACTGGCTGATCCGGGCGTTCAACGAGGACCTGCCGTACGATCAGTTTCTGATCCGGCAGATTGCGGCGGACAAGGTGACGCCTGCGGACAAGCCGGCGGATCTGGCGGCGATGGGATTTCTGACGCTGGGTCGGCGTTTTCTGAACAACCAGAATGACATCATTGATGACCGGCTGGATGTGGTGTTCCGGGGGACGCAGGCGCTGACGGTGGGTTGTGCGCGGTGTCATGATCACAAGTTCGATCCGATTCCGACGGCGGATTACTATGCGCTGACGGGCGTGTTTGCTAACAGTGAGGAACCGAATGAGAAGCCGCAGATCGGGGAGCCGGAGCGGACGCCGGAGTATCTGGCGTTCGAGAAGGGGGTGAGTGAGCGTGAGGGGAAGGTGGAGCGGTACCGGAGCGAGCGGCTGGCGGAGATTTTTCAGCCGAAAGTGGCGGCGCGTTATGTGGAGGTGGTGAAGGAGGCGGGCGACCGGGATGCTGGTGCGGTGCGGGAGCTGGCGAAGAGCAAGGATCTGAACACGGTGGTGCTGGGGCGCTGGGTGCAGTGGTTTCGTGAGGGCGGGAAGCCGGAGGATGATCCGGCTGGGGCGGGGCCGCTGAAGACGTTAGGTGCGGCGGATCTGGAGCCGGGATACAACCGGAAGGACCGGGAGGCGCTGAATGAGTTGAGGAAGCAGGTGGAGGCTTACAAGGCGACGAATCCGTCGGCTCCGCCGCGGGCGATGGTGATGGTGGACAAGGCGGCGACCAGCGAGCCGGTGATTCTGATTCGCGGGAATGCGGGGCGGCCGGGGCCGAAGGTGACGCGACGGTTTCTGAGTTGTCTGAGTCCGGGTGAGCCGCAGCCGCTGACGGAGGGGAGCGGGCGATTGCAACTGGCGCGGGCGATTGCGTCGCCGGACAATCCGCTGACGGCGCGGGTGTTAGTGAACCGGCTGTGGGTGCGGTTGTTCGGGGCACCGATGGTGGAATCGCCGGCGGATTTTGGGGTTAGGACGGCGGCACCGGGGCATCCGGAGCTGATGGACTGGGCGGCGGCGACGTTCATGAAGGACGGGTGGTCGCTGAAGCGGTTTCTGCGGACGGTGCTGTTGTCGCAGGCGTGGCGGCAGGATTCGAAGGAGCGGGCGGCGGAGGCTGTGCGGGATCCTGACAATCGGTGGCTGTGGCGGCAGAGTCGGCAGCGGCTGGATTTCGAGGCGTTGCGGGACAGCGTTGTGGAGGTGTGCGGGGGGATTGATGCGGGGATGTACGGGAGGTCGGTGGATCTGCTGGCGGAGCCGTACACGACGCGGCGAGCGGTTTATGGTTTCATCGACCGGCAGAACCTTCCGAATACGTTCCGGACGTTTGATTTTGCGGGGCCTGACAATACGGCGGCGCGGCGGTTTGAGACGACAGTGCCACAGCAGTCGCTGTATCTGATGAACAATCCGTTTGTGCAGGCGCAGGCGCGGCGGTTGTCGGCGGCGGTGGATGGTGCGGTGAGTGATCCACGGGAGCGGATCCGGGAACGGTTCCGGCGGGTGCTGCAGCGCGATCCGGAGGCGGCGGAACTGGAGCGGCATCTGGCGGTGGTGGCGGCGCTGGAGCGCGAGCCGAGGCAGAGTGGGACGCGGTGGCAGTACGGGCGCGGGCAGTGGGTGGAGGAGGGCAATGGATTTGCGCAGCTGCCTTGGTTTGGGAAGGATCGGTGGTCGGGGTCGGAGGAACTTCCTGACAAATCGACGGGATGGACGTTGCTGAACCGGAACGGCGGGCATCCGGGGGTTGAGGCGGCGATCCGGCGATGGAATGCGTCGGAGGCGGGCCGGGTACGAGTTAGTGGGCGGGTGGAACTTGGGGAGAAGGTAAGCGACGGCATCCGGGCGGCGATCCGGCATTCGCGGCTAGGGGTTCTGTGGGTGCAGAATGTGCCAGGCGGCGGCGGGGCCGATGCGGTGGTGGAGACGGAGGTCGAGCCGGGGGACGCGATTGATTTCGTGGTCGACCGCGGGACGACGGACAACAGCGACGGGTTTTCGTGGGCTCCGCGGGTGACGGATGGGACGACGGGAATTCTGTTGGCGGATGCGGCGATGGATTTCGGGGGGCCTGGGCTGAGTGCGTGGGAGGCGTTCACGCAGGTGCTCGTGTGCACGAACGAGTTTCTGTTTGCGGATTGAGGGGTGGGGCGGGTGGAGGGTGGGGTGTTGTTCGGGGGGTGGGGGGGGGGAAATCGGGGAATGAAACTGGCGTGCCACAATTGGCCAGACCGCTGGGAGTGGTCCCCGCGATGGGCGATCAACGCTTGCGGATGAGGCGTGCGACGAGGGCGGTCCATCCGGTCTGGTGAGAAGCGCCGCAGCCGCGACCGGTATCGGCGTGGAAGAATTCGTGGAAGAGGATGAGGTCCTTCCATGCGGGATCGGTGGCGTAGCGGCGGTCGCCGCCGTGGCAGGGTCGGTGGCCGGCGGCATCGGGTTCGAAGAGACTGCTCATGCGGCGGGCGATTTCATGGGCTGCCTCCTTGAGGGTGACGTGGTGACCGCTGCCGGTGGGCAGTTCGACGGTGAAGCTAGTGCCGTAAAAATGGTGATAGCGTTCCAGCGCTTCGATGATCAGGTAGGCGATGGGGAACCAGACAGGGCCCCGCCAGTTTGAGTTTCCGCCGCCGAACATGTGGCTGTCGCTTTCGCCGGGCACGTAGCGCACGACCTTGTGTTCACCCTGGAGATGGAGTGTGAAGGGATGCGCCTCGTGATGCCGCGAGAGGGAGCGGATGCCGAAGGGCGACAGGAATTCGCGTTCGTCGAGCAGATAGGCGAGGAGGCGATGGAGACGCTCGCGTGAAGGAACGGCGAGCAGGCGATGCCCATGAGTTCCGCCGCTCTGGCAGTAGCTGACGTGGACTGCAAGATCGCTGCGGTGGTGCAGAAACCAATCCATGCGTTTTTTGAAGCCGGGCAGATCGGCGATGCGCTGCTCGTCGAGCAGTTCCACTGCGATGAGCGGCAGCAGGCCGACGAGCGACCGAGTGCGGAGTGGGACTGGAGGATTTCCGTCATCGAGAATCTGGTCGTAGTAGAAGCCATCGTCTTCATCCCAGAGCCCATGGCCACCGAGATGATTGATGGCGTCGACGATCTGGACGAAATGCTCGAAGAACTTTGAAGCCATGTCTTCATAGGCGGTGATGACGCCTCCGCCGGGCCGCCGCGCGAGTTCCAGCGCCATGTTGAGCATGGTGAGAGCATAAAAGGCCATCCATGCGGTGCCGTCCGCCTGTTCGAGTCTCTGGCCGCCTGGCAGGGCGGTGCTGCGGTCGAAGATGCCGATGTTATCGAGACCGAGAAAGCCTCCAGCGAAGAGGTTCCGCCCCTCGGAGTCCTTGCGGTTGACCCACCATGTGAAGTTCAGGAGGAGTTTCTGGAAGCAGCGTTCGAGGAACTCGCGGTCGCGCTCGCCGGCGGGCGCGGTGACTTTGTAGATACGCCAGCAGGCCCATGCGTGGACGGGAGGGTTGACGTCGCTGAATTTCCATTCGTAGGCGGGGATCTGACCGTTCGGGTGCAGGTACCATTCGCGCAGGAACAGGAGCATCTGATCCTTTGCGAAATCGGGATCTGTTTCTGCGAAGGGCAGCATGTGGAAGGCGGTGTCCCATGCGGCAAACCATGGGTATTCCCATTTGTCAGGCATGGATAGGATATCGCGGGCGAAGAGGTGTTTCCAGTTCCGGTTCCTCCCGTTCCAGCGGGCGTCAGGGGGGGCGGGGAAAGTCGCGTCGCCTTTCAGCCAGTCCTGAACCACATAATGATAGAATTGTTTTGTCCACAGGAGCCCGGCGTGGGCCTGCCGCTGGATCTGGGCGTGGGCGGGATTGGCCTGTACGATGGTTGCGTAGAATGCATCTGCTTCGGCGATGCGGTTCCTGAAGAGTTCCGAAATGACAGGAGCGGGGTGGCAGGAGAACGGTTCTGGCGCCGATTGCAGCGGCTTTCCCCAGTTGCCAGCCATGCCGTCCCCGCAAAGTCGCAGGTCGAGCGTCACCGAGCCGCCAGCTGGGACGATCAAGGAGTAATGAGCGGCGGCCTTGGTGCCAGTCTGGTCTGGATTCACAGCTGAGGTCTCGTTTCCGACCACGAAGCGATGAAAGGCGTCCTTGGTGCAAGCCGAGGAGTTAGGTGATCCGAAGAGCTTTTCGTGATTCGTGTCGTTTTCCGTGAAAAGCCAGACTGGGGCGGTCCCATCGCTTGCAGGCGCCGCGTGAAGCTGGTACAGGCCGAGGTCATCCACGAGGTCGGACTTGAGTCCCCGGTGGTCGATTTCCACGACCCCGCCGGCGAGGCTCAAGCGGGGTCTGGCTGCACCGTGTTGCCATGACCAGATGTTGCGGAACCAGACAGTTGGCAGGAGATCGAGCGGTGCGGCTTCCGGGCCGCGATTGTGGACGGTCACGCGGATGGCAAGGTCCTCCGGGGCGGCCTTGGCATATTCCACGAACACATCGAAGTAGCGGCCGTCGTTGAAGATGCCGGTGTCTGCTAGATCGAATTCCGCGTCCTGCAGCCCGCGACGCCTGTTTTCGTCTACGAGGCGAGCGTATGGAAACTCGGCCTGAGGGTATTTGTAGAGCCCCTTCATGTAGGAATGCGTCGGCGTGGAGTCGAGGTAGTAGTACAATTCCTTGACGTCCTCGCCGTGATTTCCCTCCGGGCCGCTGAGACCGAAGAGGCGTTCCTTGAGGATAGGGTCGCGATGATTCCAGAGCGCCAGAGCGAAGCACACGCGGCACTGGCGGTCGGAGATGCCGAGGATTCCGTCCTCTCCCCACCGGTAGGCCCGCGACCTAGCGTGGTCGTGGGGAAAACTCCGCCACACATCTGATTCAGCCGAGTAATCCTCCCTTACCGTGGCCCATTGGCGCTCGGAGAGGTATGGTCCCCAGCGTTTCCAGTTTGCGGTGCGGTTCTTGTCTTCGGCGAGGCGGCGGTGTTCCCGGGTGGTGGCAGTCATGGGAGCGGGAGGGGGATCCGGCATGGGCGGGTGTACTCCTGCATGCGTTCCGGGACTGGCGCATCGGAATTCGGTGCGGATGTTCCGCGAACTGTGCCCCTGAGTCAGCCTTCCGCGGGCGGGGTTTCTGGCATGTCGGCGACCGGTTGCTTTTCACTGGTGACCCCGGTGCGGAGCTTGACCTCGGCATCGAGCCAGAAGTTGAGTTCGCCGCCTTCTGGCTGTCCTGAAGCTTCCCATAGCTGGTAGGCGAGGAGGCGCACAGCTTCGTCGGAGGAGGTGGCAGGAAGGTGTGTTCCGCTGGTGGTCCCGACTGGGAGTGAAGGGTTTTTCGGCTTCTTCATGACAACTGACAATATCGCGAAGGCATGCTGTATCAATGCGGAGTCTGCGCCGTTGCGCATCAGTAAACGGATGAGTGGGGGTCAGGTCTGTGCTGCGAACCAGCGTGTGGCATGGTGGATGAGTTCGGTGGCATTGCGGAGGCCGAGTTTTTTCCCGATGCGGTTGCGGTGTGTGTCGACTGTTTTGATGCTGAGATGGAGGACGCGAGCGATTTCGTGGGGATCCTTGCCATGACCGAGCAACTGGTAGACGGCGAACTCGCGGTCGGTGAGAGTGGAGACGGGAGACTGGCTGGGTGTGGAACCGGAGAGAGCGTGAAGGATCTGGGAGGCGACGCGGTCGCTGACGGAAATGCCGCCGCTAAGGACTTTGCGGATGGCGAGGATGATTTTGTCGGGGCCTTCCACCTTCATGATGTAGCCGCGGCCTCCAGCGCGGATGACGCGTTCGGCGAACAGTGTTTCGTCATGCATGGAGATGATGAGGACGAGCGTCTGGGGACTGAGGGTGCCGATGTCCTTGAGCACTTCGAGGCCGTTTTTGCCGGGCAGGCTCATGTCCATGAGTATGACATCGGGCCGGAGTTCTTCGAGCAAGTGCATGGCCTGGGCGGCATCAGAGGCTTCGCCGCAGACGATGAGATCGTCCTCGAGATTGACGAGGCCGGTCAATCCGGCGCGGAAGACGGGATGATCATCGACAATGAGGACCCGCTTTTTGGGTGACGGGGCCGAGGCGGGGATGGTGTGTTCCGGCATGGCGGGCGGGCGGTGAGGATCAGGTGCGGGATGCAGGGGGAAAGGGTTTAGTCGGCAAGGGGTGATGGCGGTTTGGCGGCTGGAACGGTTGCTGCGATGCCCCCTTGCGAGAACCTGCACGTGACGACGACGCCCTTCTGGCGGCCGTTTTCGATACTGAGGGTGGCTGCGGCCCGTTCGGCGCGGTAGCGCATGATGCGCTGGCCCATGCCGTCGGAGTTGGCGGCTGGCTGGAGGCCGCAGCCGTCGTCGGTGATGGTCAAGGCGGTAATTGTTAGGCGGATGCGGATGTTTCTGGCGCGTCCGTGTCTAACGGCGTTGCTGACGGCTTCCTGGGCGATGCGGTAGAGGTGGGTGCAGGCTGTGTCGTTGCCGGGCGGGGGTGCGGCGCTGGTTTGGAAGCGGCAGTTCACGCCAAAGAGTTCGCTTGATTGCGCGGCGAGGGATTCGAGAGCCCTAGCGAATCCGCCTTGTTCGGGAGCGACGGGGTGGAGGCCGCGAGCGAGGCCGCGGGCATGGGCGAGGGCCTTCTGAAGCAGGGTGCCGAGTTTCCTTGCGGCGTCGCTGTGCGGGGCACTATCTGCGGCGAGCCGGCGCTGGAGAACATCGGCCATCATCCATGCACCGGCGAGTTGCTGGCCGAGATCGTCGTGGAGGTCCTGGCCGATGCGGCGCTGTTCGCGTTCGCTGATGTGAAGGATTTCTTCTTCGAGCTGCATGCGGGCCTCTACCTGCCGGGTGAGTTCGGCGGTGCGCTGCTGTACGCGTTCTTCCAGTTCCGTGTTGAGCCGGCGGATGGTCTGCTCGGCCTGCTGGCGCTCGGTGATATCCGCGATGTCGATGATGACGAGCGGACCCTCGGGAGTCTCGACCCTGCTGAGGCTGATCTCCATGGGAAACGCGCTGCTGCCTTTGCGCAGGCCATGGAGAAGCCTGCCGCGGAAATTTTCCGAGGTACCGGTGCGACGCAGAAACTCGCGGCAGCAGGTGGTGAAATGCGAGCGTTCTTTTAATGGTAGGAGTTTCTTGAAGGCCGCACCGATGATCTGCTGCTTGGGCAGGCCGAACAATTGCTCTGTGCGGGCATTTGCCATAAGGACGCTGCCTGCGGCATTGAGAATGACAAAGCCGTCGGGTGCCGATTCAAGCAGTTGGTGGAACATGCGGCGATCCACATTGCGCTCGGTGATGTCGCGGGAGATCTTAGAAAAGCCGGTGATTTTGCCCGCGGCGTCCCGCAGTGGCGAGAGGGTGAGCGAGATGTCGATCACGCGGCCGTCCTTGCGGATGCGGTGCGTCTCGTAGTGCTCGATGCGTCTGCCTGCGCGGATGCGGCGGCGAAAGACGGTTTCGTCGTCTGCGGCCTCCGGCGGGCGGAGGAAGGACACGTTCCTGCCGATGGCTTCTGCGGCGGTGTACTGGAAAATGCGTTCGGCGCCGGCATTCCATGTCTGGATGATGCCGTCCAGATCGAGGGTGACGATGGCATCGCAGGAATCTTCGACCACGGCGGCGAGTTTCCGGCGCGCGGCCTCGGCGGCTTCGTGTTCGGTGACATCGCGGGCGATGCCGCCGATCTGGCAGAGCTTGCCGTTCCTGCGCCCCAGAATGATGCCGCGATCCGCCATCCATCGCACCTCGCCGTCCCTGCCGATGACCCGGTAACAGGAATCGTATGCTGCCTTTTCGCCACTGAGCCACTGGCGGAGCGCTTTTCGCACGGCGGGTCGGTCTCCGGGATGGATGCCATCCTCCCAGAGGCGTGGATTCTGCTGCAATTCCTCCACGGGGTGCCCCCAGATGCGCTCGAAGGCCGGACTCACATACGAGAACCGGTCGGGTTCGAGTTCCCGGAACCAGAGCACGTCGCCGATGCTTTCGACGAGAAGGCGGAATCGGCTTTCGTCTGGAGGAGTCGCGCGCTTCATGACACGCGGTTCCGTAACTCGCGATGGCCGCGACGGCAAGCGTCGCTGAGCAGCACAATTGGCCAGACCTCTGGAAGGGCTCCTTGTTTACCCCGGCCGCGAATCGTTTTCTCTCGGCCGGGGCGTGGAGTGTGTGACGATTTCCGAAGCCGTGGCCCGATTGCGGCATGCAAGTGCCCAGACCTCTTGGAGCCCGCAGGGCAAGTGCCCAGACCTCTGGAAGGGCTTTTCTGGGAGCTAAGAAATGCGGAGATCTGAACATTGCAATTCGTCCATGGCGTGGAAGAATTACATGGTTATGTTCGATCGTTTGTTGCTTTCCCATGTGCGAGACCTCCTCGGTCGGCATCCTGCGGTTGGGTTATTGGGGCCGCGGCAGATTGGGAAGACGACGCTGGCGCTGGAACTTTGCAGGGAGCGAGCGTCGGTGTACGTGGATCTTGAATCGCCTTCTGATGCGGCAAAACTGGCGGAGCCGGAGATGTTTTTTGAGCGTGTCGAGGAGAAGCTGGTTATTCTGGATGAGATCCAGCGGGCACCCGGATTGTTTCGGGTCCTGCGTGGCGTGATTGACCGCGGGCGTCGGAGTGGGCGCGGCACTGGTCGATTTCTGGTGCTCGGCTCGGCGGGGCTGGACTTGCTGCAACAGTCGTCCGAGAGCCTCGCGGGGCGGATCGCCTACATGGAGCTGTCGCCGCTGACGCTGGAGGAGACCGGCTGGGGGACTGCGGAGGAATTGTGGTTGCGAGGCGGATTTCCGGACAGCTTTACCGCCCAGAGCGATGCTGCTTCGATAGAGTGGCGGCACCATTTCATCCGGACTTACCTCGAGCGCGACATTCCGCAACTCGGTCCGCGCATTCCTGGGGAAACCTTGCGCCGATTCTGGACCATGCTGGCGCATGAGCAGGGTGGCGTCGTTAACATTTCCAAGCTCGCAGCAAGCCTCGGCGTTAGCGGACAGACCACTGGGCGCTATCTCGATCTGCTCTGCGATCTTCTGCTGGTGCGTCGCCTTGCTCCATGGTCTGCCAACGTGGGCAAGCGCATGATCCGCTCGCCGAAGATCTATGTGCGCGACAGCGGCCTCGTGCACGCGCTGCTTGGCATCGGCAGCTATGACGACCTGTTGTCCCACCCTATCGCAGGCACGAGCTGGGAAGGCTGGGTGATTGAGAATCTGCTCGCCACCGCTCCTGCGGGCACCGCCGCGTACTTCTACCGCACTGCCGCCGGAGCCGAGATCGACCTCGTGCTCGAACTCCGCCCCGGACACCTTTGGGCCATTGAGTGCAAACGCAGCCTCACGCCCACGCCGGCTCGCGGTTTTCATGAGGGCTGCAAAGATCTTCAGCCGCAGCAGAAGCTCGTCATTTACCCTGGCCGTGAATCCTTTCCCCTCGGTCAGGGCGTGGAGTGTGTGACGCTTTCGGAGGCCGTGAGCAGATTGCGTCATGCAAGTGGCCAGACCTCTGGAACGTCACGGGCTTAGTGCAGCCCATCTTACAGATGGTATCTTCTGATCTTGTGGGAAGGAAGGAGGATTCAGCCACTCTGCGGAGGGAGGGGGACGGGTCTTTTTCCCGATTCCTGTGTTGCTCGTCGGTTGCGAATCCTGATTCGCGCCCTCCTCGCGCCGAGGACTCGAAAAAAATCCCTCGTCCATAAGACACCATCTGTAAGACGGACTGCACTAGGGGTCGGACTGGATCGATTCCGACCGCGGCGCAAAGCTGCGGCTTACTGACAACGTCCGATCAGGGTTCCTCCGCGTATGACATTGACGATGAAATCCGTTTTCCACTTCCTGTCGTCCCGGCCGATGGCGGCAGCCTTCCTTGCGTCCATGGCGATGATTCCCGCCAAGGCGCGAGCTGCTGACAAGCCGGTATCTGAATTCACTGCCGAGGAAAACCAGAAGCTCGGATGGAAGGTTGTCGACGACGGCGTGATGGGCGGTCTTTCGAAAGGAAATCTTGCCTTCAGTGAGGATGGAATCCTCCGCTTCAGCGGTGAGCTTTCGCTTGAGAACAACGGTGGCTTTTCATCCCTCCGCACCGGTGACCTCGCTCTCGATCTCGCAGGCAGCGAGGGCCTTGTGATCAGGGTCAAAGGGGATGGCCGGACGTACCAGATGCGCGTCGGTACCGACGCACGGTATCGGGGCATGGAGGTTTCCTTCATGGCCGGGTTTGCGACAAAGAAGGGCGAATGGACGGAAGTTCGGGTTCCTTTTGGCAGTTTTGTCGGCAGCTGGCGCGGGACCATGCTCAAGGACGAAGTCTTCAATCCAGCGAAAATCAGCCGCCTCGGCCTGCTGCTCGGCGACAAGAAGGCCGGCCCCTTCGCCATGGAGGTCGACTGGATCAGGGCCTACAGCGCCAATTCGGCGAATGTCGTTGATCAGGCGCTGGCCGATGGTCGATTCAAAACCCTAGCGGCGGCCCTGACTGCGGCGGATCTCGTCGGCGTGCTTCAGGGCGATGGGCCATTCACGGTCTTCGCGCCGACGGATGAAGCTTTCGCCAAGCTGCCGGAGGGAACGGTGGAGAATCTTCTGAAACCGGAAAACAAGGCGCAGTTGCAGGCGATTCTCAAATTTCATGTGGTCCCGGGTGCGGTCAAACTCGCCAAGGCGCTAGAGGCTGGAGAGGCCGCCACCGTCGAGGGTGGAAAACTGGCCATTTCCTTCAGCGACGGCAAAGTCCTCGTCGGCAAATCGGCTATTCTCAACGCTGACATCGGGTGCGCGAATGGCGTGATCCATGTGATTGATGCGGTGCTGCTCCCTCCGGCGCCAGCGAAGGAAGCCGTCGCTAACGACCTCATTGGCGTGGCGAAACGGGCAGGGAATTTCAAGACATTGCTCGCCGCCGTCGAAGCTGCCGCGCTGGCCCCTGTGCTTGCGGGCGAAGGCCCCTTCACGATTCTGGCACCAACGGATGAAGCATTCGCGAAGCTCCCGGAAGGCACTGTGGGAACGCTGCTGAAGCCGGAAAACCTTGCGCAGCTGCAGGCAATCCTCAAGTACCATGTCTTCGCTGGCAAGGTCACGGCGGGCGACGCTCTCAATGCGAAGTCAGGTACCACTCTCAATGGGAGCAAGGTCGCCTTCGCCATCAAGGACGGGGTTCTCAGAGCCAATGACGCGACCATCCGAACAACCGACATCCAATGCGATAACGGAATCATCCATGTGATTGATGCGGTGCTGCTCCCTCTGGCTCCCGAAGCGGGTGCCAAAGGAGAGAAAACGGCGTCGATGGAGCCAGCCGAACGCATCGAAGCGGCGATCAGCCGCGGCGTCCCTATCTTCAATCATGGCGACCATGCCCAATGCGCGGACATCTACAAAACCTGTCTCGAGATTCTGGCGAACGACGAAAAGGTCGATTCAGAGGTGCGCAAGACTCTCGGGAAGGTGTTGGAACGGGCTAAGGGGATCGAGGACGCGAGGGACCGCGCGTGGCAACTCCGGAAGGGCCTCGATTATGCGTATCACGCTGTCGCGGGTTGATCGGGGGCAAGTGGTCAGAGCTCTGGGTGATCGTCATGACGCGGACACAACCCAATCTTCCACGGCGAGGCCCGGGACTCTGCCGAATTCATCAGAGTTGTGTGTCACGACGGTGAGTCCGTGAGTGAGCGCGATGCTGGCGATGATGAGATCATTGCCTCCGATGACGAGGCCGTGGGATTCCAGATCGTCACGCACCCTGGCGTAATGCCGCGCGGCAGTGACATCGAAGGGCAGGCACACCAGCGCGGAGAGGGCGGCCTCTACTTTGGCTTCACGTTCACTGCGTTTCTCGTAACGCCGGGCTCCGTAGAGCAATTCGGCCCAGACGACAGGACAGGTCACGATGTCACGGCGGTCTGTCACCTCCAGTTTTGCGCGCAGCATGGGGTGCCCGCCTTTGAGGTAGAGAATCCAGATGTTGGTGTCGAGCAGGTAACGCATCACCACCGGGGCAAGGATTCCGCGGGAGGATCTTCGGGTGCTTCAAGTGGCTGACCGGAAAAGCTGCCTTCGGTGCGGTCAAAGTAACCCACCGGCCAGCCCCGGGCGTCCAGTTCCTGAGCATGGACCACACGCGACTCAAGCAACGCCAGCGAGTCCCTGACAAGACGTTCCAGCGCCGCGGCTGAACCGGGATCGAGCCGGGCTAGGGCGTTCTCGAGATCAACGCAGATGGAACTCATGGCGAAACAGTGACTTATTCCGTACGAAAGGCAACTTCTGAAACAAAGTGGCCCTCTGTCTGCGCGGGACAGAGGGCCGTTTTCATTTGCGGCGAGCGGAGTAGCGCTTCCGGGGTCAGCGTTTTGGGGGTTGGAATTCTTTGACGGTGGCGCCGCGGGTGTCGCTCGGCAACGGCATGTCTGCCTGGACAGGGCCGCGCGGTTCGTTATTGTGGAGCCCATCATGGGCAAGAACCTTACCCTGTTCCTTGAAGGCCCGGCGGCAGATGCTGCGCTGGAAGAATTGCTGTGCATCGACGGCCTCAGTGCCGAGGCCGTGGCATCCGAGGATCCGCCGCAGCGTACTGACTGGCTGTCGCTGACCGCTAATCTCCTCCAGGTCGCCTCGGCGCCAGTGCTCGCACGGGAACTCCTGGCATGGTTCCGCAGTCGCCGCGATAAGCCCGGCGGAGCCTACTTTGCGTGCGTCATCGAATGCCCGGACGGCTCGCGGCTTAATCTCAATGCCGTCACGGAAGAGGAACTCGCCGCCATCCTCAAAGCCATCACGCGCCCGGCGTCATGAATGTTCTCCATCTCCGGATCCTGTCTCCGCAACGCGACTGCTGGCAGTTTCGCTTCTGGACGGACAATGAAAACACCGCGACGAACCGCGATCTCGCGATTGAAGAGATAGAAGACCTCATCGGTCAGGCCGAGACGTACTACTATAATGGCACTGCGCGGCTCGAGATCGGCCAGCGCCTCTTCCGCTGGCTCGATGGCTCTGAACGCACCCTTTCCCGCGCCATCGAGGGTGCTCGTCATGGGGACGGTCCGCTCGTGCTCGCGATTCACACGGAGAGAATGCTCGCTCACCTCCCGTGGGAAACCATGGCCGACGATGAGGGTTTCCTCGTCGCGAAGACCAACCCTGCCATTGTCCCGACCCGCTGGCATGGCCGGACAGGTCCCGCATGGCCTGCACCGGAGAATCGCCCGCTGCACACGCTTTTCATGGCCGCGGCTCCGGAAGGCGGCGGCGCGCCGCTCCAGTTCGAGGTCGAAGAAGGCCGCATGTTTCGGGCCGCCGAGGTCCGTGGAAAGCGCCTGATGGAACTGACGGTCGAGGAAAGCGGATGCCTTCCCGACCTCGGGGAGCTTGTCTCTGTGCAGCCCGCAGGGACCTTCGACATTTTTCATCTTATTGGCCACGCCGGGCATGAGGGCGTGACCCCCGTTTTCTATCTGGAAGACGAAACTGGCCAGCCTGCCCCCGCCACGGCGGACCAGTTGGCCAAGGCCTTCGGCTCTCGCCGCCCGCGGGTCGTTTTCCTTTCCGGCTGCCGCACCGCGCAGAATCCCGGGCACGGCGAAGAGCAATCCCTGGCTGAATCCCTGATCGCCCATGGCATTCGCGCCGCCCTCGGCTGGGGCCGCCTTGTGCGCGACGACCACGCCATTCTCGCCGCCGAAATCCTCTACCGCGCCCTCGCTACCGGCGAATCGCTACCCGCCGCTCTCTCCGCCACATGGCGGGGCATGATCGACAAAGGGGCCGACGGCTGGCACCTGCTGCGCCTCCATTTCGACGGTGCCGTGCCCGGCCGCTCGTCACTGCGCCCGGCTTCAAAGGCCGCGTCAAAGCGGCAGGCAAGCTCCCCAGCGAACACTTCCTCATCCCCGGCGACCATCGCTCACCGAAAGTCCCTGGTTTGGAACAATTCGTCGGCCGCCGTCGCCTGCTCCAGCACGGCATCCGCCTCCTCCGCAGCAATGGCGTCGGCGGCCTTGTGCTGCACGGCACCGGAGGGCTGGGGAAAAGCAGCGTCGTGAGCCGCTGGGCCGACCGCCTTAAGCACGATTTCCTGCTAGTTCCCATCTTTGGTCTCTGCGATGAGACCACGCTCACACAGGCCCTGGCCAAAGCCCTGCCTCACGAGGCTGAAGGCGCGCGTCTGGCCCTCCAGGGAGCAGGCGAATTCGCCCACCGCCTCGCCGCTGCCATCTTGGCCTGCGAGAAGCCCCTGTTTTTTGTGCTCGATGACTACGAGCAAAACCAGGACCTTCCCCACACTGGCGAAGCCTTCGCCAACGTGAGGCCCGGGGTCGCGCCCGTGCTGAGCGCCCTCGTCCGTGCGGTGGCAGACGATGGGCATGCCCGCCTACTCATTACGACCCGCTACCAGCTCCCTGCCGCTAGCGTGCCCGGGCTGGAACAATTGCCCATCACCCCGATGGATGAGGCGGACCAGCAAAAGCGCCTCGCCCGCCTTACCGGCATCTACCTCCGCGCCGCTGGTCAGCCCGACGACCTACGCCACCGCGCCATCACGACCGCTGGAGGCAATCACCGGCTCCTTGAGTGGCTCTTCAAAGTCCTCGACCAGCCCGGCCTGGACCACTCCGTCCTAATTGCCGCCCTTGAGGCCAAGGAAGCCGAGTTCCGGGAAGACGTTTTCGCCGCCGCCCTCTGTGCCGCCCTCACCCCTGCCGCGCGAGATTTGCTCGCTGCCCTTCAGGTCTGCGAAGAACCCGTGCCGCTCGCGGCTGCCCTCGCCCTACACACTGGTCCGCAGTCTCCGGCCACTGAGAGCGCCGTCGCCGCCCACCTAGCCACTGCCGTCGCTTGGGGTCTCGTTTACGTTTGGCAGATAAAGGGCCAACCTCACTGGCTCGCTGCTCCCTTCCTCCGGCCCATCCTTGGCGAGCCGCCCGCTGAGGCTGCCCCCGCTGTCCTTCTCGTGTTGCAGAAGCATTGGCGGGATGATTTGGGTGGCAAAACCACTGAATCCCGGCTCCTCGAACTCCGCCGTCTCGCCTTCGCCGCCGGAGATCACCCCCTAGCCTGTGAGTATGCCTATCGGGTCTGCAGCGTCCGGCTTTTCAATAGTCGGAGCCGCGAAGCCGCCGCGCTTGCCGCCAGCACCCTGGATGCGATCCAGCCCCGGCGTGATCCCCGCCTCGTCCGCGATCTTGCCCGCGCCCTCCAGGTGCTCGGCGAGGGCGAAGCTTCCGCGGCCCTCTTTGCGGAAGCCGCCGCCCTCCACGGGGACCGCGACATGGACGACGAGAAAGCCGCCACGCTCTTCACCCACTCGGGCCTCCTTCTCCAGCAGGGAAAGGTGGAACAAGCCGAGCGCATTTGCCGCGACCAACTCCTGCCCTTCTTCACCGACAAGGGTGAAGCCGGCCTCTACCGCCGCGCGGTGACGCTGGAGAAGATTGCAGATATTCTCGGCGACCGCGGCGAACTCGACGAGGCCCTGCGCATCCGCCGAGAGCAAGTGTTACCCGTTTTTGAGAAACTCGGCGACGAGCGTTCCCGTGCGATCACGCTGGGAAGGATCTGTGACATACTCAGCGCCCGCGGCGAGCTCGACGAGGCCCTGCGCATCCGACGCGAGGAACTGCTGCCCGTCTTTGAGAAACTCGGCGACGTGCGCTCTTGCGCGATGACGCTGGGGAAGATCGCGGGCATTCTCACCGACCGCGGTGAGCTTGATGAGGCCCTGCGCATCCGACGCGAGGAACAGTTGCCCGTTTTTGAGAAACTCGGCGACGTGCGCACCCGTGCGTTGACCCAGGGGAAGATCGCGGACATTCTCAGTGCCCGCGGCGAGCTCGACGAGGCCTTGCACATCCACCGCGAGGAGGTGTTGCCCGTCTTTGAGAAACTCGGCGACGTGCGCTCCCGCGCGGTGACTATGGGGCAGATCGCGGACATTCTCGGCGACCGTGGCGAACTCGACGAGGCCCTGCGCATCCGCAGAGAGGAAATGATCCCCGTCTTTGAGAAGATCGGAGAAGTGCGTGATCGTGCGGTGACGCTGGGGAAGATCGCGGACATTCTCAGCGCCCGCGGCGAGCTCGACGAGGCCCTGCGCATCCGCCGCGAGGAAGAGTTGCCCGTCGTTGAGAAACTCGGCGACGTTCGCGAGCGTGCGGTGACGCTGGGGAAGATCGCGGACATTCTCAGCGCCCACGGCCAACTCGAAGAGGCCCTGCGGATCCGCCGCGAGGAAGTGTTGCCGGTTTATGAGAAACTCGGCGAAGTGCGTTCCTGCGCGTTAACGCTAGCGCAGATCGCGGACATTTTCAGGGTCTGCGGCCAGCTGGACGAGGCACTGTTCATGCTCCGAGAGGAAGTGTTGCCCGTCTTTGAGAAACTCCGTGACGTGCGCTTCCGCGCGATGGCGCTCGGAAAAATTGCGGACATTCTGAGGGCTCGTGGCCAGCTCGACGAGGCCCTGCGGATGCGCCGCGAGGAAGAGTTACCCGTTTATGAGAAACTCGGCGATGTGCGATCGCTGATCGCCGGACGGGTCATGGTCGCGCAAATGCTGGTCATTCGCGGGAACAAAGAGGACGTCATGGAAATCGTGACCCACCTAGCATGGGCGTGGCGGGAGGCGCGGCGGATGGGGCTTCCGGAGGCGGGACGGATCGAAGAAATCGCCACGCCGCTCGGCCTGTCGTTGGTGGTGTTGGCGAAGGAGGCGGAGAAGTTGTGAACGCCGCAGGTTGGCCAGACCTCTGGAAAGTCTGTGGACGCCCGCGACGCCGTACGCTAGTCCAGTCGTCAGCCATGCGCGAACTCCGCCTCCGCTTCGCCACAACCCCCGTACTTCTGCTCGCCTCCGTCGTGCCGGTGCTCTTGTGCGCCTCTGTAATGCCTCCCGGACACAACTATCTGACTTCTTTATGGATGACTGGCATTCCCTAGAACTTGTAAGACGACTCGGGACGAAAAACAGGGGCCTGCACGGGAAGCTAATTGCTGTGCACGACCATGTTAAGCCGTTGCTCGGGCACACGCGGCCCATCGGCGCAGAAGACTTTACAGACCACGACCTGCTGCATTCCTGCCGGGTAGCTCACAGGATCGGCCAGCTTCTCCCGGATTCGTGTGTGCTCAATGGCACCGAACTTTATCTGCTTCTGCTTGCCGTTCTCCTCCACGATTCCGGTATGTGGGGGCCAAAGGAAGAAGTGCTCGGCCTACCCAAGGATTCCGACTTCACCAATTGGGCAAGCTCTGAGAATGCAGATAAGTGGAAGCAGGTAAAAGAGGACCTGGGCGACGACGCGAGGAAATGGATGGGTGAAATGGGACTGCGCCAATTGGCCGCGGACTGGTTCCGCCTTCAGCATCCGGGCCGCTTGGGCTCATTCGTGCTCACAGACGCCTCTCCTGCCGGCTCCAGCCTCCGAGTTCTGATCGGTGAGAAGTTCATTGAGCCGCTTGTCCATGTTGCTGTCGCGCACTCGTGGGACCGTTCCCGGGTGCTGAATGATGAAGCTCTCGATCCCCACGAGATCGGGGAGGACCCGGTCAATCTCCGTTTCCTTGCGGCCCTTCTACGTCTGGGAGACCTTCTGGACCTCGGCGAGAAACGCATCTCGACCTTGGTCTGGTCCTACCTGCGCCCGCTCAATCCGTTATCGGAGGCGCACTGGCGCAAGGAAAACCTCCTCCAAGTGAGGAACTGCACCTCTGACGTCATCGAAGTCGGCGGTACGTTTGACATTGCCCGCGGCGGCGCAACGACCGCTGCGGCGTACCAGCTCGCAACGGACTGGACGAACTGGATCGAACTTGAGATCAGAGACTGCACCCGCTTCGTCGCGACCCTGGGGCTCCCTGAGTATCAGCAGCGCTGTCGGATGGGCGCACTCAAGTTTGACCGGTCGAAGCTCAAAAAAGTCGGAGACCTTCCTGTGGCAGCTCCGCCTGCCCCAGTATCATCCACGCTACAGCCCTGCCGCCCGGAGAGTCTTCCGCCGCCGCCGGATGACTTTTATCCGGAGACCGCTGGTAGCTTCATCGGGCGCGAGTCCCAGCTCGGACTGGGCGTGGACGCCGTAGAGGGGCTCATGAGCCGCTTCCGGACTGGCAATGCTGACGCGGGCAGCCGCGGCATTCGGCTGATATGGGCTCACGGGTTTGGCGGCATGGGGAAGAGCTGGTTCCTCCACCGCGTCCGATGCCTGGCTCAGGACGCACACCCGGAAGTCCGCCCACTCCTTGTGGACTGGGACAAAGGCGACTGGCGGGCTCCGCTTACCGGCGAGCCGCGCAGCCCGGAGGAACTTTTCCGTGTCCTCGCGATCCGCCTGGCCCAGCAGCTGGGCATGGAGGTGGCCGATCCCTACTGGCTGGCAGAAGCCCGCGTCCGAGCGTCGGCTAAGGAGCACCGCGCCACGATGGACAAATTCGAGTCCCAGCTCCAGTTGGCCACCACCGACGGCGGGCGCACAGACTCCGTGCTCCTCCAACTCCTCACCGCTGGAGGGCAGTGGCACGATGACTTGGGCAGGAGAACGAAACACATAGACACCCTGCGCCGTGATCCTCGGAGGCATCGCGAACTCTTCGCCGCATGGTGCCGGGAGACGGGCCTTACCGACGGCCCCGTCATCTGCCCCCACCGCGAGCGCGCGGAGGGGCTGCGGGCCGTTCTGCGCGCTGCCATGGAGCGCCACCCCCTCATCCTGCTGCTGGATACCTGCGAGGTACTCTCAGATGACCTCGACAATTGGCTGCGGGAACTCCTCGCCCCCCTCTTCCGCGAGCCCCTCCCGTTGCTCGTCCTCGTCGGCAGCCGGCTAAGGCCGGATCTCCATCAGCCGCCAGCTACCAAGCATGGCTGGCGTGTTGAAATTCCGCAGGCAGTGCTCCGAGTGGAGGATTTCGGGGAAAACTTGCGGTTCACGGTTTCGGAGATTACTTTCGCACTTGGCCTACTCGCCCCGCCAGTGGAGGGCGACCTAGGGACTCTCGCCGAAAGCCTGCACCGCATCACCCTCGGCGTGCCTCTCGCCGTGCGCGGCCTGCTGGACCTGCACCGAGATGGCGACTCCTTACTAACTTCCCTTACAGCCCCAGCAGATGACGATGTGCCGCTCGCAGAGCGCGAGGCCATCCGACATGCCGTCGGCCAAGTCTGCCGCCGGTTTCTGCTCAATCTGGTTGACCACCCCGAGCGGGCGGAGGACTTGCGCGATATTGTGGCCCTTGCGATTCTTCCGGGCGTAGACACCGGCCTGCTCCGCCTCCATTGGAATCCCAAGCCGGCGAGGGAGCGCCTGCGGGAACTCGCCCGCCGCTACTCCCTCGTTTCGGATGGCGACCTCCATCCCAGTGTGCGCAGCTACCTCCGGCGCTTCTGGCGCAGCGAAGACGAGCGCCCAGACTGCTTTACTGACGTGCTCTCCGGCCTGCGTTGTTGCTTCACCATCGCGGGTGGAGAGTTCGAAAACCCGACCCCGGCAGAGCGCGTCACCCGCACCATTGCCGAGTTGAATCTCCGCTCATGGGACGAGGGCGATGCCATCACGGCCGATGCTGCCAGAGTGCTCTGTCTCGCCCGGGTGTATGAAGTGGACTCGCTCCCGCTCGAGTCCCTCCTAAGAGAACTCCCGCTCGCCGGTCCCGCCAATGCCGCCGCCCGCGCCCTTTGGCCGCGGGATTTCGATGAGAGCCCTAGCATGCAAATCATACTCCCCTGGTTGCGGCGTTCCTGCGACACCGCCCGCCCGATGTGGTCCGCAGAGGAATCGGCCGCCCTCTCGCTGCTCTCCGGTACCACCGGCATCTCCAGCACAGCACAGCCCGAGACGCTGCTTGCGGCCCACCGCCATCTGGAGACTGCCGTCGCTCATTTCACCATCGACCTCCTCCCAATCTCCATCGCCGCAGGCGAGGCGTTTTTCGAAATTGCACATGGGCTAGATCCCTTTTCCCCCTCGAATGCTAACCGCAATCACCCGCCATTCCTGTCGGCATTGGCCTACGAGCGCGCCATCGCTCTAGGCCATTTGGCCTCCGTTGCATGGAACAACGTCGCGAATATTTACGCTGAGCACCTCGGGGAGCCCGCGAAAGCCGAAGAGGCCTACCGCCGCGCCATCGAACTTGATCCGGAAAACGGATTCCCGCACCATGGCCTAGGCAATCTCTACCAGTATCACCTCGGGGAGCACGCGAAAGCCGAAGGGGCCTACCGCCGCGCCACCGAACTCGAACCGAGAGCTGCCGCTCCGCACAATGGCTTGGGCAATCTTTACTTGGATCACCTCGGGGAGCCCGCGAAAGCCGAAGAGGCCTACCGCCGCGCCATCGAACTCGATTCGGAAAACGCCTTCCCGCACCATGGCCTGGGTAATCTTTACCAGTATCACCACGGGGAGCCCGAGAAAGCCGAGGTGGCCTACCGCCGCGCCATCGAACTTGATCCGAAAAACGCCGCCCCGCACCATGGCCTAGGCAATCTTTACCGGGATCACCTCGGGGAGCCCGAGAAAGCCGAAGAGGCCTACCGCCGCGCCATCGAACTTGATCCGAAAAACGCCCTCCCGCACAATGGTCTGGGCAATCTTTACCGGGATCACCTTGGGGAGCTCGCGAAAGCCGAAGAGGCCTACCGCCGCGCCATCGAACTCGATCCGAAATTAGACCTCCCGCACTGTGGCTTGGGCAGTCTTTACGAGGATTACCTTGGAGAGCCCGCGAAAGCCGAAGAGGCCTACCGCCGGGCCATCGAACTCGATCCAGGAAATGCCTTTCCGCACTATTGCTTGGTCAGTCTTTACCGTGATCACCTCGAGGAGCCCGCGAAAGCCGAAGAGGCCTACCGCCGGGCCATCGAACTCGATCCGGAAAACGCCGCCCCGCACCATGGCCTGGGAAATCTCTACCGTGATCACCTCGGGGAGCCCGCGAAAGCCGAAGAGGCCTATCGCCGCGCCATCGAACTCGATCCGGAAAACGCCGCCCCGCACCATGGCCTGGGAAATCTTTACCGTGATCACCTCGGAGAGCCCGCGAAAGCTGAAGAGGCCTACCGCCGCGCCATCGAACTCGATCCGGAAAACGCCTTCCCGCACTATGACTTGGGCAATCTTTACCGTGATCACCTCGGGGAGCCCGCGAAAGCCGAAGCGTCCTGCCGCCGGGCCATCGAACTCGATCCGGAAAACGCCGTCCTGCACCATTGCCTTGGCAACCTTTACCGGGATCACATCGGGGAGCCCACGAAGGCCGAAGCATCCTACCGCCGCGCCATCGAACTCGATCCGAAATTAGGACTCCCGCACTGTGGCTTGGGGAGGCTTTATGAGGATTACCTTGGAGAGCCCGCGAAAGCCGAAGAGGCCTACCGCCGCGCCATCGAACTCGATCCGGAAAACGCCTTCCCGCACTATGACTTGGGCAATCTTTACCGGGATCGCCTCGGGGCGCCCGCGAAAGCCGAAGCGTCCTACCGCCGCGCCATCGAACTCAATCCGAAAATTGACCTCCCGCACTGTGGCTTGGGCAGTCTTTACGAGGATTACCTTGGAGAGCCCGCGAAAGCCGAAGAGGCCTACCGCCGCGCCATCGAACTCAATCCAGAAAACGCCTTTCCGCACTATGGCCTGGGCGGTCTTTACAAGGATTACCTTGGAGAGCCCGCGAAAGCCGAAGAGGCCTACCGCCGTGCCATCGAACTTAATCCGAAATCAGCCCAGCCTCACCTTGGCCTAGGCGCGCTCTTCCAGGAGGCGGGAAGATGGGTGGAGGCGATTGCGGCATTCCAGCGTGCCCTCGCGCTCGATAGAACCAGCGGCGCTGCGCAGCGCGGCATGGCTTGGGTTGCTCTGCGGAGCTCCGGGAATGTCGAGGAGGCCCGGCGCTGGGCAGATGAGGCCGGGAAGGTGGACCCGTCCCACCCCGGCACCCTGCTAGCTGGCATGGCGGTGGAGGCGTGGGCTCACGGATGGCCAGCCATTGCTACTGCATTCCCTGCGTGGGTGCAGGAGCCCAAAACAGGAAATGAGGCTTTCCTGTGGAGTAGCCGCCAGCGGCTGGCCGCCCTGCTGCGCCGGATGCACGCCCGCGGCGAATTGGAGGCCGCGGCGGCTGTGCTGCGCGTCGCGGCCTCCCGAGCATGCTGGCAACCTTGGGCCGCTGCGGTGGATGCCTTGCTCGCCGACACCGCTAAAGCCCAGCTCTCGGACCAGCGGAGCAGAACGATTCTTGAATTGCTCCGGCATAAGGATTCGAACCGCCATTGAGGGGAATGGATTGCGGACAAATTGAATCCAGCCCAAGCCCGGGTTTCGTAAGATTTCTTGGGTCAGTGCCTATCATTCCTGTGGCTCGGGTTTGATCCCGCGGGAGAAGCGTCAGCGAACTCCGGAAATTGACTGGGGTCTATGATGACAAACCTGGTGCACGGACTCTCTGTGGATCTGCGGTGCCGCATTCTGAAGGTGGGGCAGGCAGCAGCGTGGCGGCAAAAAATGGCCGCCCGGTGAGGGGCGGCCTTTGTGTGGGGGCGGTGGGAAGTTAGGCTGTGTTTGAAAAGAAGGAGGCGCGGTATGGAGGCCGTTGTGGCCATGAAAACGGACTCTGGATGCAGATAGGGTGCTGCTTCGCTGCGGGAGGGCTTGTAGCGGCGGCGAAGATTGTCATCCAGAGGGTTGCGGTCACTTTCAGGATCCCCGGGCTTCCGGATTGGGACTTCGGCATTGAGGTCACAGGCAAGATGCCCGTGCCACTTTGCATGTTGCGGAGGTTGGGCGGTGTGGTGCCCAGAGCGGTGGCTCTGGGCTGGTATGCGGTGTGCCGATGGCACACGGGTTGGCGGCGCGGGTGGTGTGGTGACGTGCGAGGGACAGTAGTGTGGCAGCAAAAAGGCCGCCCGGTGAGGGGCGGCCTTTGGGTGGGGGTGGGAGGGGTTAGCGTTTTGGGGGTTGGACTTCTTTGACGGTGGCTCCGTGGGTGTCGCTGAGGATGAGGATGGAGAAGCGGGTGGTGGCGTCGAGGTCGCTGGTGGAGAGGCTGGCGTAGTCGAATTTGCCGCGGAGGTCGGTGTAGCCGTCTTTGTAGAAGGTGGGGGTGCCGTTGACGTCGGCGAAGACCTTGACGTAGACTTTGGAGAGCGGGCGTTTGTCGGTGGCGTGGCGGACCTGGAGACGGCCGAACCCTTCGCTGAGTTGGACGTCGAGTTCGTTGGCGTAGGCGGCTTCGGCTTTGGTGAGGCCTGCGCCGGTGATTTCGACGAGGACGTTAGCGCTCTGGAATTCGGCGGGCAGGGCGAAGACGTGGTGTCCGCCGGCTGGGAGCATGACCTTTTCGGATTTGTTGGGTCGGATCATGCGGAAGCGGCTGGTGTCCTGGGTGACGAAGGGATTGGCGCTGAAGAGGAACTCGAGGTCCATGGGGTAGTAATTGACGGTGACCTCGGTGAGATTGCGGTAGTCGAGGGCGACGGTTTTGTTTTCGATTTTGACGCTGATGGCAGGTTCTTTGGCGGCGAGCCGGTCCTGGGTGGCGTCGCGGTCGTCGTCTTTGGGGGCGGCGGCGGCTTTGCCTTCGATTTCGTCGAGTTGCGAGGCGAGTTCGGTGAATTTGGCCTTCCAGTGGTCGACGGGATGGGCGGCGTGGGCGGTGGCGATGGTGCGTGCGGTGGCGGTGTCGGCCTGGCACATGGCGAGCCATGCTTTGAGATAGTCGTACTGGAGTTTCTCGGCGATTCTGGCGGGATCGACGGAGGCGAATCGGGCGATGGCTTCCTCGATGCGGTCCTGGAGGGCGAGGTAGGAGACGGCGGCGAGGTGGTCCTCTTCGGTGAGGTCTGGGCGGTAGCTGAGGACCTTCATGAGGGCGTCGAACTGGGCGCGGAGCTTGTCATTGAGGATGGTGCGGGAGGCGCCGAGCTGGTGGGCGCGGGCGTTGACGAGCGGGCTGTATTCGAGGTGCTGGTAGAGGTGGCGATGAACGGGATCGATCCTGACGAGCGGGGAGTCGATGAAGGTGCCGCACTGGGCGAGGAAGCCGTCGGCGTGCATGAGGAAGTCGGAGGCACCGTCTTTGATGTCGTGGAGGAGCGAGTAGCTCCATGAGGTGGGGTGCCAGATGTGGCGGGAGCGGAGGAGGGCGAGGGCCTTTCTGGCGAAGTCAGGGTCTTTGAGACGCCATGCCATGAGATCGAGGTTGAGGGCGAGGAGATTGTTCTGTTCGAGGAAGGCGAGGACCTCGGCGGGTTCGCTGTTCTGGCTCACGTATTCCCACGAGGCCTTGTCGGCCTGGGTCAGGCGCGGGACGACATTGAAGGTGAAGGGAGCGGCGCTGGCGGCGGTTTTGAAGTTGCGGCTGAGATGGACCGGGTAGTGGGCGAACTGCCCGGCGACTGGGAAGTAGAAGTGGAAGTCGTAGGTGCCGGTGTGATAGGGTTCGAGGACGACCGGGAGGGATTTGGTGGCCTGCGTCTGGAGGACGGGGATGGCACCGCGGGGGATCTGGAAGAGGAGGTCGAGCTTCTGGCGTGAGGAGGCTGGGTTGGTGACGACGACCTGGCAGCCGTAGACGACCCCGGTGAGGAATTCGGCGGTGACGAACTTGTCGGATTTTTCGCCGGCTTGTTCGATGTAGCGGTCGCCGTGGCGGTAGAAGTTCTGGCTGACGAGGAGCTGGGTGCCTTCCTTGTCGTCCTCGGCGGCTCTGATTTCCTGGTGGAAGAGGATGCCTTTGCCGTTTGGTGTGAGGGTGACGCTGTTGTTATCCCGCTTGGTGGTGCCGCCTTTGTAATCCGAGGGGAAGGGCAGGTCGAGGGCGGCGAGTGCGAGGAGCATTTCGGTGAAGCTGCCGGTAGCTTCGGCGAGATGTGGGGAGACGAACGGCTGGGCGCCATCCCAGAGGGCGTAGTCCTGCCAGAAGCGGTTGGGTTTGACGAGGTCGGCGAGTTGCTGGGCGATGAGGAGACGGTAGTAGTTGTTTTCGGCCCATTCTTTGGTGCGGTCGAGCTGACGGAAGAGACGCACTGCCTTCGCGAGACCGGCTCTGCGGCGTTCGATGGATTTCGCGCTCTTCTCGAGGGTGATGCCGCGGGCGGAAACGACCGGAGCCGGGGCGTTCATTTCCTTGAGTTCGCGGACATTCTCAACGAAATCCTCCTCGACTGCGAGATCTGAGAGCGACGCCTTTTCGGCTTGAGCGATCTCGCCGCGGAGCTGCACGCCGAGGGCGAGCTTGTCCACTGCCGAACCGTCGGTTGGGGGTGCGCCCGGGGCACTGGATGGCGCGTCCATGAAGTACTCCGTCTGCTGGTCGCGGCTGAAGCGGGTGACGACATTCTTGGCACGATCGGCCCCACCGGCGGAGTTGGCTGCCATGCCACCGGAGTCGAACCAATAGCTGTCGACTGCGCCGCCTGCGATACCGGTCAGGGTGGTGAGGACGCGGCCGTTGAGGGCGGTTTCGAAGAGGAAGGCGTCGCGCTGGGGGTTTTTTGGCTGGGTGTCGAGCCAGTCCTTGAGGAGACGGCGCACGGCGGGCACTTCGGATTCGATGCGGCGGGAGAGGAGGACGCGTTCCACGGTATTGAGACGACCGTACTGCCATGGGGTGAGGAACCCTGACAGGTCTGAGCCGAGAAGGTATTGGTCCATGAACGTTTTGTCGCGCTTGTTGGCGAGGAACGGCTGAATGACGCGCTTGAAGAAGTCAGGGTCCTTGCGGGCGAGGAAGAAGTGGAGTTCGTGGCAGGCGTATCTGGAGTAGAGATCCGCCTTCTTCTCGGGCGTGAGCATGTTCCATTCGAGGAGCCATGAGAATTCGGCGAGGGTGGCGTTGCCGCTGAGATTGAAGAGCAGCGAGTGGGCGGCCCCGAGGTGACCGATGTTCTGCCATGTGGCGGTGAGGGCGTCCTTGAAGGCGAAGGGGACGTCTTTTTCGAGGAGACTGATGCGGTTCTGGCGGCTGAAGTGCTGTTTCGGGTCGAGCCCGTCGGCGAGACGGAGATCGCGGAGGATGAGCTTCTGCTGCGGGAGGGTGAAGTCGCGCTGGGCGGTGCTGTCGCTGTTGATGGCGACGATGCGGATCATCTGGCGGTCGCCTAGCGTGGCGGCGTCGATGATGACATTGCCGTCCTTGTCGGGTTTGAGGTTGAAGGCGACGGCACCGGGAGTGCCGAGGAAGGAGAGGTCGGGGTCCATGGGGCCGGCCTGAGCTTCCATTTTCTTCGCGGCGGCGTCCGTGGGAGCGGGTGCGGCGGCGGCGGCGGGTTTCTCGGCGATCATGGGAGCGGCGTCTTCACCGGCGGCGGCGTCCTGACGCTGGGTGGCGGTGTCCGAGATGGCCCATGGATTGAGGAGGAGGCCGGGGCGAGGGAGGAGGTTGCCGGCGAAGTGTTTAGCGCCGCGGCGTTCGAGGACATAGCGGTATTCCTCTCCGATGGTGCGGGCGCTTTGATAGAGACTGGGGCGGAAGGCATTGGTCCATGCCAGCGGCTGCGGGAGGTGGTCGTTGCCGAGGGCAGTGAAGGCGTTGAAGGCCGGGAGGAAGCGGCTGGCGAGGACGTGGACGCGCGTGTCGACGCCGGCGTTAGCGATGTGGAAGACGAGGAGGTCCTTTTTCGGCTGATCACCCTGGGGAGGCGTCTGGCCTTTGATCATGGCGCTGACGGCGAGCGGCGCGGGATTGGATAGCTCCATGGTCATGGCGTCACTGACGAGCGAGCCGGTGACGGTGGTGCCTTCGCCGACGCGGACAACGGTGGCGGAGAGGGTGGGGGCCATTTCGACGGCGTATTCGCCCGGTGTCAGGCCGGTGATTGTGACGAGACCGCCTTTGACGGTGACGCCGGTGGCGGCGTCGCGGACGGGGACCCCGTTGCGGAGTTCGAGGACGCTAACGTCTCCGGGGGCGGGTTCGGCGGGGCCGCGCCATGAGATGCTGACCGGGTCGCCGGCGCGAGCGTTGACGACGGGCGGGAGGGAAGCCCATGTGCGCGGGAGGGAGAAGGTGCGTTCGACGCCGGTGGCGCTGCGGGCGGTGATGGTGGCGATGCCGTTGAGTGAGCCGAGCTGGATGGTGCCGTCGGCGGCGGTTTTGAGCATGAAGGATTTGGCAGGTGAGAAGTCGTGATGCTGGAGGTTGACGACGACCTCGCGGTCCGCTCGTGGTTCGCCGGTGCGCCCGCGTTCTTCGAGACTGAAGCGGCCGTCGGCGAAGGTGAGGTGGAGATCGCTAGTCTGATCTGTGAGGGTGAAGCCGTTGACGGCGATGGAATCGGCGGCGGCGAGCTTGACGGGTTGGCCGGTGGAGAGGGATTTGACTTCGGCTTCCATGGAGAAGCTGAGCGAGGCGAGGCGGTCGGGGACGGAGAATTCGATGATGCTTTCGGCGTCTTCGGCGAGTTGCGGGCCGACGGGTTTGCCGTCTTTGTCTTTTGCGCCGAAGTCGTGGGTGGTGGTGGCGGGAATGCCGTCTAGCGTGGTGGACGAGATGGTGAGGCGGACCTTTTCGAGCGTGCCGAGGGCGGTGGGGCGGCCGTTGAGGAGGAGGGCTGGGCGGATGGCGAGTCTGGCGGTCAGGCTAGGGAGGAGGGACTCGCGAGCGACGTGGAAGCCGGCTTTGAGTTCATAGGATTCGCCGGCGAGATTGATGGATTCGAGCGAGGTGAAGCCGGTGCCGTCGGCGAGGATGACGGGTTGGTCGCCGGGGCGTTCGCTGAACGGGATGAGGATGCGTCCGCCGTCGCCGGCGTCGAAGCGGCGGGTGCCGAGGAGGGCGTGGGATTTTTCGATAGGCTTGAGGTTCTCGTCGAAGACGCGGATGGCGGTGCCGTCGGAGTCGTGAGTGACGAGGTGGCGGAGGGCGCCTTTGCGGACGAGGGCGCGGCTGCTTTTGCCGCCGCCGATGAATTCGATGATCCAGACACCGCGGCGGCCTTTGAGTTCGGGGAAGGAGAACGAGCGTTTTTTGCGGAGCAGCGGGGCGTCGGCGAAGTCGTGGGTTTGTTCGCTATTGGCGGTGAGGCCGTCGAGATTGAGGTCGGTATTGACCTGAGCGCCGGTGGAGCGGTGGACGTTCTCGGTGTTGATCTCGTAGACCTTGACGAGGAGTTTCGGGACGTTCTTGGCGAACAGATCGAGGGAGACCTCGTCTGCGGGAGACCATTGCTGTTTGAGTGAGGGTTCGAAGTCGAGATCGACGCGGTCCTTCAGGGATTGATAGGATTCGGGCGAGAGGAGGGAGACCCATTTCTGGGCGTCGGGAGCGCCGGAGAGCAGTTTGGCTTCGGCGTGGATGGCATTGAGCCAGCGGTCGTTGAGCCATGGGGCGAATTTGTCAGCGGAGTCGGTGTTGGCGAGGATGCTGAGGAGGAGACTGCGGACGAGGCCTTCGTCGTTTCCGATGGGTGCGCAGCCGGAGATGGGCTCGAAGTTGGCGTTGAGGTCGACGGGGAGTTTGAAGACGTCGGATTCCCGGTATTTCTGAGCGACGTAGTCGACGGGCCGGGGGAGTTGGAGGTAGGCGAGGAGCCGTGTTTCATCGACGACGCCCTTGGCGAGGTCGTGGACGAGACGGTGATGGAGGACGTGGGCCTTGAGGGAATTGAAGGAAGGGGCGAGACGCGCGGTGAAGGATTCGAGGCGGTCGAGCCATGCTTCGCGGACGGCTGGGTTGCGGGCGGGATCCTGACCGAAAGCGGGGCGCAGTCGAGTGGCCCATGTGGTGACGAAGTTGCTATTCTGGAGGAGGGCGGGGCGGAGCTGGAGCAATTCCTCGAGTTGGGCGAGCGTGAGTTTTCCATGGATGGGGAACTCGCCGAAGCCGGCGGATTCGGGGGTGCCGAGTTCGTCGTTGACGAGCTTGACGAGGTTAGGGAAGTCTGGGCGGTGGATGCGGTTGAGGAGGTCGCGACGGCGGGGTTGGGTGAGTTCGATGCCGCCGTTGCGGAGGGCGGTGACGAGGCCGGAGGCGGTGAGATTGCCAAGGTTGTCAGTGCCGGAGAGGGCGGTGGCGAGATAGGCTTCCCACGAGATGAGGGCGGGGTCGAGTGTGGTGGGGAGGTCGGGCCGGGCGTCCGGGGTGATGCGCTGGTGATTGTAGGCCATGCCGAGCCGTTCGCGGAGGTAGGCGAGGGAGGCGGCGGGATCGGCGGAGTAGTCGAGGAGGGCCTGACGGTTCTGGATTTCGCGGCGGCGCGGGTTTTCGTCCTGGAAGCGGTCGCTCCATTGTTTGAGCAAGGCGGCGAGTTCGGGTTTCTTGTTCTGGTTCTGGAGGTGGAGGGCGTGGAAGTAGAAGTATTCGTCGGTGCCGGGGATGAGTTCGCGGAGGACGGCCTCGCGGTCGGCGGCGAGGGAGAATCGTTCGAGGAATCCGGTGTCGCCGGCGGCGGCGAGGAGAGGGAGGCTGCAGATGAGGAGGGGGGCGAGGAGCAGTGAGGGGCGGTGCATGGTGAGAGGGGGTGAGGTGATGGTGTGGAGGGGTGATGCCTTGAAGGGCGATGGCACGAGAGTACAGCGGACGGGGCCTCTGCCCAGTGGCGAGGTGTAAAGAAGTTGTCATGGCGGCGCTGGCGGTCGGAGCGCCGGCGGCCGGGGATTACTTCTTCTTGAGGTCGTAGCAGAGGAGCGAGTTCTGGACGCGGATCCAGAGGTGACCGCTGTCGACGACTGGGTGGGGCCATGATGGGCCTTCGACGACGGCGAGTTTGAAGGACCCGCGTTCCTGATAGGAAGCGGGTGAGCCGTCGATGAGGGCCATGGTGCCGTTCTGATAGCGGAAGTAGAGGCGACCGTCGGCCATGGTGATGGCGGCGGATTCCTTGCCGGTGCTGTGGCGTTCGCCGCCCCAGACGACCTTGCCGGTGGCGGCGTTGAGGCAGACAGGGAAGCCGTTGTTGTGGCCGGTGCCGGCGTAGATGTGGCCGTCGTGGAAGATCATGCCGCCGTGGTGGTTCTGGAAGGTTTTGGATTCGAGGAAGTAGACCTCTTCGGCTTTGAGGCCGGTTTTGTCAGGAACGATGCGGAGGAGGGCGGCACCTGCGCCGTAGCCGGTGGAGACGAAGACGTGGTCGTCCCAGACGAGGGGCGTCGGGATGTTAGCGGTGCCGTTGTTGACGCGGCCGTAGTGCCAGAGGACCTTTCCGGTTTCGGGGTCGATGCCGACGACGGCGCGGCCGACGAGTTGGACGTACTGGCGGCGACCGGCGGCGTTGCTGATGACGACGCTGGAGTAGGCTGCGCCGTCGAGGCCGTTGTCGCCTAGCATGGGGGTGGGGGTTTTCCAGAGAGTTTTGCCAGTGCGGGGGTCGAGGGCGGCGAGGAGGGCATTGCGGCCGCCGGGGGTGACGATGAGGCGGTCGCCGTCGGCCAGGGGGGATTCGCTCCAGCCCCAGCCTGACTCCATTTTGCCGCCGAAGTCTTTTTCGAGATTGCGCTGCCAGAGTTTCTTGCCGGTGGTGGCGTCGGCGGCAGTGATGTTTCCGGTGCGGTCGATGGCGAAGACGCGACCGTTGGAGATGGTCGGGGTGCCGTTGGGTTCGTCGCCGCCTTCGCAGGTGGTGAGGGACCAGAGTTCACGGTGGGTGGCGACGTCGACAGCGATCAGGGAGGTGCCGAGTTTGCCGTTCGTCGGGCGGCGGCGGCCCATGGTGTAGAGGCGGCCGTCGGCGATGGCGACGGAGGCCATGCCTTCGCCGAGGCCTTCGAGTTTCCATGCGAGCGGAGGACCGTCCTTCGGCCATTCGCTGAGGAGACCGGTGTCTTTTGAGATGCCGTCGCGCTGTGCGCCGCGCCATGTGGGCCAGTCGGCGGAGGCGATGAGGAGGGAGGCGTGCAGGGTGGCGACGGCGGTGAGGAGGGACTTCATGGCGACGGACGATAGCGTGGTCGGGGGCCGGGGACGAGGAAAAAGGCGGGGGGGGCAGGGATTCAGGTCTTCGGCGATGGTGGCGAATTGTTCGAGGGCTGCCTTGAGGTCTTCCATGCTGCTTCCACCGCAATAGCAGGACATCTAGCTTGAGGAGTTCGCGGCACATGGTTTCGCCGGCACCGCCTTCGAAGAGTAGCTTGGAGAGGAGGGATCAGGCAAATGCACCGTATCGTGTCTGATGGATCATTTCCCAGATGATGTCGCGTTCTCCCTGCTGAATCAGTGTCCATGGTTTCCGTCCTGTGAATCCTGGATTTGGCGTTTGCAGCCATGCGGGCAGGTCCCTTGCGGGGATGATCTCAAGCAAAGCCTTCACTAGACGAACTGCCTCGGTGACCTGGGGGCGGACAGAAACGGGGAACTCGTCCTGCTTTTCATAGGTGGCGAGAGAGCGTTCCGAAACGTTGGCAATTCCGGCAAAGGTGCCACGGTTCAGACCGAGCGACCGCCGCCATGAATAGAGCGCGATGCCGCTCTCCCTGGCGCGCTGCCAAGTGACGGGTTTTTGGATCAAGGTCTCGCCCATGGGGGCACTTTATTCCATCCCGTGCTGATGTCCAAGCCAAATCCTGCAAAATTGCAGGATCTATTTGCCTGGCCATCGCACCTCACTCACGACATCAAACCGGCTGCCCGCGTGCAGGTTCTCCGGGTAGACCAGCACATTGGCTCCGGAGGCATCAGCCGCGCTGGGAACGATTGCTGCCTCGAAACCGGCGGCAGCAAACGCAGTGCCCCATGCCTGCGTGACCGCTACGTCGCCGTGCTGATTCTCGGCCCGCCAGTCCAGTTTGCGGATGGTGTCTTCAGAAAGGCGCAACGTTTTGCGGACATTTCCATCACGCAGGTCCAACACTCGTTTGGCCCTGAGTCGCAAGGCCACCAGCACACGAGGCAGTGCTTTGTTAATGGGAAGGCGGAAATAGTTCACATGTGCGAGCGCTTCGGCGAGCGCGGTCTGAGGTGCCAGCGCCGTGTAGCTCAGTCGCACGGCACCCTTCACGTTCCACCTTCCATTTGCATGCAGCGCTCCTGCGCCATCAAGGATGTCTGAGGATTTGGAATAGGTCGGATTGATGAATCGATACAGCTCGCCATCAAATGGGGCGTCGTGGCCCGTGCCCAGTGTTTGGAGACGCTCGGTTAGTTTGGGCGCTTGTGGGTGCGCCGTGAACATCATGCGAGTTCTCCTGTGAAGGCTTTCTGGGGGATGGACTGCCGCAGGCGGGTGGCGCGCTGGAGATTGGCGGTGACGACGGCTTCCAGTTCTTCGACCATGCTCAATATGGTGTTAATGGATTTTGACCTGGGCGTGGTCATGCGGGATTTCAATCGATGACTTTGAGGCATGGGTCAGAACTCCGGGATGGGGCGTTCGTGATGGGATGGGCGAGGTGGTGGGTCGGGGAATGCTTCCGTGTCGGGGAAGTTTTCGGCGAGGTGGCGGGCGATTGCGGAGAAGGAGTTGAATTCGGAATCGACGGCGGGTTCTTGATCGAGCAGGCGCAGCATTTCCTCGATGGGCAGTGCTGCCAGTGCTCGGCGGTGCTGGCGTTTGCTTTCAAGGATTCGGGCGAGGTCGAAGTTCATGGCGGTCAATCGGTGAGGAATTGTCGCTCAAAGTTCTGCAATGCGCCAGCGAGGTGATGTCTGGTTGGGGGGAGGGTAGATGCGGTATTGTGCCGCTTGGGATCGGCAGCGGAGATGGTGTCCTTGGGTGAAAAGGCGGCAAGTTGCTCGGTCTGAAGATTAAGCGGCGGGAGGCGGCTTCCCCTTTGGCTTTGTCTGGTTGAGGGGGCATGGGGGAGAATAGCGGGGAGTGGGGGAGGGGGTGAAATTTGCCGTCGCGGGGGGAGGTGGGATGGTGGAGGGGGGAGGGATGAAGAGAGTTGTGCTGCTGAGTTATCTGAGTGTGTCCCTTGGGTTGGGGATGGTTGTGGTTGGGCAGGAAGTGGTGAGGGTGGGTGAGGGGTCGTATGCGGGGGGGCCGCCGGTGGGGAAGATGGTGGATGGGAAGACGAAGGTGGATGCGGTGGTGGAGACGGAGGGGCGGCGGGTGTATCTGGTGGAGGATGGGGGTCGGGCGGTGCCGAGCAACAAGTGGTATCAGAATCTGTTATTGAAGCAGTACGGGACGGGGTTGTGGGCGATGCCGCATCGGGTGGATGCGACGAAGGAAGGGATCGAGATTTTCCATTCGACGAGTTACAGTGGGGATGGGGTGCGGGCGCTGACGGAGTATCCGCTGGTGGTGGGAGGTGAGGGATTCGGGCCGGTGGATTCGCGGGTGAAGGGATGGGGTGACTGGTCGGTGGCGTTCCGGAGTTATGAGAGTGAGGGGCGGTGGATGGATGTAACGTTAGGGGAGGGGATGCCGACGGTGTGGTGTGAGTTTCGCGGGGTGGTGCCGCGGTTGTGGGCGGGCGGGCATGGTGGTGGGGGGAGTCGGGCCGAGCGCGTGCCTGGGTGGTTCGGGGTGGATGGGAAGCCGGTGACATTGCCGGTGAAGGGGGCGGCGCTGGGGATGCGGCATGAGGGGAGGTGTTATGGGATTTCTGCGCCTGAGGGGACGGAGTTTGCGATCGGGGCGGATGGGCGGGTGGCGGTGACGTTTGCGGGGGAGGGAGGGTTTCTGGTGATATCGATGCTGCCTGCGGAGAAGGATTTTGCGGTTAGTCATGAGCGGGCGTATGCGGTGCCGCGGGACACGCGATTGGAATGGGAGTATGATCGGGAGGCGGGGCAGTTGCGGACGGAGTGGGTGGTGGAGACGGCGCCTTTGAAGCCGGGTGCGAAGGGAGTGATTCAGGGATTTCTGCCGCATCAGTGGCGGGACAACGGAGAGCCGCTGGAACTGGGCGGGCCGGAGTTCGGGACGATTCGCGGGGTGATGAAGTGCGGGGCGGGCGAGCGGTTTCGGATGAGTCATCCGTTTCGGGGCGTGCTGCCGGGGTTGCCGGCGGTGGGGGAGATGGGCGGGGCGGCGGAGCGGGTGTCGGGGTTGCTGCGCGAGCATTTTGCGGAGACGAAGAAGCCGTTAGGGACGGACACGTACTGGGGCGGGAAGGATCTGCAGCGGTATGCGCAGGCGGCGCTGGTGGCGGCGGAGGCGGGGGATGGATCGAGGGGTGCGATTGAGGCGCGGTTGAAGGAGTCGCTGAGTGACTGGCTGAGTTACAAGCCGGGAGAGGCGGCGCGGTATTTTGCGTGGTATCCGCGGCGGAAGGGGTTGGTGGGGTTCAATGCGGCGTATGGGTCCGAGCATTTCACGGACACGCATTTTCATCAGGGGTATTTTGTGCATGCGGCGGCGGTGCTGAGCCAGTTGGATGCAGGGTTTGCGTCGGCGTACGGGGAGATGGCGGCGCTGGTGGCGAAGAACTATGCGAATTGGGATCGTGGGGATGAGCGGTTTCCGAGACTGCGGACCTTTGATGTGTGGCGCGGGCACAGTTATGCGGACGGGAATGGGTTTCCGGAGGGGAACAATCAGGAATCGACGGGCGAGGCGGTGAACAGCTGGGCGGCGCTGATATTGCTAGGCGAGGCGCTGGGGGATGAGAAGATGACGGCGGCCGGGGTGATGGGGTATGTGTTTGAGAGTCGGGCGGCGGAGGAATACTGGTTTGATCCGCATGGGGACGTGTTTCCGGCGGCGTATGAGCATGAGGCGTGCGGGATGATCTGGAGCGGGAGTATTGTGTGGGGGACGTGGTTTACGGCTAGTCCGTCGTGGATATACGGGATTCAGTGGGTGCCGTCGGGTCCGCAGCTGTCGTTTTTCGGGCGGGAGCTTGGGTTAGTGGAGCGCGTGTATGGCGGGTACGAGCGGGAGCAGGAAGCGTTTGAGGTGAAGGAGACGGCGCGGAGGAAAGAGTACCGGAGACAACCGGTGACGACGGCGGCGCTGGGCGGGGAACTGGCGAGTTATCACCTAGGGTTCCGGATGCATGGGGATGCGGCGAAAGTGGTGAAGGAGTTAGAGACCCTGTGGAATGAGCCGGGGGACAAGGTGGCGCACAATGAGTGGATGGCGTCGGTGCACTGGCAGGCGGCGGCGTTGAAGACGCTAGGGCGGGTGGACTGGCGGTGTCACGGGACGAGTCCCGTGTCGATGGTGTATGGGCATCCGGAGACGGGCGTGCGGACGATGGTGGCGTGGAATCCGGGGGCGGCGGCGCGGACGGTGAAGTTCTTCGAGGGGAAGAAAGAGATCGGGGAATTGAGTGTGCCGCCGCGGTCGATGGCGAGCGGGCGGGTGCGGTGAGGGCGGGGAGTTGTGAGGGTTAACGGGCGTCCCTGGCGGCGTCGTGGCGCGGGTTGGGGACGGGGAGTTGGGCGTTGGTGGCGGCGAGGTAGGCGTCGAGACGAGCGGCGAGGGACTTGGCTTTGTCGGGTTCCGAGGCGAGCCGGTTGGATTTTTCCTCCGGGTCGGTGGTGATGTGATAGAGTTCCTCGTGATGGTCCTCGTGGAAGCGGACGAGCCGCCAGCCGTTTTCGAGGATGGCGCTGTAGGGGGTGGCTCCGCCTGGGTGGTAGTGCGGGTAGTGCCAGCAGAGCGGGCGGGGGGTTAGGGGTTCGCCGCGGAGGGCGGGGCGGAGGTCGGTGCCGTCGACGGGTGGAGGGAGCGGGGAGCCGGCGGCGGCGGCGATGGTGACGCCGAGGTCCATGGTGATGACTGGTTCGTCGGAGGATGAGCCGGGTTTGGTGAGGCCTGGCCAGTCGATGATGAGCGGGACGCCGACCCCGCCTTCCCATGGCGAGCCTTTGCCGGCGCGGAGGCCGAGATTGGAGGTGATAGGGTTTTTGGGGTTGCCGAGGAGCCCGCCGTTGTCGGAGGTGAAGATGAAGACCGTGCGGTCGGCGAGGTTGAGATCGCGGATGGCGGCGCGGAGACGGCCGACGCTATCGTCGACGCTGGCGACCATGGAGGCGTAAACCGGGTTATTGTGAGGTTTGGCGGGGTTTGCCATGGCCTTGTATTTTGCGATGACCTCTGGTTGGCCGCCGAGGGGAGTGTGGACGGCGTACTGGGGGAAGTAGACGAGGAACGGGCGGTCGCGGGAGGCCTTGATGAAGCTGATGGCGTCGGAGGTGAGGCGTTCGGTGAGGAATTCGCCGTCGGGTCCGTCTTTGAGGGCTGGGTTGCGATAGGGGGCGAACCATTTTTCGGGCTGGCCGCGGTGGTAGCCGCCGAGGTTGAGGGAGAAGCCGTGGGCGAGTGGTGAGGCGTTGCCGAGGTGCCATTTGCCGATGGAGGCGGCGGTGTAGTTCTGGGATTTGAGGGCTTCGGGGAGAGTGGTGAGGGCGTCGGGGAGTTCCTTGCACCAGTCGGGCGGGAGGAGTTTGGCGGCGGGGCGTTCGTGGCCGGCGATCCAGTCGGTGATGTGGGTGCGGGCGGGGCTTTGGCCGGTGAGGAGGGCGGCTCGGGTGGGGGAGCAGACCGTGCAGGCGGAGAAGGCGCGGCGGAAGGACATGCCTTCTTTGGCGAGTTGGTCGATGTGGGGCGTCTGGTAGAATTGACTGCCGGTGCAGGCGAGGTCGGTGGCACCCATGTCATCGACGAGGATGACGATGAAGTTGAGGGGCTGGGTGGCGGCGGGGAGGGCGAGTGCGGCGCAGTGGAAGAGGAGACAGCGGAGCATGACGCAGCCTGCGGGATGCGGGAGCGGGCGCAACGGGGAGGGTTTCCGCGTTTGCCGAGTCAAGAGCCGCAAAGGTGGCGGGCGATGCGGAGCCATTCGGCGTCGATGGCGGAGGAGGGGACGGTCGGGCGGTTGGCGCGGGCGAACCAGTAGGCGGCGTTGCCGGAGTCGCCCTCGATGAGATGGAGGAGGGCGTGGACCCACGAACCGTCGGTGGAGTGGACGTCCTGGGCGATGTTGTGAGCGGCGTCCCAGTCGCCTTTTTTGGCGAGCCAGAGGGCTTTGGCGAGGGGCGGGAGGTCCGAGGGAGGGGTGGGGTCGGACGAGACGCTGGCGAGGAGGTCAGCGGCGGTCATGGGTTGGGGAGGGAGCGGGTGGCAGCAGCGGTTTGGAGGTGGGCTGGGCGAGTGGGGAACGGGCGGGCCGGTAGCCGCGGCGGGCGGATTGTTCCCATTGTTTTTCCGTGCCGCCTTCGGCGTTGTGGAGGATATTGGTGACCGGGCTGATGGCGGTGCTGACGAGGGAAGTGGCTTGGCCGAGCCAGTGGGCGGCGGTGCCGCAGGAGGAGAGGCAGAGGGCGAGGGCGAAGGGGAGGAAGCGCATTTGGGAAGTGAGAAGTGAGAAGTGAGAAGTGAGAAAGGGAAGGCCGGAAGGAAGTGAGAAGTGAGAAGTGAGAAGGAAGAAGGCGGAGGGCGGAGGGCGGAAGGGAGGAAGAGGGAAGGGACTTTTGGGGGGTTATTGGCCCCACTGGGCGGGACCGTCTACGGCGATTGCGCCGGAGGGGAGGTGGATTTTGATGACGGTGGAGGGGCTGACGGCGCGGACGGAGTGTGCGCCGGAGCGGAGGACGGGGTTGCCGCGGAGGAGGAGGACGCCGGTGGCGTTGCGGAAGTGGATTTCGGAGGCTTCGGCGCGGTCTTCGTTGGAGGAGATGGCGGCGGCGGGTTTGCCGGAGGCGAGGAGGATTCGGGCGGTGAGGCCGTCGGGTTCGAGTTCGTAGCGGATGGAGGAGGCCTTGATGTCCCAGCCGCTGGGGAGGGTGACGCCGGCGTTGTCGAGTTGGGTGGCGTCGGGGGAGAATTCGGAGGCGGCGACGGTGAGTTGGCCGGAGGGGAACTGGAAGCCTTCGATGCGTTTTTCGGTGGGGGCGGGGGTGGCGGCGGTGCCTGTGGAAGAAGGGGAATCAGTGGCGGCGGTGGCGGAATCGGGTTTCCATGGCCAGAGATTGGCGGCGCTGCCTGCGACTTTGCGGGCGCTGGAGCCGAGGAACTGGCCGGTGGCGGAGGTGGCGAGGGCGGTGGCTTTGGCGGTGGCGCGGCCTGCGCTGGTGACGCTGGTGGTGACGGATCGGGTGACCGTGCTGGCGCTTTGGGCGACGAGGCGGCTGGTATTGCAGCTGGACAGCGGCAGGGCGAGTGCGGTGGCGAGCACGGCGGCCGATGCTGGGAAAGGAGACATGATGGGGTGACTGATGGAGGTGGAAGGGGCGAGCGGCAAACGTGATCTTCCCGGGGGGAGGAGGGTTTTGAGGGGGGCGGGGGGGGTGTGAAAAATCCTTTCCCAGCGGGAGGTTGCGCCGCGTAAGTTATGCGTCTACCGTGATCCCCGCGGTCGAACTCAGGGCTGCGGCCTTTCATCCCAACAACGCAATGTCCGAAAACCTTCAACGTCCGGGCCCTCCCGAAAATCCAGACCGCCGTGGTGGTGGCAATGAGCCGCAAGGGTTCAACTGGAAGGGCCTCATTATATTGTCGATCGCGATCGGGCTGCTGGCGGCCGGGTTGATGATTCCGAGTTCGGCTGGGGGTCAGAAGCTGGAGTACCGGCGGTTTGTGGACATGGTGCAGAAGGACGAGATCAACAAGGAGAGCGTGAAGAAGATCACGGAGGTGGGAGCGGAAGTGATCACGTTCACGACTGGGCAGGATCAGGCGAAGCGGACGTACCGGGTGCAGTTTGATTCGCTGATGGAGAAGGAGCGGCTGAACAAGTTGTTCGATGAGAAGGGGATTGTGCCGAATTACGAGTACGACAACAACATGGGGACGAGCTTCCTGTTGAGCCTGTTGCCGGTGCTGCTGCTGCTGGGGGTGCTGTGGTTCTTTTTCCGCCAGCAGATCAAGATGGCGGGGCGCGGGGCGATGAGTTTCGGGAAGAGCCGGGCGCGTTTGCTGGCGATGGACAAGAACAAGGTGACGTTCAAGCAGGTGGCTGGGTGTGACGAGGCGAAGGAGGAAGTGTGGGAACTGGTGGAATTTCTGAAGGACCCGCGGAAGTTTCAGCGGTTGGGTGGGCACATTCCGAAGGGAGTGCTGATGGTGGGGCCTCCGGGGACGGGGAAGACCCTTTTGGCGAAGGCGATTGCCGGGGAAGCGGACGTGCCGTTTTTCAGCATCAGCGGGTCGGATTTTGTGGAGATGTTTGTGGGGGTGGGCGCGAGCCGGGTGCGGGACATGTTTGAGCAGGGCAAGAAGAATGCGCCGTGCCTGATTTTCATCGATGAAATTGATGCGGTGGGGCGGCATCGTGGTCACGGGATGGGCGGCGGTCATGATGAACGCGAGCAGACCCTGAATGCGCTGCTGGTGGAGATGGACGGATTTGATACGCAGGAGGGTGTGATCATCATTGCGGCGACGAACCGGCCGGACGTGCTGGATCCTGCGTTGCTGCGGCCGGGTCGGTTTGACCGTCAGGTGACGGTGAGCCTGCCGGATGTGAAGGGTCGCGAGGCGATTCTGAAGGTGCACGCCAAGAAGGTGAAGATGGCGGCGGATGTGGAGCTTGGGGTGATTGCGCGCGGGACGCCTGGGTATTCCGGAGCGGAGCTGGCGAACGTGATCAACGAGGCGGCGCTGCTGGCGGCGCGGCGTGGGTTGAAGGGGATCACGCTGCGGGAGATGGAAGAGGCGCGTGATAAAGTGCGCTGGGGCAAGGAGCGCCGGAGCCTTGCGATTTCCGAGAAGGAGAAGGAGAACACGGCCTATCATGAGGCGGGTCATGCGATTCTGCTGGATGTGCTGGAGCACACTGAGCCGCTGCACAAAGTGACGATCATTCCGCGGGGCCCGTCGTTGGGGTCGACGATGTGGTTGCCAGAGGAGGACAAGTACAACACGCGGAAGAACGAACTGCTGGATGCGCTGGTGGTGGCGATGGGTGGCCGGGTGGCTGAGGAGATTGTGTTCGGGGACGTGACGAGTGGTGCGTCTGGCGACATCAAGATGGCGACGGGGATGGCGCGGCGGATGGTTTGTGAGTGGGGGATGAGCAATGCGCTGGGGATGGTGGATTACAGCGATGGTGCGGAGCAGCCGATGCTGGCGCGGAGCCGTGATTACAGTGAGGCGACGGCGCAGAAGATTGATTCCGAGATTCGGGAACTGATCGACAATGCCTATCAAAGGGCGAAGGTCCTGCTGTTGAAGCACCGTGCGGAACTGGATGCTCTGGCGAAGGCGTTGCTGGAGTATGAGACTCTGGACGGGGCGAATGTGAGGGACATCATGGAGCACGGGAGCATGATGAATCCGCCGACGAGCCAACCGCCGACGCCGCCGATGATACCGGTGGAGTCATCGGCGCGGGACAGTGCGGAGGAGGAATTGCCGCCTGGGTTGGCGGGTGCTCCGGCGTGAGTTGGAGGGATTGATGACGATCTGACCGGCGGCGGGGAGTTCCTGCCGCCGGTTTTGTTTTGCAGGGATGGGGCGGTTGTGGCATTGCGATTTCTCGGGAGGGATGGCAGGGTGAGGCAATCGGCTGAGATTGAGCGATCGAATTTAAAAACTGATGGAACGAACTGATATACCGCGAGGGACGGTGCGCAGCGCATCCCGCATTCTGCTTTCGGCGTGGGATGAGGGGGCGGTGACGGCGATGGCGCGCGGGTTGCGTGAGGAGACGGGCGGAGCGGCTTTGGCTGTGGTGTTTGTGAGTGCGGACTGGCGTGGTCAGCTGGGGGAATTGATAGAGATCCTGCAGATTGAGGGGCATGCGCGGCGGGTGGTGGGGAGTTCTGCGGGTGGGATCATTGGGACGGGACAGGAAGATGAGGATGTGAGTGGGTGCAGCGTTTTGTTTCTGGATTGGAATGGGGCGGTGGTGCGGACGTGGGCGATCGACGAGCAGTTTCAGATTCCGGCGGGGTTGACGACTCCGGGCGGTTGTCTGCTGCTAGGGAATCCGCTGCGGTTGAATGCGGCGCTGCTGCTGGAGGATTTGAATCGCCGCCTGCCTGAGGTGGCGGTGTTCGGGGGATTGGCGGGCGGGCAGTGGGAGAATGAGAACCTGTTTGTGTTTGAGGATGGTGGTGGGGGGCGGGATGCGGCGGGGTTGCTGGTGCAGCTGGAGGGTGTGGTGGTGCGCGGGGTGGTGAGTCAGGGATGTCAGCCGATTGGCGAGCCGCTGACGATCACGAAGGTGCAGAATGATCTGGTGTATGCGGTGGGCGGGCGGCCTGCTTACGATGTGCTGGTGGAAGCGGTCGAGGGATTGCCGGAGGCGGAGAAGGCGGAGGCGCGCGGGAACATCATGGCCGGGCTGGCGGCGAGCGAGTATGTGGAGGATTTCCGGCGCGGGGATTTTCTGGTGCGGAACATCATCGGGGGAGATCCGCAGAGTGGGGCGTTGCGATTGGGGGCGGTGCCGCGGGTGGGGCAGACGCTTCAGTTTCAGATCCGGGAGCGGGATGCTGCGGATGAGGACATGCGGCAGCGCTGTGCGGCGGCGGCGGATCGGTGGGGGGCACCGGCGGCGGCGTTATTGTTTGCGTGTGCGGGGCGGGGGCAGGGATTGTTCGGGGTGCCGAATCACGATGCCGGGTTGATGGCGGATGCGTTTGGTCCGGTGCCGCTGGCGGGATTTTTCTGCAGTGGGGAATTCGGGCCGGTGGCTGGGCGGAATTTTCTGCATGGTTACACGGCGTCGGCGGCGTTGATTTACGCGGAGGTGTGAGGGGATGAGTGAGGGGATGGTTGGGTGGAGGAGAAGGCGGCGGCGGCGTTGATGCAGCGGCGGACGAGTTCGGGGCCGTGGTAGACGAGACCGGAGTAGATCTGGATGAGGGCTGCTCCGGCGTGGAGTTTGGCGATGGCGTCGGCTTCGTTCATGATGCCGCCGACTCCGATGACTGGCATGGATCCGTCGAGGGCGGAGCAGAGACGGGCGATGACGTCGGTGCTGCGTGAGGAGAGAGGTGCGCCGCTGAGACCGCCGGCCTGGAGGGAGGTGGGCGAGTGTTCAACGGATTGCCTTGATAGGGTGGTGTTGGTGGCGATGACGCCCTCGAGTTTTTCGGTGGAGAAGAGTCGGGCGAGACTGTCGATGTGAGCGGGGTCGAGGTCCGGGGCGATCTTGATGAGGATGGGGACGTGGCGCTGGTGGCGCTGGGCGAGTTGGGCTTGAGCGGCGTGGAGGGCGCGGATGAGGGAGCGGCAGGAATCCTCCTGCTGGAGGTCGCGGAGCCCTTTGGTGTTCGGTGAGGAGAGGTTGACGGCGATGTAGTCGGCGACTGGGTAGGCTTCGCGGAGACAGATGAGGTAGTCGTCGTTGGCGCGGTCGTTGGGGGTGTCGAAATTTTTGCCGATGTTGATGCCGAGGATGGCGGGTGAGGAGCGGCGGGCGACGTTGGCGAGGCCCTTGGTGATGCCGACGTTATTGAAGCCCATGCGGTTGATGATGGCTTCGCGGTCGGGGATGCGGAAGAGACGCGGGGCTGGGTTGCCGGGCTGGGGGCGGGGGGTTAGGGTGCCGATTTCGATGAAGCCGAAGCCGAGGGCGGCGAAGCCGTCGATGGAGGAACCGGACTTGTCGAGACCTGCGGCGAGACCGACGCGGTTCGGGAAGCGGAGCCCCCAGAGGGAGAGCGGGGCGGCTTCTGGGGTGGGCGGGAGGAGGCGTGGGAGACCGCAGCGGACGGCGGAATTGAGGGCGGCGAGAGTGACGTGGTGGGCCTGTTCTGCGTCCATGGAGAAGGCGAGCGGGCGGAGCAGCGGCCATGATTTTTCCATGAGGAAACGGGCGGCGGATTGGAGCGGGTGCAGGGCGCTGGAGGTCATCGCCCTTGACTCATGGCTGGCACCCCCCTAGTGGCAAGGGTTCAACCAACGATTTTCCCCGACCCGAGATGGATCTGATTTACGAAGGAAAGGCCAAGAAGCTGTTCACGACTGAGAACCCGAGCGAGTTGCTCATGAAGTTCAAGGATGATGCGACGGCGTTCAATGGCGAGAAGAAGAGCACCTTTGCGGAGAAGGGGCGGCTGAACAAGACCCTGAGCCTGCATTTGTATCAGTTGCTGGAGAAGGAAGGAGTTTCGACGCATTTTGTGCGTGATGACGGGCCGGACACCCTGATTGTGAAGCGGGTGGAGATTATTCCGATTGAAGTGGTGGTGCGGAACATTGTGGCTGGGAGTTTGAAGAAGCGGACTGGGTTGCCTGAGGGGCAGCGGTTGCGGCAGCCGATCATTGAGTTCTGCTACAAGAGTGACGAGCTGGGTGATCCGATGGTGAATGACGAGCACATCCGGGAGTTGAATCTGGCGCGTGGGGATGAGTTGGAGAAGATCAAGCGGAGTGCGTTGAAGATTAACAGGTCGCTGTCGGCGTTCTTTGCGAAGGCGGGGCTGACGCTGGTGGATTTCAAGCTGGAGTACGGGCGGTTGTTTCCGGACAAGCACAACATTGTGCTGGCGGACGAGATCAGCCCGGACACGTGCCGGTTGTGGGATTCGGTGACTGGGAACAAGCTGGACAAGGATCGGTTCCGGCAGGATCTCGGTGACTTGATCGAAGGGTATTCTGAAGTTCTGCAACGAGTTGAAAATGCGCTCGCTGGTCGCTGAAGTCACGGGTCGATTTGACCATGCGGGGGACGCGAACCGTCTTCTGTACACGCCATTGCCTCGGGAGTTGACGGTGCGTGAGACGCGTCGGTATCTGGTGGAGTACACGGGGGATGAGGGTGCGCTGACGGCGTTTCTGGCGAAGGTGCTGGCGGATCTGGTGAGTCATGAATTGCGGGTGGGCGGGACGCCGTTGTTTGAGGGGAGCAGTTTCATTCTGGATTACGGGATGAAGGGTGGGGCGCTGGATTTGGAGAAAGAGACGATTCTGGCGCATCATCGAGGGGATGCGGAGGCTGGGTTTCGGGTGGAGAGCCTGCGGATCAACCGGCGGCTGTATGTATTTGATGCGGCTGGGTCGCCGGAGACGGTGGCCTTGGCTGGGCGTTTTGTGCGAGACATTGTGAATCCTGCGATTCACACGTATCAGGTGATTTCCGGAAGTTCGCAGGCAGTTTGTACCACGGCTTGACAGCCGAGCGGTGGGCATTATGGTCCGCCCCCTTTCAACCCATCCCTTTCCAAGAATACCATGGCCAATAACAAGTCCGCCGAAAAGCGCGTGCGTCAGACGGAAGTCCGCACGCTTCGCAACAAGTCGATGAAGACCCGCGTGAAGAACACGCGTCGAGCGGTGGGAGAAGCCGTGGCGGCGAAGGATGCCAAGGCAGCGGCTCCGAAGGTGGCGGCGTTGTCGTCGGCTGCTGACAAGGCGGCGAACCGCGGGGTGATTCACAAGAACAAGGCGAACCGAATCAAGGCGCGTGCGGCGAAGGCTGTGGCGGCGATCGCCTGAGTTTCGGGTTAAGATTTCAAGGAAACCGGCTGCTGTCTGCGGATGGCGGCCGGTTTTTTGTGTGTCTGGGGCGCGGAGTGGCCATGTTGGGAGGACGTCCCGGGGTTGTGGGGAGGTGATGGTGTGACAAAGGCGTGGGTTGGCGACCGTCTGGATGGGAGCCAATTATGAAATCCGTGCTGCGTTTTGTTTTTCTTGCTGGGGTCTGCTGTGCTGCGGGGTGGTTGCGTGGGGAGGTGGTGGTGGAATCGCCGAGGGATTATGCGGTGGTGCAGCGGGATGGGAACGGGTTTGGGACGGTGGAGTTGAGAGGTCGGGTGTCGGGGACGGAGGCGGTGGAGGCGAAATTTTTCCGGGAGGGTGAGAGTGAGCCGGTGGTGGAGAGTCGGGTGGTGCCGGAGGCGGACGGGTTTGGGACGACGGTGCGGTTGCCTGCTGGTGGTTGGTACCGGTTGGAAGTGAAGGCGAAGGATGGCGCGCGGGTGGAGGTGGCGCACGTGGGGGTGGGTGAAGTGTTTGTGGTGGCTGGGCAGTCGAATTCGGCGAATCACGGGGAGGAGCGGCAGCGGAGTGAGAGTGGGCGGGTGGCGTCGTGTGATGAGGGCGGGCGGTGGCGGGTGGCGGATGATCCGCAGCCTGGGGCGAGTGGGGGAGGTGGGAGTTTCTTGCCGGGGTTTGGGGATGCGATGGTGAGGAGGTTTGGGGTGCCGGTGGGGTTGGTGGCGTGCGGGATTGGGGCGACGAGTGTGCGGGAGTGGCTGCCGGAGGGGGACGTGTTTCCGAATCCGCCGACGATTGAGGGACGGGTGAGGAAGCGTGAGGATGGGCAATGGGAGAGCAAGGGCGAGGCGTTCCGGAGTTTTACGGGTCGGGTGAAGGTGTTAGGGTTGCGGGGATGCCGGGCGGTGTTGTGGCATCAGGGGGAGAGCGATGCGAATCAGGCGGATGCGAGCCGGACTCTGCCGGGGGACTTGTATCGGGCGATGATGGGGCGGTTGATTGGGGAGACGCGGCGGGAGATTGGGTGGGAAGTGCCGTGGTTTGTGGCGCAGGTGAGTTATCATGTGCCGGGTGACGAGGTGTCGGCGGAGATTCGGGCGGCGCAGGCGGCGTTGTGGCGGGACGGGGTGGCGCTGGAGGGACCGGACAGTGATGCGATCAAGGGGCTGATGCGTGAGAATGGCGGGAAGGGCGTGCATTTCAGTGGGCCTGGGTTGCGGGAGCATGCGGCGCGATGGGTGGAGAAGGTGGGGGTGTGGCTGGAGCGGGAGGTGGAGGTGATGCCGGGCGGGTTGGTGCTGGATCTGGATGCGCGGCGCGGGGTGACGGTGGTGGATGGGGGGCGGGTGGTGAAGTGGCGGAATCAGGTGGTGGGGAGTGCGGGGCAGGATTTTGTGTCGCGGGATGAGGGTCGGGGTGAGGCGGGGAGCGGGCGGCCGACTTTGATGAAGGATGAGATGGGGCGAGCGATTCTGGATTTCCGTCAGCAGGAACTGGTGTGCATGGATGAGGATGCGTTTGATGGGTTGGTGCGCGGGGGTGGGTGCACGTGGGTGGCGTTGCTGCGGGTGCATGAGCAGCGGGAGGGGTTGAAGGATGTGAATTCGTTTTTCGGGAACCTGCGGAATGAGGGGATGTATGAGGGCGTGTGGGGATGTTTTGATGATGACAACACCGTGTGGTGGGGGCCGCGGAACGGGCTGAGTTTCGGGCGGTTTGACGGGAACAATCCGAAGGTTGCGGGTCCGAAGTTTGAGGTGGGGCGGTATCATGTGGTGGCGGGGCGGTTAGGGTCGGGGACGGGGATGGTGAGGGCGGAGTTGTTTGTGGATGGCGGGATGGCGGTGGCTGGGGTGGAATTGCCGGTGAATGCGGCGGCGAATCCGTCGAGGATGGCGATCGGGCAGGAGCGGGATGCGGTGCAGCATCCGGGGCATGAGTCGTTTGACGGGCAGATTGGGAGGTTTCTGATTTTCGGGCGGCCGCTGGGTGATGCGGAGCTGCAGGGGGTGATGGAGGGACTGATGAAGGGGGTTAAGCCGGTGGTGAAGGAGAGGCATGGTTTCTGGCCGGATGCGGCGAAGGACGGGGCGATGCGGCGGGCGGCGGAGATGGCGGGGGCGATTCCTGGGGTGCTGCGGGGCGGCAGGGCGAGGTGAGCGGGAGATAGGTGATGAAACACTGACAAATTTATGAAAAGACAAATGAGTTCATGGACGTTGAGCGGGGTGATGCTGGTGGTGATGATTGGTTCGTTAGGGGCTGCGCCGAAGGAATCGGTGGACCTGACGAAGACGCGGGAGGTGGATCGGGAGCTGACGTACAATCTTGGGGCGACGGGGTTGCGCGGGTGGATTGAGACCCGGCCGGAGACGTATCTGGACAGTCTGCAGGGGAGGACGACGGCGCGGAGCCGGCAGATTCTGGTGACGCACGTGGGGAAGGGGACGCCGGCGGAGGGAGTGTTGCGGGTGGACGATGTGATTCTGGGGACGGGCGGGAAGCGGTTTGAGGATGATGCGCGGAAGAGTTTTGCGCGGGCGATTCAGGCGGCGGAGGCTGGTGAGGGTGGAGGGGCGATGAAGCTGACGGTGTTTCGTGAGGGCAAAGAGGAAGCGGTGGAGATCCGATTGCCGGTGCTGGGGGCGTATGGTGAGGGAGCGCCGTGGGGATGTGAGAAGTCGCGCCGGGTTTTCGAGGCGGCGTGTGCGGTGCTGGAGAAGGAACCGCTGGATGAGGGTTGGACTGGGGCGGTGAATGGATTGGCGCTGCTGGCGACGGGGAAGGCGGAGTATTTGCCGCGGGTCAAGGAACTGGCGATGAAGCTGGCTCCTGCGGATCTGGATCTGAGCGGGAAGACGGCGGGGGACACGTGGGGGTTAGGGTATCGGACCCTGTTTCTTTGTGAATATCTGCTGGTGACGGGGGATGAGACGGTGCGGCATGGGATGCGGGAGTGTGCGTTGAGCATGGCGCGGGGGCAGGGGATGTACGGGACCTTCGGGCATGGGTTTGCGGCGCTGACGCCGGATGGGAAGCTGCATGGGTCGGTGCCGCCGTACGGGCCTGTGAACATGGCTGGATTGCCGGCGAATCTGGCGATTCTGCTGGCGAAGAAGTGTGGTGTGAAGGATCCGGAGATTGAGGCGGCGGTGGGGCGGGCGTCTGGGTTTTTCGGGTATTTCACGGATAAGGGGGCGATTCCGTATGGGGAGCACGAGCCGTGGCCCTATCATGAGAACAACGGGAAGAATTCGATCACGGCGGTGTTCTTCGGGTTGCAGAGCGGGCGGGAGCGGGACGCGAAGTTTTTTGCGCAGATGGCGACGGCTGGGTATGCGAGCCGGGAGTGCGGGCATACTGGTCAGGGGTTCAGTTATCTGTGGGGGGCGCTGGGGGCGAATGCGGGTGGAGCTGGGGCGGCGGCGGCATTTTTCCGGGAGGCGTCGTGGCATCTGGATCTGGTGCGGCGTGCGGACGGGTCGTTCACGTATGATGGCGGTGAGCAGTACGGGCCGGGGAAGACCGAGGATGGGACGTACTGGGGGAAGAGCAGTTATTACGGATTGAGTCCTAACGCGACGTATGTGCTGACGTATGCGCTGCCGTTGAAGAAGCTGCTGATTACGGGGCGTGAGAGCGGCGAGAAGGCGAAACTGGGGAAGGCGGAAGTGGCGGCGGCGGTGGTGTCGGGGCGGTTTGATGTGGAGCGGAAAGGGAAGAGTGCGGCGGAGCTGTTGGCGGCGTTTGGGGATTGGTCGCCGGTGGTGCGGCACTGGGCGGCGGAGGAACTGGCGGGTCGGCCGGAAGGTCGGGCGATGGTTGGGGAGCTAGTGCGGCTGGCGGGCGGTGAGGATGTGCATGTGGTGCAGGGGGCTTGCGAGGCGCTAGGATTGATCGGGGCGGAAGAGGGGCTTAAGGTGCTGGTGAAGCGGTTGGGTCACGAGAACCGGTGGGTGCGTTACAAGGCGGCGGAGGCGGTGCGTAAGATGGGTGATCGTGCGAAGCCTGTGCTGGGGGAATTGCTGAAGGCATTGGTGGCGACGGCGGAGCCGATGAGGCCGATCAACTGGGCGGATCCGGTGCAGATTGCGCAGGGGCAGCTGGCGGCGGCGGTGTTTTCGGGGCCGTTGAAGGAAGGATTGAAGGATGCGGATCCGGTGCTGCTGATTCCTGCGGTGAGGGCGGTGTCGCGGCAGCCTGACGGGATGGCGCGGGCGACCTTGCGGGAGTTTTTCGATCACCGGATTACGATGGAGGAAGTGGTGAAGCTGGCTCCTGACATTCTGGCGGCGGTGAAGACCCCATGTCCAGCGGACACGATGTTCAGCAATGAGATTCGGATGGGCGGGTTCAAGGCGCTGGTGCGTTATCGTTTCAAGGAAGGGATTGAGGCGGGGATTTATCTGGCGATGACGCAGGGTGGGCATGGGAGCGAGAGCCGGACTGGGGAGATCATGAAGGATATCGCGGGGTATGGAGCGGCGGCGCGGGGGGCGGTGCCGAAGTTGAAGGAACTGATGGCGATGTTGAACAAGCAGGTGAAGGACGGGGAGTTTCCGGGTGGGGAATTGAATGCGCGGCGGGTGGATGCGGTGGCGGCGGCGATTCGGGAGATTGAGGCGGCGAAGGACGTGCCGGAGTTGCGGAGCATTCGCGGGGGTGGGGCGTCGGGGTTGTGAGGTTGGCGAAACCTGCGGGATTGGGGCGCGTATGAGGTGGGATGATGAAGGCACCTGAATTTTCGCTCGCGGGCCGGACGGCGCTGGTGACTGGCAGCACGGCCGGGCTGGGGAAGGCCATGGCGTTTGCGCTGGGCGGTGCGGGGGCGCGGGTGGCGTTCAATTACCACCGGAACGAGGCGCGGGCGGCGGAGGTGATGAAGGAGTATGCGGCGACGGGCGGGAGTGGGGCGATGTTCCGCGGGGATGTGTCGAGCGAGGAGGATGTGCCGCGGTTGGTTAGGGAAGTGGAGGCGGCGCTGGGGCCGGTGGACATTCTGGTGATCAATGCGACGCCGGATCAGCCGCATCGGGCGGTGGAGGAGTATGAGTGGGCGTTTTATCAGGAGATGCTGGATTTCTTTGTGAAGAGCCCGGTGCTGCTGACGAAGGCGGTGCTGCCGGGGATGAAGCGGCGCGGGCACGGGAGGATTATCAGTATCGGGTCGGAGGTGGTGGCGCGGGGAGTCCCTGATTTCACGGCGTATGTGGCGGCGAAGGGAGGGCAGAACGGGTTTCACCGGAGTCTGGCGACGGAGGTGGCTAGGTGGGGGGTGACGGTGAATATGATTTCGCCGGGATGGATTCCGGTGGAGCGGCATGCTGGGGATCCGCAGGAGGAGAAGGACCGGTATCTGGCGGGGATACCGGCGGGGCGGTGGGGCGTGCCGGAGGATCTGGCGGGGGCGGTGGTGTTTCTGGCGAGTGAGAGTGCGTCGTTTGTGACGGGGCAAAACCTGCACATCAACGGCGGGATGACGGTGCATTGAGGAACAGATCACTGAGAATATGATATGAGACGCGCGGCATTTATACAGGCCCTTGGATTGACGCTGGCGGCGATGGCGGGAGGGGAAGAGGGGAAAGGGAAGAAGCTGCCGGTGGCTGGGGAGAGTTTTGAGTTAGGCGGGCGCGAGGCGTTTCTGATCCGTCCGAAGGAGGAGAAGGGAGAGAAAGCGGAGAAGGATGGGATGCCGTGGGTGTGGTATGCGCCGACCTTGCCGGGGTTGCCTGGGGTGGAGGAAAGGTGGTTGTTCGAGCAGTTGCTGGCGAGCGGGATTGGGATAGCGGGGATTGATGCTGGGGAGAGTTATGGGAGTCCGGATGGGCGGAAAGTGTATGATTTGCTGTATGCGGAGCTGACCGAGCGTCGGGGGATGGGGAAGCGGCCGGTGATGCTGGGGCGGAGTCGGGGGGGATTGATGACCTTGAGCTGGGCGGCGGAGCATCCGGAGCGTTGTGGGGGATTTGCGGGGATTTATCCGGTGTGTGATCTGACGAGTTATCCGACGGTGGAGAAGGCGTGCGGGGCCTATCATCTGACGGCGGACGGGTTGCGGGCGGTGCTGAAGGAGCACAATCCGGTGGATCGGCTGGAAGGGTTAGCGAAGGCGAAGGTGCCGTTTTTTGCGATTCACGGGGATGTGGACACGGTGGTGCCGCTGGAGCGGAATTCGGGGTTGGTGGCGGAGCGGTATCGGGCGCTGGGCGGGGAGATGGAGCTGGTGGTGCCGAATGGTCAGGGGCACAACATGTGGGAGGGATTTTTCCGGAGTGCGGAGCTGGTGGCGTTTGTGAAGCGAGCGGCGGGGCGGTGAAGGAGAGTGGCTTGGGAGCTTGCGCGGGCGGGAGGAGTGGAGGAGTTGGGAGGTATGACGTCAGCAGCCACCTTTTTAGATTTTCTAGCGCAGAGCCTTGGGGACCGGACCTTTGTGCGGGCGACCTTGTCGAAGCCGGGTCGGGCGGCGCCGGCGGATTTGCGGTCGGTTTATCTGCGGCCGGTGGTGATTCGGGGGGAGACGCTGGTGGCGTGGACGCGGCGGATGAGCACGCGGGATGAGGTGAAGAATCTGACGGCGGCGCAGACGATGCGAGAGGTGGCGGATCTGGCGGGGGCGACGTTTCTGCATCTGGATGCGGAGAGTGCGGGGAGGGCGGCGACGTTGAGGTTCAACAAGCGAGGGGAGCCGGCGGTGCATTTCCGGCAGACTGGGTCGGCGGTGCTGACGGCGGAGGATTTGCGGCATGACCGGGTGAAGCACACGACGGTGGATGCGGCGGCGGCGTGCTGGCGGGAGCTGGGGATTACGGGGCTGGCGGGGAGCATCCTGCCGTCGGCGCAGGACAAGTGGCGGCAGATCAATAAGTTCACGGAGATTGTGGATGGATTGCTGAAGAAGACGGAGTTGCCGGAGACGGTGCGGGCGGCGGACATGGGGAGCGGGAAAGGGTACCTGACGTTTGCGCTGCATGCGTTGCTGGTGGCGCGGGGGGTGAAGGCGGCGGTGACGGGGATCGAGCGGCGGGGGGAGCTAGTGGGGTTGTGCGAGCGGACGGCGCGGCGCTGTGGTTGTGAGGGACTGGAGTTTCGTGAGGGAGGGATCAGCGATTGGGGTGGAGAGCCGCTGGAGTTGCTGATTGCGCTGCATGCGTGCGATACGGCGACGGACGATGCGATTGCGGCGGGGGTGAAGGGCGGGGCGGGGCTGATGGTGCTGGCTCCGTGCTGTCATCAGCAGGTGAGGCAGAGCATGGAGGTTAGGGCGGCGCATCCGGCGATGGCGTCGCTGCTGCGGCACGGGATTCTGCGGGAGCGTTATGCGGAGATGGTGACGGATGCGTTGCGGGCGCTGTATCTGGAGCGTGAGGGATACAGGACGCAGGTGTTCGAGTTCATCAGTGCGGAGCACACGGCGAAGAACGTGATGATTACGGCGGTGAAGGAGGACGAGCCGGTGCGGCCCGTTGGTGTGATTGACGAGGAGATTGCGCAGTTGAAGGCGCATGCGGGATTGGCCCGGCATGCGCTGGAGGAGCGGCTGGGTTGTTAGGCGCGGACGACTTCGACCGTGCAGTGGGCGCGGTTCGGGATGGCGGCGGCGACGGTGCCGAGGTGGCGGCGTTCGGCGTGGTGGCGGCCGCGAGCGGCGATCATGAGACAGGAGACCCCGAGGTCTTCGGCGTGCTGGGGGATGATTTCGCGCGGGTCGCCGTGGGCGATGATGGTGGCGGCGGAGAAGCCGTGTGCGGCGAGGATGGCGGTGGCGTCGTCGAGGACGGCGCGTGCGGCTTCGGATTCGTGGCGGACGGATGCGGCGAGGATGGGGGTGCCGGTGAAGGTTTGCCAGAGCGAGGCGGAGATGAACTGGGAGTCGATGACGGTGATGCAGGAGAATTCGGTGTCAGCGGGCCATGGGCGAGCGGCGATGGCCTTGATGGCGGCGGTGCAGGCGGCGGAGCCGTCGACGCCGATGAGGATGCGGTGGGAGGCTGGGGAAGGGAGAGGGCGGACGATGCGGACTGAGCAGGGGGCTTCCTGGATGGCCTTCTGGGCGACGCTGCCGAGGAAGAATCGGGCGACGCCGGAGCGGTTGTGGGAGCCGGTGATGATGAGGTTGGCTTTTTCGTCTTCGGCGAGTTGGACGAGGCCCCATGAGGGCGTGTCGGAGATGCTGCGAGAGGAGACGGCCCATGGTTTGCCGAGGGAGCGGACGATGGCGGCGCCTTCTTCGGCGCGTTCTGTGGCGATGTCTGCGAGGGCCTTGGCGGCGCGGTGCATGTCGATGACAGGTTCCGGGAGCCCGATGCCGAGGGCCATGTCGCCGATGGCGGTGCCTGGAGGGAGGAGGAGGTCGGCGAAGCTGACGACGATGATTTCGGCGTGGTCGGGGAGGGCGGCGTCGGCGAGTTGTTCGAGGGCGAGGCGCGAGCAGGGTTCGGCGTCGTAGGCGGCGATGACTTTCATATTTTCGGGAATCGTTAGAGCTGGGGGGATGGAGGAGCTTACTGCGGATTCTCGAGACAATAAAGGTGAGTCTTGGTGCGGATGAAGAGCGAGCGGCCGACGGCGACGGGGGAGGCCATGATGCCTGAGTCGAGCTGATTGACGGCGGCTTTCTGGAAAGAGCGGCCGGGGATGACGACGGTGGTGTCGCCGCGTTCCGAGCAGAAGAAGAGTTTGCCGTCGGCGGCGAGGGGAGAGGCGCTGGTGTTGCCGCTGGTGCGTTCGCTGAAGAGGAGGGTGCCGTCTTTGGGGTCGACGGCGGAGATGAGGCCTGGGTCGGAGACGAGGAAGATGAGGTCGGCGGCGACGACTGGGGAGGAGCGGGTGGGGATGTTTTTGGTTTGTTCCCAGAGGAGCTTGCCGGTGAGGTCGCCGGAGGTGGTGCTAGTGATGGAGAAGGCCTGGAGATTGGCTTTGCCGTGGCCGGTGTTGATGGCGAGGGTGCCGTTGATCCATGCGGGGAGGGAGGCGTTGGAGAAGCCCTTGTAGGTGGTGCGCCAGAGTTCGCGGCCGGAGTCCGGGTCGTAGGCGACGGTGGCTTTGCTGCTGGAGCTGACGATTTGGGGTTTGCCGTCGGGCTGGATGAGGAGCGGAGTGGTGTAGGATTTGCGGTAGTCGCCATTGTCGACGGGTTTGCCGTCGGCTCCGAGGTCGTCGAATTGGGTATTGCGGTCGGTGCGCCAGATGGTGGTGCCGGTTTTTTTGTCGAGGGCGCAGAGGTACTGGACGTCGACCCCATCCATGGTTAGGATGATGGAGTCCTTCCAGTTGAAGAGGGAGGAACCGGGGCCACGGTAGTGGCGGCAGGGGAGGTCGGTGCGGCGCCAGATTTCCTTGAAGGAGACGGTGTCGAGGCAGGCGGTGCCGTAGGAACCGAAGTGGAGGAAGACGCGGCCTTCATCGAGCCAGCCGGTGGGTGAGGCGTAGCAGTTGAGGTCGTTGGCGAGTGGTTCCGGTTTGTCGGCGTGGAAGAGTTTTGATTCGTGGATGATGGCACCGGTGGAGCGGTCGAGGCAGAGGGCGAAGAAGTCGTGACCGTCTTCGGTGGCGGTGGTGAGCCAGATCTGGTTGCCGAGGATGAGAGGGGTGGACCAGCCGCGGTGGGGGATGGGGGTTTTCCACTTCACGTTCTGGGATTCGCTCCATGTGACGGGGAGGTTGGAGGCGTCGGCGTGGCCGGTGCCGTGGGAGCCGCGGAAGCCCTGCCATGAATCGGCGGCGAGGGTTGGGAGGGCTAGGGCGAGGAAGAGGGGGAGAGAGAGGTTCATGCGGGTGGGAGGCGTGAGGCCAGCAATGGCTGGGGAGCGGGGGTGATGCGACGGGGCGGGCGGGCGCGTTTACGGAGCGGGCCAGAAGAACAGGGAGTCGACGACGACACCGTCCCAGTCGAAGAGGACGCCGAGGGGTGGGTGAGAGGACATGTCAGGAGAAGTGGAGATTGAGGAGGACGTCGAGGTTATCGACCATGAGGTCAGGTTCGGCGGTGGCGATGACTTCCGGGAATTCGTAGCCGGTGAGGACGGCGACCGAGCGGATGCCGCCGGCCTTGGCGGTGTGGACATCGTGGCGCATGTCGCCGATCATGATGGTGTCGTGGGTGGCGAGATTGTGTTCGGCGAGAAGGGAGGCGATGCGTTCGCGTTTATCGAAGACACCGGCGTGGATGCGTTCGAAGAAGTGGTCGAGGCGGAGGTTGGCGGCCTGGCGTTCGACGGCGTCCTGGGGTGCGCTGGAGAGGACGAAGAGGCGGAGATTGCGGGCGGCGCAGGCTTCGAGGTATTCGCGGGCGTGGGGGATGATGGTGACGGGTTGGCGGGAGGCGCGGAAAGCGCGGTGCCAGATGGGGTCGAGTTCTTCGAGGGTGACGCCGGGGAGGTGTTCCTCGTAATAGCCTGAGAAGGGGAGGCGGAACGAGCGGCGGAACTGGTCGCGGGACATGGGTTCGCGGCCGAAGTGCTGGAGGACGGAGTTGGTGGCTTCGAGGACTGGGGGCAGATCGTCGACGAGGGTGCCGGACCAGTCGAAGAGGATGTTGCGAGGCGTCATGGGGGATGGAGAGAGCGTGGGGTGGGGCGGTGCAAGGGCGTGGCTTGGGGTGGTGCGGGTGGAATTCGCGTTGTGTCCGGGGGAGAAGCGGGTGTAGGGCGGAGGGTGTCCAGTTTTCACCGAGCTTCTCTTGCGTCAGCGGTTGCGTTAGTGGTGGGGAACATGATTGGGACGGGGGTATTCGGGGCGCTGGGGTACCAGGTGGCGGCGTTGCCGTCGGGGTTTGTGATTGTGCTGCTGTGGGTGGTCGGTGGGTTGCTGGCGTTTTGCGGGGCGGTGAATTATGCGGAGTTGAGTGCGGCGATGCCGAGGTCGGGGGGTGAGTATGCGTTGTTGTCGGAGTTGTAGCATCCGGGGGTTGGTTTTGTGGGAGGCTGGGTGTCGCTGACGGCGGGGTTTCCGGCGCCGGTGGCGTCGTCGGCGCTGTTGTTTTCGGCGTATCTGACGTCGGCGCTGCAGGTGACGTGGCCGATGGGGGAGAAGCTGATGGCGGCGGGGTTGGTGACGGTGCTGACGGGGGCGCATCTGGTGTCGGTACGGGCGTCGGGGAGGTTTCAGACAGTGATTACCGGGGCGAAGGTGGTGCTGATGGGCGGGTTGATTGTGGTGGGGATGGTGGCTGGGGGAGCGGGGGAGGTGAGATTTGTGCCGGTGGCAGGGGATGGGGCGCTTGTTGCGGGGCCTGGGTTTGTGCTGGCGTTGTTTTATGTGATGTTTGCGTATGCCGGGTGGAATGCGGCGTGTTATGTGGCTGGGGAGGTGGAGGATCCGCAGCGGAACGTGCCGCGGGCGCTGCTGCTGGGGACTGGGCTGGTGATGGTGTTATATACGTTATTGAATGCGGCGATGCTGCGGGCGGCTCCGCTGGCGGAACTGGCGGGGCGTCCGGATCCGGCGGTGGTGGCGGCGGGGCGGTGGTTTGGGCCAGCGGGTGGCGGGGTGGTGGGGTTGCTGGTGGCGGCTGGGTTGGTATCGACGGTGAGTGCGATGACGTGGACTGGGCCGCGGGTGGCGCAGGCGATGGGTCGGGATTGTGCGGCGCTAGGGTTTCTGGGGGCGACGACGCGTGAGGGGGTGCCGCGGACGGCGGTGCTGGTGCAGTATGTGCTGGTGCTGGCGCTGATTTTTTCGAGTACGGTGGAGCAGTTGATGATCCGGACTGAGTTTGTGCTGCAGGTGTTTCTGCTGCTGACGGTGTGGGGGGTGGTGAAGCTGCGGCGGAGTGATCCGATGATGGAGCGGCCGTATCGTGCGTGGGGTTATCCGGTGACGACGGTGCTGTTTCTGGCGGCGACGGGGATGATCATGGGGATCATGGTGAGGCAGCGGCCGGACGAGGCGAAGTGGGGGGCTGGGCTGGTGATGATCGGGGTTCTGGTGTATCTGTTCAGCAAGTCGGGTGAGGGGAAGGGAAAGAAGCGATGAAGGGAGGAGCAAGCTGATGGATGAGGAGAGTGAGTTGCCGGAGCCGAGGCCGCGCGCGTTTGTGGCGGCGTGCGGTTATCTGGAGTTAGGGCTGGCGGATCTGGCGCTGGAGGAACTGGAGGAGTTAGGCGAGGCTGGGCGCAGGGATGCGGCGGTTAGAGAGCTGCGGGTGGCGGCGAGGATTCAGCTGAAGCAGTGGGAGGAAGCGATTGAGGAAGGGCATGCGTTGTGCCGGGACGAGCCTGAGTGTGCGGGGGGGTGGCTGCATACGGCGTTTGCGCTGCATGAGGCGGGGAGGACGCGGGATGCGTGTGCGCTGCTGCTGTCGGCGCACGACGTGGTGCGGCGCGATCCGTTGTATCACTACAACATGGCGTGCTATCTGGCGGTGCTGGGGGATCCGCAGAATGCGGAGGTGAGCCTGCGGGTGGCGTTTGCGGCGAGGCCGGCGCTGCGACGGTATGCGAAGGGCGACCCTGATTTGAAGACGCTAGGGCCGTTTGAGGACTGGTGAGTGGAGGGGTGTCAGCGGAGACGGCGGACGCGGAAGAATTCCTTGGAGCCGGGGGTGATGCCGACGGCGTTGACGGAGAAGGACGGGGATTCGCCGGCGAACTGGGCGGAGGCGTCGGGGAGCCATGTGGCGAGGTCCGGGGAGCGTTCGAGGGTGAAGTCGGCTAGGGACGCGCCGGGAGCGGAGAAGTCGATGACGACGGCGTTGGGGGTGCCGGTGACGGCGGTGATGACTGGGGTGGGAGGCGGGAGCGGTTCGAAGGCGATGGCGAAGGTGGCGTCGGAGCCGGTGGTGGCTTTGGAGGTGCCGCCAGGGGCGAAGACGCGGAGGAGTTGGTTGCCTGAGCTGAGCGTGTAGACATTGCCGGCGGGGTCGAATGCGATGTCGCGTGCGGCGACGGTGACTGGGGTGGTGGTGAGGAGCGAGTAGCGGTTGAAGTCGAAGAGCCCGGTGCCGACGTGGACGATGTGGAAGGCGTTGTCGCGGCGGAGGACGGCGAGGAACTGGCCGTCATCGGTTAGGTCGGCGGCGACGGTTTCGGTGAAGACATCGCGGAGCGTGAGGTCGCCTTTGAAGTTCCGCCATGATGTCAGGGAGCTGTCGAGTGTGATGCCGGTGGAGTCGATGATGAAGACCCCGGATTCGTTGCCGTTGGAGCGGCGCTGGGTTTTGTAGAATGTGCCGGTTTTGGAGCGGACGAGGTCGGCGGTCTGGGAGGCGAAGGTGATGCCGGCGCTGGAGAGACGGAGGGGAGGGCCGTTGAGAGGGACGAACGGGGCTTCCGGGTTGAGGCGCCATTCCCAGAGACTGTTGGTCTGGGACTGGGTGGCGGCGAGTCTGTCGTCCTGGAGGTCTTCGTCGATGACCCAGAGATTGAGGTCGCTGGTGGCGAGGGAGCCTGCGACGGCGACGGCGGCGATGGAGCCGTGGATGCGGGAGTCGGTGACTGGGAAGGGGGAACCGACGGGTCCGGCGAGGAGATTGGTGCCGTTGGCGACATCGGCGTCGGTGGCGTAGAGCGAGCCGGTTTGGTCGGACCAGTCGGCGATGTAGAGCGTGCCGTCGTCGCCTGCGGTGAGACGGTAGGGGCTTTCGGTGCTGGCGGTGAAGTTGAGGCCGCCGGTGAGCGGGTTGGTGCCCAGTGCAGTGGCGGAGAGGTCGGCGTTGAGGGGGTAGATGCCTTCTGGGACGGAGCGGCCGGTGAGGGTGGTGCCGGAGGAACCGACGGAGACGTAGACCCGGCCGAAGGAGCGGCTTTTTGGGGATCGGGCGATGCAGACCCCTCGGCCGTTGACGAACTGGTTGAGCGGGTTGGCGTCGGAGCTGATCTGCTGGAGGGTGCCGGAGCGCCAGCCTGGAGGGGCGGCTTTTTCGACGATGATCTGCCATGAGGTGGCCCCGGCGGAATCGAACGAGTGGGTGCCTGCGGGGCGCGGGCCGAGGTTGAGGGTGGAAGCGCCGTTGTTGAGGGAGACGGTGACCTTATCGGCGGACTCGTTGAGGATGAAGGAGATGGTGCTGCCGGAGGTGGAGAGGCCGGAGGCGTAGGGGGCGGCGTGGGAGGTGCCGGTGAGGAGGGCAGCGGAGGCGAGGTGGAGCAGGGAGGGTTTCATGGGGGGTCGGAAGGGATTGCGGGTGAAGGATTGCGGGAATCTGGCCGGGGGGCAAGACACGTTTGCGTAGGCGGGGGTGAGCGGGATGGAGGGATCCGGGGAGGAATTTACCGCTGGCAACGCGGGATGGCGGTGCATACTGACGATCCATTTTCAAACAGCCGTGGACGATTCCTACAAGGTCAAGCTCGACATCTTCGAAGGTCCTCTCGATCTTCTGCTCTACCTCATCAAGAAAGACGAGGTGGACATCCTTGATGTGAACATCGAGCGCATCACGCGTCAGTACATTGCGTACATCGACACGTTCAAGATGCTGAACATTGATCTGGCGGGGGAGTTCATTGTGATGGCGGCGACGCTGATGTATTTGAAGAGCCGGATGCTGATTCCGAAGCCGGTGCAGCCGCCGGAGGAGGAAGGGGAGGATGAGGATCCGAGGTGGGAGTTGATCCGGCAGCTGATTGAGTACAAGAAGTTCAAGGATGCGGCGTCATTCCTGCAGAAGCGGCAGTTGCAGATGGAGCATGTGTATCCGGCGACGCCTGAGGTGCCGGACATGCAGAAGGAGGCGGAGCCGGGCGGGTTGCCGGAGTTGGGGATTTTTGATCTGATCCGTGCGTTTCAGAAAGTGCTGGCGCGGTTTGAGAAGGTGGATCTGCGGGAGATTGCGGACGATCATTTCACGGTGGCGGACAAGATCGAGTATCTGCTGGGCGCGTTGACGCCGGGGACGCAGATTGCGTTCATGAATCTGTTTGCGGCGGCGACGACGCGGGAGGAAGTGATTGTGACCTTTGTGGCGATGCTGGAGCTGATCAAGCTGCGGCAGTTCCGGGTGAATCAGGATCACCTGCTGGGAGAGATCACCTTGTTCCGGAATGAGAACACGTGAGGTGAGGGATTGTGAGGGAATTCAACGCATTGTCTGACGACACATGATTACCGAGCTGGAAAGCATTATTGAGGGGCTGATTTTTGCGTCGCCGGAAGGGGCGTCGACTAAGGAACTGGTGCGCTGTGTGAAGTCGGCGGTGGCGACGGTGCGGGAGGCGGAGGGGGAGAACGCGTCGGAGAGTGTGACGCGGCATGCGTCGGTGACGGAGGAGGCGATTGCGGCGGCGATCGGGCGGTTGAATCTGGAGTATATCGAGAGCGGGCGTGCGTTTCAGCTAGTGGAGCGGCCGGCCGGGTGGCGGATTGTGAGCCGGCCGGACTGGGCGCAGTGGGTGCGGGAGTTGTTTCCTGACAAGAAGCCGCAGCGATTGACGCCGAGTGCGCTGGAGACGCTGGCGATCATTGCGTACCGGCAGCCGATGACGAAGAGCGGGATTGAGGCGGTGCGTGGGGTGAGTGTGGACGGGCCGCTGCAGACCCTGATGGATCGGAATGTGGTGCGGATTGCGGGTCGTGCGGATCTGCCGGGGCGGCCGCTGCTTTATGAGACGACGGAGTTGTTTCTGGAGCATTTCGGGGTGCGGACGATTGATGACCTGCCGAATGCGGCGGAGTTGCGGTCGGTGAAGCTGCCCGAGCCTGAAGCGCCGGCGGCGGAGGTGGCTGCGGGGTCGCAGGATGAATTGACGCTGGGCGAGGGCGGGGAAGCGGTGGCGAAGAAGAAGCCGAGGAAGAAGAAGGTGGAGAAAGTGGAGGGTGTGGTGGCGGAGGCTGATGCGGTGGAGAAGGCGGAGAAGGCGGAGAAGGCGGAGAAGGTGGAGGCTGTGGAAGAGGAGGAGACGGTGGTGTTTCTTGAGGCGGAGGATGAGGTGGTGGCGGAAGAGGGGGCGGAGGAGATGGGTGAGGGTGGGGGAGGAGTGAAGGGGCGCGGGGACAAGTGGGGCTAAGAATTGGTGAATTGGGAGCGTACAGGGGGCACGACTGTTGCCTGAAGCTGCCATGATGTTCCGAGTTACCCCGTTACTATCGATCGTAATTGCGACTGCTGCGGAGGCGGCACCGAGGCCGGTGACGTTCGGGCAGGACATTCGGCCGCTGCTGGCGAACAATTGTTTTCACTGTCACGGGCCGGATGAGGCGGAGCGGAAAGGTGGGCCTGAGGGGAGTGGCGGGTTGCGGCTGGATACGGCGGAGGGATTGGGGATGGATCTGGGTGGTCGCAAGGTGGTGGTGCCGGGGCATCCGGAGCAAAGCGAGTTGCTGGCGCGGATGGAGACGCATGATGCGGATGATCTGATGCCGCCGGCGAAGTCGGGGAAGCGGCTGAGTGCGGCGGAGATTGAGCGGGTGCGGGAGTGGATTGCGGGTGGGGCGGTGCAGACGAAGCATTGGTCGTACGAGAAGCCGGTGCGGCGGGAGGTGCCGAAGATTGGGGGGCATCCGGTGGATGCGTTTCTGATGGAGCGGCTGGAGCGGGAGGGATTGAAGATGCAGCCGGAGGCGGATCGGGCGGCATTGATCCGGCGGGTTACCTTGGATTTGACGGGATTGCCGCCGAGCGAAGAGGAGACGGCGGCGTTCGTGAATGACGCGGGGGCGGGGGCGTGGGAGCGGTTGGTGGACCGGTTGCTGGCATCGCCGGCGTACGGGGAGCATTGGGCGCGGGTGTGGCTGGATCTGGCGCGCTATGCGGATTCGGCGGGGTATGCGGATGATCCGCCGCGGACGATCTGGGCGTACCGGGATTATGTGATCCGGGCGTTCAACGCGAACAAGCCGTTCGACCGGTTTACGATCGAGCAGATGGCTGGGGACCTGCTGCCGGGGGCCGGGGAGGAAGCGCTAGTAGCGACAGCGTTTCACCGGAACACGATGACCAACAGCGAAGGGGGGACGAACGATGAGGAGTTCCGGAATGCGGCGGTGGTGGACCGGGTGAACACGACCTTGTCGGTGTGGATGGGGACATCGATGGCGTGTGCGCAGTGTCACACGCACAAGTATGATCCGATCACGCAGCATGAGTATTTCCGGGTGTTTGCGTTTCTGAACAACACGGCGGATGCGGACCAGCGGGATGAAGCGCCGCTGCATGGATTCCTAACGGATGATCTGGCGGCGAAGAAGCGGGAGATGGCTGCGGAGGTGGCGTCGCTTGAGGCCGGGCTGTCTTCGCCGGCGGAGTCGGTGCGGAAGGCGGCGATGGAATGGGCGGCGGCGATGGCGGTGCCGTTGAAGTGGGGTGCGCTAACGCCTGGGGGAATCAAGTCGGATGCGGGAGTGGCGGTGAAGGTGGAGGCTGGGGACGTGGTGGTGGCGGGCGGGGCGGCGAAGGATACGGTGACGGTGACGGTGCCGGTGAAGGAAGCGATGAGGATGGCGGCGTTGCGTTTGGAAGCGTTGCCGCACGAGAGCCTGCCGGGAGGCGGGCCGGGGCATGCGGGCGGGAATTTTGTGATTACGGGGGTTCGGGCGACGGTGCTGCCGCCGGAGGGAGCGAAGCCTGGGGAAGTTAGGTATGTGAGGGTGGAGCTGCCGGGAGCGGACAAACTGCTGCAGTTGGCGGAAGTCGAGGTGTTCGGAGGCGGGGTGAATCTGGCGGTGAAGGGGAAGGCGACGCAGAAGTCGACCTTTGCGGAGGCTGGGGCGGGTCGGGCGAATGATGGCAATACGGATCCAGAGTATAACAAGGGTTCAGTGGCGCACACGAATCTGAACACGCCGGATCCGTGGTGGGAGGTGGATCTGGGGGGCGGGAAGCCGGTGGAACGGATTGTGGTGTGGAATCGGGCGGAGGCGGGCGAACGGCTGGCTGGGTTCCGGGTGGTGGCCTTGGATGCGGAGCGGCGGGTGGTTTGGGAGAAGAAGGACAATCCTGCGGCGGCGCGGATGGAGTTTTCGCTGACGGGTGAGCGTGGGGTGGAGTTTACGGAGGCGGCGGCGGATTATGAGCAGCCCGGGTTCACGGCGGATTCGCTAGTGCGGGCGATGCCGGTGCCGAAGCGTGGCCGGAAGGCGCGGGGCGGCGGGCCGCAGCAGGGATGGGCGGTGGGCGGTGCGCCGGGGAAGGCACACACATTGATTCTGACGGGGGAGAATGCGGTGGAGATTCCAGCGGGGTCGGTGCTTAAGGTGAGCATCGAGCAGCAGTCGCCGCACAGCGGGCATACGGTGGGGCGGTTTCGTCTAGGGATTTCGGCGGAGGAGCGGGCGGCGGAAGTGGCGTCGGTTCCGGCGGCGGTGGCGGGATTGCTAGCGGTGCCGGAAGGAAAGCGGACGGAGGCGCAGCGTGCTGAGATTGTGAGGCATTATGCGGCGGTGGTGAGTCCGGAGACGGAAGCGGTGCGGGTGCGGCTGGCGGAAGTGCGGCGGCAGATGGAAGGGATGGCGCAGGTGACGGTGCCGGTGATGAAGGAATTGCCGGCTGGGCAGCGTCGGAAGACTCAGGTGCAACTGAGGGGGAATTATCTGTCGAAGGGGGATGAAGTGGAGGAGGGCGTGCCGGCGGCGTTTCATGCGTTGCCTGAGGGAGTGAAGAAGGACCGGCTGGCGCTGGCGCAGTGGCTGGTGAGTCCGGAGAATCCGCTGACGGCGAGGGTGATTGCGAACCGGTATTGGGAGTCGGTGTTCGGGATCGGGATTGTGAGGACGAGTGAGGAGTTCGGGAGTCAGGGTGAGTTGCCGGCGCATCCGGAGTTGCTGGACTGGCTGGCGACCGAGTTGGTGCGGACCGGGTGGGATGTGAAAGGGTTTCTGAGATTGCTGGTGACGTCGGCGGCGTACCGGCAGAGTTCGCGGGTGACGCCGGAACTGGTGGAGCGTGATCCTGACAACCGCTTGCTGGCGCGGGGGCCGCGGGTGCGGTTGTCCGGGGAGATGGTGAGGGATCAGGCGCTGGCGGTGAGCGGGTTGCTGTCGCAGAAGCTTTACGGGCCGCCGGTGCGACCGGTGCGGCCTAACATGGGGTTGTCGGCGGCGTTCGGGGGCGGACTGGACTGGCAGACGAGCGAGGGGGCGGATCGTTACCGGAGGGCGTTGTACACCGAGTGGCGGCGGACGAGTCCTTATCCATCGCTGACGACGTTTGATGCGCCGAACCGGGAAGTGTGTACGATCCGGCGGAACCAGACGAACACGCCGCTGCAGGCGTTAGTGACGCTGAATGATCCGGTGTTTGTGGAGGCGGCGCAGGCATTTGCGCGGAAGATCACGGCGGTGGGCGGGAGTGCGGAAGAAGTGATCGGGCGGGCGTTTCGTGCGGCACTGGGGCGTGCGCCGAGTGCGCGGGAGGTGGCGCGACTGGCGGCGCTGCAGAAGAGGGCGGCGGAGACCTTGAAGGGCGATCCGGCGAAGGCGGCGCAACTGGCGGGAGCGGAGCCGGGGAGTGATCCGGCAGGGCTTGCGGCGTGGACGGCGGTGGCGAATGTGGTACTGAATCTTGACGAATTTCTGATGAAACGCTGACAGCTCATGAACCAATATTTCCAGCAACTGCAGGCACAGACCCGGCGGCAATTTCTGCGCGGGGCGGGACAGTTCAGTCTCGGGGCGATCGCGATGGAGGCTCTGGCGATGAAGGGCGGGGCGGCGACGGTGAATCCGTTTGCGCCGCGGGCGGCGGCCGGTGCGGGGAAGGTGAAGCGGGTGATTTATCTGCACATGTCAGGCGGGCCGCCGCATCTGGACATTTTCGACTACAAGCCTGAGCTGGTGAAGCGGAATGGTCAGGATGCGCCGGATTCGGTGATCAAGGGGAAGACCTTTGCGTTCACGAGCGGGGTGCCGAAGCTGATGGGGACGCCGCGGACGTTCACGCAGCATGGGGAGGGTGGGATCTGGATGTCGGATGCGGTGCCGAATTTTCAGTCGGTGGCGAACGAGATGTGTGTGATCAAGTCGATGTACACTGAGCAGTTCAACCATGCGCCGGCGGAGCTGCTGCTGTTCACGGGGTCGCCGCGGCAGGGGCGCCCGTCGATGGGGTCGTGGGTGACGTACGGGTTAGGGTCGGAGAATGACAACCTGCCGGGATTTGTGGTGCTGATCAGCAGCGGGGTGCAGCCGAGCGGCGGTCAGAGCTGCTGGGGGACCGGGTTTATTCCGTCGGTCTTTCAGGGTGTGCAGTGCCGGTCGAAGGGTGATCCGGTGCTTTATGTGAGTGATCCGCCGGGGATGGATCGGAAGCTGCGGCGGGAGACGCTGGATGCGCTGCGGGATCTGAATACGGAGCAGGGTGAGGAGTTAGGGCATCCGGAGACGGCGACGCGGATTGCGCAGTATGAGCTGGCGTACCGGATGCAGGCGAGTGTGCCGGAGGTGATGGATATTTCGAAGGAACCGAAGCAGGTGCTGGAGGATTACGGGGCGGTGCCGGGGGATTCGAGTTTTGCGAACAACTGCCTGCTGGCGCGGCGGCTGGTGGAGCAGGGCGTGCGGTTTGTGCATCTCTTTGATTGGGGCTGGGATTTTCACGGGACGGGGGCCGGTGAGGACATCCGGGGCGGGTTGACGGACAAGATGCGGCGGACGGACAAGCCGGTGGCGGCATTGATCCGGGATCTGCGGCAGCGCGGGCTGCTCGATGATACGCTGATTGTGTGGGGCGGGGAGTTCGGGCGGACGCCGTTCCGGGAAGGTCGCACGGCGGGCGGCAGTGCGCTGGGGAGAGATCACTTTCCGGATGCGTTCTCGCTGTTTCTGGCGGGCGGTGGCGTGAAGGGCGGCTTCAGCCACGGGGAGACGGATGAGCTAGGGTTTTCGGTGGCGTCGGGGAAGGTTCATGTGCATGATCTGCAGGCGACGATCCTGCACCTGCTGGGAATCCCGCACGAGCGCCTGACGTACCGGTTCCAGGGCCGGGATTTCCGTCTGACGGATGTGCATGGGCGCGTGGTGACGGAGATTCTGGCGTGAGGGGGGGGAGTAGGGGAATGGGGGGCCTCCACACAGCAGGATTCATTATAACGAGTGTGCGGTTGCGATTGTCGATAGGCTTGAAGCGGCGGCGGCCCAAGGGATGGACTTGCGCGATGAACTTCAGATAATCGCTGCCGAAGTAAGTGATCCCAACTCTCAATTCCCCGGTGTCCGGTGGTGGGATGAATGATGCTAAGAAAAAATATGAAACGAGCTTATCGTGCTGATATCATTGATACTAGGTTTCAGGACTACTTGCCGGACATGCCCGAGTCCGATTCCAGTCCGGTGCATCGTCGGTGGTTCGAAGCGTGCAGAAACTTGGAGTCGGTGTCGCCTTGGTTTGGGGGATTTGCAGCATTTGTCCGTAGCCCGCGATTACCGGCCTCGGATTTCATGAATGCACCGCTCGCCGGACGTTTTGCCATATCCGAGAAAGTTTACTGCGATGTAATTATGCGCGAACTATTGGAGGTCGCGGGAGAATTGTTGCCGATGGAGATCGCCGACTCAGGGAAGTTGATTTACTCATTCAACCCGTTGCTTCCGTCACGGAAGGAAGGATTGGTGGACTTGGAGCGATCTGAGCGGAGATGGGGCTATGCCATTTCCAAGATTGCATTCCACGATGATCGTCTGCCGGATGGCGGCCTGTTCACTATACCCGAATATACTGTGGGGGTTTTCGCCGTGCATAGCCCTGATCTTCCTCCGGAGAGGGATTTCGTCCAGTGGTATCGCAAGCAGGGCTATACTGGCCTGAAGCTCATCGAGGCGGAGAAAGCCTACATGTAAGCGCAGCCATGAATTCCGCGATTAACGTTGTTGGCATCACACTGTCTGCCGATGCGGATGTGTTGACCGTTGAGGACGGGACAGCCCGGGCCTTGCTTGAACGTGCGGCTGAGGGCTTGGAAGTTGAGTGTGATTGGAGTGTGCCTGATGCCGTGGTGGTGGGCAATGCAGGAACGGATTTTCTGAAGGTGGAGGGCTTTCCCGGCATGCTGGCTTTCCGCTCGGAGTTGTCGGCCTCATCTGGACTGGAGCTTTACCTTGAGAATGGCGAGCTTCTCTCCGTGAGAACGGCATTGGAGGAATTCACCATTTGGCACCTGCCTGCACGCGGTGTTTTCAATTCGCTGGACCGGTCGTGCATCGCCGGTGATGGGACGGTAGGAAGTCCGAAGTTCTTACGGCACCGCCTTCCCGGCAGTTGCGCTCTGTTCGCCATTGCTGAATGCCCGAATCAGTTATTCGTGCAGGCGAGAGATTCAGAATTGACTCCCGCGATTGGCGGACCGCCGGAAGCGGCCAGTCCTCCCGAAGGCTCAGTGCCGGAAGACTGGCGATCCTTTTTGCAGGAATACCTGTGGCGCGGCTGGACCGGATTAGAGTTTCGGGTGGTGTGGCGCGGTGAGCCGTAGACGGGTGATGCGGCACCTCTGGGAAGCAAAGTGGTAGCGTCGCTGGAATTACGGCCTCGATCCTTGGGATCCGTGGCGCGGCGTGGCAGGGGAAATTGGCGAGAGCTTTCAGTTTGATTGCTGCGAGGGCTGGACACCTGAGGTGATGTGCTGCTAGCAACGCGATGTCACCAGTCTTCTGGGTCAACTTCCATTAGCGTTCGGTGGAGCCGCTCGTCCCGGACTTCGTTCTCCCGCACGGTCTCAAAGAAGGGGCGGAGAACCGGGTTTGTCTCGTGGAGTCGGACGGCCTTTTCGGATTCTTCGCGCAAGTAGCGGTACTCGGGGTTCAGTTCGCCATTGGTGTAGCCGCGCCCCTGCGGTCCGGCACCGTGGATGAGTGCCCACGTGATCCGGTTCAGTGCCTTCGGTCCAAACTGTTTGGCTTTGCGCAGGATTGCTTCCGTAAGCGCAGGGAACCGAAAAATGACGAGGGAGCTTTCGAATTTGGTCAGTTCGATCAGATTTGCGAGTTCTTCGACATCGTTGATCTTAGGCAGCCATTCCAGAAGCAATGGCTCCAGCAGTGGGCTGATCTTTCCCACGGACATTGTGAAGAGGCGTTCCCATGCATCGCGTGCTTGGGCGGACCGTGCGGACTGCACCCGCTTGAGCAGGTCACGGGCAAGGTTCTCGAAATCCGGCTCCTGTTCCAGTCCCCGCAGCGCCAGTTCAGGGTAGTAAGGGAGAGGGGTAAAGTCTGATGAATCTGAATCGTCCTGCGCTTCCGCACGTTCAAGGCGACGGTAAAACATTTCAAACAAGAGTCGGGGAAACCGCTCGGCTGCGAGGTGAATGAATCCCGGCGCAAAATCGCTGGCTTTAAGGTGTTGCGATTGTTGAAGTCGATTGAGAATTGCCGCTGCGGTTTCAGGGTGCATCTCAGCATCCTTCGTAAAGCTCGCCCAACGACAGGCGGCGATGGATAGGTGAGTGGCTTCCGGGTCTGAGATGGTCCGCTGTAGTATGGCGTGGATCAGTCGTGTCGCCATTGGTGGGCTGAGCGAGAACTCGATCATGCCGATCAACGATCCGAGTACGGGTCCTTCTGCATTTCCTGCGAGGAGAATAGCTGCTTCAAGTATTCGGTCCGTCTTCAGATCCTTTCGAAACTTTACTGCGTGCAAGAAGCTGCACACAATTGTTGGATTCGCTGACGCCAGCCCGAGAAGAACGGCCTGTTCCTGAGCAGAGGAAGGTTCGCCTTCCGTTCTACCTACCAGCACTGCGGCATCATGTTCCAACACGGAACCTGGGGTCGCATGAATCAGATCCAGGAGTGCAAACGCACGCTGGGGCTCTTGTTGCGCGATCTCTACGAGCAGATGGCTCAGTTGCGGACTGCTGCCATATTCGTGGCAGAGGCTGTCCCAGTGGGCAAGGCGGTCATGAATACCTTCCACGCTGGAATAGTCTGCCAAGATCCGGATGGCGACTGACTCGGCAAGTTCAGCCCATTGGATTTTCTCCCGTTCCAGTCTATCTGGAATACTGACTTCTCGATGGACACCCAAACAGTCTTCGTGGCAGTAGGAAAGCGTGAGCCGGGCAAGCCGAAGTTCCAACGTGTCCGGAAGCGTGTTGACGATGTCTATGCAGGCAGGCTGAAATTCTTCATGCTTCCCGTAGACGATTTGCCATGCGAGCAGGCGCCGGATGCGATGATGCACCAGCGGATGCCGATAACGGTCACCGACTTCCCGAATCGCCTGCAATGCCTGCCTTTGTTCCGGCAGCCATGCTTTGACTTCAGCTGGGCTCAGTTCGCACTGCCAGGCTGGCTGATGGAGCATTTTGCCTAATGCTGGCAGGGAATTGATGGCAGCGACGGTGCCCCGCGGGATGATTTGTTCGGTAAGAATGCGGAACGCGCGCTGACGGACGGCTTTCGTTTTGGAGACGGAGACCGGGATGTTACTGAGGACGAAGGTTCGCCGGTCCTGCATGTAGTTCTGTTCGATGCACCGGACAAAGCAGGGGCCGAAGACGGTCTCGATGAATGACGACGGGCGGTCTGCGGCGAGGGCGGCCTCGGGACCGGCGAGGAGGCGCTCCAGCCAGTCGAGGACGCCATTGGTGGCCTTGGGGAAGTTGTGCTTGAAGCTGGCGATCGTGGCGAAGGGGCTGTAGCCGGAATTTTCATCGCTGCGTTCCGTCCACGGAAAGTCACGCCGAAGCCGCCAGAGCAGATCGAGAGCCTGATTGCGATAGTCGTCGGACCAGATGGCGACTGGGGTGAGCAGCGCCGGGATTTTTTCCAGCAGGGTGGAGTGTTTATCGTACTCTGAAGTGAACCTGTCTGGCGGGGCTGTTGCGAGATCCATTGCCCAGCCGGCGAGTTCCAAAGATCGCTCCGGCTGGTAGAACGCAAACTTTGTCCAGTGATCGAGCATGAGGGAACGCTGCCAGAAGGACGCCTTGGTGAAGTCCTCGAGGAACCGGTTCCAGACAGGCGCGACGACGGAGGCGGCTTCGCTGCCGTGTTGTTGCAGCGCGCGCCATTCGGCTTCGGCGAGGTTTTTCAGGACGGTTTGCGAGTGTGCTTCGGCAAACTGGTCGAGGAAGGGACCGACGAAGGTGGTCGTATTTCCGGCGGCATCATAGCAGGCGGCGTAGGCGAGATGATCGGAAAACAAGTCTGGCGTGATGCGATAGCCGTCGCGGGTTCGGACGAGCAGGCCACCGGCGAGAAGGGAATCGCAAGCAGCATCCACCTGACCGCGCTGGATGCCGAGGAAGTCGGCCATTGTCTGCGCGGTGGCGGAGTCGCTGCCGGGCCACGGTGAAAGCAGCGCGATGGAGCGCAGGAGCTTTTCCATGAGTGGGCGGTCGAGACTGCCGCGGATGCGATCCAGTTCCTGGCCTTCAAAGCGGTGAAAGACTTCCGTGCGGAAGTGGTCGCTGCGGACGAGATCAAGGTTTGTCAGGTCGCCGCGGCGCAGGAGTTCAGCGCCGACGATCGTGATGAGGGCGCATCCTTCTGAGATCTGAGCCAGCGGGCGCACGGCGTCGGGATGGGTGTCGTCGAGACAGCGGGCGGCGAGTTCTACCCTTTCGGCTTCCGTGAGCTTTTTGACTGAGGCGGTTTCAATGTCCTGCGATTGCCAACCGCTGCGCATGAGGAGTTCCCGCAGGGCATCTTCGGCCCCAGGGCGGGTGGCGAGGATGAGTCGCGCGCCGCTGGCTTGTGCTTTGGCCATGACTCCGAGGAGCGAGGGTGGCACGGTTTCGATCCGGTGGGCGTCGTCGTGGAAAACGGTAAGCGTCGCGGCGTCTTCGTAGCGAGGCGGCTCGGCCTGCGGGGCTTCGGGATTGGTGAATCGCACGACACGGCCGGGGGCTTCGGTGGCGATGCGCTCTGCGGCAGCGCGGAGCAGGCGTGTTTTGCCGATGCCACCCGCAGCGGAGAGGATGAGTGCCTTCGAGCCCTTGCCGCCATGACCGAACGCTGTCACGCGGTCCAACAAATCCTTCCGGCCAACAAATTCCGTGCGATGATGGAAAAGCCGTTCTTCGCCTGACCAGCGTCCGAAGAATTCCTCGGCAGTGATCAGCAGGTTGTCCGGCAGCGGGAAGAATGCCTTGGCCCACTCTGTGCCGAAGATGCTCTCAATGATTTGGAACGATTGTCGTCGGGGCGTGTGGAGGAGGAATTCCTGCGATAATCGTTCGCCGTCCCACAGGGTCCAGTCCGGGTAGTTCTCCTGCACGAGATCGATCGCATCGGTAGAGACCGTTCCGGTGACCCAGAGCAGCCAGCGTGCGGGCTGGCGTGAGCCGGATTCCTGCACGGCCTTGGTGATGGCGGCTTGCGCCTTGCCTCGGGTGAAATTGGACATGTGCTTGCACTGCACGACCCATGTGGCGCCGTTCTCCATGGTGGCGAGGATGTCGATGCCGCGCTGTTTTGCGCCTCCGGGGCCGTAGCGCATCGCGTCGGTGATTTGCAGGCGGGACGGACCTTCGGTGGTGAGGTTCAAATTTGGCAGGCTGGTGCCGGAGACGAACCACGCTCCACAAAAGCGCTCGAAATGCTCCCAGCCGAAGCTCTCCGCTTCAAATGGGAGCCGTGGTGGCGCAGGCTGGGTGTGCAGTGCGGGCATAGAATGCTTGCAAATTGGGATTAGTACTCCCAATTTGCAAGGTATGAATTCGATTTTCCCCAGACACAGGCTCCAGCAGCAGGTGATGGCGTCCCTTGGGGCCTCGCCGGTGACGGCATTGCTTGGGCCGAGGCAATCGGGCAAAACGTGGCTGGCCCGGACGCTGCGGGTGCCGCCGGAGAATTATTTTGATCTGGAGGATGACGTCTCGCTGATGCGGTTGGAGTCCGGGCCGCAATCGGTGCTCGACCGACTGACTGGCACTGTCGTGATTGATGAGATCCAGCGGCGCCCGCATCTCTTCACTGCCCTGCGAGTGCTGGCCGACCGCCCGGAGCCCCGGGCGCGATTCCTGATTCTCGGCAGTGCTTCGCCAGCGCTGCTGAAGGAGGCATCTGAGTCGCTGGCCGGGCGCATCAGCTTCATCGACATGGCCGGATTCCATCTGGATGAACTGCCTCCGGAGGAACTGGAGCCGGGTCTGGAGCGGCTATGGTGGGCCGGTGGTTATCCCCGGTCATTTCTCCAGGCGGACAGACAACTGTCACACCGCTGGCGGCTCGACTACCTGCGCTCGCTGGCGGAGCGTGATTTGCGCGAGTTGGCCGAGTCGAGACTGACCAGCGATCAACTGCGTCGCCTGCTGCTGCTGGTGGCGCACCATCACGGGCAGGCGTGGAATGACTCCGCGGTGGCCAGCACTCTCGGCATTAGTCACAAGACTGTGCAGCGGCACATGGAACTGCTGAAGGCTGCGTTCATCGTGCGCGAGATGCCGCCCTACTTTGCCAACGTGTCGAAGCGGCTGCGCAAGGCGTCGCGGTATTACTACCGCGACTCCGGGCTGCTACATGCGCTGCTGGGGTTGAGGGATTTGCTCTCTGTCATGAGCCACCCGGTGCATGGGGCGTCGTGGGAGGGGTTCTGCATTGAGCAGGTCATTCGCGGGTTTGAACTCGAGCCATCCAGTTGTTTCTGCTATGGGGTCCAAAGCGGGACCGAGATGGACATGGTGGTGGAGACATCCCGCGGTCTTGTCGGGTTTGAGTTCAAGGCGGGCCCTGTCCCGGCGCGCACTCGATCCATGCTCGAGTCCATCCAGGATATCGGGCTGAGGCAGGTGTTCGTGATTCATCCAGGCGAACGCCGGTTTGATCTGGGAGAGAAGATCGAGGCCGTGCCGATACGGCAACTGGCGACACTGCGGGGCGAGGTGCAGTGAAGGGGGGCTGTCAACGTCGACGGCGGGATGTCAGCCAGACGGCTGCCGTTGCTGCGAGCAACGCGGACCCGGGTTCTGGGACGAGCCACAAGCTGGACAGGGTCAGCGAGAAGTTGGGGGTGGTTGGGAAGATGCGGATGACGATGCGCGCGCTGGCGTCAGGCAGAGAGGGCTTTACTAGGGGTATGTCGATATTCCCGGCAGTGTCGAGTGCAACGAACTGCTGTTCCATGATGGGACCGACAGCGACAACCGCGCCCACCATGGCGCTGCCGACCACCGAATCCACGGTCAATCGCACCGAGTTGAGACCAACGATGCTCGCGAGTGACTGCCCATAGGAATAGATCATGCTCAAGTAATCTGACGCACCGGGTTGCCCTCTGAGCATATTCAGCGAGTAGGTAAGGGTCCCCGCGGCTGGATCCTGTGTCACGAGCCAAACGGGATTGCCAATGCTGAGTATCCAACGAAATGCCAGGACTGGTGCATCATTGGCACTTTGGAGCCCTGTGGGAAGTGGAGGGTTGCTGCCGAGCTGTATGGCAGGCCCGGTGAAATCATCCATGAGCAGTGAAGCGGCCATCAATTGGGGGCCTGCGCCCGCCAGAAGGCATCCGATGGCGATCGTTGTGGGTTTCATGGCGGTATCGCGGCTGCGGTTTGGTGTGCTCGTCGGCGGCGGGATGTCAGCCAGATGGCTGCCGTTGCTGCGAGTAACGCGGACCCTGGCTCTGGGACGAGCCACAAGCTGGACAGGGTCAGCGAGAAGTTGGGCGTGGTTGGGTAGATCTGGACGACGATATTCTGCATCGGGTTCGCACCTGACGGATTCAACAGGGGGACGACGGTCGTGTTCGGCAGTAGATCGACCTTAAATTCATCGACAGTGGTGGCAGTGATAACGTAGGCGCTGACGAGTCCTGTTCCCGCCATGGAGTCGATTTGCAACTGAACGGCGTCGAGGCCCACGAAGCTGGCCAGGCGGTTGGCGTAGCTGTACATGAAACCCAACGAGTCGAACGAGCTTGGCTGGCCCCTCAGCTTGTCAAAAGAATAGGTGAGCGTTCCTTCGGTGGGATTCTGAGTGACTATCCATGCAGGTCCTAATGAGCCACGGACATCGCGATTCGCCGGCACCGGGGCATCATTTCTACTTTGGATTCCACTTGGAAGTCGAGGATCGCTGCTTAGGGTGAATCCAGGCCCGGTGAAATCATCCATGAGCAGGGAAGCGGCCATCAATTGGGGGCCTGTGCCCGCCAGAAGGCATCCGATGGCGATCATGGGGAGTTTCATGGCGGCGGGCGATTCACGTTCGCGGGTTGGTGGAGTGAGGGGATATCGTTGGATAGGTTAGCGGGATTGGTGTTAAAATGGCGTGAAATGCGTGGGGCTGGCGGTTGGTGCGGTGTCAGTTGGGCGGATGGTGGGCGGAATCGTGTCAGGGGTGGGTGATCGTTCTTGCGGGCGGTGTGAAGCGTCAGGGTAGTGTCTGTGGGGACGCAACCCCCTTGGGGTTGGGGGTTTTTTTGCGGGGGACCCAGGGTAGGCCTGCGTGCCGCAGTCCAACCCTGGGCTAGGGGACGCAATCCCGTTGGGATTGGTGGGGAGCTGGTACGGATGACAAGGCCGGGAGGGTGTTGTTATGGTGGCTTGTGGGGTGAGGTCACAGGCAAGATGCCCGTGCCACTTTGCTTGGGCTTTGGGGCGCAATCCCGTTGGGATTGGGGGGGAGCTGGTACGGATGACAAGGCCGGGAGGGTGTTGTTATGGTGGCTTGTGGGGTGGGGTCACAGGCAAGATGCCCGTGCCACTTTGCTTGGGCTTTGGGGCGCAATCCCGTTGGGATTGGGGGGCTGGTGCGGATGACAAGGCCGGGAGGGTGTTGTTGTGGTGGCTTGTGGGGTGAGGTCACAGGCAAGATGCCCGTGCCACTTTGCT
>QQNF01000005.1 GCA_003402705.1 Verrucomicrobiota bacterium | reverse complement strand
TGCCCACCCGCGGCCCTAGCCCCCCGCACACCCTGCGGCTTCCCCAGCCATGCCCAGCCGCCCACTCAATCATCGCAGCCCCCCCTAACTCCCCAAAATCATCTGCGTCCATCCGCGACATCTGCGGTTCCAAATCCCAGCCGTCCGCCCCCCACGCATCCCGCCCGCCCAAATGGCACACCGACACCGTTGTCGTGAACATTGGACACCCTAAACCCATTGTCTCTCATTTTCCGCCCATTTTGATCCACAAACTCCTTTGTCCTTCACCCATTCACATCAGCCGGTACTTCGAAGAACACAAGGACCACTACGTCCACCTCATGCGCGAAACCTCCCGCACCCGCACATGGGAACCATGGTGCGCCTTCTTCCTAACCGCCGTCGAACACCAGGCCCAGCACAATCTCACCGCCGCCGAGTCCATCCCCTCGCTCTACGAAGAAATGAAATCCCGCTTCGCAGCCACCCTATCCTCAAGGTGGGCCGCCCACGCGCTCGATTTCATTTTCGCCAACCCTATCTTCCGCAACAGCCGCTTCGCAAGAGATAGCGGTATTCCCTCCGCCCCTACGCACAGAGGGACGCATTGCAGCTTGCCGCACCCTCCCCCGGAGACCATCGCATCCCCAATCCCATGCTGAATCTCTTCGGTCCTTCCTCCGGACGCCTTTGCGACGGGATCACCCGCCGCGACATGCTCCGCATCGGTGGTCTCGCCCTCGGCGGCCTCTCTCTCCCACAGATGCTCGCCGCCGAGGAACTCGCCGGCATCAAACGATCCCACAAAGCGGTCATCATGATCTACCTCGCCGGTGCCCCGCCGCACCAGGACATGGTCGATCTCAAAATGGACGCTCCCATCGAGATCCGCGGCCCCCACCGCCCCACCCGAACGAACGTCCCCGGCATCCACATCTCCGAACACATGCCCCACTGCGCACGGATCATGGACAAACTCGTCCCCATCCGCTCCATGTACGGCTCCCCCAGCGGCGACCACGATTCCTTCATCTGCTACACCGGTCGCCCCGTCACCAAACAACCACCCGGCGGCTGGCCCTCCATGGGTGCCGCCATCTCGAAACTCCAGGGCCCCACCGACCCCGCCATCCCCGCCTTCGTCGGCCTCGCCCCCAAAGCAGGTCACCCGCCCTACGGCTCCCCCGGTCACCCCGGCTACCTCGGCATGACCCACTCCGCCTTCCGCCCTAACGGCGGTCCAGGCACCGAAGACCTCAAACTCAATAACATCTCCCTCGAACGCCTCGGCGACCGCCGCGCCCTCCTCACCGGCTTCGACCGCTTCCGCCGCGACGTCGACGCCAGCGGAGCCGTCGAAGCTGCCGACCGCTTCACCCAGGAAGCCTTCAACATCCTGACATCCAGCCGTCTCATGGACGCGCTCGACATCTCCCGCGAACCCGCCTCCGTCCGCGATCGCTACGGCAAAGGCGATACCAAAAACTACGGCGACGGAGCCCCTCGCAACTGCGAACACTTCCTCATCGCCCGCCGCCTCGTCGAAGCCGGTGCCCGTTGCGTCACCCTCAACTTCGGCCGCTGGGACTTCCACAGCGCCAATCACTCCGAACTCCTCACCCACCTCCCGCTCTTCGATCAGGGCTTCAGCGCTCTCGTCGAGGACCTCCACCTCCGCGGCATGGACAAAGACGTCGCCGTCGTCGCATGGGGCGAATTCGGCCGCACCCCACAGATCAACAAAGACGGCGGCCGCGACCACTGGCCTCAGGTCGGCTGCGCCCTCCTCGCCGGCGGCGGCATGAAAACCGGCCACGTCATCGGTGCCACCGACCGCCTCGGTGGCGAAATCGCCGACCGCGGCGTCCACTTCGGCGAGGTCTTCGCCACGCTCTATCACCAGCTCGGCATCAATCCGAATCAGGTCACCGTCCCCGACCTCACCGGCCGCCCCCACTACCTCGTCGACGGCTGGCTCCCCATGCCGGAACTCATCTCCGCCTGACATTTCCCGCTCACCGCACCGGCCGCGCTCAGATCAATCCGTCGATCGTCCCGGTGCTGTCCGCAAACTGCCCGGTCTCCACTCCCATCTTCTGCGCAATCCCCAGCAGCACATTCGCCAATGGCGGATGCCGCTCCGGATCATGCGCCAGATGCTGCCCGTGCTTCAACTCCCACGCCCCGCCCCCCGCTACTAGCAAAGGCAGATTCTTCGGCGAATGCTCTCCGCTCGGCCCGCTGTTCATACCCGACCCGTACACCACCATCGTGTGATCCAGCATCGGCCGCCCGCCCTCATCCATCCCCCGCAGCATCCCCAGAAACCGCGACAATCGCTCCAGATAACCCCGGTCCACTCCCGCCAGCCGCTTCAGCATCCCCGCGTCCCCACCATGGTGCGACAACTCATGGTGATTCTCCCCGCCCACCCCGTACCCCCCGGCCTCCCGCGCCCATTCAAACGTGATCACCCGAGTCGCATCCGTCGCAAACGCCAAGAGGCTGATCTCCAGCATCACATCTAGCCACATCGGCCGGTCATGCGCATCCCCCGGCTGACTGTTCAACTGCAGCCCCGCCGCCTCCACCTTCGGCTTCGGCACATCAATCCACTCTCCCTGCCGCACCACCCGCCGCTCGGTCTCCCTCACCGATTCCAGATACTCCCCCAGCTTCCCCCGGTCCTCCGTTCCCAGCACCTTACCTAACGCCTTCGCCTCGCCCTGCACCGCATCCAGAATGCTCCGCTTCTCCGCCTGCCGCCGCAGCGTCGCCTCCCGCGATTCCGCATCGTCCGGCACAAACAACCGCTCGAACAACCGCTGCGGGCTGTTCTCCGCAGGCAGCGGGGTCCCGTTCCGATCAAATGCCAGCGTGTGACTGTGCAGCGCCGCACCAGTCCCCGACAGATCACCAATCTCCAGCGACGGAAACCGCGTCCTCGCCCCGATCCGCTCCGCTATCACCTGATCCACCGACACCGTATTCGTATAATCCTTCCCCGGCACCGCCCGCAGATCCGCTCCCGTCAGCCACGTGTCCCCGCCACTGTGCCCGCCCGTGCACCGCGGATGCCCCAACCCACTCAGCAGACTGAAATGCTCCCGGTGCTCCGCCAGCACCTCCAGCGTCGGCGACAACCCGTATCCCTTGCCCTTCCCCTCCGGCAGCCACTCCAGAATGTTCACCCCGTTAGGAACATAACAGAAAATTACCCTCGGCGTCGGCGCCGCCCCGGACTTCACCGGCGGCCTCCACGTCGACGGCGCAGCATGCACCGCCCGCGGCAGCATCGCCTCCAGAAACGGCAGCGGCAGCGAAACCCCAAGGCCGCGCAGCACCGCACGACGGGACATCGGATTTCTCAATAATGGGATCATCGGGTCATGAAGGCGTCAGAGGTGACTATTGCCGTAATCAGCGACTTCAGGGTCGACCCCTCACGCCGCATCGTTTCCACAAATCCCCGGATCGCCGCCCGGTCCGCAAACCCCGTCTCCCGCCCCAGCGCGTACGTCGTCAGCTGCGTCGCCAGCGCCTCCATGAACTGCCCGTCCCGCCTCAGCAATTGCTCCTGCAATCCCTCCACCCCCGCAAACTCGGTCCCGTCAGGCATCTTCGCCGTCACATCAATCACCGGATCGTCCCGCTCAATCCGCCCGTTGTAACCATGCCCCTCACGATCCCTCCACTCCCCAGCCGCATTGAAATTCTCCAGCGCCAGCCCTAGCGGATCAATCCGGTAGTGGCAACGCGCACACGACGCCGCCTCCCGGTGCACCGCCAGCCGCTGCCGCACCGTCGCCCTATCAATCCCCGGCACCTTCGGCTGAATCTCCCCCACATTCGCCACCGGCAATCCCGGATCGCTCCCCAGCAGGGTCCGCATCACCCACACGCCGCGTACCACCGGCGACGTCCTCGTCCCATTCGACGTGATGCAGTGCACCGCCGCCTGCGTCACTAACCCTCCACGCCGCACGCCCTCCGGCACCTCCACCCTCCGGATCGTATCCCCCTTCACCCCATCAATCCCGTAATGCCGCGCCAGCCGCTCGTTGATCGTCACAAACTCACTCCGGATAAACCGCCGCACATCATGCCCGCCTCGCAGCACTTCCGCAAAAAACCCCTCCGCCTCCCGCACCATCGACACCTCAAGATGCCGGTCATACTCCGGATACAGTGTCTCCGAAGGCGGATTCGCCCCCACCTTCCGCAACCCTAACCACTGCCCCGCAAAGTTCTCCACCAGCGCCCCGCTCCGCTCATCCCCCAGCATCCGCCCCACCTGCTTCCGCAACTCCTCCGCCTCTCCCAGCTTCCCCTCACCAGCCAGCCGCGTCAGCTCATCATCAGGCATCGACGACCACAGAAAATACGACAGCCGCGCCGCCAATTCATAACCATTCAACCGCCGCAATCCGCCATCCTCCCCCGCTGGCTCCACCAGATACAGAAAATGCGGCGACGTCAGCACCGCCGTCAGCGGCACTTTGATCGCCTCCACAAACGATCCCTTCTCCCCGCGGCTCGCCGCAAACATCCCCGCCATCCGCTCCACTTCAGCCTCCCCCACCGGCCTCCGGTACGCCCTCGCCATGAACCGCCGCAGCACTTCCCTCGCCTCCTCACCCTCATCCTTCCCTTCCCGCGGCGCACCCCCTAACACCATCCCCGCCGTCTCCGGCGGCCAGCTCCCAACCACCGGCCCCTCGATCTCTATCCGGTCAATCAGCAGCTCCGGCCGCGCAAACTCATCCCGTCCCTGCATCCAGAAATTCTCCAGCAGCTTCGGAATGGCATACGCATACTCCAGCTCCACCCCCGCATTCACCGGCGTAAACCACGCCCGCACTTCATACTCCCGCGGCTCGCCCTCCGGCGCATCCACATCCATCTCCGCAATCACCAGCGGCGTCCCCCCCAGATGCTGCACCAGCTTCATCCGCGGCGGCCCGTACCCGTAACTCCGATGCTCCCGGAAATGCGCCAGATCCCGCTCATACTGCTCCTCATGCCGCTTCCGCCCCGCCGGATCCTTCGCCGTCTCCTCATCGCGACGCTTCGCTAGGATCTTCGCCGCCGACGCCACCACCGCCTTCCTTCCCGGCACCCGACCCGCCGCCCGCACCCGGATCACATACTCCCCCGCACTCGGCACCGTGAAATCCCGGAACCCCACATGCCGATCCCACGATTCATGGTGCACCACCGTAAACCCCTTCTCCGTCCGGTTCTCCCCGTCATTCAGCAGAATCCGCTGCCCATCCCGCTCCACCCGCAACCGATCCCCTCCCTCACGGTTCTCCTCCGGATCAAACCGCCACCGCATCACCTTCGGCCGCTCCCCTCCCGGCATCGCCCGATCCAGAATCTCCCGCGCCGCCCCATAATACAACTCCACCTGCATCGGCGACATCGTTAGCGCCGCCCCGATGTTGTCAAACCCTCCCGCCGGTGGATCCTCCGGAAACTTGTCCGCAGGCCGGAAATCAACCCCTAGCAGATCTCGGATCGTCCGGTTGTACTCCGATCGATTCAACCGCCGCAGCACCACCCGCCCCGACCGACGCGCCACTTCCGCCGCCGCCAGCTTCTCCTCCAGCCATCCCGCCATCCGCCCAGCCGCCTCAGCACTCGGCTGCGGTTCGTCCTCCGGCGGCATCTCATGCCCCCCAATCGCATTCACCACTTCCTTCCACACCGCCGCCACCGCCGGATTCTCAAACCGATCCGTTAGCGTGTCCAGTCGCAGCTTCCCCTTCTGCGCGTCCGCCCCGTGACAACTCACACAATACTCCCGCAGCACCGGCTGCACCAACTCCCCGAACCCGTCCTCCCCCACCACCGGCCCCGCCACCCACACCGCCAGCAATCCTGACAATAACCGCACTTCCCAGCCCACGCGGCCTCTCATCCTGCTCCTCCGGTCATCCCGCTGTCTGCTGGCACTCATCCCACGTCGTTACCGCCTCCACGCCCTCCCCGCAAAGCCAATTCCACCTCCCCCGCCGAAACAAACACTCCCTCCGCAGCGCCAACCCCCGCCGAGGGTGAAATTTGTCAGGCAACGTCCGGTTTCCGCCGAGCCACCATCAGCTCAGGGCAGATCCGACCGCCCCATCAGGTAGGTATCGCACGCCTTCGCCGCCCCGCGCCCTTCATTGAACGCCCAGACCACAAGGCTCTGCCCGCGACGGCAATCCCCAGCCGCAAACACACCCGGCAGACTCGTCTCATACCGCCCATGCTCCGCCTTCACATTGCTGCGCCCATCCCGCTCCACCCCCAGCGCATCCAGCAGCGGCTGCTCCGGCCCAAGGAAACCCATCGCCAGCAGCACCAGTTGCGCCGGCAGCACCCGCTCGGTCCCAGCCACCGGCTGCGGCCCGAACTGACCCTGCTCGTTCTTCCGCCACTCCACATCCACCACATGCACCGCCTTCACCTTCCCCTCACCATCATCCTCGAAATGCGTCGCCGTCGTCAGATAAACCCGGGGATCATCACCGAACTTCGCCGCCGCTTCCTCCTGCCCGTAATCCATCTTGTAAACCTTCGGCCACTCCGGCCACGGATTGTTCGCCGCTCGCTCCATCGGCGGCTTCGCCATGATCTCTAGCTGCGTCACCGTCGCACAACCATGCCGCAACGACGTGCCCACACAGTCCGTCCCAGTATCTCCACCACCAATGATCACCACGTCCTTGCCCTCCGCAGAAGTGAATCCCTTCCCGCCATCCAGCACCGCCCTCGTGTTCGCCGTCAGGAAATCCATCGCAAAATGAATCCCTCCCAGCTCGCGCCCCGGAATCGGCAGATCCCGCGGCTTCGTCGCCCCAGTGCAGATCACCACCGCATCGAAATCCGCCTTCAATTGCTCCGCACTCACATCCGTCCCCACCGTCACCCCGCACCGGAACTCCACCCCCTCAGCCTCCAGCAGCGCAATCCGCCGCAGCACCACCTCCTTCTTGTCCAGCTTCATGTTAGGAATGCCGTACATCAGCAACCCACCCGGCCGGTCCGCTCGCTCAAACACCGTCACCAGGTGCCCGGCCTTGTTCAACTGCGCCGCCGCTGTCAACCCCGCTGGCCCCGAACCAATCACCGCCACCTTCTTCCCCGTCCGGCTCACCGGCGGCTCCGGCTTCACCCAGCCCTCGTCCCAACCCTTGTCGATAATCGACACCTCGATGTTCTTGATCGTCACCGGCGGATTGTTCATCCCCAGCACACACGACCCCTCACACGGCGCAGGACACACCCGCCCCGTAAACTCAGGGAAGTTGTTCGTCTTGTGCAGCCGCTCCAGCGCTTCCTTCCACAACCCGCGGAACACCAGATCATTCCACTCCGGGATCAGATTGTTGATCGGACACCCGCTCGCCATCCCGCTGATCAGATTCCCCGTGTGGCAGAACGGCACGCCGCAGTCCATGCAACGCGCCCCCTGCGTCCGCAACTTCTCGTCAGGCAGATGCAGATGGAATTCCTTCCAGTCCTTGATCCGCTCCATTGGCTGCCGGTCCGCGGGGATTTCGCGGAGATACTCGATGAATCCTGTCGGTTTTCCCATGTCAGTCTGTGCTTGGAATTTTTAGTGTGTTAGGCAGTCCCGGCTGGCCGCCGGAACCATGCGCCCGTCTGCTCCGCTCAGCCCCCGCCAATCCGGGCCACGTCGCGCGCATTCGCTTCAAACGCCGCATTCAGCGCCTCGTCTCCCGTCAATCCATCCTGCTCCGCCTTCCGCAGCGCCTGCAGCACCCGCTTGTAGTCCTTCGGCATCACCTTCACGAACTTCACCAGCATCTCGTCCCACAGCGCCAGCACTTTGAACGCCTTCTGGCTCTTCGTGCAGTCCGCATGCTTCTTGATCAGCGCATAAAGCTCGTCCGCTTCCGCCTTATCCTCCACCTTCTCAAGCCCCACCATCTGCTGGTTGCAGCGCGTCGCAAAATCCCCGGCTTCATCAAGGATATACGCCACCCCGCCACTCATCCCGGCCGCGAAGTTCCGCCCGGTCACCCCCAGCACCACCACCCGACCGCCCGTCATGTACTCGCAGCCGTGGTCACCCACACCCTCCACCACCGCATCCACCCCGGAATTCCGCACCGCAAACCGCTCGCCGGCCATCCCGCGCAGGAACAATTCACCACTCGTCGCCCCATACAGCGCCGTGTTCCCCGCAATGATGTTCTCCTCAGCCGCAAATGTCGACCCAGCCGGCGGATACACAATGATCCGCCCGCCACTCAACCCCTTGCCCACATAGTCGTTCGCATCACCCTCAATCTCGAGCGTCACGCCCTTCGGCACAAACGCCCCGAAACTCTGCCCCGCCGTCCCCATGAACTTCAAATGCACCGTGTCATCCGGCAATCCATGCCAGTGACGCTTCGTGATCTCATTCCCCAGAATCGTCCCCACCACCCGGTTCACATTCCGGATCGGCAGCGTCGCCGTCACCTTCTCCCCGCGCTCAATCGCCGGCGCACACAGATCCAGCAGCTTCGTCACATCCATCGACTTCGCGATCCCGTGATCCTGTGCCTCACTGCAGTAACGACCCACTTCAGGCCCAGTCACCGGCTGGTGCAGCAGTCGGCTCAGATCAATCCCCTGGGTCTTCCAGTGATCAATCGCCTGGTCCGATTCCAGCACCTCCGTACGCCCCACCATCTCCTCAATCGTCCGGAACCCTAACTGCGCCATCAGCTCACGAACTTCCTCAGCAATGAACTTCATGAAGTTCACCGTGTGCTGCGGATCGCCCGTGAACTTCGCACGCAACTCGGGATTCTGCGTCGCCACACCCACCGGACACGTGTTCAGATGACACACCCGCATCATGATGCACCCCAGCGTCACCAGCGGAGCCGTCGCAAACCCGAACTCTTCCGCTCCTAGCAACGCCGCAATCACCACGTCGCGCCCGGTCTTCATCTGACCGTCCGCTTCCACCGCAATCCGGCTCCGCAGATTGTTCAGCAGCAGGGTCTGATGCGTCTCCGCCAACCCTAGCTCCCACGGCAGCCCCGCATGCTTGATCGACGTCTGCGGAGAGGCCCCCGTTCCACCGTCAAACCCGGAAATCAGCACCACGTCCGCATGCGCCTTCGCCACGCCGGCCGCAATCGTCCCCACCCCAACCTCGGACACTAGCTTCACACTCACCCGTGCCGCTCGGTTCGCATTCTTCAAATCGTGAATCAGCTCAGCCAGATCCTCGATCGAATAAATATCATGGTGCGGCGGCGGCGAAATCAATCCCACCCCAGGCGTCGAATGCCTCACCTTCGCAATCCACGGATACACCTTCGCCCCAGGCAGCTGCCCGCCTTCTCCAGGCTTCGCGCCCTGCGCCATCTTGATCTGAATCTCCTTCGCCTGCGTCAGATAAAGGCTCGTCACCCCGAAACGCCCAGACGCCACCTGCTTGATCGCACTGTTCTTCGAATCCCCGCGCTCGTTCGTCCACGTGTAACGCTCAGGATCCTCACCACCCTCACCAGTATTCGACTTCCCGCCAATGCGGTTCATCGCAATCGCCAGCGCTTCATGCGCCTCACTCGAAATCGACCCGTAACTCATCGCCCCAGTCTTGAAGCGCTTCATGATCGACTCCGCCGACTCCACTTCCTCCAGCGGCACCGCCACCGTCGGCTTGAACGCCAGCAACCCGCGCAGCGTGAACTGCTGCCGCGTCTGGTTATTCACCCCTTCCGAATACACCTTGAACGCATCGAAACTCCCCATCCGCACCGCACGCTGCAACGCATGAATCGTCTGCGGACTGAACAAGTGCGCCTCACCTTCGCGCCGCCACTGATACTCACCACCAGTGTCCAGCGCCGGACCAGCCACCTCGCGCTCCGGAAATGCCCGACGGTGCCGCACCAGCGCTTCCTCCGCAATCACCCCGAGATCCGCTCCCTCAATCCGCGTCGCCGTCCAGGTGAAATACTTGTCCACCAGCGCCTGACTCAACCCAACAGCCTCGAAAATCTGCGCCCCGCGGTAACTCTGCATCGTGCTGATCCCAATCTTCGACGCCACCTTGATCACCCCCTTCGTCGCCGCCTTGATGTAATTCTTGCACGCCGTCTTGTGATCTACATTCACTAGCAATCCCTGCCGAATCATGTCATCGAGCGTCTCAAACGCCAGATACGGATTGATCGCCCCGCAACCATAACCAATCAGCGTGCACAGGTGATGCACCTCACGCGGCTCCCCGGACTCCAGCACGATGTCCATCTGCGTCCGCGTCCCTTTCCGGATCAAATGGTGATGAAGCCCCGCCACCGCCAGCAGCGCAGGAATCGCCGCATGGTCACGGTCCACCCCGCGGTCCGAAAGAATCAGAATGTTCTTCCCAGCCGCCACCAGCGCATCCGCCGCCGCACACAATTCATCCATCGCCTTCTCCAATCCGCCCGCACCCAGCGCAGGATCAAACAGGATCGGCAGCGTCGCCGACTGGAACCGACCCTTCGCCACACTCTTCAGCTTCGCCAGTTCCTCATTGCTCAGCACCGGCGTCTTCAACTCAATCAAATGACAACTCTCAGGCTCAGGCTTCAGCAGATTACCCTCCGCTCCAATCGTCGTCACCGACGAGGTCACAATCTCCTCACGGATACAGTCAATCGGCGGATTCGTCACCTGCGCAAACAACTGCTGGAAATAGTCATAGAGCAGCTTCGACCGCGCCGACAGAATCGCCAGCGGCGTGTCCGTCCCCATCGATCCAATCGCCTCCACCCCGTCCCGCGCCATCGGCACTAGCAGCATCCGCAGATCCTCAAACGAATAACCAAACGCCTGCTGCCGCTGCAGCACGGTCTCATGGTCCGGCACCGCCACCGTTCCGTCCGCAATGTCCGCAATCTTCACCAGATGCTCGTCAAGATACTCGCGATAGGGCTTCGCCCCCGCAATCCGCTCCTTGATCTCGTCGTCAGGCACAATCCGCCCCTCCTCCATGTTCACAATGAACATCTTCCCCGGCTGCAACCGTCCCTTGATCACCACATCCTCAGGTGCCACCGGCAATACCCCGGCCTCCGACCCCATGATCACCAGATCATCCTTCGTCACATAATAACGCGACGGCCTCAACCCGTTCCGGTCCAGCGTCGCCCCAATCATCGTCCCATCCGTGAACGCCACCGACGCCGGCCCATCCCACGGCTCCATGATGCACGAGTGATACTCGTAAAACGCCTTCTTCGCCTCGCTCATCGACTCATGCCCGGACCACGGCTCCGGAATCATCATCATCATCGCATGCGGCAACGACCGCCCGGACATCGTCAGCAACTCCAGCGTGTTGTCGAAAATCGTCGAGTCCGAACCGTCCACGTTGATCACCGGCTTGATCTTGTGAATGTCCTCACCAAACAACTCCGACGCCAGCAGCGACTGCCGCGCAATCATCCAGTTGATGTTCCCGCGCAGCGTGTTGATCTCCCCGTTGTGCGCAATGTACCGGTACGGATGCGACCGCTCCCAGCTCGGAAACGTGTTCGTCGAAAACCGCGAATGCACCAGCGCCAGCGCACTGCTCATCGCCGGATCCCGCAAATCCCGGAAATAAAACCCAACCTGCTCCGGCGTCAGCATCCCTTTGTACACTAGCGTCCGGCACGACATGCTCGGCGCATACCAGAACGTATCGATCTTCGGCACCCGGATCGCATTGTGCGCCACTTTCCGGATCACATACAGCTTCCGCTCAAACGCCGCATCTTCCTTCAAGGCCGCATTCCGGCTGATGAATACCTGCAGCACAAACGGCTCGCTCGCTCGCGCCGACTTCCCAAGCGTCGAATTGTCCGTCGGCACATCACGCCACCCAATCACCGGACAGCCCTCCGCCACACACACTTCCTCAAACTTCGCCTTCGCCTTCGCCCGCGCCGCCGCATCCGGCGACGAAAACAAATTCGCCACCCCATACTGCCCAGCCTCCGGTAGCACAAAACCAGCCTCCGCCGCAGCCTTCACCAGAAACGCATGCGGCACCTGAATCAGAATCCCCGCACCATCCCCAGTCCCTTCCTCCACACACGCCCCACGGTGATCCAGATTCTCCAGAATCGTCAGCGCGTTCGCCACAATGTCGTGCGATTTTCGCCCCTTCATGTGAACGACAAATCCGACGCCGCAGGCGTCATGCTCAAACCTCGGGTCATACAGACCTTGCTTCTCGGGGAATCCTGGGTTGTTCATTGAGGTGGGGTCGCGATAAAAGTAAGCGCCCTGAACCTCTTCCTCGCGGCTGGAAGGGGGGTTCTACGGGGGCGGGCAGTAAAGCGGTTTTGTCCGCAGGGTCAAGACGGCTTTGTACCATTTCTAAGCAGGCTCAGGGCCAGGCACCCCCATGAATTTTTCATCGGCACCCCCGCTCGCCCCCCTCCACTCCGGCGCTCCCCGCCCCTCCCCTCAATGGCCCCGCCGCCCGCGCCCATTCTCCCCGCCCGCCTTCGCTCCCTTCAACTCCGCAAAAATCAGCCGCCCGGCACTCGTCTGCAGCGCCGACCCCACCACCACCGGCACCGTGCTCCCGATCCACTCCCGCGCGTGATTCACCACGATCATCGTCCCGTCCGCCAGATACCCCACCGCCTGATGCTCGTCCCGCCCCTCCTTCACCAGCGCCAGCTCCACCTCATCCCCCGCATTCACCGTCAGCCGCATCGCCTGCGCCAGTTGATTCAGATTCAACACCGGCACCCCCTGCAGCTGCGCCACCCGCCCCAGATTCCCATCGTTCGTCAACAGCCGCGCATCCAGCGCCTTCGCCAGCTGCACCAGCTTCGTGTCCACCATCCGCTCCTGCGGCTGCTCATCATCGTGCACCGACACCTCCAGCCCCTTCGTCCGCTGCAGTTCCTCCAGACACCCCAACCCCCGCCGCCCGCGCTCCCGCTTCACCGCATCCGGCAGATCCGCCAGCACATGCAGCTCATTGATCACAAACCGCGGCACAATCAGCGTCCCATCCAGAAACCCAGTCGCACAGATCCCCGGCAGCCTCCCGTCAATCAGGATGTTCGTGTCCACCAGCAGCGGCTGTCTCATGATCCCTTCGTTCCGAAACCGCACGTACGGAATGATCAGCGAAAACTCCTGCCGGTTGCTCCGCAACGCCAGCGCCGTCCCCATATACCCCAACCCAAGATACACCGCCAGATGCAGCACCCCGCCCTTCCCCTCCGCATTCTGCGTCCACGGAATGTTGTTCACCAGCCACGCACAGAAAATCCCAATCATCAGCCCGAACGTCCCCGCCGAAAAACTCCGGATCGTCAGGTTCCTCAGCATCAAATCCACCCCAATCACCCCGCCCGCAAACAACGCCCCCATCACCGCACCTGCCCACGGCGAAAAACTCGTCGCCGCCTCCGCCGCCGACATCCCCAGCAGCACGCAGCAAATCACAAAAACCACTCGGACCGTCTGCAGTAGGGCGCGGGATGGCATGGTATGGTTCAATCAATGTCACCAGACCACACCTCCCGCAACCCTCTCACAGGCTCACGGTCAGGCGGGCTCAGCTCCCGACTCAAATGTGAATCGCGTGCCCGTACGCCACCCCCGTCGCCTCGTGAATCGCCTCCGACAGCGTCGGATGCGCGTGAATCGTCGCCTCAATCTCGTCCTTCGTCGCCTCCATCGTGATCGCCAGTCCCATCTCCGCTATCATCTCGGTCGCTTCCTGACCAATGATGTGCGCCCCGATCACTTCCCCGTGCGGCTCCCCAAAGATCAGCTTCACAAACCCGTCGCTCTCACCAACCGCCAGCGCCTTGCCGCTCGCCTGGAACGGAAACACACCCACACGGTACTTCAAGCCCTTCTCCTTCGCCACACGCTCCGTCACCCCCACACTAGCCACCTGCGGCTGGCAATACGTGCAGCCAGGGAACACATCCACCTTCTTCGGCTTGTGCGCCGTGAACATCCCGTCCACCGCCTGAATCGCCTCGAAACTCGCCACGTGCGCCAGCCACGGCGGCCCAATAATGTCCCCGGCCGCATACACGTCCTTCAGGCTCGTCTGATAACGCGCATCCGTCACCAGATACCCGCGCTCGCTCAACTTCGGCTGCTGACCTCCCGGCAGCACCGGCTTCACCCCGATCGCCACCAGACACACGTCCGCCTTCAGCACCTGCTTCACCCCATCCTTGCCCTCCACTTCAATCTCCACGCCGCTCCCGGTGTGCTTCGTCCCCACCACCTTCGTCGACGTCAGGCACTCAATCCCCTGCTTCTTGAAGCTCTTCTCCAGCGCCACACTAACTTCAAGGTCCTCCACAGGCAGTATGTTCGGCTGCATCTCCACCACCGTCACCTTCGTCCCGAACGCGTTGAAAAAATACGCAAACTCAATCCCGATCGCCCCAGCCCCGATCACAATCACTTCCTTCGGCTGCTGCTCCAGCACCATCGCATCCTTGCTCCCGATCACCACCTTGCCGTCAAACCCAAGACCAGGCATCTCCCGCGTCGCACACCCCGTCGCAATCAGAATCTTCTCCCCCTCAATCACACTCTTCTCCCCGTCCTTCGCGGTCACCTCAACCTTCCCGCCACCCAGCAGCGCTCCATTCCCGCGAATGTAATCCACTTTGTTCTTCTTGAACAGAAACTCAATCCCCCCAGCCAGCCGGTCACTCACCTTCCGGCTCCGTCCAATGATCTTGCTCCAGTCATACGCCAGATTGTCAAAACTGAACCCGAACTCCCCACCCTTGTGCTTCAGCAGATGATACAACTCCGCATTCCGCAGCAGGCTCTTCGTCGGAATACAGCCCCAGTTGAGACACGTCCCGCCAGCACGGTCCGCTTCAACACAGGCCACTTTCTTCCCTAGTTGCGTGGCGCGGATGGCGCCAACATAGCCCGCCGGGCCGCCGCCGATGACGATGAGGTCGTATTTCATGTGATTTGTCAGTCAAGCCACGGCCCCTGCGGCCACAGCTCACCTGCCTGATTCCATGACGGCACCGCCCGCGTTTGCAACCGGCGAAACGCCTCACCCACTCAACCCCACCACCAGCCTCACCCACAACCTCACGGCTGCACCCACGACTTCCACACAAACGCCTCAATCCCCACCTGGGCGAACCGCTTCCCTTCAGGCACCGGCCGCAACCGCAGGATGCACCGCGCCTCACCCTCCCCGTCCTCATTCACCTCCCCGCGCCGCCGCGCCTGCCGACACTCCGCCAGCAATTGCCGAGCCACCTCGGAATCCGACTCGCAATACCCGTGACACGTCACCCGCTTCTCCGGATCACTCATCCGGAACGCCATGTACCGGAACTTGTCAGGAAACGCCCCCTCATACTTGTCCGCAGGACTCACCGTCACCCGGAACTCCCCAGGCCCCTCAGGACTCCCCGTCACAAACTCCGTCCACGACACCTCCGACCACGACACCAGGTGCTCCCAGTCAATCCGCGGCGCACCACCATCCCGCGGCAGCTCCAGCCACACCTGCCGCCCCTTCACCGCATCCGCCTCAATCGTCGTAAACGCAAAATCCATCCCCGATCCCTCGAAATTGCTCACCTCCTGCCAGTCCGTCGACACCGCAATCTTCCGCGGCGTCAGCAGCTGGCTCGCATAATACCGCCGCATCCGCTCCACCGTCACCTCCGGATGCCTCACCTCCTTCGCCATCACCTCAATCGTGTCCGCATTGAAAAACCGCGTCAGCGCCGCACTCGCCGCATCCACATACTCCCGCGACGGCTCCTCCTCCACCCCGCCCGCCGCCGTCTTCACCACCGCCGACCCGAACGTCCCCTTCGCAATCATCAACCCCACACCCGCCCCCGCCAGCAACAGCACCGCCACCGCAATCGACGCCGCTCGCCGCAACGACGCCGGCCGCTCCTCCACATCACCACTCCCACCCCACTCCCCGACATGCTCCGGCGACATATCCGCCTCATGCCTCGGTGAAAATGCCGGCCTCCTCTCCGGCGCTACCCGAGGCCCGCGCGACCGTCCCTCCACCGCACGGTCCGACCCCGCAAACAACGTCCCCCCACCCGTCGCAGGCCTCCCCCCCTCCCGCCGCACCGTCGGCAGCGTCACACTGAACTCCGCATCCCCACGCGCCGGAATCGGCTCCACCGGCCCAGCAGACACCCCCGCACGCTCCGCAGCCTCAGCCGCCAGCTCCCCAATCGCATGACGCGGCGGCGGCAAATGCCCGCCCTCCCGCTTCGGCCTCCCCGCCGCCACCTGCTCCCCTCCCGCCAGATCCTCCACCTGTCGCCGCTCCGGCAAAACCGTCTTCGCCCGACGCTCCCCCTCCTCCCCCTCTCCCTGCCCCGGTGCCACCGCCATCGCCGCCAGCAACCGCATCGCCTCCCCACTCTCCACCCCGCGCCGCGTCGGCAACGCCGTCCCCTTCACCCGCAACGGATCCACCGCCACCGACTCCACTCCCTCACCTAGCGTCACCGGTCCACTCCGGTTCAACCGAAACACCTTCCGACCCGCCGCCTCGCCACCCAACTCCTCCTCCACACGCACCCCGCGCACTTCCTCAAAAACCACCGGACCCTCCGCCCCACTCAACTCCCGCGGCAACACCAGATGCACCCCGCACCCCGGACACAGCACCTCCGTCCCCGCATTCTCTTCATCAATCAGCAGCGGGGTCTGGCAACGGGGACAAGGTTGGACAATCTCCAGCATGGCTCTCTCTCAGGTCTCCTTCCACCTAATGGCCCTTCCCCCCGCCGTCCAGTTCAAATCCCTCCTCTCCCCCTCCCAACAATTCCGCTTTTCGCCTTGAGCCCTCCCATTCCCCTGCGTATGACCCCGCCCCGCGCCGGATTAGCTCAGTGGTAGAGCAGTTGATTTGTAATCATCAGGTCATCGGTTCAAATCCGATATCCGGCTCCATTCCGAAGGGCGCTCTCGCAAGGGAGCGCCTTTCCTTTTGCCCTCGCCAAAGCCCTATTCTTCGGGACTCGCAGCATTTCCAGTCCGCCGCATCACGCGCCACGCCCAGTCCCGCAATCTCCTGCCCCAACTGCTCACGTTCCGCTTCCAGCTTCCCTTCATACCCACGGAACCCCCACACCGCACTCACGACCACCAGCGTAACCACTCCCAGCACCCCAACCATGATCATGATCCGTCTCAATCTTCAGGTGGACTCCCCCACGCATTCCCTGCGCACGCTGAAAATGAACATTTCATGAGTTTTCCCAGCCCCTCGCGCCAGCCGCACCACTCATTGACTTCCGCTCCCCCCGTCCCTACTCTCCACCCATCATCGCGGGGGTGCCGGTCCAGTCCGGCTGAGATTTCCTGAACCTCACAGGAGAACCCTTTGAACCTGATCCGGCTAGTACCGGCGAAGGGAGTCGGGCAGGCCCATGGCGCTCTCCGTGATGTCCCGGGCCCCCGTGCCCACAGTCCTCTCACCATCACCCACACGCTTTCCCATGATCGCCTCCGACTCCTCCTTCGAAGCCCACTCCTCCGAACAACTCCCAGCCTCCTCCCGCATCTACGTCGAAGGCACCATCCACAAGGACGTCCGCGTCCCCATGCGCGAAATTACCCTCAGCCCCACCAAAGCCTTCAACGGCCGCATCGAGGAAAACGCCCCCGTCCGCGTCTACGACTGCTCAGGCCCATGGGGCGACCCCGACTACAAGGGCTCCGTCGAAACCGGTCTCCCCGCCCTCCGCCAATCATGGATCCTCGCCCGCAACGACGTCGAAGCCTACCAAGGCCGCGCCGTCGAACCCCGCGACAATGGCTACCTCACCGCCAATCACGCCGAATACGCCGCCGCTAAACGCGAAGGCCTCCTCAGCCCACTCAAGGCCCCCATCAACGCCCAGCGCCAGCCCCTCAAGGCCCTCCCAGGCAAGGTCGTCACCCAGCTCGCCTACGCCCGCGCCGGCATCATCACCCCGGAAATGGAATTCATCGCGATCCGCGAAAACATGTATCGCTCAAAGATCGCCGACTTCACTAACGACATCGTCCGCAACGATCTCGACAAACAGCACGTCGGCTCCTCTCAAATCTCAAATCCTCAATCTCAAATCCCTTCTGAATACACGCCCAGTGTCTTCAGAAGGTTCCCCCAGCGCATCCCCGCAGAAATCACCCCGGAATTCGTCCGCTCCGAAGTCGCCGCCGGCCGCGCCATCATCCCCGCTAACATCAATCACCCGGAACTCGAGCCGATGATCATCGGCAGAAACTTCCTCGTCAAAATCAACGCCAACATCGGCAACAGCGCCGTCGCCTCCAGCATCGAAGAAGAAGTCGAAAAAATGCGCTGGGCCACCAAATGGGGTGCCGACACCGTCATGGACCTCTCCACCGGAAAAAACATCCACGCCACCCGCGAATGGATCCTCCGCAACTCCCCCGTCCCCATCGGCACCGTCCCCATCTACCAGGCCCTCGAAAAAGTGAACGGCAAGGCCGAGGACCTCACATGGGAACTCTTCCGCGACACCCTCATCGAACAAGCCGAACAAGGCGTCGACTACTTCACCATCCACGCCGGCGTCCTCCTCCGCTTCGTCCCCATGACCGCCTCCCGCATGACCGGCATCGTCTCCCGCGGCGGCTCCATCATGGCCAAATGGTGCCTCGCACACCACAAGGAAAACTTCCTCTACACCCACTGGGACGACATCTGCGACATCATGGCCGCCTACGATGTCTCCTTCTCCATCGGCGACGGTCTCCGCCCAGGCTCCATCGCCGACGCCAACGACAAAGCCCAGTTCGGTGAACTCGAGGTCCAGGGCGAACTAACCAAACGCGCATGGGCCAAAGGCGTCCAGGTCATGAACGAAGGCCCCGGCCACGTCCCCATGCACATGATCGAGGAAAACATGGCCAAACAACTCGAATGGTGCCACGAAGCCCCCTTCTACACCCTCGGGCCCCTAACCACAGACATCGCCCCAGGCTACGACCACATCACCTCAGGCATCGGCGCCGCCATGATCGGCTGGTACGGCTGCGCCATGCTCTGCTACGTCACCCCAAAAGAACACCTCGGCCTCCCCAACAAGGAAGACGTCAAAGCAGGCGTCATCACCTACAAACTCGCCGCCCACGCCGCAGACCTCGCCAAAGGCCACCCCGGCGCACAATACCGCGACAACGCACTCTCCAAAGCACGCTTCGAATTCCGCTGGGAAGACCAATTCAACCTCTCCCTCGACCCCATCACCGCCCGCGAATACCATGACGAAACGCTCCCACAGGAAGGCGCCAAATCCGCCCACTTCTGCTCCATGTGCGGCCCCCACTTCTGCTCAATGAAGATCACCGAAGACGTCCGCAAATACGCCGCCGAACAAGCCATCTCCGAAGAAGAAGCCCTCCAACAAGGGATGGATGAGAAGTCAAAGGAGTTTGTGGAAGCGGGTGCTGAAGTGTACGCGAAGGCGTGATTTCCGTCTGCTTACGGTTGCTCAAACTTAAATTAATACACTCTGTGAGTTCGGCGCATACCTACTTTCGCTCAATTGAATTGACCAATATCAAGACATTTGGGGATCCCCCACAGACTCTTGAGTTCACTAATGCAGGTGGACAGTTGTCTCAATGGACTCTGCTTCTTGGTGACAATGGCGTTGGCAAGACAACAATTCTGCAGTGCTTGGCGGAGTCTTCACCGGACATGAACAGTCCCCTAAAGCCACCGCCCCACATTCTTAAAGCGGATAAAGATTCCATTTTTTATACGCCTCGTTTTCTCCGATATTTAGCCAAACCCTCATACCCACACCCTTTTTACGGACGCGTTGGATCTAAGGAATCCATGATAAAGGTTGAGTTCGTTTCCGGTTGCAGCCTGGGAGCATTGTCTAAGGCAAAAAGGGCCAAACCGACAAACGAAGTATTGCTCAGTTTTCAAAATGGGGACTTCCACCACTGTACAACCATTGAAGACGAATACGCATCACTACAACCATGTGCTTACGGTGCGTTTCGAAGAATTGGTCCGACTAGTTCTGCTTTGTTACAAATATTTCTCGAAAAATACCCCGGAACTGCTAAGTAATGGCCGGGGATGAGACGGCACGCCGCCGTCGGATCCTTTCTTCAGAATAATCCAACCGGGCCGCTGCAAAGCGGTCAGAAAAAAATGTCAGTGGGCTCGCTGAAGCCCTCGCTATGCGCATGTCCAGCTTTGTCAAAGAGGTTTCGGACTGTTTCAGAACAAAATCTGCCAACAGTGCGGACATCGCGTGCCGCTACGTTGGCGGGCTGCTCAGTGAGACGCGGCGCAAGAACATGGAGCGCATGGATGAACGCCTCGGGAAGGAACCTGACATCTGGGATGATTCCTACCAGGCTACTCAGCAGTTCATTTCGACCAGCCCGTGGGACGAAAGTCTGCTCTATTCCCGCATTGCGGACCGGGCCGGCGAACGGCTCGGCGGCACCCTGGATTCCGTACTTTCGATCGATGAGTCTTCGCATGCCAAGAAAGGGCGGGCTTCCGTTGGCGTCGCCCGGCAGTGGAACGGCCGGCTCGGCAAGGAGGACAACTGCCAGACAGGAGTCTACAGCGCCCTCAGCTGCGGCTCCCGCGTGTGCCTGACAGGCTCCCGGCTGTATCTTCCCAAAGAATGGATTGATGATCCGGACCGATGCCGCGGAGCGGGCGTCCCGGAGGAGCGAATCGAGCAGGGACTTCTGACGAAACTCGACCATGCAAGGGAACTCATCACGGAAGCCATCGACAATGGCCTGAAGTTCGGCTGCGTGGCCATGGACGCATTCTACGGACGAGACACAACGCTGCGCCGATTCATGGAAGAGCAGGGACTGACGTATTGCGTGGACGTGCCGTCGAACGCCCGTTTGTTCACCACGGAACCAACCTGCGCGGAGCGGCCCAAGCTGATGGGACCAGCCACGAAAACGGTGGCTCAGGTGGCTGCGGACGTCCTGCGCAACCCGAAGCGGCCGATGACGACCATCGTTCTGCGGCCCGGAGATGACGGGGATGTCGAAGCTGATGTATGCGCTGAACGTGTCTGGGAATGGACTGAAGGGGAGGAGACTCCGTCAGAGATGTGGCTTGTGATCCGGCGCATGCCGGACGGCACGCTCAAGCATTCCCTCTGCAATGCGGGGAGAACGACTTCCCTGCGGAGACTGGCTGGCTGGCAGGCCGCCAGGTTCTGGGTGGAACGCTGTTTTCAGGATGCGAAAAGCCACTGCGGCATGGCGCAGTATCAGGCGAGAGGCTGGGTGGCATGGCATCATCATATGGCGCTGGTGGCACTCGCCATACTCTTCCAGATGCAGGAGCGAATGAGCACCACCGCACCGCTACCGGAGCTCACTGCTGCCGACATCATGGAACTGATGGAGTGGGCGCTGATCCGTCGGCCTAGTGAGGCTGAACTCATCGCGAGGATCTCCCGACGCCACGAAAAGCGGGAACAGAGCGCCAGAAACAAGCAGTTAGCGAAGAAAAGGCGACGAAAACAGGCGGAAAACTCATCGAAGTATGAGTAACAAAGCAGAACTAGTATTGGTGCTGAACTAAATCCAGACTCATGTGCGAATCTTTTCGATGACAATGAACCACTCATCAACGTAGAAGAATGGCTACTCCGTGCGGACTACGCCGCCACCAAAAGCAAAGATTCTCGAGCAAAAAGAAAACTGGACCACATCCGTGGACTTCTAACAAGGTTTCTACCTGACGTCAAGAATATACGAATAACGGCAAGTGGCGCAAATGTGCCAACACCTGAAGCCGAGACCCAAGATGGCTGGGTTCCTGTGAAGGCCCTGAGCACAGGATACCGCGCCACGATGGCTTGGGTGACCGACTTTGCTGCTCGCATGCTCGATCGCTATCCAGACAGCGAGAATCCATTTGCAGAGCCGGCGGTTGTCTTGGTTGACCAAATTGACACTCACCTCCACCCTAAGTGGCAACGGCAGTTGATAGACGACTTTTCGGATTCATTCCCCGCAACGCAGTTCATCGTGACAGCCCATAGTCCGCTTATGGTTTTGGCCTTGCCTGAGGCCAACATCGCAGTTTTGCGGCGGGAGAAACATGGGGTGACGATCGAACGCAACCCCAACAATGTTCAAGGATGGAGGCTGGATCAGATCATTGCGAGCGGCCTATTTGAGGAACAACCTTCACGAGACTCCGCCAGCCATTCGATGCTTGAAGAACGTCGAAAGTTGATCAGCAAAAAGTCCCTTTCCAACCGAGAAAAAGCCCGACTGAAAGAACTGAATGCTTGGGCACATGGAATTCCAACCGCCGAAGACCCAGACGACATTCGTGCTCTTGATATTATTCGCCGGGCGGCGCAGAAGCTCAAAGCTGAAGACAAATGATTTGGCTGGACAGATCAAAGGCTTCAACTCCTCCGACCCTTAGCGGTAAAGGCAAGTTAGCAACAACCAAGCTCAAGCGACTAGCCTCGAATGGCGCTAAGAATTTCACTTTCGATGGTAAAATATATGGAGCTGTTGATGTTCGGAAGGAATTGCGCAAGTTACATTTTGGAAAGTGCGCGTTTTGCGAGAGTTTGCTTCCTCAAACCACAGCGGGCCATGTCGAACATTTTCGACCAAAGGGAGAAGTTCAACAGAATTTAAACGAACCTATTCTGAAGCCTGGCTATTACTGGCTCGCTTACGATTGGTCCAATTTGTTGCTAGAATGTGAATGGTGCAATTCACGCGCCAAGCGCAGATTGTTTCCACTTTCAGATCCTTCCAAGCGAGCCAGAGATCACAAAGCAAAGTTGATAAATGAAACGCCACTATTGCTGAATCCGACCGTGACCAAACCAGAGGCCCACATCGAGTTCATCAATGAAGAGGTCAGAGCGAAAAACGGATCCCCAATGGGACAGAAGAGCATCGAAGTGTACCGTCTGGACGATCCAGGATTAACCGAAGTCCGTCGAAACAAGCTTTCCCTGTTTCGCGCGCTTCGCGACTTGGCTAAGTTCGCAAATCCACAACCCGAAGTGCAACAACCCCTCGCAGAAGCACGCCGCTGGCAGCGCAAGATCAAGAGCGGCAGATCGGAGTATTCTGCCATGTTAAGACAGAACCTTTGAACATGCACATCAGCAAGTGAGGTGCGATGTCGCTACTACGCTAATCCCTTTAATCTCTAATGCCTGCACCCGCGAAGTGACAGAGACTGAATCGAGCCCCGAAAGCCCCCTCCTTGCTCTCGCGCCGGCTCTTCATCCCCCCCGCGCTCTCACCCGTTGTCCTGAAACATCAGCAAATGGGCAGAAGAATGAAGGCAGAAGAATATTCCCGTTCAGAGCCATACTTCTGCCTTCATTCTCCTGCCAGTCAATCAGATTGAGTGAAACGGCGTCAGGCTGCAACTCTCTGACAAAACATCGCCCTGTCCTTCCCGGCTGCTCCACCTCTCAGCATAAGGTGCGTCCTGAATCAACGTAGGCTTGTGATCAACTCACCCATCAACTCCGACGCCTTTCGGTGCCGGATGAGCAGTGCGGCTTGTCCGGCGTAGAGTGGCAGTAAGGACGAGTCGCCAAGCCGAACACCTTCTGTCTTCACAGTATGGTTGAAGGAGGCTTGCAGCGGAAAAGGCAAGGCGGGCACAGGGCTATTCTCCAGTTCATCCAGCAAAGCAGTGCTCATGAAACGAGCGAGCCTCCCGGTGAATCGACGGCTCAACTGCGTGCGAGCCGCTGAAGGAGTGAACAAGACCTCGCGGTGCGGTGGCGGGCAGTTCGATTCCTCGCAGGCGATAAAAGCGGTCCCGATCTGAACCGCATCCGCGCCGAGCTGGAAGGCCGCCCGAATGCCGCGGACTTCTGCGATGCCCCCCGCGGCAATCACCGGCTTGCGGGTGACATTTCGCACCTGCGGCACGAGCGCCAGCGTGCCCGTGAGCGATTGCTCGGCAGACCTCAGAAAGCTCGGGCGATGTCCACCGGCCTCCGAACCAGTCGCAACGATCATGTCCACGCCAGCCTCATCCAGCGCAGCGGCTTCTTCCTGCGTCGTGGCGGTTCCAACAGTCAGAATACCGCATCGAGTGCATTCCCGCAGAATTCCGACATCCGGAATCCCGAACACAAAACTGAACACGGCCGGCCGTGTTTCGAGAATCACCTCCACCTGCTCCTCAAAGCTGAAATCGTCCGGTGGCTCCATGAGCGGTGCCTCAATACCGAGACGTTCATATATGGCACCAAACTGCCGCAAACCGTCCTCACGATGCGCGGCTGTCGTTTCCTCCGCCCCCGGGTCATATCGCGAGACCCACAGGTTGATGTTGAAGGGCTTGGCGGTGGCCGATTGCAGATCGCGAATCACCTCCCGCATCTGGGTCGGAGACAGATGATGCGCTCCGAAGGAGCCGAGACCGCCCGCATTCGACACCGCCGCCGCAAGCGTCACAGACGACAACCCGCCGCCGAACGGTCCCTGAATGATGGGATGCTCGATGCCCAGGCGGGAGGTGAACGCATTCATACTCAGACGGGGAACTGGTTCTCGATCACCGTTTCGCTCACGTCGAGGCGATCCCCTCGCGGCCATGGCTCCTGCAAGCTTTTGCCAATCGCGATCATGAAGCTGATCGCATGGTCGTCGGGCAGACGGATGATTTCCGAGACCGCCTCAGGGTCGAATCCCACCATCGGGCAGGTCTCGTAACCAAGCCCCCTCGCCGCTAGCATCAGCGTGATACCGCCCAGCGCAGTGGAACGCATCGCCTCATCGCGGATGAGCTGATCCTTTCCCGCATAGAAGCCTTTCAAGGCAGGCACCAGAATGTCCTGCACCGGCTGCGGCGCATGACTCCAGTAACGCTCCGGCTGATGCTCATGCGCCCTCAAATCCGCGCACATCACGACCAGTAAGGACGCGTCCGTCACCTGTGCCTGATCCCAGGCCACAGCGCGGATCTGTTTGCGCAGCTCCGGATCGCGCACGAGCACAAAACGGTAGTTCTGCATGTTAAAGGACGACGGCGCGAGCCGGGCAAGCTCCAGAAGCTTGTCCACCTCAGCCTTTGGCATGACGTGGGCAGGATCAAACTGCTTGATGGAACGACGGGTTTCGATGGCTTCGAGGATATTCATGGGATAAAGCCAGGAGTGTGTTCTCCCGGTTACTTTTGTAAACCGTCAGCGTTGCCGATGGCGCTGAATCCGGTATCCAATCAGTAACCACCACATCTCTGACCATGGTCCCCCGCCGCAAAAGCAAAGTCAGCCCACCACCACTGTCTTGTCCGCTGAAACTCTGCATGAGCTTCCTCGGAGGTGCCTGGACTCCGAACATCATCTGGTATCTCAGCGGCGGCCCTCGCCGCTTCACCGAGCTGAAAAACGATCTCGTGGGTATATCGGCCAAAATGCTCACGCAGCGCCTGCGTCACCTCGTCGAGATCGGTGTGGTCAATCGTCACGAACAGCCCACCTCACCTCCAACGGTCGAATACTCGCTCACCGAGATCGGCTGTGAACTCAAACCGGCGATCGAAGCCATCGTCCGCGTTGGCGAAAAACTGAAGCGCCTGGAGAAGCAAGGCTAGGCTAGTCGGAAACAGGGGCAGGCAGCAACTGCCTGACCAATCACCTTCCTCGCTCCCGTGGGTGAATCAGCGAAGCGAAGGAACCTGAACCGAGCCCCGAATGCACCCTCCAGCCCTTTCCTGGGCGTCCCGGCCGCTCCTCGGTCGCGGTGAATGTTCATCCTTCCTGCACTTGAACCCCGACCTTGGCTGTGACCCATAATTCGCCTTCCCCGAAGCCGCCTGATCTCGCTATACTCTGCCCTCGCCATGTCCGCCAAGCCCAAGCCTCGCACGCTCGCCCCCAAGCCCGCCGCCCCTGCCGCGCCGCTGCTTGCGGATGTCCGCGAACTCATCCTCACGGCCCAACAGGGCTTGTCCCGGATGATGAATGCCACTCTGACGCTTCTCTACTGGGGGATTGGTCATCGCATTCGCGTCGATGTCCTCAAAGAATCGCGGGCTGAGTATGGAGAGGAAATTGTGCAGACTCTGTCTGCACAATTGGAGAGGGAGTTTGGACGTGGATTCAGCAGGCGGAATCTCTTCAACATGGTCGCCTTCGCCGCAGCCTTCCCCGACCGTGAGATTGTGCAGACACTGTCTGCACAATTGAGCTGGAGCCATTTTACCGCCATCGCGTTCCCCTGGATGATGCGCTGAAACGCGACTTCTACGCCGAGATGTGCCGCCTGGAGAACTGGAGCTCCCGCACCCTGCGCGACAAGATCGGCTCCATGCTCTACGAGCGCACCGCGATCTCAAAGAAGCCGGACAAGCTCATCAAACAGGAACTCGCCGCCCTGCGCAGCGAGGACAAACTGACGCCAGACCTCGTCTTTCGCGATCCCTACATCCTCGACTTCCTCGGGCTGAAGGACACCTATGCCGAGAAGGACGTGGAGGCGGCGATCTTGCGCGAGGTGGAGAGCTTCATCCTCGAACTCGGCCTCGGCTTTGCCTTCCTGGAGCGCCAGAAGCGGATGCAGATTGATTCCAGGGACTACTACCTCGATCTGCTGTTCTACCATCGGAAGCTCAAGCGGCTCGTCGCGATCGAACTCAAACTCGGCGACTTCGAGGCGGCGGACAAAGGCCAGATGGAGTTGTATCTCGGCTGGCTGAAACGCCACGCCGTCGAGCCCGGCGAGGAAGCGCCACTGGGCATGATCCTCTGCGCAGGCAAGAACGATGAGCACGTCGAGTTGCTCGAACTCGCCAGCAGCGGCATCCATGTGGCGACCTACTGGACGAAACTACTTCCCAGGAAGCAGCTAGAACGCAAGCTCCACCAAGCCGTCCTCCGCGCCCGGCAGCGAGTCGATCTGGGCGAAGTCAAAGCTGGGAAGCGAACGGCCAGGAAAAATCAATGAGCTGACAAGCACCCGATCAAACTGCGCCCCCCATCCACGCCCGCATTTCCCCCGCTCGCGTCTGGACAGACCGGCCGCCCCATCCTTAAATCGCCCAGGATCAGCCGCCACCCTGTTCTCCCTGCGCCCATGCCGCCCTCAAAACTCGCCCATCTCCTCAGCAAGAAGCCCGCCCCTGTGCCTAACCGCAAGAAGGCCAAAAAAGCCCGCGCTGCCAACGAAATCCAACTCCCCGCCGACGGCGACTGGCGCACCACCGACGAAGACGAAATCAATCGCCGTCGCCTCCGGGCCCGCGAGGAACCCATGAAGGTCACCAACCTCGCACCAGAGTTCCCCATCTTCTCCGACTTCCGCGTCTCCTCGGCCAGCGCCCAGTCCTACGCCGTCCAGATCCATGATGTCACCGGGCGTCAATTCGCCTGCTCCTGCATGGACTTCCGCATCAACGGTCTCGGCACCTGCAAACACGTCGAAGCCGTCCTCTGGCAACTCCAGAAACGCCACGGCAAAATTTGGCAGGATGCCGTGGAACAGGGATCGCCCCGCGCGGAAATCATGCGCCACCCCTCCCTCCCGACGCTCATCGCGGGCGGAAACCGCAGACGCTTGCCCGCCAAAGCCAAGCCCCTGTTCGCCAAAGACGGCACGCTGTCGCCCGACGTCGTCCCCGAAGACGCCTTCCGCATTCTCGCCCCGCTCCATGGCCACGCCATGCGCGTCTCCCTCGTCATTCCTCCATGGCTGGAACGCCGCCGCCTCGCCGACGAACGCATCACCCTCCGGCGCGACTACGAGCAGTCCATTGTTAGCGGCACCGAACCACCCCAGGTCACCCTCATGCCGCTCTATCCCTATCAGCGCGACGGCATGCTCCACCTCGCCTTCACCGGACGCGCCATGCTCGCCGACGAAATGGGCCTCGGCAAAACCGTCCAGGCCATCGCCGCCTGCGCACTCCTCCACCGTCTCGGCAAGGCCTCCCGTGTCCTCGTCATCTCCCCCGCATCCCTGAAATCAGAATGGGAAGATCAGATCCGCAAGTTCACCACGCTCGACTATCAGATCGTCTACGGCAGCCGTCGCCAGCGCACTCCGCACTACTCCCGGAACGCTCCCATGTTCACCCTCATGAACTACGAGCAGGTCCGCACCGATGTCCTCGACATCAACGACCGTCTCGCCCCCGACATCGTCGTCCTCGACGAAGCCCAGCGCATCAAGAACTGGGCCTCTAACACCGCACGCTCCATCAAGCTCCTCCGCAGTCCCTACGCCTTCATCCTCTCCGGCACCCCTCTCGAAAACCGCATCGACGAACTCTACTCCCTCGTCGATTTCCTCGACCCCGAGGTCTTCGGCCCGCTCTTCCGCTTCAATCGCGACTTCTACAAGCTCGACGACAAAGGCCGCCCCGAAGCCTGCACCAATCTCCGCGAGCTCCACGAACGCGTCCGCCCGCTCATGCTCCGCCGCCGGAAATCCGATGTCGAAAACGAACTCCCCGGCCGCACCGACGAAACCCGCTTCGTCCCCATGAGCGCTCAACAGGCCGCCGCCTACGAGGAACCAAAACTCCAGGCCGCCCAGATCGCTAACATGGCCAAAAAGCGACCCCTCCGCAAAGAGGAATTCGATCGGCTCATGCTCAATCTCGCCAAGATGCGCATGATCTGCGACACGGTCTTCATCCTCGACCACGAATCCCGCGAATGCCCGAAACTCCTCGAACTGCGCAGCATCCTCGAAGACTGTCTCTCCGAACCCGAGGTCAAGGTCATCATCTTCTCCGAATGGCTCCGCATGCTCCTGCTCATCCAGGGCCTCCTCAAGGAAATGAACATCGGCTACGCCCTCCACACCGGCCAGCTCCCCCAGAAACGCCGCCGCGCCGAACTCATCGCCTTCAAACAGGACCCCGCCACCCGCGTCCTCCTCTGCACCGAAAGCGGCGGCACCGGCCTCAATCTCCAGAACGCTAGCGTCGTCATCAACTGCGACCTGCCATGGAACCCAGCCAGACTCGAACAACGCATCGCCCGCGCATGGCGCAAACACCAGAAACGCGCCGTCACCGTCATCAATCTCGTCACCGAAAAATCCATCGAACACGGCATGCTCGAAACCCTCGCCATGAAGCAGGGCCTATCCGACGGTGTCCTCGATCTCCGCGGCAATCTCGACCGCATCAGTCTCAAATCCGGCGGCCAGTCGTTCCTCAACCGCCTCCAGCTAATCCTCACCCCAGCCTCCCCCACCGCGCACGACGCCAAACCGCCCGCCCCGCCCGACCGCCCCCAGGCCATCGCCCACGAATGCCAGCAACTCCTCGGCAATCACTTCGTCTCCTGCCACGAACGCTTCGCCACCGACGCCCCCGGCAGCACCGTCACCGTCGTCGTCGACCGCGACGCCGATGCATGGCGCCCACGCATCGAAGCCCTCCACCAACGGCTCTTCGCTGACAATCCCTCCCACGATCCCACCCGTCTCCTCGTCCTCGATCGCGCCACCCTAGCCGCTCTCGATGCCCTCCAGGCCGCCGGCCTCATCCAGCGCTCCGAACGCGCCAGCCGCCCGCTCGACGGCCTCACTCCCGCCTCACCACCGCCCATCACCCTCACCGAATCGGAAATCCAGCACATCGCCGACCTCACCCCAAAACTCCAGCACCGCCTCAAGGTCGCCAAAGCCCTCATCGCCGCCGACCTCCACTCCGACGCCGCCACACCCCTAACCGACGCCCTCTCCCTCGCCTGCGAAATCCTCTGCACCAGAAAACGCACCGCCCCACCCACCTCCCCCAGCGACCTCTCCCTCCGCCCATGGCTCGATCTCTGGTCCCCACCAGCCCGCGACGCCCTCCGCTCCCCCACCCCCAACCCAGACCCCTCCACCCAATCCCTCCTCCTCTCCGAATGTCAGCGCATCCTCGATGCCTCCTAACCCTTCACCCCGCAGCCGCCACCACCTCACCAATAACCCCATCAGCCCTCTCGGCCCTATTTGTCCTATTTCTCCCCTTCCCCACACACCATCCGGTTCACCCGTCCCCTCAAGAATCCCCCGCCCCCGCCCATCCATCCACCGCCCGCCCCGTCAACCCTCACCTTGCAAACCCACACATTCCAACCGAAAGCTCATCAATGAAGGGCACCAATGCGGCCCGCCAACACGCCCCGAAATTGGGCGAAACCAGACAGTGCATCAAGGGTGTGGCCCGATGCGCGAGCAGGGAACCGAACCAACAGGCCATTTCCATACTAAAAGCCCTCCTGCGCTGGATGGCTTGGGAAAACACAGAGTTCATCCCCACCGCAGATCCGACCCGTGCATCTGCTAGCTGATCCCCCCGCCGCTCATGTGGAACGAACTGGATGTTGTCCGTGATGTATCCCATCGTCTCGACGTGGCGGGCCTCCAGTTCATGCTCACCGGCTCAATGGCGATGAACTACTACGCCTTGCCGCGCATGACTCGCGCCATCGACATCGTCGTCGCCCTCGTTCCTGCGGATGCCGCCCTCATCGAGCGCAGCTTCGCTCCGGATTATCACGTCTCCGGCGAGTCTGTCCGCGACGCAATCTCGCGCCACCTGATGTTTAATCTCATCCATGAGGACAGCATCATCAAAGTGGACTTCATCGTCCGCAAATGCACCCCCTACCGCCTCATTGAGTTCCAGCGCCGTCAGCGCATCAACATTGAAGACTTCGCCACCACGATCGTCAGCAAAGAGGACCTCATTATCTCGAAGCTCGACTGGGCGCGAGATTCCCGCTCCGATCAGCAATTCGGCGACATCCGCAATCTCCTCTCCACCGGCTGCGATACCGCCTACATCCAGCATTGGACTGGGGAACTGGGCCTCTCTCACCTCTGGCTCGAATTCCAGTCATGACCGACACCTCACCCGAAATCACAGCTCTCGTCCACGCCCGGATTATGGCGAAATCGGGAGCAGAACGCTTCCTCATGGGCGTCCGCATGCACGAAGCCGCTCGCCGCATGGTCATCTCTTCCCTCCCCGCCAGTGCCAGCCCCGAGGAACTCCGCCAGCACCTTCGTCAGCGCATGTATCCTGACACACCCCCAGAAAGTCCAGTTCCCCGCCAAGTCTCAACCACTATCATCAAGGAGATTGAACAATCCGGCCAGGACGAAGCCTGACCGCCTCACAAACCTACTCACCAGTTTCCATCCACTCATGCTATTGTAAGGGACAGTCCCTTCTCTCACGGCACTCTGCATCAGCACGAATCGCTGCCTCGCCCCGGAGAAACCGAAGCGCGTCCGGCGGAAGACGAAGTAAAATCACTGGCGAGGATCAGGCCGGCGTCTTCCACCACAACGCCGCCCTTCCGACCGGCGAATCCGGCTATCAGACGAACCACCGGTATGCCTATCTTCGTTCGCCCGACGGAGAGTCTGTATGGCAGCGTTCGGAGAGGAATGACCAATCTCACAATCACGCCTTGGTATCCCGTATCCTCATCGCCATCACTCTCAGCACCGTGTCCAGAACATCATCAAGATGCCTGCCGAGATCGTCGGCGAGGAAGCGCAACACAAAATAGCCGGCTCCCTGAAGAAGGGCGTCTTTGCGGCGATCCCTGCGATAGGCACCAGCATCGCCAAGATGCTGGGCCCCGTCGATTTCAATGACGAGTTTTGCGTCCTCACAGAGCAGATCGACTTCGGTCTGACCGCGATCATTGAAGGGAATGGGCAGGATCTCATTGAGCCGGAAACGGCCTTTGAGTTCAGGCAGTGACTCGAAGCGGCGGAAGATGAATGCTTCACTGGCGCTGCGTGCACGCCCGGCGTCTGTGGCATCAGCAGCCAATGGTCTGGCAATGTGAACGAAAAGTCGGGCGAGGGGCTGATCCACGCCGTCACGGATGAGTCGCTTTACGCTCGCTGCGTAGTCCTGCTTCCACTGCGGATCAATCGGAAGCGGCACTTCGGTGGGCCAGCCGGGCAATGCACTTCCCGGCAACAGGATGGTGTAACCGATGGCTTCATAACCTGCGCACCGTTTGTCAAACATGCGTGCGAGCATCGGCACGTCGAGATCAGCATAGTCATACACCCTCACCACCTTCTTGCCGTCGTGCAGGCGGTGCAACCTCCCCGCATATTGCGCAATCGTGCCACGCCATGAAACCGGCATGGCCAGAAACAGAGTATCGAGCCGCGAGTCGTCAAAGCCTTCACCAATGAATCGTCCGGTGGCAATCAGGACGCGGCTTCCGGTGGCAGGGATGCTCTTGAGGTGATCAAGCGCAGCATTTAGCGCCTTGCGGCTCATGCCGCCCTGCAGGGTAATCACGTGATCCATGTGCTGACGCAGTTGCGAGGCGATCATTTCCAGATGCCCGGTGCGCTCCGTGAGCACCACAGGCGAGCGTCCCTGCTTCACGGCGTCTATGATGTCCGAGACGATGAACCGATTGCGCGACTCCGAGTTCATCACCGCCGCACTCAGTCGCTGATACTCCAGACGCATGTCTGCCTCGGCCCCACCGTCCGGGAAAAAGCCCGTGGGCCGAACAAGAACCTCATGCGTGAACGGGCGCTCTTCAGCCTGCTGGCGTGCGTCCACGCGGTGCCGCACGGGCCCGCATTGCATGAAGATGATTGGATGGTGCCCGTCCTTCCGCGCAATAGTGGCGGACAGCCCGAGCACAAACTTCGCCTTCGCCCGTCGCGCCACGAGTTCGAAACTATGCGCCGATAGATGATGGCACTCGTCCACCACAAGGTGCCCATAGTCACCGATCATGTCATTGACGGTCCCGTCTCTGACCACACTCTGCATCAGCGCAATGTCGATCCTGCCCGTCAGCGACTTCCGACCACCGCCCCACCGCCCGATCTCCTTCGCGCTCAAACCGAGAAACTGACTCAATCGCTCCACCCACTGCTCCATCAATTGCTGCCGATGCACCAGCACGATCGTGTTCGTCCCGCGCTCGGCAATCATCCACGCCGCAAGCACCGTCTTGCCGAAAGCCGTGGTCGCCGAGAGCACCCCGAAATCATGCGCTAGCATCGCCGCGGCAGCCTTCGCCTGCTCGGCTCTCAATGTGCCCCTGAAGGTGACGCCAATCGCCCGTCCAGCAAATCGTTCATCGCGGATCGTTGCCTTGATCTTAAGCGAACGAAACAACTCCAACGCATCATCCAGACAACCGCGAGGCAGCGCAATGTGCTCAGCATGATCCTCCGCACACGCGATGATGCGCGGCTTGTCAAAGGTCGGCAGTCGCATGGCCTGCGCTTTGTAGAACTCAGGATTCTGGAACGCCGCCAGCCGAACCACCGCGTTCCTCAACGACGCAGGTAGCGCCGCCTTCGCCAAGTATACCTGATCGGACAAGACGATCTCCAGTCCCTTTGGCATCTCTCCCGCGGGAAGGCTGCGTTTGCTCCGGGAAGGCGTTAGCGTCCACGGCTCGCCATCCTCCTCATCATCCGGGATCGCCATCCGCACCCCCATGACACGCCCCCGTCCCTCAGCCTCACGAACAATGGCCTCGACACGCTCCATCGACACTCGTCCGAGACTCGCCAGAAACTCCCACTGATCAGCATGCGGCTTCAACTCGCTATCGACAAACAGGCTGTTGCATCTCTCCCTGGCAGCCTTCTGCAATGGCAGCGCAATCAGGTTGCCAAAACCACCGCGCGGCAAGGTGTCCTGATTCGGGAAAAACCGGTCATACGATTTCAATCCAGCCTCCGGCCTCCGCTCCATCGTTTCCGTCAGAATGTGCGCGCCCAGTTTCCGGGCTAACGACGCTGGGATCGCTTCAGAAAAGAAAATCCAGACATGCCCCCCGTTACCAGAGCGGGATCTCTCCAGTGCCGCAGGGATTCCCGCACGCTCGCATGTCGCCAGATAGGCCAGTGAATCCGCCGCCCAATCGCCATCGTCAAAATCAACCGCCAGAAACAGGCATCGCTCATCCAGCAGCATCGGATACACCCCGATCACACATGGTCGTCCCAGATCATCGCTGCCCGACAAATGCCAGCGCACCACCTCATCCGTCACTGGCAGCCAGCGTTGATGCGCACAATCTCCACACTTGATGCGCGGCTTCTCGCACACTCCACGCACCCATTCGTTGCCGCAAACCGGTGAGTAGCCTGCCTTGCCTGTCTTGACGCTCTCGAACCGTCGTGGATAAACATCCTCCCGGCCTCGGAAGAGCGAGCGAAACAGCGCGATCTTTTCCTCTGGTGCAGAACTATTGTTGATCGGCATACGTCGCTTCTCCGATAACCTCCAACGCCGCTTCCTTATTCGCAAGCCTCGAATCCCGACGAGTTCAGCTCCCTTCGGCACCTGAACCGCTGCCCGCCCTCTGCCCGCCCGCCACAGCCACAAGCGAGAAACACGCGCGCACTCCGACTCGCTGCAAGTTTCTCGTCGCCGCGCCCAGAAGAGTCGCCCGCGCATCGGACGAATGGTCAATCGTTCCAACGAGTTCGTCGATACCCCGCGCCGGTCACTACACCGCCGCAGAATCGATCCAGTTGCCTTCACGGATCCAGCCGAACCGATAATCCTACGTCCCACTTGACGCACGTCATTTTGGACGTATGTTCACCGATGAAAGCAAACCCCGGAGGCCAAATCGACCTCAACTCAGTCCTCGGACGCGACCGGCTCATCCAGAACATCTGGGAAATCGTCCAGCAACAAAGCATGGTGATCACCGCCGAGCGCCGTATCGGCAAAACCACGGTCATGAAGAAAATGGCGGCCGAACCTCAACGGGGATGGCTTCCAGTATATCAGGACCTGGAAAGCTGCCACTCAGCCGCCGAATTCTCGATGGCGGTCTATAAGCAGGTGCATCACTTCCTGAGCGGAAAGAGCAGATTGGCCCGACGATCCAAGGAGTTTCTGGGATCCCTTGGGGGAATCGAACTTGGCGGCACCATCAAACTGCCGGAAAAGGCGGCCACTCCTTGGAAGGAGGTTCTGACCAAGGCGATCGAGGATCTGATGCACGAGAACGATGAGGGCACCAAACTGCTGTTCCTGTGGGATGAGTTGCCGTTCATGCTGATGAACATCCGCGACGGCGAAGGCGAACAAACCGCTATGCAGGTGCTTGATCATCTGCGGTGGCTGCGTCAGACGCACAGCGGGCTTCGCATGGTCATCACGGGCTCCGTCGGCCTTCACCATGTCCTCACTTCCCTCAAGGAGAAAAACTACGCCAACTCTCCAGTCAATGACATGGCAACGGTGGATGTCCCTCCCTTGGCACCAAACGACGCCGCCAGCCTGGCTCTATTGTTGATTGACGGGGAATCCCTGACGTCTCCTGACAAACCCGCCGCCGCAGAAGCCATTGCCCGGGAAGCGGATTGCTTCGCCTTCTACATCCACCACATTGTCAGAGGGCTGAAGATAATGGAATGGGACGCCAGTCCTGAAAATGTCGCCAAGGTGGTAACCTCGCATCTGATGGATGCCAACGACCCATGGGAGTTGCTTCACTATCGCGAGCGGATTGCCACCTATTACCAGCATCACCAGAAGGAAGTCTCCCTGATTCTGGATGAACTGGCAGCTCAAAACGATCAAGCCTCGGTGGCCGAACTGTTGGCCATGCTCAAGGGCGCGAGCCAGTTTGACGACCGCGACCGGCTCCTTCGCCTTCTCAACCTGATGGAGCGTGATCACTACCTGAAACGGGAAGAGTCTGGAGCTTATCGCTTCCGCTTCCCTCTGATCCGCCGCTGGTGGAAACTCAACCGCGGCCTGTAACCATGCAGCCGTCACACCCCGCAGAGAGTCCCCACAGCGGCAAAACCATCTGGGTCTTCACCCCCAGCCGCACCGACCCGAAGGACCTCGAGTTCATTCTCGTCCAAAGGCAAAGCCTCCTGCGGGACGCCGTCGAGCGGGTGCAGGAAAGCGCGCTGACAAACCACAAGCACCACCTCCTCTTCGTGGGTCCGCGCGGCTGTGGGAAAACCCACCTCGTCACGCTCATCGTCAGCCGACTCGCTGAAGACGAGTCTCTCACAAACCATCTGCGCATCGCATGGCTGAATGAAGACGAAACCTGCACGACCCTCCTCGAGCTTCTTTTGAAGATCCACGCGGCTCTGGAGAAGCGCTACCCAGCTGAATTCCACGCAGACATGCTCAGTCCCGCGTATGACCTCAAACAGGACGCCGCCTTGGAATTCGTCTCGAAGCATCTCCTCTCTGCTCTCGGTTCTCGCACACTCCTGGTCGTGACCGAAAACCTCGACGCCATCTTCGAGGGGCTCGGCGATTCCGGACAAAAACAGCTGCGATCCTTCATCCAGGAAAACCCCCGCCTCTCCATCGTCGCCACCGCCCAACGGCTCGTCGAAGACCTCTCCAATCGGAACAGTCCCTTCTTCGGTTTCTTCCAGACAGAACATCTTAAGCCACTCACCGTCACGCAGGCCACCGAACTCCTCCAGAACATCGCCCGTCTTCAGAACAAGGACTCTGTCGTAGATTTCCTCGCCACCAGCCAGGGCCGTTCCAGAGTGCGGGCCATCCATCATCTCTCAGGGGGCAATCACCGGATCTACATCGTCCTCTCGCAGTTCATCACTCGCGACAGCGTGGATGCTCTCTTGGAGCCGTTCATGAAAATGGTCGACGAACTCACACCCCATTACCAGGAACGCATTCGCTGGTTGCCGCCGCTGCAGCGAAAGATTGTCGAGCATCTCTGCACCTGCGAAGGCACCGTGCCAGTGAAAGAAATCGCCAGGCGACTCTTCGCTACTCCACAGACCATCTCCAGCCAGCTTCAGGACCTCCGGGAAAAGGGCTACGTCGAGGCCAATCAACGCGGTCGCGAGTCCCTCTACGAGATCAGCGAACCTTTAATGCGCATCTGCGTCGAAGTGAAGGACAATCAGCGTCTGCAACCACTCCGCCTGCTCGTGGATTTCCTCCGCGTCTGGTATGACGATCAGGACCTCAAACTCCGTCTCGACACACTCAAACCCGCCTCCACATCCTTCTCCTATCTGCAATCTGCCATCCAAAAGAACCGCACCGATGGCAACCTAAGAAAGCAGATCCTTCTGGACCATCTCCAATTGTCACTTCCGGAGGAGACTCGCTCAGTGGTTCGCGAGGGGATGGTTAATGGCTTGAAGAATGCTCCAGAAGAATTGCTTCTGGCCTTGCAAAGCATGAGCGAGAAAATGCCAGCCGATGCGGTCCTTTCTCTCAATGAAGCCATCGCTGAAGAAGCCTCGCCCGCGACCAAGGTTGGCCTCCTGCTCGTTCGCGCGATAATTCATTCAGAATTGGAGGACCGAGCCAAAGAAATCGCCGACTACACGGCCGTGATCGACCTGCCTGGCGCACCGGCCAAGCACGTCGCCAAAGCGCTCCTCAATCGCGGCCTCGCCCATCTAAGTAATGGACGGAAAATAGAATCAAGATCGGACTTTGAAACACTTATTCGCCTACGACAGACTCCTGTAGAAACCATAGTCTATGCGCACCTCTTCATTGCCGAAAACCACTTCAGCGACGGCAGATGGAGCGAAGGCTTCCAATACCTTGAGGCTAGTTTCGATCGCGGCGCGAAAGCTCAGCCCGCATATCGCGGAAATCCTGCCGGTTTGATCGGCGTGATCTTCTCCGCTGGTCTGAACCCAGAGGGCCGTCGCAGCAAAGTGGCCGAACTCCTCCGTCTCTATCAGAAGCATCAGGCGCTGCCTGCCTTGGGTGCGGCGGTCGTTCAACACATCGGCAGCATCTACCGCTCCGGCGAGCCCTTTCCATCCTCGGACAATCTCGAAGGCTGGAGATCAGCATGGGAGCAAGCCTCGGAAGGCGTTCCTGACCTTCGCCTTTCCATCCGCCTGCTCAACACGTCGATCGCATTCCTCAGAACGGGAGGAAAGGACCGCTCAATCCTGCTGAACCTCGCATCCGCTGAGCGTTCGATCGTCGATCAAGCCTTTGGCCCCAATGGAGAGCCTCGTTGAATACCGGACTTTCCCATGAATCTATCTGCAGCACTCGACGTAATGCCGCCCGGCTGACGACTCGCACCACATGACCACTCCCGGAATCACCCGCCGCAGCCTCGCGCTCACCGCCCTCCTCGCCGTCGCATCGGTGCCTTCTACCCACGCCGCGCCCGCCTCACCCAATCCCCCCACCGCCCACGCCGACGCCCGCAAGGCCTTCCTCGATGGCGTCACACCCTTCGTGAACGCCTACTGCACCGAGTGCCACAGCGACCGGAAATCCAAAGGCGGCCTCAATTACCAGTCCGCCCTCAAAGACCCCGGTAGCCCCGCCTCCCGCAAACGCTGGAAGCAGGCGCTCGCCAACGTCAAAGCCCACGACATGCCCCCGAAGGAAGCCGATCGCCAACCCACCGACGACGAACGGCAGCGATTCCTCGACTGGATCGGCAAACTCAAATTCCTCAGCGCCAAGGACCCGGGCCTCTTCGTCATCCGCCGCCTCACTAAAGCCGAATACGGCAACACCCTCCACGACCTCTTCGGCGTCGACCCCGCCATCGCCCGCGAGCTCCCTGACGAAGTCTCCGGCGCCGGCTACCTCAATACTCTCTCTCCTCTCCAATCCGAACAATACCTCGCCATCGCCGGACAAGTCCTCGACAAGGCCCTTTCCCCCGGCGGCACCCCATCCACCGAGTGGCTGCAGCCATGGTTCACTGCTCCACCCGCCGATGGCACCGACCCCAAACCCGCCGCCACCCTGGCCGCCCGCTCGCTCGCCCGGAAAGCCTTCCGGCGCCCGCCTTCCGACGCTGAACTCGATACACTCCTCAAGGTCTTCGATCTCGCCCGAACTAACAACCTAAGCTACCAGGATGCGCTCCGCCTCATGCTCAAAGCCATCCTCGTCTCGCCGCAGTTCCTCTTCATCACCCCCGCCAGTTCCTCCCCGCAAGGCCAAACCATCATCCCCCTCGACGACCATCAGCTCGCCTCCCGTCTTTCCTATCTGCTCTGGGCCACCATGCCCGACGCCGAACTCTCCGCCCTCGCCGACAGCGGCCAGCTCCACCAGCCCGACACCCTAACCACACAAACCCGCCGTCTCCTCGCCGACCCCCGCTCCCGCGCCCTCTTCGACGGCTTCGGCACTCAGTGGCTCGGCCTCGGCGATCTCAAATCCAAAACCTTCGACCCCGCCAGGTTCCCCCAGATGTCCGCCGACCTGCGCGACGCCATGATCGATGAAGCACGGCTCTTCTTCGACAGCATCGTCCGCGAAAACCTCAGCGTCATCCGCTTCATCGACAGCAACTTCACGTTCCTCAACGCACCCCTCGCCGCCCTCTACGGCATGGAAGCCTCCGTCACCGGCCCGGAAATGCGCCGCGTCTCCCTCACCGACCCCAACCGCGGCGGCATCCTCGGCATGCCCGCCATCCTCGCCGCCACCTCGTTCCCTAACCGCACCAGTCCCGTCCGCCGCGGGGTCTTCGTTCTCGAACAGGTCCTCGGCGAACACGTCCCGCCCGCCCCGCCTAACGTCCCAGCCCTCGATAAGCAGGACCCCGCCAAAGTCGCCTCCCTCACCCTCCGCCAGCGCACCGAACTCCACCGCACCAACGCCGTCTGCGCCAACTGCCACAACATCCTCGACCCCATCGGCTTCGGCCTCGAAAACTTCGACGCCATCGGACGCTGGCGCTCTCAGGACGACTCCGGCGGCCCCATCGACGCCGCCGGCGACCTCCCCGGCAACCACCACTTCTCCTCCCCGCGGGACCTCAAATCCATCATCGCCACCAGAACCAGCGACATCGTCCGCAACCTCACCGAAAAACTCCTCGCCTACGCCCTCTGCCGCCAGCTCGACGGCTACGACGAAATCATCGTCGACCAACTCATGGACTCCATCGCCAAAGACGACTTCCGCATGCAGTCCCTCATCACCGCCATCGTCACCAGCTACCCCTTCACCCATCGCCGCATCACCGGCGACTGACACCGAAAAACCCCTGCAAGTCAGTGACTTACAGGGGTATGAAATGGTTGCGGGAATAGGATTTGAACCTATGACCTTCAGGTTATGAGCCTGACGAGCTACCGGGCTGCTCTATCCCGCGTCTCTGTCCTAGTCGCTGGCATGGGGAATGCAACTGCTTTTACCAACTTGCTCGCGATTCATCCCTTGGAAGGAAACGGAACAGTGACTTGACCCGCAACACGCCCACTCAGATGGATCGATTCATGCACGTTCTCCGGTTCGCTCTCGCCGCCGCTCTGCTCACCGGACCTCCAGCCGCCACCGCCGCCGCACCTCCCGCACGCGTCCGCTTCGCCACCTTCAACGCCTCGCTCAACCGCACCGCGCTCGGCCAGCTCTTCACCGACCTCGTCTCCCCCGGCGCAGCCACCACCGGGGTCGCTCAGGCCAAGCGCATCGCCGAAATCATCCAGCGCAACGCCCCGGACATCCTCCTCGTCAACGAATTCGACTGGGACCCGCAGCGCGACTTCCACGGCCGCACCGTCCTCGATCTCTTCCACGACAACTTCCTCGCCGTCTCCCAGAACGGCCAACCCGCACTCTCCTTCACCTACCGCTACTCCGCCACGCCTAACACCGGCTTCTCCCCCTACGACACCAACGAAGACGGCTCGCCCGACTCCTCACCGCCCGCTCCCTCTTCCCCTAACTTCCTCGACTTCGACAACTCCGGCACCGCCGTCACCACCCCGGGCTCGGAAGCCTACGGCAACGACGCCTTCGGCTTCGGCGAATTCCGCGGCAAATACGGCATGGCCGTCTACTCCCGCTTCCCCATCGCCACCGCCTCCATCCGCCGGTTCCGCCGTCTCCTCTGGAACGCCATGCCCGGTGCCCGCCTCCCTGACAACTCTTCCTCCCCAGCCCCCGCCGACTGGTACTCCCCCGCCGAACTCGCCGTCTTCCGCCTCTCCTCCAAAAGCCACTGGGATGTCCCCATCGACCTCGGCGGCGGCCACCTCGTCCACTTCCTCGTCGCCCACCCCACTCCTCCCGTCTTCGACGGCGCAGAAAACCGAAACGGCCTTCGCAACGCCGACGAAATCCGCTTCTGGGCCGATTACATCGACCCCGCCCGCTCCTCATGGATCTCCGACGATCAGCAAACCCGCGGCGGCCTCGCCCGTGGCGCTCGCTTCGTCATCGCCGGCGACTACAACGCCGACCCCGCCAAAGGCGACAGCTTCCCCGGAGCCGCCCAGCAACTCACCTCCCACCCGCTCATCCTCAACTCACCCATCCCTTCCGCCTCTCGCTATTCTAACAACACCACCAACACCGCCGACTTCGCCCAGGACCTCCGCGTCGATTACGTCCTCCCCTCTCGCTCCGGGCTCTCCATCCTCGACAGCGCCATCTTCTGGCCCCTCTCCCCTCACCCCCAGGCCTCCCTCGTCACCACCGCCAACGCCAGCGACCACAAACTCGTCTGGCTCGACGTCCGCCCCGACGTCTCCCTCGACGCCGCCGTCCAGAACTTCGCCGCCACATGGACCGGCAACGCCGTCCGCATCACGTTCTCGGGAGCCCCCGGCCACCTCTACTCTCTCCAGGAATCCACCAACCCCGCCGCCTCCCCATGGCTCCCCGTCCCCGGAGCCGACCCCGTCCCCCTCAACCCAGACTTCTCCGCCTCCATCGACATCCCACCCTCCCCTCCAGGCCGCCGCTCCTTCCGCCTCGCCATCTCGTTCGCGCCTTAAATAACCTAAACCCGACCAATCCGATCAGGAATCGGGAGAATTCGCTTGCGCCTCGCCTCTCCCTCCGTAGGCGTCCTTCAACGTCTCCACCACTTTCCGCCATGTCCACCTTCCACCGCTACCAGATCAGTCACCTCCAGCAGTTGGAATCGGAAGCCATCTACGTCCTCCGCGAAACCGCCGCCCAGTTCCGCAACCCAGCCCTCCTCTTCTCCGGCGGCAAAGACTCCATCGTCATGGCATGGCTCGCCCGCAAAGCCTTCCACCCGGCACGCATGCCCTTCGCCCTCCTCCACGTCGACACCGGCCACAACTTCCCAGAAGCCATCACCTACCGCGACGAATTCGTCAGTCTCATCGGCGCCCGTCTCGTCGTCGCCCTCGTCCAGGACAGCATCAACCAGGGCCGCGTCGCCGAGGAAAAAGGCCCCCGCGCCAGCCGCAATAAACTCCAGACAGTCACTCTCCTCGACGCCATCGCAGACCACAAATTCGACGCCTGCCTCGGCGGCGGCCGCCGCGACGAAGAAAAAGCACGCGCCAAAGAACGCTTCTTCAGCCACCGCAACGACTTCGGCCAGTGGGACCCGAAAAACCAGCGGCCCGAACTCTGGAACCTCTTCAACGGCCGCAAACACGAAGGTGAACACTTCCGCGTCTTCCCTCTCTCTAACTGGACCGAAATGGACATCTGGCAGTTCATCCAGCAGGAAAACATCCCTCTCCCTTCACTCTACTTCTCCCACCAGCGCCGCGTCTTCCGCCGCGACGGTTCATGGCTCGACGCAGAAACCGGATTCGCCAACCCGCAACCCGACGAACCCGTCGAATCCCGCACCATCCGCTTCCGCACCGTCGGCGATGTCACCTGCACCGGAGCCGTCGAATCCTCAGCCTCCTCGCTCGACGACATCGTCGCCGAAGTCGCCGCCGCTCGCCAGACCGAACGCGGCACCCGCGCCGACGACCAGCGCAGCGAAAGCGCCATGGAAGACCGCAAAAAAGAAGGCTACTTCTGACCCGCAGCGTCCTAGCCACCACACCTCTCTAGCACTCCCCCCCCCAACGCCATGGACCTTCTCCGCTTCACCACCGCCGGCTCCGTCGACGACGGCAAATCCACCCTCATCGGCCGTCTCCTCTACGACTCCAAATCCATCTTCGAAGACCAGCTCGCCGCCGTCGAACGCTTCTCCCAGAAACGCGGCGACGCCCGCGTCGACCTCGCCCTCCTCACCGATGGCCTCCGCGCCGAACGCGAACAAGGCATCACCATCGACGTCGCCTACCGCTACTTCGCCACCCCGCGCCGCAAATTCATCATCGCTGACACCCCCGGCCACATCCAGTACACCCGGAACATGGTCACCGGCGCCAGCACCGCCAACCTCGCCATCATCCTCATCGACGCACGCAAAGGGGTCATCGAACAAACCTGCCGCCACGCCTTCCTCGCCAACCTCCTCCGTATCCAGCACGTCATCCTCGCCGTCAATAAAATGGACCTCGTCGACTACAGCGAGGAAACCTACGAACGCATCAAGGCCGACTTCAGCGACTTCGCCAGCCGTCTCGAAAACCTCGTCGAGATGACCTTCATCCCCATCAGCGCTCTCAACGGCGACAACGTCGTCGATAAATCCGACGCCATGCCGTGGTACAAGGGCCCCACGCTCCTCTATCATCTCGAAACCGTCTACGTCCGCCCCGGCGAAAACCACGTCGAAGCCCGCTTCCCAGTCCAGACCGTCATCCGTCCCCACAGCGACGAATGGCACGACTTCCGCGGCTACGCCGGCCGCGTCGCCGGCGGTGTCTTCAAACCCGGCGACGCCGTCGTCGCCCTCCCCTCCGGCTTCCAGTCCCGTATCAAATCCGTTCACTCCGCCGACGGCGATCTCCAGGAGGCCTTCGCACCCCTCTCCGTCACCCTCACCCTCGAGGACGAAATCGACATCTCCCGCGGCGACATGATCGTCAAACCCAACAACCCTCCAGAAACCGGTCAGGACCTCGAAGCCATGATCTGCTGGTTCAGCGAACGCCCGCTCAGCACCCGCGCCCGCTTCGCCCTCCGCCACACCACCCGCGAGGTCGCCGCCATCGTCAAAGACCTCCGCTACAAGGTCAATATCAACACGCTCCACAAGATCGAAGACGACCTCGTCTTCCGCATGAACGACATCGGCCGCATCGCCATCCGTACCTCTGCCCCGCTCATGTTCGATAGCTACGCGAAAAACCGCATCACCGGGAGCTTCATCCTCATAGACGAAGCCACCAATGAAACGGTCGCCGCGGGCATGATCATCTGACCATCCCCTCCAAATCCCTGACACCTCAGCGCCGGCGCCGCCGCATCAGCGCCACCGCGCCAGTCATCGCCACCACCGCAGCCGTCCCCGGCTCCGGCACCGCCCCGGCATTGATCGGCGCTCCGATCACCGTCTCATACCCATAACTCATGATCATGCCACCAGTCGCATCATCGTTCAGCGAGACCTGAATCCATCCATACTGCACCCCGCCTCCCGTCGGATTCATCGCAAAGCCCAGATACACCGGGCTCCCCGGCGTGATCTGACCAGGCCCGGCCCCGAGGTGACTCGTGCTCGCACTCGGTCCGCTCACATATGTCAGCAATGGCCCCACCGGACTGTCAAACGACAGCGCCACCACGTGATCATCTCCCGTCACCGCCGGAAACAACCCGTCGCCATTCACCACGTCCACCCCGGCAAAATCCATGCTGATCCACGGCGACGAAAAACTGCCGTAGAAATCAGCCGGTTGGCTGTTCACCACCGCCCCGCTCACTACATTCAGATACACCCCGGCAAAATTGTACGGGATCGGAATGTTCGCATCACCACTGTAAACAATGGCCGCAGAGACAGGGCTGCCCGCAAGGGCCGCTAGACAGATGAGAGAACGAAGGCTTTTCATAGCTGGTACCGGATTCGGTGTAGGGTTTCGGGTTTCGCTCGTCAGTCTCATGGCATCGTCACCATCAGGCGGGCAAACTGGGCTTTGCGCCCGTTGATGAACCGGATGTACGGCACACTCACCACTTGGTGCGTCCCGTCATCCGCAAGAATCTCCGGCACCGCCGTCGAGGCGCGCCATGTCACCAGATCCGCACTGAATTGCGGTGTGTAGATCAGCCCGGCAGCCTGGTAATCCTTCCGACGGATGAAGACAAACCGGAAGTCAACACTGTTAGGCACTGCTTCCACTCCAGTCACCGGTTGCCCGGTCGATCCGATGCTCCCCTCGCCCGCAAACGTCCCAAGGTACGAAAGCTCACCAGTCCCACTCGCCGCACTCGATGGATTCGTCCCGAACGCAAACTCAAACAGATTGTTCACGCTGTCGCCATCGGAATCACCCTCATTACCCTGGTTACCGCTCCCGTCAGGATTCCCGAAGTACGTCTGCCTCCACAGCTCTACCGGACTGAACCGCACCGTGTCCAGCGGCCGCACCGGCAACTGCTGAATCCGCTGGTCGTCCGCCATCGGCGTGTCCGCCGCATTGTACGCCAGGGTCCGCGTCCCATGCCGAGCCGTCAGGTAATCGCCAAACGCCTTCTGCTCACCCAGCGAAGTTGCAGGCACCACCCCGGCCGCCGTGAAATCAAGGTTCCGCGCCACCACCGGCGACAAGGCCCCGCCCGTCAGCAGGAATCGGAAGTTCCCGGTCTCCGGATTCACAATCTGATTCGCAGGCGTCGCCGCAGGATCCAAATATTTGATAGGGTACCCGTCTCCACCGTTCGCAGTGAAATTCAGCGCCACCATCGGAATGCTCGCAGGCGCTCCTGGAAGAATCACCCCGTCCCTCACAATCTCCGACACAATCGCGCCAATGTCATTCACCAGCACCACCGACCGCACCTTCGGCGTCAGCGATCGGTTGATCGAGAACCGGATGTTCCCCACCTGCGGGAACCCGCCATTCCCCGACGCCAAGCCCGCCGCATACTCAAGGATCCCCACCAACCCCTTCGGCGTCGCATCAAACACCATCAGCCGGTTGTCAAACCGCAGCGCATTCTCAATATCCAGCAGCGAGACCGCTCCTTCAGGCTTGCCCGTCAGCGGATTCGCCACCGGCGGAATCTTCGTCCCGTCCGCAGCCACCGCACCCAGCGAAGCCCGCAGCCCGCCGCCGTTCTTCAAGGACACCACCGCCGCCGCCGTCGGCAGTCCCAGCGCCACCCGCGCCGCCGCCGCATTCGCATCCGCCGTGATGTTCCCCAGATTCACTTCCTGCGCCCGCCCAAACACCCGGTCACCTTCAAGATACACCTTCGTGAACCCGAAGACCGTGCTGTCCTTGCTCACCACCACCGCATTCAGCGCATCCACAATCGCCTTCACCCGCGTCGCCACCGGACTCGCCGCCACAATCTGCGCCGCCGTCTGCCCGTTACCAACCACAGACTCCAGCACCGCAGGAGCCGCCGCATACGCCCCGTTCACCACCGGATTCAGCGAACCCGTCAGCAACTCGCCATTCGCATCAAAATCCACCACCAGTCGCCCGAGGTACGAATACTCGGTGTCCGTCGTCACAATCAGCGTCGGCTTCCCGTCCAATCCCTGCGTCACAATCGGATAACTGTCGGCAATGAAGTCCGCATCGTGCCCATTGAACCCAACGGCCACATCGGTCGCATCCCCCATCCGCTCGTGCCCGCCGCCAGCCACCATCACGTCCACACCCGTCAGCAGCGGAGCCAGATCCTTGTTCCGTTGCAGCGTGTCCAGCTGGTCAATCATCACGATCTTGTTCACCCCAATCGCCCGCAGCGCATCCACCGCAGTCTGCACATATGCCGCCACTTCCTGCAGGTCGCTCGTCGCCACATTGCCGTCATCCATCGGACGAGTCCCGTTAGGCGATGACTTCACCAGCAGATCCCATGTCGTCGCACCCACAAACCCGATCTTCTGCCCAGACACCGTCTTCACCGCAAACGGTGCAATCCGCCCCCGCTGACTCGTCACCTCGTCGCCCCGGAAGTTGTTCGCCGCCGGACCACCCAGCGTCACATCCACCAATGACCGCAGCGAACTGTCCGCCGTAAAATCAAGATTCGCCGTGATCAGCGGAAACTGCGCGCCAACCCAAGCCGACGCACCCGATCCACTCGCCGCAATCGCTCCCTGCAGCACCGGCGACCCAAGGTCAAATTCATGGTTCCCAAGCGCCGACGCCGTCGTCCCGAACGCATTCATGATCGCAATGTCCGGCCGCGCCAGCGCCGCCGTCCCGATCCCCGGCACCGCATTCAACGATGGATCGGCGCCCGCCGTCAGCCATGGCCCCGGAATGAAGCTGTCGCCCTCGCTCAGCACCACCGTTGGATACTCGTTGTCAAACCGGTCAATCATCGCACCCATGATCGGTGCCGTCTGAATCCCCAGCAGTCCGGACTCCCCGTAGTAGTGCAGAATCTGCAGCTGCATCGCCGGTGACGTCGGCACAAGGTTGAACACCGACAGCGTATACGACACTTCGCTCGCCACCAGCAGCAGCGGCTGTCCATTCGGACTGTCCGCCGCAGGCACCACCAGCATCCCCTCGGGATTCAAATCCCCGCGCCGCGACGCCGCAGTCACAAAACTCACCGCCGTCGGATCCGTCACATCAAACACAAACACCGCATGCGCCCGCTCCAGTCCGATAAACGCGTAACTACGCCCGCCCAGCGTCGCCACCGACACACCTTCCGGCTCGATCGACTTGTTATCGCTCCGACTGTCATCCCACAGCGATGGATAATACTGCGCCACAATCCGGTCGAGCACGTCACCACTGTCAAAAACCCGGCGTCCCTCCGCATCCAGAATCGAGAAGGACCGTCCACCGTACGACAGGATCCGGTCAATGTCCCCATCTTCGTCAAGGTCACCACGCAGGCCCGGCACATTCGAAACCGTCAGGCGTCCCAGTTGATCGTTCCCCTTCAACCCAGTCCCCGCACCCGCCGATCCCGAACCGCCTGCCGTCCCTTCCGTCGGAAACACGGTATTATCGAGATCATAAGCCGGCGTCACATTCACCGTCGTCGTCTCCGCAGGCACCATGAAATCGTTCCGGTCATCCCCTTCGTTCGCCGTCACATAATACGTCGCCCCACCCGTCTGATAGGCCGCAATCGCATCCGGCATGAACATCCCGAACGCCGGCAGGCCAGACTTAAGCTCGATCGCCTGACTATTCCCACTTCCGTCGCGATCCGAAAAGTCGCCCGTAACCCGCGCAAAATTCTTCAACCCCAATGGCGTCACCGCCGTGATCGTCGCCGTCGCAATGTCCAGCTTCGCAATCGCATTCGCTTCCTGCAGGGTCACCATCGCCCGCAGCCCATCTGGCGATATCGCGATGTATTCAGGCTCCAGATCCCTCGAAGCCGCTCGCCCCGGGAAGACCCGCACACCGGCCGCCCGCAGCGCACTTTCCTGACCGTCAAATGCCGCAAACCCCGCCGTCACCACCGGCGGCGACGCAAAACCGCCACTCACATCAATGATGCTCACCGATCCCGCAGGATCAGCATCCGCCGGAGCCGGAGCCGGAGCCACCACCGGAGCAGCCATTTCCCCCTCGTTCGCCACCAGCACCTTCGTCCCGTCCGGCGTGAAGATCAGTTGGTCAGGCACCGCACCCACCGTCACCGATCCCAGCAACGCTCCAGTCGCCGGCGCAAAGAATGCCACCGTGCCCGGCAGGGTCTTGTCAGGACTCGCAATCAGCGACGCCGCCAGCACCCCATTCTTCACCACCACATGCGACACGTCCTTCGTCGTCAGTCCGAGCAGCGTCGGATCAATCGGAGCCAGCCTCACCGGCGCTCCCGGATTCGACAGGTCAATCACCTGAATCCCCGCGTTCGACGCACTGAACGCCCGCTTCGACGCAGGATCAAAGGCCGGAATCTCCGCCCCGCCCACTCCCGTCGCCGTCCCATTGTCACTCACCACCACCGATCCCGCCAGCACCGCCGTCAGCGCATTGCTTGGAGCCGCCGCCAGCACCGGAGCCGCCGTCACCGTCACCGTGAAACTCACCTGCTCAGTCCCGACCGTGTACGTCAGCACATTCGCCCCCTCCGCTGCCAGCGCAGGATCAAAGACCCCGCCCTCAACGCCAGCACCCGCAAACACCCCGCCAACCGGACTCGCTCCAGTCACCGTCGCCAGCGCCAGCGGCGATCCGTCAGCCCGCACACTCAACCCCGCCGTCGCCGCCGCATTCAAACTCACGTTCACCGTCAGTTCATGCACCGTCAGCGTCTGCGACACTTCACTCGCCACCAGCAGCAGCGCCTTCCCAGTCGGACTGTCCCCTGGAGCCACAAACGCCATCCCTTCAGGATTCAGATCCCCAGTCCGCCGCAACCCGCCCGTGAAACTCACCGCCGCTGGATTCGTCACGTCAAACACCAGCACCATGTGCGACCGCTCCAAACCGATGAACGCATACGTCTGCGCCCCAATCGTCGCCACCGTCACACCCTCAGGCTCCGGCCCCTTATTGTCGCTCCGCGTATCATCGAAATTCGCAAGGAACTGCGACGCCATGATGTTCTCCACCATGTCGCCACTGTCGAAAATGATATCGCCTGCCGCATTCAGAATCGAAAACGACCGCCCGCCGTAACTCAGGATCTCATCAATGTCGCCATCGCCATCCGAATCTCCCCGAATCCCCGGCACATTCGAAACCGTCAACCGCCCGAGGCTCGCCTGATTCTTCAGCGCCGTCTCATTCGGAAACACCGCGTTGTCCAAATCATACGCCGCATTCCCCACGGTCGTCGTCTCCGCAGGCACAATGAAATCATTCCGGTCATCCCCTTCATTCGCCGTCACATAGTAAGTCGCTCCACCCGACCGGTAGGCCGCCACCGCATCCGGCATGTACAAACCGTACACCGGTTGCCCCGCCAGCGGATTCACCAGCGCCACCCCTCCCGCTCCGTCACGATCGCTGAAATCATACTCGCCCGTCGCGAAGTTCTTTTTCCCTAGCGCCTTGATGCTCGTGAACGTCGCCGTGTCAATGTCAAGCACCGCGACCGAGTTCGCTTCCTGCAGCGTCACCATCGCCGTCTTGCTGTCCGCACTCACCGCAAAATACTCGGGCTCAAGATCCGTCGACGGCACACCCCCGGGAAACAACCGCACACCGCTCGCCGCCAGCGTCGCCGCCTGCGCATCAAACGCCGTGAAATCCGCCGTCGTCACCGCAGGACTCGCAAACCCTCCCGAGACGTTCACAATGCTCACCCCGCCCTTCGTCAGATCGTCCGCCACATTTCCCGCCGTCTCGCCTTCGTTCGCCACCAGAAGCTTCGTCCCATCCGGTGTAAACGCGATATGGTCAGGATTCGGTCCCGTCACCGCAGTACCCAGCAGCGCACCCGTCGCCGCATTAAGGAACACCACGTACCCCGCATCCGTCTTCGGCAGCGAAATCACCGCCGCCGCCAGCACCGCCGGACCCCCACCAGTTGCCTTCCTCACCGTCACCGACGAAACATCGTTGCTCGTCAACCCAGGCACCCCAAGACTCGCCGGAGCAATCACCGACACAAACGCAGGAACCGCCGGATTCGACAGGTCAATCACCTGAATCCCCGTGTTCGATGACGTGAACGCACGCTTCGAACCAGGATCAAAGGCCGGAATCTCCGCCCCGCCCGTCAGTGGAGCCACATCAAGATCAATGAATCCCTTCACGGTCCCACTCAGCACTCCAGTCGCAGGAAACCTCGACGGTACAAAGTCATCATTCACAATCGTTCCCGTACCCGCCGATGCTGTCCCCAGCACGGTCTGCCCAGTCGTGTTCACAATCCCGGACAGTGTCAGGATCACCGTCTCAGCCGCCTCGATCACCGTATCGCCATTCACCGTCACCGTCACCGTCTGCGACGTCGCTCCACCCGCCGCAAAATTCAGCGTCCCAGCCGCAATCGCCACATAGTCAGTCCCCGAAACCGCCGTCCCGCTGAACGCATAGTTCACCGCAAACGCCGTACTCGTTACCGTCCGGCTCACCGTGAACACCAAGGCCGCCGTCCCGCTGTTCCCTTCCGTCACCGAGGCATTCGACACACTCACCGGGTACCCCACCGCAATCACAAAATTCGTGCTCACCGACCCCGGCGGCACCCAGTTGTCCGTCGCCGTCAGCTTCACCGTATACCGGCCGATGTCCGCCACCGCCGGCGTCCCGCTGAAGGTCCGCGTCCCGGCATTGAAACTCAACCACGCAGGAAGCGCCGATCCGTCGCTCAGCGTCGCCCCGTACGTCAGCGGATGCCCGTCCGCGTCCGCAAAGGTATTCGCAGGAAACGCATACGAAAACGCCACCGTCACCGGCGCATTCCGCTCGGTGATCGCCGTCGCCACCGTCGGCGCACGATTCGCATCGTCATTCTGAATTGTGCCCACGCCCCGCGCATCCAGCAGGCTCGCCACGTCTCCAGTCACCACTAGATCCGTCAAATCAACAAACACCGTCTCGTCCGCCTCCGCCAGCACGTCCCCCTTCACCGTCACCTTCACCGTCTCGCTCAGCGACCCTCCCGCCGCAAATGTCAGGGTGCCATTCCCCGCCGTGTAATCCCCTGGCTGCACCGCCGTCCCGTTCACCGTCGCCCACTTCACCGTAAAATCCGCAGCATTCGTGCTCCGCGTCACCGTGAAATTCAAATCCACGGTCCCGCTATTCCCCTCCGCAACGCTCACGTCACTGATCGATACCGCGTCATCCGCGGCTACCTGTCCCGCCATCATCAGCCCGCCAGCCATCAGGCCGGCCAGAGTCCGGAGGACCATATTTGATCTCAGTCGATTATTCATATCGTTTGGAAATTGGTTCCGCCCCCTTTTATTTCAGTGAAGCGGCCCGCATCATGGATTCGCAGCAATCCCCGACAATGTTTTTAACGTGCCGAAACAGCCACATTGCACGCCTATCTTACGGAACCGTATCCAGACCGACGCATCTGTGTGTCTATTCCGACCCGATACCCTCCAGCCTTCCCCACTCCCGCCTCGTCCCGCACACCCCGCCGTACGCGCACAGGCTGTTGACGCCGCTCCTCCCCGTCTGCTATGGCACCGACGGCTTAATCATCCGCCAACCCACCTTACCCCCATGCATCCCGCGTTCCGCATCGCCCTCTTCTGCTGCGCCCTCCAGCCCGTCGTCGCCCACGACGGCGGTCTCCTCCAGCACTCCGACAAACCCCTCCGCCGCTCGCTCGCAGAAGCCCCCTTTCCAGTCGTCACCGGCTCCGGTTCCCTCGCCTACCAGACCGTCCCAGGCTGGGGTGCCGTCCCCGGCACCGTCAACATCGGCCCCACCCACGGCGGCGTCGTCGTCGACAAGGCCGGCCACATCTACGTCAGCTCCGATGGCAATGAAGGTCTCTTCGTCTTCAAACCCGATGGCGCTCTCGTCAAAAAAATCGCCCCCGAGTTCTCCGGCATCCATGGCCTCATGATCCGCGAAGAAGACGGCAAGGAATTCATCTACGCCGCCCACCTCCGCTCCAAACACGTCGTCAAACTCGACCTCGACGGCAACGCCATCCTCAAACTCGGCTACCCCAAGGAAGCCAACGCCTACCCGGATGGCAACGGCTACGCCCCCACCGGCGTCACCGTCGGCCCGGACGGTGCCATCTTCGTCGCCGACGGCTACGGCAAATCCCTCATCCACAAGTACGACGCCTCCGGCAAGTACCTCAAAACCTTCGGCGGCAAAGGCAACACCGACGGCAAATTCGAAACCTGCCACGGCATCACCCTCGACACCCGCGGCCCCAAACCGCTCCTCCTCGTCTGCGACCGCGAAAACCGCCGCCTCGTCCACATGGACCTCGAAGGCAACTTCGTCGCCGTCATCACCAAGGACCTCCGCCGCCCCTGCGCCGCCACCATCCACGGTGATCACGTCGCCATCGCTGAACTCGAAGCCCGCGTCACCATCATCGACAAAACCAATCAACCCGTCGCCTTCCTCGGCGACAACCCAGACAAAAGCCTCTGGGCCAAATTCCCAGCCGCTCAGTCCGAATGGAAAGACGGGCTCTTCACCGCCCCACACGGTCTCTCCTACGACAAAGACGGCAACCTCTACGTCCAGGACTGGAACCAGACCGGCCGCATCACCAAAATGGTGAAACAAGCCGCTCAGTGACCTCCACCTCCCATCCTTCACGCGCCGCCGTCCCGCCAAGGGGCGGCGGCGCTTTTCTTTGGCTCCTCAAACCCCTGTCCCTTCTCGCATTCCTGGCACTCCCCGCCGCCGCCGACCAACCATGGTCCTTCGACCCGTCCCTCCTCCCCTCCCCCATCCGCAACGCCGCCTCCGGCCCCTTCCTCATCCGCGGCACCGCCCCCTCCTCCGCCGCCAACTGCACAGTCTCCGTCACGCTCTCCACCACCGGCACTTCCTTCTCCGCCCCCGCCACCATCCGCGACGGCTCCTTCTCCCTCCGCTACCCTGACAACTTCCCCGGTGCCCCACCCCTCTCCCCCGCTCTCCTCTACCTCGACGTCCTCTCCAATCCCGACAACGTCCCCGACGCCGAAGGCCTCCTCGTCATCCACGGCCCCACTCCGCCAGACCTCCCGCTCCCGTTCTCCGACGACGCCATCGACTCCTCCGGCCGCCGCGACCAAAACGCCGCTCAATTCCCGCTCCACCGCGCCCTCGTAAACCACTTCCTCCACAGTCGCGCCGCTTCCCTCATGGGCATCCGCCGCCCGGACTTCGATCTCGCCAAAGCGGACGACCTCGCATGGTTCCGCAACCACGCCGCCCTCTACGACTTCGATCACCGCGACCGCGACTGGTCCACCCCACTCGGCCACCGCCCCGCCCGCGGCTTCTGGCAGGCCGTCTGGAACCGCTGGTTCAACGCCTCCAACAATCACCCATGGGACGGCAACCCCGCCAACACTTCCCCTGACAACTTCCGCCCCTACACGTTCACCAACGACGCCGCAGACCTCGCCGTCCTGTACGCCATGCTCCGCCGCGCCTCCCCAGCCGCCCCGGACCACCGCCACGGTCTCCTCCGCGAGATCATGAAAAACCTCCTCGCCCTCCAGCACCGCTCCCCTGACAACTTCGCACTCCCCGACGCCTCCGGCCGCCGCGAACACTACTCCGCAGGAGCCTTCCGCTACGGCATGTTCGAATCCGGTGAATGGCTCACCGAAGGCACCGGCTGGTTCGCCAACCCGCGCTTCCGCGACTTCGCCCACGGCGGGGTCTTCAACGGCCGCGCCGTCTGGGCCCTCGGCGAGGTCCTCGCCGCCGACCCCCATTCCCCTCTCGCCCCGCGTCTCCGCGACGCCCTCGCCCTAACGCTCCGCTTCTGCCTCCACGAGGCTCTCGCCCACCACTACACGTCCCTCACCCCCTCCGGCCTCCCGCTCTGGAATCACCCAGGCGAACACGGCTACCTCCTCCTCGGCCTCACCGCCGCCTGCCGTTCCATCCCGGACTTCCCCATCGCCCTCCACCCGGCAAAACCCCCACGCCCGCTCCGCGACATCACCGCCAACGCCCTCGACACCCTCACCGAATCCGCCGCACCAGACGGATCATGGACCGACTACGCCAACGTCAACGCCGTCAACATCGCCGCCCTCGCCTCCGGCTCCCTCGCCCTCCCTTCCCACCCGCGCGCAGCCACATGGCGCTCCGCCGCCCTTAAAGCCACCTCCCTCTGGCTCTCGCTCTCCTCTCAACCCGATGACGCCGCCGTCTTCGGCCCGCTCTTCGGCGACCGCCGCGGCAATTCCATGACATTCCACCACGCCAACGCCAACGCCCACGCCGATCTCTACGTCAGCGGCCACTGGCTCCACGCCCTCGCCCTCACCCACCGTGCCACCAGCCTCCCCGCCGCTCTCGACCGCGCCAACTCCCTCGCCGCCTGCCTCTGCGGCCACAATTCCCTCAGCGTCCGCCTCCTCAGCGAAATCGGTTCCATCAACAACCGCATCACCGCCCCATCCAGCCCCAGCCTCCCACCACGCCTCGCATGGGACGCCTACCCCGAATCCACCGCCTTCTTCCAGATCGGTCTCCTCCACCTCCTGCCATGATCACCGCCCCGCATGCGGCATTGGCAAACCCGCCGGACGTGCTTTGATGCGCCCCCATGGAACAAGGGCATCTCGTGCTGGCCGGCGGCGCTGCGATCTTCGCAGTCGCCTCTCTCTTTGCTGGCCACCGCGCAAATAAACGCCGGCGGCTCCTCACCGCTCTGCCCACTTCCTCCGTCCAGGGGGTCTTCATCGGCCTCGTCGAACTCAAAGGCTCCGCCGAAACCGAACGCCCCTTCTCCTCATGGCTCGCCAACCAGTCCTGCGTCCTCTACTCATGGCGCGTCGATGAACACTGGCGCCGCGTCGTCCAGGAATCCTACACCGACCAGAACGGCCGCCGCCAGACCCGCACCCGCGTCGAAACCGGCGTCGTCACCGTCGCCAGCGGCGGCGAATCCGCTCCCTTCTACCTCCGCGATGACTCCGGCGTCATCCTCATCAACCCAGACGGCGCGGAAATCAGGCCGCTCCAGTTCGTCCAGCTGACCTGCGGCCCCTCCCACCCCTTCTACTTCGACCGAGGCCCACGTGGAGCCATCCCCAACACCACCATGACCCGCACGTTCGTGGAAACCGGGATCCCCCTCCACACCCAGCTCTTCGTCGTCGGCGAAGCCCGCGAACGCACCGACATCGTCGCCCCAGAAATCCACGCCGCCCCCAAAGCACCACTCTACCTCCTCACCACCGAATCCGAAGAACAGGTCCTCGACCGCTACGGCTGGTCCCGCTCCGGCTGGGGAATCGGCGGGCTCTTCGCCTCCGGTCTCGCCGGATGGGCCCCCTTGCTCAACGACTCCGGCAACCAAGGCCTCATCACCGCCCTCATCGCCGCCGCCGCCTTCGCCGCCCTCTGGCTCCTCAGCTGGACCATCCTCATCTACAACAGTCTCGTCGACTCCAGAAACCGCGTCCGTCAGGGCTGGTCTCTCCTCGAAGTCCAGCTCAAACGCCGCGCCGACCTCATCCCCCAGCTCGTCTCCATCGTCGACGGCCTCAAATCCCACGAACGCGACGTCCAGGAAACCCTCGCCGCCCTCCGCAACCAGCTCGCAGCCACCCCAGACGGCCAGCAAGGCCCCGACTTCTCAGGCGTCGCCCCTCAAATCGTCCGCCTCGCAGAACACTACCCAGCACTCTCCGCCTCCCCAGCCTTCGCTCAGCTCCAGTCCCACCTCATCCAGACCGAGCAACGCATCGCCCTCGCCCGCGCCTACTTCAACGACGCCGCTTCCGCCTACAACACCGCCATCGAAATCTTCCCGGACCGGCTCTTCGCCTCCCTCGGCGGCTTCCGCCGCATGCCCCTCCTCGAAGCCCACGACTTCGAACGCGCCAGCGTCCGCGTCCAGCTCGCCTCCTGACCAACCTCCCCGCGCCCTCACCCGCTGAACGGCAGCACCACCGACAGCAGCTTCGTCACCACCAGCCCGATCACTGACAAAATCGTCAGCAGCACCGTCCACGTCCGCAGGGTCTCCCGCTCCGTAAACCCGCTCAGCCGCGACACCACCCAGAACCCGCTGTCGTTCATCCACGAACACCCGTACGCCCCGAACCCGATCGCCAGAAACAGGTACATCGGATGATAACTCAGGGTCGTCGCCGCCATCAGCGGATAAATCATCGCCGACGTCGTCTGCATCGCCACCGTCGCACTCCCCTGCGCTATCCGCAGCACCAATGCCACCACCCACGACAGTAATAACAAATCCACACTCCGCCCCGCCACCACGTGCCGGATCGCGTCCCCCACCCCAGCATTCCTCAGCATCAGCCCGAACGCCCCGCCCGCCGCCGTGATCAGAATAATCACCCCGGCCGTCTCCAGCGGCGGACCCATCAGCTCACTCACCGCCTCCATCCCTAACCGTTTCTGCCGCATCAGCAGCACAATGCTCAGCAACCCGCCGATCATCAGCGCAATGTTCTTGTTCCCGATGAACTCAAACACCTGATACCCACCAGCAAACCACGCCGCCTCCACCCCGCCGCTCCCCGCAAACTGTGCCCACGCCTTCCCACTCACTAACGCATGCCGCGTGATCTCGAAAAACGACGCCGCACTGATCAGCAGAATCGGCACCACCACCGGCGCAATCGACGCCCAGAAACTCGGCAGTTCGCTCTCCGGCCGGTCCACCAGCGCCCGCAACCCGCTCAACGGCGCATTCGGCGTCTCCCGCAGCGGCACCGGATTCGCCGCCGCAATCCGCTTCATCACAAACCACCCTAACCCCACCGGCACCATCCCCACCAGAATCCCCGCAAACAGCGACACCCCCGCATCCAATCGCAGATTCTCCGCCACCATCAATGGCCCCGGATGCGGCACCGTCATCGAATGCGTCGTCACCCCAGCCCCGCAGATCGCCAGCACATACAACACAAAACTCCCCCCAGTCCGCAGCGCCAGCGCCATCGCAATCGGCACCATCAGCATGAACATCGTGTCGAAGAATATCGGAATCGATAGAAAATACGTCGCCGTCAGCAGCGCCAGCCCCGCCCGCTTCTCCCCAGTCACCGCCAGAAACCGCCGCACCACCTTGTCCGCAGCACCGCTCTGCATCATGCACATCCCGATCAGCGTCGCCATCCCCACCACAATCGACAGCTTCCCTGCCGTCGTACCGAATTCCTCCGTACACAACTCCACCGCCCGCAGCAGTTTGCCCTTCCCCGGTGCCTTCGGATCCGCCGGAAGACTCGCCGCCATCACTCCAGCTAACAAGGCCGCCAGTATCAGCGCCAGAAACGCATGCAGCCGCAGCTTCGAGATCGCTACAATCACGAAGGCCACACACACTACCAGTACAACGAATGGCCACCACACAGGTGCCGTAAATGCCATCAGGGGGAGCATGCCCGCCGTTTTAAAGACTCCCGCTCTCCTAGGCAATCAGTTTTCCTCCACGCATCCACCACCCCTCCCACCGAGGCACGTCCGCGAATTGTCTTGGCACAACATTGCCGCATTCCCATGCTCTCCCCATGAAGCTCCCCTTCAAGATCCGGCTCCTCCTCGCCGTTTGCGCCGCCTCCCTCGCCACCTCCGCCCCCGCCGCCATCAGCGGCGTCGAGGTCCTCGTCGGCGGCCGCACCAATCTCAGCGGCGAAGGCACGCTCATCCAGGCCACCAACCTCGGCACCACCACTTCCGTCAACGTCCCCGGCGTCGGCACGTTCACCGGTGACACCGGCACCGACGGGGTCGCCGGCATCGCCTCCATCGCCTCCATCGGCGGCGGCTCGCTCAACGCCGCTGACATCGGCAGCGCCATCGACCCCCTCTTCTTCACAGAAACATGGAACAGCGGCGGCACCGGCATGCGCGTCACCATCACCCTTCCAGACTCCGGCGACTTCCTCGTCGAATTCCTCCACGGCGAAGCCCGCAACTGCTGCACCGGCCGCTTCAGCACCGCCACGCTCTCCGACTCCTCCGGCTCCGTCCCCGTCCCAGAATTCACCGTCGGCAACGGCATCGCCAGTCAGAACCCGCCCGCCGACGCCGACTGGGTCATCATCCGCGCCGGCGTCCAGGGGGTCTCCCAATTCACCTACACCGTTCCTAACGGCACCGGCCGCGGCACGTCCATCATGGGCTTCCAGATCCGCCGCACCACCTTCAACCCCACCGATTCCTCCCCGTTCATCCGCGAATTCTCCGCCGCAGGCAACACCACCTACAAAGACGAAAACGGCGACTCCCCGGACTGGATCGAAATCTACAACCCTACCGCCAATCCAGTCAATCTCTCCACCTGGCATCTCACTAACAATCCACTCGTTCCAGACCTCTGGTCGTTCCCCGCCGTCACCATCCCGCGCGGCGCGTCCCTCGTCGTCTTCGCCTCCGGCAAAAACCGCGCCATCCCCGGCTCACCCCTCCACACCAGCTTCCGCCTCCCCGCCTCCGGCAGCTACCTCGCCCTCACCAATCCTGACAACACCTCCGCCCACTCCTTCGCCCCCTACCCACCCCAGACTGACGGCTTCTCCTACGGCCTCGCCGGATTCGCCCGCTCCGCTCCCTCCGCCTTCTTCTTCCCCGCATCCCCAGGCGCTGCCAACGGCATCCCACTCTCCGCTCCGCTCCCCGCCCCGGTCTTCTCCACCAAAAAAGCCGTCTTCACCGTCTCTCAAGCCGTCTCCCTCTCCACCACCACCCCCGGCAGCATCATCCGCTTCACCACCGACGGCTCCATCCCCTCCGCCACCTCCACTCTCTACTCCTCCCCACTCACCCTAACCACCACCACCCAGATCCGCGCCCGCGCCTTCGACCCGGTCTCAGGCGGCGGCGGCGAGGTCGACTCTGCCTTCTTCACCAGAATCGACTCCACCTCCAATCTCTCCGGCATCGCCGCTCCCGCCACCTTCTCCTCCAATCTCCCCGTCCTCATCATCGAAAACTTCAACGGCGGTGCCATCCCCGGCACCAATCAGCCGCTCCAGTTCTCCCAGCTCGCCGTCTTCGAACCCGATCCCCTCACCGGCCGCACGTCCCTCAACCGTACGCCTGACAAAGCCATCCGCGCCGGCCTTCGCATCCGCGGCCAATCCAGCGCAGGCTTCCCCAAAAAACAATACCGGCTCGAAACATGGACCGAAGCCAACGCCGATAAGGATGAATCCCTCCTCGGCCTCCCCTCCGACTCGGACTGGGTCCTCAGTGCCCCCTACGCCGACGAATCCCTCCTCCGCAACCCGCTCGTCTTCAGTCTCGGCAGCGACTTCAATCTCGCCGCCCCCAACACCCGCTACTGCGAGGTCTTCCTCAACACCAACGGCGGCCCCATCGGCAGCGCCGACTACGCAGGGGTCTACATCTTGACCGAATCCATCAAAATCGGCGCAAACCGTCTCCCGCTCGCCAATGTCAGCGACTTCCCTGACAACGACGGCGGCTTCATCATCCGCCACGAAGCCAGCGCCGCCTCCAAAACCCGCATCACCGGCTGGACGTTCGCAGAAATCCACGACCCAACCACCACAACTGCCCAGTCCACTTTCATCAGCTCATGGATCAATGGCTTCAACTCCGCCCTCCGATCCCCCACCGCCTTCAACCCAGTCACCGGCTACGCCCCATGGGCCGACCCCGCCTCCTTCGCCTCCATGGCCGTCCTCACTGAATTCGTCCGCTCCCAGGACGGCTACGTCCGCAGCGCCTACTTCCACAAAGACCGCGGCGGTAAACTCATCGCCGGTCCTCTCTGGGACTACGACCTCACCTTCGGGGTCTCCTGCTGCTTCAATTCCCACCTCACCGGCGTCGACCCCGCCACCGGCTCCGGCTGGCAGTACAATAACGGCTACAACCGCGGCGCCCGCGAAAACGGTCTCGCCGACAACGCCCACAACTCCACCATGGCCCGGCTCGACTGGACGCGTCTCATGATGGCCGACCCCGCCTTCAGACAGCGCTTCACCGATTCCTATCAACTCCTCCGCCGCGGCCCGCTCTCCAACTCCGCCTTCGCCGCTCGCATCGACGCCCTCGCCATCCAGCTCAGCGACAATAACAACACCACCGATTCCCCTCAGCGCCGCAACTTCCGCAAATGGGGCACCCTAGGCTCCGCCACCACTGGCTTCCAGGCCTTCCTCCCGGTCAATCTCCGCAACGCCTCGGAAACATGGGCCGCTCACGTCGATTACGTCAAATCATGGGCCGCCCAGCGCACCACATGGATGGATTCCCAGTTCATCCCCATGCCCGTCGCATCCATCCCCCAGGGCGTCGTCCCCGCGGGAACCGGCGTCGCCCTGACTTCTGCCAATGACATCTTCGTCACCCTCGACGGCTCCGACCCGCGCCGCCCCGACGGCTCCCCATCCCCCTCCGCCACCCTCCTCTCCCCAGCCCCAGGCGGCCCAACCCCCTCCATCCTCATCTCCTCCACCTCCCACGTCGTCGCCCGCTCCCGCAACACCGCTGGCTCCGCATGGAGCGCTCCCCTCAACCTCTGGTACCTCGTGGGCAACCCCGCCTCCCCCACCTCTCTCATCGTCTCCGAACTCCACTACCACCCCGCCGATCCATCTCCCGCCGAACAGCTCCCTGACAACTCCCTCACCGACGGCGACTTCGAATTCATCGAACTCAGAAACATCAGCACCACCACGTTCGACCTCTCCGGCGCATCCTTCACCGACGGCATCTCCTTCACCTTCCCCGCAGGCTCGATCCTCCTCCCCGGCAACGTCGTCGTCCTCGTCTCCAATCCCGTCGCCTTCTCCCAACGCTACGGCCCCGCCCCACTCATCACCGGTCAGTACTCGGGCCGTCTCAACAACTCCGGCGACCGTCTCGAACTCCGCTACCCATTCGGCGACCCCATCCTCACTTTCTCATGGAGCGACTCATGGCACACGCCAACCGACGGCCCCGGCTTCTCCATGGTCGCCCGTCCCCCCGCCGACCCATCCGCCTACCTCAACCCTAACCTCCCCGCCTCATGGGCCATCAGCCCGGAATCCGGCGGTTCCCCAGGCATCATCACCCAGGGCTTCTCCCTCACCTACTCCAGCTGGCGTCACTCGCACTTCACACCCGCCGAAACCGCCGCCGGTGGCCTCGCCGACCAACTCGACGACCCGGACCGCGACGGGCTCTCCAATTTCCTCGAATACGCCTGCGCCACCCACCCGCGTCTCCCCACGCCCCACTCGGACCTCCCCTCCGCCACCCTCTCCCCCACCGCCGGTGATTCCCTCCTCACCCTCAGCGTCCGCCGCCCCCAACGAGTCCTCGACGTCGCCTATTCCGCCGAGTTCTCCACCGACGCCAATTCATGGAACCCCGAGGGCGTCATTCCCACCGAACCCCTCCCCAATCCCGACGGCACCGAATCTCTCTTCTTCTCCCACCCCGCTCCCCTCGCCAACCAGCGTGCCCGCTTCGCCCGCCTCAAGGTCTCAGCCACGCCCTGACCATCCCCGCCGGAACGCCACCACCTCACCAATCTTCACCACAGTCCCTCACCCATGCTCCCAATCTCCCGCACTCTCCTCCCGCGCCTCGCCGCCGTCTCCCTCATCGCCCTCACCTCCGCATGGGTCCTCCGCGCCAAGGTCGATTCCCCCAACCCTCGCACCACCGAATCCCTCTGGCGCGCCGAACACCGCATCGTCGACCTCCACATGCACATCGACGGTTCCCCGGAACGTTACGACCGCGCCGTCCGCATCATGGATAAGTCAGGCATCGGCATCGGCGTCAATCTCAGCGGCGGCACCGTCACCTCTCCCGCCGACGGCTCACCCTCACCCTTCGCCAGAACCAAACTCCTCGCCGATACCCGCCACCCTGGCCGCTTCGTCCACTACATGAATCTCGACTACGCCGGCTGGGACAACCCTGACTTCTCCTCCAAAGCCGCCGCCCAGATCGCAGAAGGCCACCGTCTCGGAGCCGCCGGCCTCAAGGAATACAAACGCCTCGGCCTCTACCTCCGCGACTCCAAAGAAGCCCTCATCGCCATCGACGACCCCAAACTCGACGCCGTCTGGGCCAAATGCGGCGACCTCAACATGCCAGTCTCCATCCACGTCGCCGACCCCCGCGCCTTCTGGCTCGCCTTCGATGACAAAAACGAACGCTGGAAGGAACTCAAGGACCACCGCTCATGGTGGTTCGGCGACCCCGCCAAATTCCCCCCGCGCGAACAACTCCTCGAAGCCCTCAACCGTGTCATCGCCCGCCACCCCAAAACCACCTTCGTCTGCGTCCACTTCGCTAACAACGCCGAAGACCTCGCATGGGTCGACCGCATGCTCGACGCCCATCCCAACATGATGGCCGACCTCGCCGCCCGCATCCCCGAAGTCGGCCGCCACGATCCCGCCGAGGTCCGCCGCGTCTTCACCAAACACGCCAACCGCATCTTCTTCGCCTCCGACTTCATGGTCTACGACCGTCTCATCCTCGGCTCCGCCGGCGACGACGAACGCCCCACCGACGACGACGGAGCTGCCTTCTACGACAAATGCTGGCGCTGGATCGAAACCAGCGACCGCGACTGGGCCCACATGACTCCCATTCAGGGCGACTGGAAAATCAACTCCATCTCCCTCCCGCCAGACGTCAGTCGCAAGATCTACTTCGACAACGCCACGAAGCTCCTCGCCGCGTCCCTCCCGCTCCCCGTCATGAAGGCCGCTCACGTCGCCAGCGTCCCCGAAGGCACCGACTTCTCCCACCCCGCATGGGCCAAGGCCGTCCCCGTCCGCATGGAATACTCGTCCTCCAACGCCGCCGCCCACCCAGCCCTCAGCACCACCGTCCGTGCCCTCTGGACCAATTCCCACCTCCATCTCGCCTACGAATGCCCCTTCACGACCCTGACAACTTTCGGCGGGCCCCACACCTCCGAACGCATCGGGCTCTGGGAAAAGGACGTCGTCGAAGCCTTCATCGCACCAGACCCCGCCAAGCCCAACTCCTACTCCGAATACGAATGGTCACCCGACGGCGGCTGGCTCGACCTCACCGTCGCCCCTGACAAAAAAGACTTCGCATGGAACAGCGGCATGTCCTCCACCGTCACCATCGATCAATCCGCCAGAATCTGGCGCCTAGCCGTCTCCATCCCCCTCGCCGCCATCTCCCCAACCCCACCCACCCCCGGCACCCGCTGGAAAATCAACCTCTTCCGCCACGACACCGCCTCCCGCACCGGCCTCGCCCTCAGCCCCACCCTCACCAACACCTTCCACACCCCCGCCCGCTTCGCCTCCCTCGAATTCCTCCCCCCAACCACCAACTAACCCCGCCTCCCGCAGGGGTGCTGGCCTTTAACCGGTGGTTGAGCAACGGGACACCACCGGATGGCCGCACCCAACCCACCATCATTCCCCCATCGCCCCACCACCCTTCGCGCCTTCGCGTCCACCCACTCTCCCTACACGCCATTCTCACCTCTCACTTCCCTTAACTCGGCTCGAGCGCCCAGAGCGCCAGCGTGCAGGCCCACGCTTCCTCCAGCGACATCGACTTCATCTCATGACCCGGCCCCCATGAGTCGGTGTAATAGATCCGCGAATTCGCCCCGTCATACCCGACGATGACCCGCATGTGTCCCCCCAGCATGTATTCCGGCGGGCGCTTTCCTTTGCTGCGCAGTTCCTCCATCTCTTTCTTCCGCTCCTCCTCCATCTTCTTGCGGATGTCGTTCACCACCTCGTCCTTCTCCCCATCGGCCGCACTCTTGCCCTTGTTCACCGCATAACGGTTCGCCTCGTAGCTCTCGTCAATCTTGTCCTCCCAGTAAATCCCCAGCTGCAGCGCCCACAGAATCGGTACTCCCTTGTTCACATTGTCCACCAACGCCTGCTTGAACGCCGTGAAATCACTCCCCTTGGTGCGGAACTTACGCAGCGTCTCCGGGTCCACCTTCATCCAGTCGATGTAGCCGGAACTCTTCAGCTGCCCCAGATCCACCACATCCTTCCCGGCCTGCCGCGCCGCAATGTTGTAGTTCTTGAACAGAACCTCATACTGCTTCTGCTTCATGAACGTAATCTCCCGCACCCGCAACCCCAGCCGCTGCGACATCCGCTGAATCGCCGTCTTCATCTTCTCAGGATTCGTGCCGCCGTAAGTCTCCGCGGCATTCGCCAGATCGTGCATGTCCACATCCGCGCCATAATGCCGCAGCACCCGCTCCAGCGACGCCACCGCACAGTAACCCTTGCTGCCCTGATCAACCATCGGCAGCCCCTCGATCACCGCCTTCGCCTTCCCCTCACGCTTCACCTTCGCCGCCAGCAGCGGCCGCGAAACCGTCGTCCGGATCCGATTCAACTGCACCCCCAACTGCACCTGCGGCGGCATGATGCGAACCCTCACAAACTCACCGTGCTCCTTCGTCGTCCAGATCCATCCGTCAATCTCCTCACGCTTCTCCGGAAGAAACAGCCACTCGCCAATGTAGAGCGCCTTCTTGCAGCGCCACACCGCCCCCTCCGATTGCGCACTCAGCAGCTCCTCCTTGCGCCGCGGCTCCTCCTTCACACCGCTCGCCTCACCCAGCACCCCCTTCACCGTCTTCACCGCTTCATTGAATGTCCCGCGCGTGATCACAGCCATCTCATCCCCCTTGTTCATCACCGACACCGTCACCGCCGCCACCTTCCCCTCCTTGAACTTGATCAGCACCTCCCCCACATCATTCCCCTTCAACTGAAAGTCAAAATCATCCGGATTGAACCGCGCCCGCGTCCGCTCCTTGTCCTGCCACACAAAAAACCGCGAACCCGCCTTCGTCTCCAAGTCATCCGGCGTCATCGCGAACAACCCCTCATCCAGAAGCCAGTCCAGCGCCACATCATCGCTCTGCGCATTCGCCGCCTGGGCAACCGCAGTTTGATTCAGAGTGACCAGCGGCAGCACTGCGCCGATGCCAAGCAGAAAAAGGAATACCTTCATGATTACCACGAACGCTATGGAACCCCGACACATCAGCAACTCTTTTCTCGCGCCCCGCCACCCGCTATCAACCCTCCCCCAGCCACCCAATCCCAGCCACCCACCTCCAACACGCCAACGGAGAGGGGACATTCCTGTTCCCCACACCAAACAAGTCGGCGGCCCGTTCAACCACGCCCACTCTCCAAACACGCCCCCATCCCGTACGGACGACCGGTAAACAGCCGGGGCGTACCGCGAGCCACTCGCGGTAGCCCCGGTTCCCAACACCATAACACAGAACCTCGCACGGGGTTCCCCCCCTCCGAACCAGCAGCCGGCGGATCCGGACCGCCGTCAGCATTACAACTCTCCTCCGCACGGAGTGTAAGCATTGCTAAGGTTGTTTTGCATAACTCCACCAGTCCAGCACGATTCCGCCGCCTGGCCATCCGCTTTTTCGGCAGCTCTCTACCGCTAAGTGGCTCTAATTCTGTGGGATGCCCGTAATTTCTTTGCTCAAATCTTCGGTTGTTCTCAGACATCCATTAGTTTTTCAATTCTGTTTTTTATTTGAAAAAACCATTCCGCATTTTTACTCTGTATTTTAGGTAATAAAGCCAAGTCAATTTTGTGCCAATGAGCCGCTCTCCCTTGTTGTTCTGCGTCAATGCAATTTGATATTTGCTCGAAGTGATTTTTTATAGGAACCATAAGTAGAGGTTTTCCCATTAGCATTGCTTCGGATGCGGTTTCAAAACCACCGCTACAAATGACAGCCCTGCACCGTTTCATGCGTTTTATAAATAGATCGCCATTTAGGTTTTGCACAGACAAATTTTTTGGCAGGTCGAATTCTTTAGTCAATTTGGTAAAACATTCTATGCTGATTGCTGGATGTTTGATAGCCTCATTTATTAATTGAGGTAGCATACCATCATTCATTAAATAAACTAAAACAAAATCTTCGGAAACATCTTCGCATTCGTAGCTGGATCTCCTTAACAAAGGGGGACAACAGTTATCTTCACCATTATCATAAAAGCTTAATGCAATCTTTTGGTTTTTTGGCGCAGTCGCCCAATTCAACAGTTTCAGAAACAACTTTTGCGTTGCAAACCCAGATACCTTAGGATATGAGCAATGCGTCATGGCATATTGATGCCCAATGCTTACGTATTTGATATCAGGGAAGAATAAAGAAGTCAGCCCGACAAGGGGATCGTAAAAATTAACGATCATATCGGGGTTTTCTTTCTTGATTAGCCGCAGAAGATCAATAAAAGACTTGGTGATTTTACCTATTTTTAATAGGTTGTGGACTGTTGTTTTAACAAGATTTAACCGGCCGTCTTTAAAAATAAAATCAAACCCATCATAACCATGGATATTAAATTCAGAAGAGAAAAACGAAGAGAACCCGTGTGCTTTCTTGGCAGAAATAGCCAAACTAACGTTGTGACCTTTGTCCGCTAAAATCTGTTTCAATCCAATAGCTTGAACAGTGTGTCCGCTACCTTCGCTCTGAATGCTGAAAAATATCTTCATAATGGCACTATTGCAAAAATCTCCTCCAATATGAGTGAATTCGGACGATATCCAGACCCATCTAGCTGGCAAGAAATTTCCGGATTCGTCAAGAGGAGCTTCCCGCGGCGCACCGAAAGGTGGAGGCATTTCCCTGCTGATCGCGGCCCCGGGAACCTGACCCCCGATCGCCCCCAACCCGCCCCCCTCACCCCAGCATGAACACCAGCATCACAATCACCGTAGGAGGCAATGCCGCCGCCAGCAATCCCAGCGGATTCACCCGGTCATTGAAGTAATTCTTCAGAATCCCCTGACCTGCTGGATTCGGCGCATTTGCAATCACCGTCAGCCCGCCGCCCGCCACCGCACCCGTCATCACCGCATACTTCAGCGCATCCGTCAGCCCAGGCACCTGCGACGCAAGGAACGTGATCAGCGCATTGTCATTGAATCCCGTCAGCACCGCCGCCCCGATCGCCAGCGGCCACGGCCCCAGCCCGTTGTTCATCACCGGCTCAAGCCACCACGACTGACACCGCCCGTGAATCACCAGTCCCGCAAGAAAGAAGCCCACCAGCATCGGACTCTTGATGCTCAGCGGATTCTGATGCTCCTGCGATGCCTGCAGGAACCCCAGGAAAAACAGAAACCCGCCAAGGAAGAACACCGGATAGTGACTCGTGTACACCGTCCACGCCAGAAACGCCAGATGCGTCAGCGTCACCCGCAGCGGAATCCTCGTCGTCCGTTCCTTCCAGTAACGACCCGCCTCACCGTCCTGCACCTTGTCCCCCGGATCCCCCAGTCGCTGAAACTCCTTCCGGAACACCAGAAAATACACCGCATTCGAAATCAGAATCGATACCACCGCGTGCGACCCGAACGTCTGCAGCATGAACCCTGAACTCCAGTTCCACTTCGTCGCCACCATCAGCACCGGCGGTGCCGCAAAATTCGTCAGCACCCCGCCCACCGACACATTCACAAACAACAACCCCAGCGTCGCATACGCAAACACCTTGCTCGGCCGCAGCTCGTAAAACCGCCGCGCCAGCAGCAGCGCACTGATCGTCATCGCCGCAGGCTCCGTGATCAGCGACCCTAGCAATGGAGCCAGCGTCAGCACGCTCAGCCACCACGCCGCCGGCGACCCGCCACCCAATCGGATCGCAGGAATCGCCAGACAATGCTCTGCAAACCGCACCACCGGCCGCGACGCACTCACCGCCATGATCACCACCACAAACAACGGTTCCACAAAATCACAGTCCTGGTTCACAAACGACTTCGCATCCTCCCACCCGTGAAACCAGATCGCCGCCACCAGCAGCGGAATCGCCCAGATCGCAAACACCGCCTCCACTTCCCCTAGATAATGAAACAACTGCGCCTTGAAAGACACCGGCTCGGGCGCGTCCGCATACTCCCCTCGCCGCTCCGCCGCACCAGTCGCATGCCACTCCTGGTGATACGCCTCCTCCGCATGGTGCGCCATGCTCTGAAACATCCCCGCCGCAAACGTATGCAGAATCGCACACACGAAAATCACCGTCGCCCACACATTGAACGGATCCTGCTTCGCCCGCTCCATGATCCGCGCCACCAGCGGCCGCGTCTCACCACCCGCAGGCACCGCATACTGATCCAGCGGCAGCGGAAACGACGCATACTGCTCAGCCCTTGTCTCTGTCGCCGGCCACGCCGGAGCCTCCTTCCCTGACGAAGCATTCACAGGCACCACCGCCGCCATCATCATCAGGCACAGCATCAATGCGAAAAATCGGGTCACCGGTTTCATGTTTGAAAATAGCCGCGGTCAACGGCCCGCCATCATGGAAGACGATTCCACTTGTGCAACCGTCGCCAATCCCGCCACCTTCACCCCAGCCATGCGCCCCTCCCTGCTCTTCATCCCGGCCGCCCTCGCAGCCTCTCTCCCCTTCATCTCCACCCACGCCGATAACGACGCCGGTTCCGCCGCCGCCGCGAATGTCATCCACCAGCGCGCCGTCGCTGACATGACCCTCGCCGCCAAGAACTTCCTCGCCAGTCTCGACGATTCCCAGAAGGCCGAAGCCGTCTTCAAAATCGCCGACGACGAACGCCTCAACTGGCACTTCGTCCCCCTCGACCGCAAAGGCATCACCCTCGACAAGCTCCGCCCGGAACAGGACCACCTCGCCTACGCCATGCTCAATTCCGTTCTCAGCAACGAAGGCTTCGCCAAAACGGCCACCATCATGAGCCAGGAACGGATCCTCTTCGATCTCGAAAATCAGGCCCCCAAACGGAACACCGAAAAATACTACCTCGCCTTCTTCGGCGAACCCTCCGACTCCGGCGCGTGGGGCTGGCGCTGGGAAGGCCACCACTTCTCCTGCAACGTCACCATCGCAGGCGGCAAGGTCCTCTCCGTCACCCCTTCCTTCATGGGCACCAACCCCGGCGAAGTCAAAGAAGGCCCTCGCAAAGGCCTCCGCGTCCTCGCCGAAGAAGAAGACACCGCCCGTCTCCTCGTCAAATCCCTCACCGACGCCCAGAAACCTGCCGCCTTCCTCGAAGGCAAGGTCCCCGACGACGTCATCAGCAAGGAAGAACGCAAAGCCATCCCCCTCCAGCCAGCCGGCATCAGCGCCGATAAACTCGACCAGACTCAGCGCAATCTCCTTTGGAAAACCCTCGGCGAATACATCGGCCGCTTCCGCCCCGACCTCGCCTCCGTCTTCCGCGACCGCATCCACTCGGGCGGCATGCCTTCCCTAACCTTCGCATGGTCCGGCGGCACCGAACTCGGCGAGCCCCACTACTACCGAATCCAGAGCCCCGAGTTCCTCTTCGAATACGACAACACCCAGAACAACGCCAACCACCCCCACGCAGTCTGGCGCGACTTCGCCAACGACTTCGGCGTCGATCTCCTCAAGAAACACTACGACGAAGCCCACGCCCGCTGAGCTTCCTCGACAACCCGTTCCCTCTGTCTTTCCCAGAAACCAAAAAAGGGACCCCGCCATGGGGTCCCTTTTTCATTGCTAGCCTTCCCGCCAGCCTCAGAGGCCGCGGATAATGTGCTCCAGCGCCAGCACCGCATACGTCGTCACCAGCACGCTGTCCTTCTCCATCCACCGCCCGTTCTCATTCGCCCACGACCCGTCCTCGTGCTGCAGATTGAACAACTGCTTCGCCAGATCCGCACGCCAGTTCTTCCGCCCCTGCGGCGTCTCCACAAAGTCCATCCCAGCCGTGTTCAGCGCCTTCGCCATCGTGTGATAGTAATAATACAGCCCCTCACTCCCGATCCCCGGATTCTCCGTCACCGAGTAATTCGCCGCCAGCCATTCCTTCACCGACTTCACCCGTGGATCACCCGGCTTGATGTCCGCGTAAATGAAACTCAACAACCCCGCGTACCCCATGCTCGCATACGACCGCACCGATGGCTTGCCCGACGCCGGATCCTCCGGAGCCACTTTGCTCTCGCCCGGACGGTACACAAACCCTCCCTTATTCTTCGCATCCTCACTCACCCACGACGACTTGTTGGTCGCCGCAAGGTGCTGACACCGGCTCACAAAATCAATCGCCGCCGCATAATTCAACTGCGGCTCCGCCTTCGCACGGTCAGGATCATCCGCCAGCAGCTTCTTCGAATGATACAACGCCTCCAGCGCAAAATGCGTGTTGCTCATGTCCGTCGGCGGCTTGCTCCCATAACCCACCCCGCCATCATACGGACTGTCCATCTCCCCCGGCTTCCCTTCATCATACTGCCCCTTGATCACCAGCCGCCGCGCCTTCAACGCCGCCTCGCGCACCTTCGGCTCGTCCGCCACCAGCGTCAGCGCCGTCAATGACAGGCTCGTGTTGTAGTTAGGCAGCGACGTCTTGTAGATCCCCCCGTCCTCCTTCTGACTAGCCAGCAGAAAATCATACGCCTTCCGCGCCTCCGGCGTCACCCCCTTCGTCTCCGGATTCCCCATCAGCGCCATCGCATACAGCGCCGTCAACGCCGGATGATCCTCCGACCCCACAAACCCCTTCGCCGCATCCTGCTTCGTCGCCAGATACTTCAACCCTTTGTTGATCGCCGCCTGCACTTCATTTCGCAACGATTCGTCAGGCTCCGCCACCGCCGCCCCGGAAAACGCAAGGCTCGCAGCAACACCGGCCACCGCACAGAAAAAGGTATGTCGTTTCATAGATTTGAATAAATAGAATGCTTCACTTCGCAGAACGCTTGCCCGCAGGCTTCCCCTGGGACGGTTTCACCGAAGGCTTCTTTTGCCCCTTCGCCTCACCCTTCTCCTCCTTCACCTCCGCCTTCCCCGCAGCCACCGGCCGCAACTCAATCGTCACCGCCGTCCCCTTCGCAGGCACCGCCGGATCCGGCACCCAGATGTCATCCAGCTCGTTCCCCTCCCGCGGATTGTTCACAATCGACGCCGGATCCACCATCAGCGCCACAATACTACCCGTATCCTGCGCCAGAAAACTCCCGTCCGGCATGATCCTCGACCCCGTGTAAATGAACGGTCCCTCGCTGATGTGCGCCTTCTTGTCCAGATTGTGCAGCCATTCCTCGATCCTAACCGTCTGCACCTCCCCCTGCTCGTCCTTCCACCGCACGTGAATGGTCAGGCTGTTCTCCACCCGGTGCGTCGCCCCTTTCACCGGCACGCCCCCGCGCTCCGGCTCCGTATAATCAAAAAACGTCGCGCTCGGCTTCCAGTCCAGCAGCAGCACCGCCACATTGAACTCCATCGGCCTAACTTTCGTGCTGAACAACGATTCATGCACCTTCCCGCTCTCGTGCACCAGCAGGTACTCCACCAGTCCCTTGTTCATGTTCACCACCGCAGGAATGCTCACCACCCGCGTCGCCTTATCAAACTCAATCAGCCCCATCCGGTACCGACTCCCCCCCAGCGACTCAATCGCCTTTGTCGGATCCGCCCCTGGCTCGGCAACAGCCGACTTCTCCGTCTCCGCCGCAGGCTTCTCCGCAACCTTCTCCCCCTCCGCCCGCACTCCAGCACCAGCCATCGCAAGCACCATCACCATCGGGATCAGTCGGGTCACTCTCATCCCCCAACCTACCACCCCCACCCCCGCACGCAACCCCAGCCCATGAGCGGAATTTGCCCATGCACGCCCCTCCGCTCCCACCATCATGGACAAAAACAAGCCATGAACCCCATCCCGCCCGAAATCCTCTCCCGCAAAGGTTCCCCCACCACCGCAGGCGTCCCCGCCGCCGTCCGCGACCTCCTCAACCAAGGCCTCATCGAAGCCGTCAATCTCTCCGAGTGGCTCATCATCGACCACGTCTCCGTCGCCCACCACGTCTTCTCCGCCATCAAACGCCCCGACCTCGCCGACGCCATCCGCCTCGCCCTCTCCCAGCCCAACGCCTCCACCGCTCCAAAGCGAACCGCCGCCGTCGGCACAGCCCTCGCCGCCGCCTGCCCCTCCCTCCGCGCCTGCGACGCCCTCTCCCGCTCGCTCATCGCCCAAACCTCCGACGTCGCCCGCACATGGGCCGCCTCCCTCATCGGCCAGCACCCAGCCCTCGACCTCCCCGCCAGACTCTCCCGTCTCCGCCCGCTCGCCGCCGACCACAACATGGGCGTCCGCGAAATGGCATGGCTCGCCATCCGCGACGAAATCGCCGCCAACCTTCCCGACGCCATCTCCCTCCTCATCCCGTGGACCGCCGAACCCGACGCCAACCTCCGCCGCTTCGCCTCCGAAGCCACCCGCCCACGCGGGGTCTGGTGCCGCCACATCACCCAACTCAAATCCGACCCCTCCCCCGGCCTCCCCATCCTCGAACCGCTCCGATCCGATCCCGCCAAATACGTCCGCGACTCCGTCGCCAACTGGCTCAACGACGCCAGCAAGTCAGCCCCCGAATGGGTCCGCTCCCTCTGCTCCCGCTGGGCACACGAATCCCCCACCCCGGAAACCGCCGCCATCATCAAACGCGCCCTCCGCACGCTCCGCAAATCCTCCTGACTCCCTCCCACCCGCACGTTGCCGGAATGTATTGCACCAGTCCGTCCTCTGTAACATACTCGTCACCTCTGCCCGCTTTCGCTTCGGCTTTCTCTCCTCTGCACACCCCGCCCGCTTCCTGTTTTCTTACCCCAAAGACACGTTCCCTGCCCCCTTCCCTGCCAAAACGATCCGCTCCCCTCTTGACTCAATCCTCCTGCACCCCTGCCGGCTTCGTCCTCCTCCTCTCCCTCGCCAGCGCTCCCGCCGCCGTCCTCCCCAACCCGGCCATCACCAGCTTCTCCAGCCAATGCCAGCCTCACCGGACTCGTCACGCAGTTCGAATCCCAACTCACCGAATCCGCAGTCCGCAACTACGCCAAATGGACCGCCACTCCCCCGCGCGACGGCCCCGACGCCGGCACCACCGCCACCTTCAGCGAAATCCACTACCACCCCGCCGACCCATCCCTCGCTGAAATCGCGGTCGGCTTCCGCAACTCCGACGACTTCGAATTCCTCGAACTCATCAACACTTCCGCCAATCCCATCGATCTCTCCGGCTCACGCTTCACTACCGGCATCGACTTCACCTTCCCACTCGGTGCCATCCTCACCCCCGGCCAGCGCACCATCATCGTCGCCAGCCGAGCCGCCTTCGCCGTCCGCTACCCTGCCATCAACTTCTCCTCCATCGCCGGCGAATACTCCGGCGACCGTCTCGAAAACACCGGCGAAACCCTCACCCTGACCGACGCCGCAGGCACCACTATCCTCAGCTTTTCCTATCTCGCCTCCGGCCTCTGGCCCGACGACGCCGATGGCTCCGGCCCTAGCCTCGTCGCCATCAACCCAGGCACAGCCCCTGACCAACCTCTCAACTGGCGCGCCTCCACCCAACCCGGCGGCAACCCGCTCGGCTCCGACGCCCTCTCCTTCGCCTCATGGCTCGCAGCCTTCAGCCTGACCGATCCCGCCGACGACTCCGACGGCGACGGCATCAACGCCTTCGGCGAATACGCCGCCGGCAGCAACCCCACCACCCCCGGCCTCGCCGATCTCCCCGTCGTCCAGCCATCCGCGCCGGGCACATGGTCCATCACCCTCTTCCACGCTCCAGGAGCCGACGACGCCTACCCAGTCATCGAAACCGCCAGCCACCCCGCCTCATGGTCTCTCGCCCCCATCACCCCGGGCTCCCGCATGATCGTCAACGGCCGCGAAGAATTCACCTTCTCCATCCCCCAACCGCCCGCCGCCGCCCGCTTCTTCATCCGCACCCGCTGGATCAAACGGCCCTGACACATCCGGGCCCCGCCAACCCTTAAAGCCTCACTGCTTCCGCCGCCGCCCGGGCCTCCACCGCCCGCGCCAGCCGCGCCGTCACGCCCGCGTCTCCGCATCCCACTAACTGCTCACCATCCACCGTCGCCACCACCTGCACCCGCCGTACCGCCGACGTCAAAAACACTTCCTCCGCTCTCCTCAAATCACCCACCGTCACCGCCCCCTCCCGGCACTCAATCCCCTCCAACCCGCACGTCTCCACCACCACCGCACGCATGATTCCAGGCAGGCATCCGCTCGCTAACACAGGCGTCGTCACCACCCCGTCACGCACCACAAACAGGTTACTCATCGCCGCCTCCGCCACCGTCCCGTCAGGCCCCAGCACCACCGCATCCGTCCCCCCGGCCTTCTCCGCCTCCCGCTGCAGCAGCACGTTCTCCGCATAAGAAGTCGCCTTCACTCCCGCCAGCAGCGCCCCCGCCGCACGCCGCACTCCCGTCACCACCAATCGCGCCTCACCCACCGCCTCCATCGGCACCGCCACCGCAAGCCACGCCGCCTTCCCATCCCCGGCCCCCAGCACCGAAAACCGCAGGCGCACCGCCCCTCCCTCCACCATCCGCTCCACCGACCCTAACGCTTCCCGGAAACCCTCATACCCCGGCACCGCCAACCCCATCCGCCCGCACCCCTCCACCAACCGCTCATAGTGCTCCCTCAGCCGGAACACCCGCCCGCCCTCGCTCCGCAAAGTCTCAAACACCCCCAACCCATGCACCACCCCCGGCCACACCGCCGGCACCACCGCTTCCACCGCAGGACACAGTCTTCCGTTCAGCCAGACCTGCCTCTCCATAACACTTCAGGGACCTTCACCCCCGGGCTTCACCTCCCCAGCCGCATCCAGATCGAAAATCAGATACGGATCCATCGTCAGATCCGAACTCCCCAGATCATCATTGTGCGCCTCGATCGCAATCACATTCACCCCCGGCCGCAGCAGCCTCTTCGCCGACCCTAGCGGAAAATACCGGCACTTCCGGTCCGCCTCATGCGGGCTCACCCCCCGCACATTCGCACCCTGCAGATACGGCCCCCGCGTGAATCCCCCAGCGTCCCCCGCCTCCGCACCATCCACCACACCACCCAGCCACCCCATCAACAGCGCCGCACCCTCTTTACGCAAGGCACCACCCGCTTCGCTAGCAGACATCCTCATTTGCCGATCAGTTCCCGGAATTCCTTCTCCAGCGCCTCAGGCGTCGGCGGCACCTCCTTCGGCTGAGGCACCACCCGCGGCCGCTCACCCCCAGGCACCAGCTCAGGCCGCTCCGCTTCCAGAGCCCCGCCCTCTCCAGGAGCCGCCGGAAACGTGTCCGTCAGTGCTCCCGCCTTCCCACCCAGCGAAAACCCAATCGTCGACACCCCATTCCGCACCGGCGGAAACACACTCGGCCCGCCATCCGGCCCACTCCGCGGCAATAGCAACTCCGACACCTCCAGCACCAGCTTCCCCTCCACCTCTCCACTCGCCGCCACCGTCACCGCTCCCCTCATCCGCAACGCACCATCACGATCCGCCGCCACATCCGTCAGCTCCAGCCCAGCCGCCGTCCATTTAAAATGCCCACGCACCGCATTGAACTCCATCAGCGTCAGATCCCGCCGCCCCAGCGCCAGCGCAATCTTGTTCACGAACGGCAACCCCCTCAGCACCCCCGCTCGCACCACAAACTCTCCCTCCAGCGCCCGCGGCGCTCCCGCCCCGAACGCCGCACTCCACTTCGCCGTCGGAATCCGCAGGCTCCCACCCACATGATCCGTCCAACCTGCCTGCAGGAAATACTTGATCGGCACTTCTGCCGTACTCACCTCCAGCTCCACCCCTCCATCCGGCACCAGCACCGCTTTCCCGCTGATCGCAGCCACCGCCCCTCCCGGCAATCCCAATCGCCCACCCGTAATCGTCACTTCCCGACCCTTCAACGTCCCATTCAAACTCACCACGTCCAATGACGGAAACCCGGAAAGCACCAACTCCCCGCGCGCCGCACTCGCCTCCCATCCCCCACTCACCAACGGCTTGAACGCCAGATCCATTCCCCGAAACCCTTCCTCCATTCCCCCAGGCCCGGCCCACGTCAGCCCAAGGCTCGCCACCCGCCCGCGATCCACCGCGATCAACGCAGGCTCCGGCGAAATCCCCATCCGCATCCCCCCCCCCTCGCCCGCCCCGCCACCCACCGGCAACGGCACCACATCCACACTGTCCGCAGGAAGCGCCGCCCTCTCAGGATTAAACCGTACCTTCCCCTCCCGCACCAGCACACTCGTCACTCCCCACTCGCTCCCGACCCACGACGACTTCGTCAGCAACGCACTCGCATCCAGAAACTCCGCACTCTCCGCCAGCATCCCGGGCCCGGGCTGCACATGAATCGCCTCCACCGACAACGACCCGCCCCCTCCCTCACTCACCCGCTCAAACGCCACCGTCACCCCGGACAACCTCGACACCGTCCGCCCCAGCGCCAGCCGGAACGCCTCGCTCTCAATCCTCATCCGGCTGATCCACCGAAACCCAAACCACCCACCCACCGCCAGCGCCAGCAACAGCACCCCACCCGCAATCAGCATCGTCCGCCGCTGCTTCGCCACCTTCACCGGTTGATGCGACCGCCTCCTCCTCCGCCGCCCCTGCCCATCCCCACCACCGCCAGTCCGCAACTGCTCCATCATCTCATCCACCGTATAGTGGCTCTTCACCGCTCCCGCAGGCACAGCCGCAGAATCCCGCGGCGGCGGGATCGGTCCTCGAGGTGTCGATGACGACTCGGAATCAGTGGGCGGAATCACTCAGAATTTAGAAATTTGGGCCGTCCCAGCGCCAGCGGCAGACTCCCGCTGACCCCCCAGCCAGTCTGAAAAAATCAATCAGCGCAACAAAATGCTCTCCCCATCAGCATCGCTCGGCCCAGCCTCCGCAGCCTCCGCCGCACGCGCACCCGCCGTCGCCGCCCCGCCAGATGGATCGATAATGTTGACCGAAACCAGATAGATCATCACCTTCCTCGAATCCCGCTGCACCTGACTCTTGAACAACCGCCCCACCACCGGAAGACTCCCCAGCACCGGAACCTTGTCGTTGATCGTCTCAGACTTCTCCTGCCTCAATCCCCCAATCGCCACCGTCTCCCCGTCATACACCATCACCTGCGTCGCCGCAGCTGTCTTCGAAAACACCGGCTGAATGATCCGGTTCTCCGTCAGCACCACCTGCCCATTCGTAATCGGCGTCCCGTAATTGATGAACCCCTCAAACTCACTGAACACCACCGACAAATCCAGATTCACCGTGTAGCCGTCATCACCAACCGTCGGCTCCACCTCAATCGTCGACCCAATATCCCGCGGCGTAAACGAATTCGGATTCGCTGGCGTCACCGGAAAATTGTTCGACGCCTGCGCCCCCTGAATTTGCAGCCCTCCCCCAGGAGCAAGATTCAGCGTCCCACCTCCCCCGAAATTCTGCGGAATCTGCGGCGGATCAAACTCCGACGGATACAGCATCGTCCGCCCGGAAAACCCAGTCGCCTTCTGCCCGCTCTTCACCACCACCGACTGCGCAGTCGCCACATCCACCCCCTTCTTCTGATCCAGCCCCCGCATCAGGGTCTGAAAACGCGGATTCGTCATCACCCCGGCAATCGACGCCATATACGGCGGCCGCGCCGAACTCACCGACGTCGCCCCCTGCCCACTCAACAGCGTGTCAATCGACGCCGCTTTGCTCAAATCCAGCGAACTCCTCAACCCACCAGTCAACGGGCCCTGCGTCACATTGAACGTCGCGTCAATCGAACGGAAATCCACCGTCCCCGGTGTCCCCACCGACGGCGCTGACCCCAACTCCCCGCCCCCCGACGTCCCGCCCGCCGCAAACATCCCACTGCTCCCCACCTGCGACGGCTCCAGAAACCAGTCAAATCCCAGCTCCCGCAGATTCGTCTGCGCACACTGCAACTGCGTCACCTTGATCACCACCTGCTTCTGCTCCGTCGCCACCAACCCGTCCGTCAGACTAGCCACCAGATCCAACCCCTCCTCCGTATTCGTCACCGTCAGCAGGTTCTGCGTCGGATTGTATGACGCCGACGCCCCTTCCGGAAACGGTACCCCCGCCCGTGCCAGAAACTCCGCCGCCCCTAGCCTCCGCAACCTCGGCCGACTGCTGTCCGCCGTCGCCGCAGACCCCGCAAACGGATCACCCGCCGCCGCCGTCTCCGCCGCTGCCGGCGTCGTGTTCAAAAACCCAGGCGGCACCCGGAACTGCCGCGTCGTCATCCCGCCCCCACCAGTCGCATACACCACCACCGCCGACGCATCCACCCGGAACCTCGTCTCCGTCACCTCGCAAATCGACCGCAGCGCATCACGCACCGTCACATTCCGCAAATCCAGCGTCACCGACTTGATATCCCCCGCCGCCTTCGTCCCCGCATTCCACACAATGTTCACCCCACGGCTGTTCTCATCCGGCGACACCCCATCCGCTTCCGCTGACTTCCGCGCCAGATACGTCAGCGCGTCCGACACCGGCAAATCCGAGACACTGAACCGCGGAATCCTCACCGCATCCAGTTTGATCGCCACCGCACTCTGCGACACATACGCCTCAGGCCCCGATACCTTCCCCACCCCTGGCAACACCGCCCGCACCGGCACCGCCGTCTCCCACTGGCGGTCCACTTCATTCAGCATCTTCACCCGCGTGTAATCCCGCTCGGACCTCAGATGATTCGAAATATAACGCTCCACCTCTTCCAACCCGCGCCGCGCCGCCACGTTCGTCTCATCAACCGCCAGCACCTGATTGTACGCCGCCTTCGCCGCCCGGTAGTCCCCAATGTCCCGGTGCCCACCTGCCAACCGCAGCAACTGCCGCACTTTGTCCACGCTCTCGGAATGCCTCGGCGTCAGCGCCGGATTATACTGATCCGGATCCTTCAAATCTTCCTTCAGCGACTTCGCCGCCTCCGAAGACGGATCCATCCCCTCCGTCAGCGTCTCATTCAACAACGCCGCCGCCCTCTCATACTCCCCTCGCGTCGCCAGCGTCTCCGCATGCCGCGTCGCCGCATCACCAAACCGCTTCGTCGCCGCCGCCCGCAATTCCCTCACCGCCGTCGCCCCCGCCGGCAACCCCGCCACAGCTTCCCGGTACTTCACCAGCGCATCCCCGTCATTCCCCGCACTCACCAGCGCATCCCCCTCCGCCATCAACTCCCGCGCCCGCGCCGCCTGCGCCTCACGCCGTTGCACCTCCGACGCCGCCGTCGGCGCACCCACCACACTCTCCAGCATCACCCCGTTCCACATCATCCCGGCAGCAAATGCCAGCGACAGCGCCGCCTGAGGTCGGCGGTTCCATCGGTAAATTGACTTCGCTGTGGTGGCGGCGTCTGGTCCGGTGCGCATAGGTGTTTCCCCTGGATAGGGGTCGGGAGATTAGGACGAGAGCAGCCGTTTGTAACGGGAAAAATTCAGGATTTTACACCCCAGCACGCTCCACCCTTCAAAGCCGCACCTCGATCTTCTCCCCAATCCCGCTCAAATCCACCCCCACTTTCGGAAAGATCTGCCCATCCGGTCGGTCCCGACCCACCCGAATCGTGTGCCTCCACCCCCCAAACACCGGCGGCCTGAACTCCGGCCCCCGCACCCGCCTCGTGTACAGCACCTCCCCGCTCCCCTCGTCCACCACCTGCACCACCGCCGTCTCCGCACCCGAAATCACCAGCTTCGGCAGCCACCCCTTCGGCTTCCGACCATCATTCGCCCCCATCGGCACCGTCACCGGCCACCCCGGAAACTGCCCCTCCCCAAACCGCGGCCAGCACTCAAACGTCACCGTCCCCTTCTCCTTGTTGAACCTCACCAGCCCATACCCGTCCGCTCGCTGCTTCTCATCCGCCATCTTCACAGGATTCGCATACGTCAGCATGCTGATCCGGTTCCCCAACCCGTCCCGGTAATCCCCAGTCCATGGCAACGGACTCCCCGCCACCGCATTCGGCCCCGCCTTCTCATCCGCAGGATGCCACCACCGCCCGTAAATCGTGTTCACCAGCGCCGGACTCGTGAACCCATACGGCCCGTCCCCCCAATCCTCAATCCCATGCCGCACCAGCACCCCAAGATGCTGGTCCCCGCACAAATGCACCGCCCCAGCCCGCCGGATCTCCCGCAACGCCCGATCCCTCTGCGTCTGCGGCCACCCATTGCAATCCAGATCCGCCAGCAACCGCTCGTCTTCTTTCCCATGCATGTGCACCGCCCCGCAGAACGCCGTCTGCGACAGCACACACTTCAGCTGCGCCCCGCCCCAATCCTCCCCCCACTCCCTCAGAAACCGGTGCTGCCTCTCCCCCAGCAACTCCAACCCCGCCACATCAATCGTCCGCGGATCATACCCCGGATCATTGATGTGATCCGGCCGCGGCCCTAACTGCCGTATCTTCCCCTTCGGCCCGCTCTTGAACTTCCGGTCCTCCAGAATCGCAAAATCAATCCCACCCACACGCAACCTCGTGAAATACACCGTGATCCCCCGCTCCACAGGCGCAGGATCCACCGGATCCGGCAAATGCCACGTCTGCTGCCGCTGCACCAGATTCACATACGCCGGTGGAAACATGTACCCGCCATCCGCTCCCGCCGGATGCACCGACTGCTTCCCGTTCTCACCCCACAAGTTAGGATGCCCCACATCATGATCGTCCGGAATCGTCACCACCGGCCGGTCCCGCAGCACGTCCCGGAACTGCAGCCCGAACTCAATCCACCCCGCCGTATGCTCCGTGTGCCGGTACGTCTGATCCCCCGCAAAGAATAACAAGTCCGGATCCTGACGCCTCAGCCGCTCGATGACCTCCACCCGCGCCCCCGTCGTCCGACTCGAATTGCACGACAGGCTCGCCACCGTGATCTCCGCCTTCTCCACAGGATCCCGCCGGATCCGCCCGCCGAAAACCGCCATCTCACCATGCCGCACCCGGTACGCCGCATCCCGCCCCGCATCCCACCCCTCCACCCGAAAATGCGCACTCCACCCGGGAGACACCACCGCCGCCCGCGCCACCTCCACCCAACCACCATCGCGCTCCACCTCCAGCCTAGCCTCACGCGCCTCCCCAGGCTTCAGCGGATACAACTGCGCCGTCATCTTCAATACCCCCCGATCCTGCGTGTACACCGCAAACGCCACCACCTCATCCCGCGCCACCTCCATCGACGGCGGCGGATTCATCCCGCCCGCCCGCTTCTCCCACCACGCCCCAGTCGCCAGCGAATCCAGCCTCGCATGCTTCGCTCCAAACAACGCCGCCGATTCCAATTCCTCCGCCCTAACCACACCCGCGGCCAGCAGCAGCGCTGACATCATCACCACACCATAACAACTCGAATTCATCGCACGCAGGATCACCCCTCCCCATCACGGCATAAAAAAGCCGGTGCCACCGCAAAACACGATGGCACCGGCTCTCACAGTCTCTCAGCCAATCACGGCTGCGCCGACACCTTCAGACGGACCATGTCCGAGATGTCGCCAACCGTCGAACCCTCCGTCCGGAACGAATGCCATTCCCAATCCCCTCCCAGCGCCGGCAGCGTCAGCGTCGCCTGCACCGCCGCAGCGTCAGTCGCATTCAACTCCGTCACCCCAACCTCACCCCACGCCATCACATCATTCGCCGCTTCGACCGAGTACACCACGTTGTCACGCACCGCATTCTGACGGTTCCCGCTCGCCGCAAAGGTCGCCCCTTTGCGCGTCGCCACCGTGATCGTCAGCGCCTGCTGGCCGCCAATCGAGTTCACATTGCCATACGCACGCGCCACCGACCCGCCAGACTTCGGATCGCTGTTCGTCGCGAACTCAAGCAGGTTGATCACGCCGTCTCCGTCGTCATCCCCACCCTTGCCGCCCGTCACCCCAAGCGCCGACGCCCACGCGTTGAACGGATCCGCCGAACCCGCAATCACCCGGACCGTCCCGTCCGTCGCAAACTGCGCCGTGTCCCACGTCAGCCCAGCCCCTAGCGCCGCACCCGAGAAGTCAAATGCCGTCGCCCCAGTAATCCCTGACGCATCCGCCAGATCAAACACGTCACCCAGCACCGGCGTATACCCCACAAGGCTCACCCGAACCGTCCCCCCGGCACTCAGCGCACCAGTCACCGCCAGTTTGTCCGATGCCCCGGCTCCGAAGATCTCAGCCGCATAGCTCGATCCGGATGCCAGCGTCAGATTCCCACCGAAGCTCAGCGTCGCCGCACCACTGCCAGGAGCAATCGTGCCGCCCGCGTTCACCACCGCAGCCGCCGTCGCACTCCCGTTCCCGGACAGCGTGCCGCCGGAATTCACCGTCACCGGACTCGCCGCCAGCGATCCACCCAGTTCCAGCACCCCGGCATTCACCGTCGTCGCTCCAGAGTAACTGTGCGCCGCACCACCACCCAGCAGCAGTGTACCAGCACCAGCCTTCACAAGGCCGCCAGCCCCGCTTCCGAAGTCAGCCGACTGATTCCGCAGCAGCGTGTCAATCACCAGATCCGCATCAGCACTCCCAGTCGCGTCCCCAACCGTGAACACCGTCGCCGCATCAAGGTGATTCGCCTTCCCGTTCGTGCTCGTGATGAACGACGGCCCGGTCCCACCCGCAGTCACCGCTCCCTTGAACTGGTAACCTTCGTAACCACCACCGTCAGATGCCGATTGCGTCAGGGTCGCACCATTCAGCGTGATCGCCCCAATCGTGTTGTAACGGGTCGCACTCACCGTCCCGCCATTCACCACCAGCGACGGCAGGTTCGCGTTGCCGACTCCATTCCCGAACACGTTGTTGATGCTGAACCGAACCTCCGCACCGCTGCCAACCGTGATCACCCGGCCAGCCGTGTTGTTGCTGCCCAGCGCGCCGTTCTGTCCCGTCACATCGACCAGACCTTCGTTCACCGCCACCGATCCAGTGTAAGTGCTCGCACCGTTCGCCAGCGTCAGCGACCCGAACCCGTTCTTCACCAGCGACATCGCACCGGTCACCAGACTCCCGTAGGTCGTGCTGATCCCCTGATTGATCGTCAGGGTCGCCGGGGTCGCCGACGTGATCGACTTGCTGTTCGCATTCGTCCCCGTCGCAGGATTCGACTGCAGGCTGCCCACGGTCTGATTGAACCCGTTCAGATTCAGCACCGCCGTGTTCGCGTCGTTCTGCCCCATGATCAGCGTCACCGCCGATGGCAGCACATTCGCCGCTCCCATTCGCAGTGTCCCCACCGCCACAACACTGGTCGCCCAGTTGTTGCCAGTGGAATTGATCGTCCATGTGCCCGCATCCGTCTTGCTCACCGTTCCCAGCGGCAGATTGATGTTCCCGTTCACCGTCCCAGTACCCGAACCACCACGCAGGAAGAACACGCTCGACGCCGCCCCGAAGCCAGACGCTCCCGCAGTCACCGGCCCGTTGATCGTGATGGAATCATTCACACTCGTGCTGAACTGCACGATCGAATCACCATTCACCTGCATCGGCCCGTTGATCGCACCGCCACCAGCCGATCCAATCACCTGCGTCCGATAGGACGTGGCCGCCAGAATCTGACTGTTGAACACCAGCGTCGCCGTCGCCGGCACGTTGAATCCAGCAAGATCCAGCGTCGTCGCCGCTCCAGCCGCTCCAGTCGTCGGAGTCGCAAACGTCACCGTCCCGCCGTTGATCGCCGCACTGCTCGCCAGCCGCACCGTCGTCAGACCACCGCCAGTAGAGTTCACGTTGATGTTCCCACTGAACCCGCTCGCCGCCGTCGCCGGCGACCCAAGCACAAACGTCGGCGCTCCAGCACCAGCACTGCCCAGCGTCAGATCACCCGCGCCAGTAAGGTTCCCCGGCAGGCTCACCGTCTGCGCCGCCGCATTCGTCAGCACAATGCTGCCACCGCCAGCCCCGACCTCGACATCACGGGTCGCCAGCAGGTCCGCCGCCGCAGTGAAGTTCAATCGGCCCCCGCCACTCAGCAAAACCCCGTTGCCCGGAGCACCGCTCCCAAGGCTCGTCGCCGCCGCCAATGACACCGTACCACCGCTGATCGCTGTCGGCCCGTCATGTAGATTCGGACCCACCAGCGTCAAGGTCGCCCCACCCGACTTCGAAATCCCCACCGCTCCACTCAACTGATTGCCTGCACTGGCCGTCAGCGTGTAGTTCGTCGTCGCCGCGCTGAACAGCACCGCCAGCGGACTCGGTGTCCCCGCAATCGTCACCGCAGGATTCGCCGCCCCATCCGGGAAGACCACCGCGTCCGCGTTGTAGAACAACTCCGGCCCATTCGGCGGGGCCGTGTCCGCCCAGTTCGCCGCGCCACGCACGTTCCACGCGCCGCTCGTCGCGCCCGTCCACGCCAGCGTCTTGCCAGGCGCAATGTTCAAGGTCACCGCGCTGCCCGTATCCGCCACCACCGGCGCACTCCGGAAGTCCGCTGCTCCGGCCACGTTCAACGTGCCCGCACCTGTCCGCCCACCATAACTGAACACCGTCCACGGCCCCAGCCCGGCAGGAATCGCCGTCAGCGCAATCGTGTTCGCTCCATTCACATTCACCGTCCCAGCATTCAGCCCGCCCGGCGTGTTCGGATTGATATACAGCGTCCCACCATTCAGATTCAGCACCGGCGTGCTGAACTCGCCAGCCAGCATCGCCCCAGCACCAACCGTCACCGACGACGGCGCAGAACCACTCGGAAGCTCCAGTCGTCCCGCCACCACTTCCACCGGCCCACTGATCCCAGCCCCGCTGCTCGTCAGCACCGTCGTCCCGGCGCCCGTCTTCGCAATCTTCGTTCCGCCAGTCGAACTGATCACCGGCGTCACCCGCTGCCCTCCCGCCGTACTGAACGTCACCGTCCCGCCGCCACCAAAGGCCAGCGCCCCGGTCCCGTTAATCCCCTTCGTCAGAATGAACGAATTGTCCGCTCCATTCGTGTCCAGCGTCGACCCCGCTCCTCCCACCGTCAGGTCCACATCAACCGGAATCGCCAGCGCCGCACCGGTTCCCGTACCAGTCCCCGTATTATCCACCCGCAGGGTCCCGCCGTTGAACGCCATCGCCGTCGACGTGTTCCGCCCCAGAATCCCCCACGTGCTACGCACATTCAGCGTCCCGCCATTCAGGTTATAGCGGTCAACCCCATCCGTCATGTTCGTGCCAGCTCCCGTGTTCGTGCGGTTGTCCAGCACAATCCAGTTCGTCGTCACCGTCCCGGCATTCTGATTGAAAATGCCAGTCCCATCCACCCCAAGATACATCCCGCCCCCCACAATCGTCGCCGGATTCGTCGCGTTGATGTTGTTGTCACCCGTGGTCCCATTACCTCCCGCCGCAGCCGTCGATGGCGTCAGGGACGGAGAATCCCCCGTCATCGTCAGCGTCCCGCCATTCATGTTATACACCGACGTCTCCGTCCCGAAATGCCCAACCCGGAACTGGTCCGCCACCACCACCGTGGTGCCAGCCGCCTGGTTGATCACCCCGCCGCTGTTCGCAGCCTGCCCCGTCGTGAAATACCCGGTGCTGATCGTCGCCCCGGGATTCAGATTCAGCGTCGCCGCGTTCGCCACCGCCACCGTCAATTGCCCGGCCGTGTGCGTCCCCGTGAAGTTCGTCACAGAATTCGCACGCGCCTGACCAACCCGGATAAAACCGCCCGACAGCGTCGTGCCGCCACCCAGCGTGATCGGATTCCCGTTGTCGTTGAACCCGCTCCCAAGGCAGTCAAGATCCACAAACGTCCGCGTCACATTCGCACCGCCACCGATAATGTCCTGTCCAGGCAGCAGCGTGTACCCATTGCTCCGGTCAAACCCGATGACCCCGTTCGCGCCGTCTCCATTCACAAACACATCCCCACTCCCCAGCGTCCCTGTGGTTCCGCCATTCCCAATGTTCAAACGCATCGTAGGCACCCCCGCCGCCTGCGAGTTCCCACCGCCAATCGTCGTCGTTCCATACGAATTGGCACCAGTAAACACCAGCGTCATGCCGATGTTGTAGTTCGAAACGTTCGCCTCAAGGTCACCCCCAGAAATCGGTCCGCTCACCGTCCCCGTCCCGTTGTACGCTCCAATCCGCGCCGACGGCCCGGTGATCGCCACCGGCCCAGCCAACGTCGCCCCCTCGATCCGCAGCGCACCAAGCCACGCACTCGCATCCTGATAGCCAATCCCCGTAATGCTGATCGGATTGTTGTAAGTCTGCCCCGCCGGCCAAAATTGCGCGCCATCCTGCACTTCAATCGCCGCCGTCCCCACCGCCGCTGCCGCAGGCTGCTGCAACCGGTACGTCCCACCCAGCGGTGCCTCCAGCCGGATCGTCCCCGAAAACGCAGGGCTCGCACCCGAAAGAACCGCCGCCAGCGCCGTCGTGTTCGGCCCCGCCGTCCGCGGATTGACCACCACCGTCCCCGCTCCCGACAACACCCGATTGAATGTAAAATTGGCATCATCCCGCGTCAGCCGCAGCGTCGCTCCAGACGCCACCGCCACCCCGGACGTCCCGCTCAACACCACGTTGCCAACCGCATCATGGTCCAACTCAAGCGTCCCCCCGTTCAATGCCACCGGACCAGTGAACGTGTTCGCATTCGCCAGCGTCAACTTCCCGATTCCGCTCTTCACCAGATCGCCAGGCCCCGCAAATCCAGATCCACTCACGCTGTACTCCGCCGCCCCCCCATTCGTGAAGTTAATCCTCGCCGCAGTCACCGTCGACCCAACCGTCACCGTCGTATTCACCGGCCCATCCGGGAACGTCACCTCGTCCCCCTGACGAAACGCCGCAGGCGTCCCGCTCACCGCCAGATTCCAATTGTTCGAAAACTCATCCCAGTTCCCGTCAAACGCCCCAGTCCACAGCAGCCCCTCATTCGCATTCACCCGCAGCGCAATCGCCGACCCAGTATCCACCAGCGTCGCGTCCGCATGCCCAAACGGCTGCAGCAGAAACCCGCCCAGCCCCGGACTCGCACCCGTATAACTCATCAGCGGATACGTCCCCGGCGCAAGAATCCCGCCATTCTGCAGGATGTTCACATTCGTTCCACTCGCCACCAGCGTTCCAGCCGCAATCGTGTCCACCGCCGCAGGACCCGCCTTGAAACTCACCGCCGTCCCCGGATTCAGCGTCAGCGACGTCGTCGTCGCACTCCCGCCCGCATTGAACCGCCCCACCGCCAAGGTCCCCGAATTGATGATCAAGGGCCCCTGCACCTGCGCCCCATTCAGACTCAATGTCCCAAATCCTGTCTTCGTCAGCCCGCCCGGTGCATTCACAGTCGCCGTCGTGATCGTCAAGTCATCCGGCGCTGCCGAATCCGCCACATTCAAAAATCCTGGCAGCGGCCCGAACGATAGGGTCCCGCCCGCCGTCGCATTGATCGCGTGCGCCGCATTGCCAGTCCCGCTGTTCAATGTGTTGATCGTCCCGCCAAATCCACCATCCACCGTCAGCGTCCGCGCCCCGAGACTCACCGTCCCAGTCAGCCCACTGTTCGCTCCAGCATTTCCAAAGTTGAGCCCAGATAGCATCTGATCAAACCCATTCAGATCCAGCGTGCAGTTCTCAGACCCACCCAACTGCACCGTCGCCAGCGACGAAATCCCGCTCGCCGCACCAGTCACCACCGTCCCCGACGCCACCAGCGAACTGTACCCAGTCCCGCCACCAGCATAAATCACCCTCCCCGTACGCTGCGTCACCCCCACACTCGCCGTGATCTGCCCGCCCAGGAACAACTCGCTCCCCGATCCCACAAAATGCCCGCCATTCGCCGCATTCCCGTTGATCGTGATCGGCGCATTCACCGTCGCCCGACCCGTCCCCGCCGACTGCACCAAGCCATTGCCCGCCACCGGCGACCCACCATTGATCACAATCGGATTCGTGATCGTCACCCCGCCGTTCACCACCAACCGATTCGCTATCGTCGTATTCGTAGATGGCTGAATCGTGATCGTATTCGCCCCCGCCGCAGCGTTGTTGTTCAACTGCAGAATCCCACCCACCAACGTGATCCCGCCACTCAGCGTGTTCGCCGCACCCAGCACCAGCGTCCCCCCCACTGTCCCACTCGGAGCCGACAAAACCGTCAGCCCATCATTCCCAGCCAGCACCGCTCCAATCGTCGCCGCTCGGTTCAACACCGTGATCGCAGCCGTCCCGCTCGCCACATCCAGCGTCAGCGGCCCAGCCGTCCCAGTATTCAAAATCCAGTCGTTGCTCGCAGTTGTGTTGTCCCTGAATTGCAGATTCCCCACCGTCCGCGCCCCGTCCAGATTCACCGTCGCGTTCGCCGTGATGTTCAAGGTCCCGAAATCAGCCAGCGCTCCCACACCCGCTGCCACCGCGCTCGCAGACCAGTTCCCAACCGTCGGCCACGATCCACCAGCAAGGTTGGTCCACGTCCCATTCGTCTGCGCTTGCACCTGTTGGTGCGGCCATGCCGCGATCAAAGGGGCGATCAGCAGGAACAGTCGGGACGGAAGAAAACGAAAGAGCGGACGGCGTTTCATATGGCGCTTCGGGGGGCTATGGTGGATATTTTGGGGGAGGAGCAGGCCAGGCTTTCACCCGGTTTCCTGCAAGAAAACGCAACATACTTTCATGCGGGCGCAATCTTGGCAAGCTCATCCGCATCAGTTTTCGTGAATTTTCGTTATCTCCCCGCCACCGAACCTGACACCCTGCCCCCATGACGCGCGCCCTCCTCATCGGATTCCTCTCCCTCTCCACACTCCTCAACGCTCGCTCCCAATCCCCTCAATCCCCCACACCTCCCAAATCCGCCATCGGCCAATCCTTCTCCGGCCACGACTCCCTCGCCCCTCCCCCGGACTCCAACCCGGACGCCACCAGCTGTCTCTCTCACCTGCTCTGGGCTCCCTCCGACTTCCCCGTCATCACCGAATCGACCGGAAACCAGCCCGGCGACTTCCTCATCCGCTTCCCCAGCCCCGCCCCCTCCGGCGATGCCATCAACGACCGCGTCGCCCTCGAATGGTACCAGGCTCGCAACCCAGACGGCCAACCCGTCAAAGCCCCCGCCGTCGTCATCGTCCACGAATCCGGTCGCGGCATGGCCGCCGCCCGCACCATCGCCCGCGGGCTCCGCTCCCGCAATCTTCACTCGTTCGTCATCCACCTCCCCGGCTACGGTGCCCGCACGTCCGTCAGCTCCACCGACATCCGCCGTCTCCTCCCAGCCATGCAGCAGGCCGTCGCCGACGTCCGCCGCGCCCGCGACGCCGTCGCCACTCTCCCTCAAGTCGATGCCTCCCTCATCGGCCTCCAGGGCACCAGCCTCGGCGGCTTCATCACCGCCACCGTCGCCGGACTCGACCACGCCTTCCAGCGCACCTTCATCTTCCTCGCCGGCGGTCAAATCGCAGAAGTCCTCATCCACGGCACCCGCGACGCCGCCGGCATCCGCAACCGCCTCGCCGCAGCAGGCATCGACTCCCCCCAAATCCGCTCGCTCTCCCTCGCCGTCGAACCCATGCGCCTCGCCCACCGCATCAACCCAGCCACCACATGGCTCTTCTCAGGAAAATTCGACGAGGTCGTCCCTCCACGCTGCTCCCTCGCCTTCGCCACCGCCGCCAGTCTACCCCCCGACCACCACCGCCAGTTGCCAGTCGGCCACTACTCCGCCGCCCTCCTCCTCCCGATCATCCTCCAGCAGATCGGCGACCTCATGGCCCCCGCGCCACCACCACAAAAATCCCCCTGATCCTAATCCCTCACTCCCAACATCTCACTCCCCCTGCCCGCCCCACGGCTCCTCCCCGCACGCCCCCGCCTCCCCAGCCGCCAATACCGTCATCTCCCGCCGGATCTGCGAGGCCTCCCGCTCAAACGCATCCAGCAGCCCCTGCACCCGATCCCGCTGCGTCACCATCGCGATCACCAGATACTGCGCCAGCGCCGCCCCATAACAACACCACCCCACCGTGTTCGCCGTCGACCCAGGCTGCCCGCCCCACACCACCGCCATGATCGCCAGCACCGGCGACGATCGCCTCAAATGCAGGCACAAAAACCCGCGCACCAGCTCGCGCCGCAATCGCCACGCCCGCACCCAGCCCTCTCGCGTCGTCAGCTTCACCTTCGGCGGCCCCCGATGCAGCAATCCAAACAAGTCCTGGTCCGGCATGCTCTCAATCACCCCCACCGCCAGCAGCAACCTCAGCAGCAAGGTCTGCCACACCTGATTCTCATCTCCCACCCGGTGCCACGGCAACCACCCGAACAACACATCCTCCAGATTCGCCGTCGCCGCCAAAAGCAGCACCGCCCCCCGAAACCACATCTCCAGATCCCTCTCCAGCTCCGCATCCGACGTCTGCACCCGCAACACCCGCCTCAACAGAAACCGGAACAACGGGATCGCCACCAGCCCGCTCACCAGCCGCACCAGCGGCCGCAACACGGGCTTGAACACAAGATCACTGAACAAACTGGAAAATACCGCAGGCACTCAGCCGCCACTCTTCACCGCGCTCACCCGCAATTGCGAGTCCAATCCTCGGTAGCACCCACCCACACTCCCGCCTTCCCTAAAACATGATGCCGCGCCGCTCCGCGCTCCTCCAACTCGCTTCCCTCGCCGCCCTCCCCGCCGCCTGCCGCACCCCCGCATCAGGCCGCACCCCTCGCATCCCCGACCGCACGCTCCAACTCATCGCCGTCTCCTCCCCGGACTGGCCCTCCACCACCGGAACCCTCCAACGCTTCGCCCGACCCAACGCCGCCTCCCCATGGCAACCCGTCGGCCCACCCATCCCCGTCTCCCTCGGCCGCCATGGCCTCCGCCCAGGCCGCGGGCGCTGGTCCCCAACCCACCTCTCCTCCATCCCACCCAAACAAGAAGGCGACGGCTGCTCCCCAGCCGGTCTCTTCTCCCTCGGCACCGCCTTCGGCACCCACCCACCCCCCGGCCCTCCTCTCTCATGGCCATGGGAACAAATGTCCCCTCACCACGCCGGCGTCGACGACCCAGCCTCCCCTCACTACAACCAGATCGTCGATCAGCGCCTCACCCCCAAAAACTGGAACAGCGCCGAAAACATGATCCCCGCATCCGGGGTCTACCGCTCAGGCCTCGTCGTCCACCACAACCTCGACAACCTCCCCTCCGCAGGCTCCTGCATCTTCCTCCACCTCTGGCAGCATCCCAACCACCCCACCGCCGGCTGCACCGCCATGTCCGAACCCCATCTCCACTCCCTCCTCCGCTGGCTCTCACCCCCAGCCCACCCTCTCCTCCTCCAACTCCCAGGCCCAGCATCAGCCTCATGGCAGGCCGTCAATCTCCCCCTCACTTAATTTTTCCATCATTGGTATGTTAAATGCTTGCCCTGACTCGTTCACGGTGCATGACTGCGTCCAGCGCCCGGCGCCGCCATGAATCCTTCGCAGTCACTGTCACAGAACCTCAGCCAGCAGCAACGGCTCTCCCCGCAGCTGCAGCAGAGTCTGAACATTCTGCAAGCGCCCGTCTTCGAACTCCGACAGATGATCGATCTCGAAATGGCGCAGAACCCAGTCCTCGAAGCCGAATCCACTGACGTCTCCCTCGAACAGGAACGCCCGGAATCCGAACTCGACGACGGCTTCGACAAGGAATTCAGCGAGCTCTCCCAGATGGACGAGGAATGGCGCACCTACCTCGCCCAGAGCAACGCCGCCCGCGGCCCACGCACCGCCGAAGAAGAAGAACGCCGCCAGTTCCTCTTCGATTCCCTCACCACTTCCGTCACGCTCCAGGATCACCTCATCCAGCAGCTCGCCATGGTCGACACCCGACCCGAAATCCGCCGTCTCGTCGAAATGCTCGTCGGCAGCCTAGACGACCGCGGCTTCCTCGGCACCAAAACCGGTGACCTCTCCCTCGAATTCGGCATCCCCATCGCCGACCTCGAAGCCGCTAAAGCCATCCTCCAATCCTTCGACCCCCCAGGCGTCGGCGCTGAAGACCTCCGCGAAAGTCTCCTCCTCCAGCTCAAACGCGACGGCCGCGAACACAGTCTCGAAAGCCGCATCATCTCCCAGCACCTCGACGACTTCGCACACAAACGCTACCCTCACATCGCCCGCCGTCTCTCCGTCGATGTCCCCGACATCAACCGCGCCGCCTCCGTCATCGCTCAACTCAACCCGCGCCCCGCAGGCTCCTTCAGCTCCTCACCTCGCCAGTTCGTCACCCCAGACGTCCACGTCGCATGGCAGGCCGGCCGCTACTCCGTCACCATGGACGAAGGCCAACTCCCCCGCCTCCGCATCAGCAATCTCTACAAGGACATCATGTCCAAACCCGGCGAACGCGACAACGTCCGCAGCTACATCCGCGACAAAATCCGCTCGGGCAAATTCCTCATCCGCAGCATCCACCAACGCCAGCAGACCATCCAGCGCATCGCCGAAGAAATCGTCGAACGTCAGCAGGACTTCATGCGACTCGGCCCCTCCGCCCTCCGCCCTCTCAACATGGCCACCGTCGCCGACGCCGTCGGGGTCCACGAAACCACCGTCAGCCGCGCCATCGCCGGAAAATACATGTCCACCCCCCAGGGCATCCGCGAAATGCGCTACTTCTTCACCTCAGGCCTCGCCACCGACGACGGCGAACAACGCTCCAACACCAGCGTCAAAACCGCCCTCGCTGAACTCATCCGCTCCGAAGACGGCACCAGCCCACTCAGCGACGAAGACATCGCCCGCCTCCTCACCGAACGCGGTGTCCGCATCGCCCGCCGCACCGTCGCCAAATACCGCGAAGCCCTCGGCATCCTCCCCAGCCACCTCCGCCGCACCTACTGAAGCAAAGCACCACAGGCATCCTGCCTGCGACCCCAGCCGCCAAAGGAGGGGGGACATTCCTGTCCCCCTCCCCACAAGCCCAGCAGCTTCCGCAGCCCCACTAGCACCCCCCTCTCAATCCAGCCCCGACCGCACCAGCAGCGCCGACAAGTCAGGATCCCGCCCCATGAAGTCCCGGAACAGCTTCTCCGGCGGCTCGCTGTTCCCCCTCGACAGCACACAATCCCGGAACGCATGCCCCGTCTCCGGATTCAGCACGCCCTCACGCTGAAACCGGCTGAAACAATCCGCATCCAGCACCTCCGCCCACTTGTAACTGTAATAACCAGCCGCATACCCCACCGGACTAGCAAACAAATGCGTGAACCGCCGCGCCATCGTTGGCGGTGCCGTCCGCAATGGCATCAGATAACCCTTCAGCATCATCTCCACCGTCGCATCCACATCCGCACCCGACGCCACCGCCTCCGCCTCGTGCATGTGCAATCCCAGATCCATCCGCGCAAATGCCAGCTGTCTCATGCAGCTCACCGCCGACAGATAATTCCGCGCCGCCAGCATCTTCTTGAACAGCTTCGCCGGCACCGGCTCGCCCGTCTCATAATGCCGCGCAAAGAAATCCAGACTCTCCCGCTCCCAGCAGAAATTCTCCATGATCTGCGACGGCAGTTCCACAAAATCCCACGCCACATTCACCCCGTTCAGCGACTTCACCTCCACCTGTCCTAGCAAGTGATGCAGCAGGTGCCCGAACTCGTGAAACACAGTCTCCACCTCGTGATGCAGCAGCAGCGCCGGCTTCCCCGCCACCGACGGACTCATGTTCCCGCAGATCAATCCCAGATGCGGCTGCCGGTCCCGCTCACCCACCGGCGGTGTCCCCGTCTTCAGATAGTTCATCCACGCTCCCCCACGCTTGCTGTCCCGTGGATGCCAGTCCGCATAAAACGACCCCAGATGCACCCCGCGCGAATTCCGGATCTCGTAAAATTTCACCTCCGGATGCCACACCTCCACCGCCTCCTCACTAACACCCTCCGGACGCACCCCGCCCGGCTCGATAAACACCGACTCCCGTTCCCGAATCTCTATCCCGAACAACCGCTCACTCAGCCGGAACATCCCGTCCAGCACGCCCTCCAGCGGAAACCACGGCCGCAATTCCTCCTCATCGAAATCATACATCGCCTTCCGACGCTTCTCCGCCCAGTACGCCGCCTCCCACGGCTCCAACGGAGCCGCCGGAGCATGCACCTCCTCCGCCTTGAACTCCTGCAGCTCACGACACTGCCGGTTGAACGCCGTCGCAATCCTCCCATGCAGATCCGTCACAAATCCTAACGCCCGATCCCCGCTCCCCGCCATCCGACGCTCCAGCACCAGATCCGCAAAATTCGCCTTCCCCATCAGCGCCGCCTTCTCCTGCCGCAGCCGCAGAATCTCCCGCAGCAACCCCGTGTTGTCCCACGGGTCCTTCCGACCCACCCCGATACTCCCCTCCCACACCTCGCGACGCAGCGCCTCGTCATCCGCATGCTCCAGCACCGCCGTCAGACTCGGCCCCTTCAGCGTGAACCGCCACACCGGCCGCTCCTCCGTCCCTAACCCCTTCGCCTGCGCATCCGCCAGCGCCGCCGCCCGCGCACTCTCCGGCAACCCGCTCAACCGACCCTCGTCCTCAATCACCAACTCCCACGCATTCGTCGAATCCAGCACGTTCTCCGAAAACTTCTGCGTCACCTGCGCCAGTTCCGCCTCCAATGCCTCCACCCGCTGCCTCGTCTCCGCAGGCAGATCCGCCCCGCTCTGACGGAAATCCGCTAGCGTTTCCTCCAGAAACCGACGCTGCACCCCCACCAGCTTCGCCGCCTCAGGCGTCCCCGCAAACGTCCGGAACATGTCCCAGAGCGACTCATTCAAATACAGCCCCGCATAAAACTCCGACACCGCCGGCAGCACCGCATTGTGCGCCTCCCGCAACGCCGGCCCATTGCACACCCCATCCAGATGCCCCACCAACCCCCACGCCTCATTCAACGGCGTCAGCGCATCCTCTAACGCCTGCAGCGTCGTCTCAAAACTCAACCGCCCACGATCCGTCCGGCACAACGCATCAATCCGCTCCTTCGCCCCCTCCAGCGCAACCGTAATATCCGCCACCACATGCTCAGCCGTCAGCCGAGACCACAAAACATGAAACGGCGCGTCAAGAAATGGATGATCAGAAGACATGCAATGCATCAGGGATTCCCCCACCCTGAACACCGTCATCCCCCCCATGGCAAGCGCGCCTCTGCCCCTTCGACCTCCCCTCCGAACCAGCCTCTCCGAAAAAGCCCGGGATCGCGAGGCTCTGTACCCGCGCGCTCCGTACAAGCCCACCACACACCCAAACCCTCTCCACCAGCCCCCTCCGAACCAGCCCGGCACCACCCAAGTCCACTTTCACTATTCACTATTCACTATTTCCAATTTCCCCCCTCCCCACCATCCCGGAGCCAGCCCGCTGGCCCGGCCCAACCCAAGCCCCCTCCCCACAAGCCCTTACTCTCCCCACCAGCCTTCCCCCAGTTACGGCTTCCGTAACCTTGGACTGCGGAAGCCTGCTGCCGCTTTCCCGGAGCCAGCCCGCTGGCCCGGCACCACCCAAGCTCGCCCTCCCCCACTTCCCAAACTCCAACCCCCATCGCAATCGAGCCCCTGTACCTACCTCCCCGCCTCCGTACCAGCCCCGGAGCCGACACCAATTCGCCGCAATCCCTCCATCTTGAGAATCCCAGTCGAACGGATTCGCGACATGTCGCCAAAATCGAAGAATTCGAACACGTTGCAGACACATGTTCCCGCCTGCGACATGAATTCGAAACATGTCGCCGAAATCCAAACATTGCGACACATCTTCTTGATCTGTCGCTCCTGACGACCTATTCTCCAGACATGTCGCAGGAATCCAAAAACGAGAACATGGCCGATTCGGAGTGGCAAGCGGCGCAACCGTATGACGGATTACCAACCCTGCCTCCCATCGTCGACTTGGAGAGCAAAGTCATTCTGCGTCAGTGCATTCGATCCAGAGCGGCCTTGGCAGAGTTGAAGCGGGCTGCGGAGTTGCTGCCGAATCAGGGAGTCCTCATCAACACGCTGCCCCTGCTCGAAGCGCGGGCGAGTTCGGAGATCGAGAACATCGTCACCACCACCGACCGTCTGTTCCAGTTCCGGAACTTCGGCGACCAGGCCGACGCTGCGACCAAAGAGGCGCTCCGCTATGGAACTGCGCTGCTGGAAGGATTCCGCTCACTGGAGCAGCGCCCCCTGAGCACATGGACGGCGGAGCAGGTGTGCAGCCGGATCAAGGGGCTGGACATGGGAATTCGCCGTGTACCGGGAACCGCCTTGACAAACGACCGCACCGGGGAGGTCATCTACACCCCGCCTGTAGGAGAGGATCGGATTCGTGATCTGCTGTCCAATTGGGAACATTTCCTGCACAACCGAACCGAGTTGGATCCTCTGATTCGCATGGCAGCGGCCCATTACCAGTTCGAGGCAATCCATCCGTTCACCGATGGCAATGGGCGGACCGGTCGGGTCATCAACAGCTTGTTTCTCATATCCGAAAATCTGCTGACCCTGCCCATCCTCTATCTGAGCCGCTACATCATCCGGCACAAAGAGGACTACTATCGCCTCCTGCTGGAGGTGACCCGCAGCAGCGCTTGGGAGCCATGGATCCTTTACATGCTCCAAGCAGTCGAGGAGACCGCCATCTGGACCACCGCCAAAATCGAGGCCATCCGCCAGCTCGCGCTTCACACCGTCGAGCATGTGCGGTCCGCCGCACCGAAAATCTATTCCCGGGAGTTGGTGGATCTGGTGTTCGCGCAACCTTACTGCCGCATCCAGAATGTCACCGAGGCCGGTATCGCCGCACGACAGGCTGCCTCCCGTTATCTCAAGCAACTGGCCGAAATCGGCGTGCTCACCGAAATGGCCTTCGGCCGCGAGAAACTCTTCATCCACCCGAAACTGATGAAACTCCTCACCCTCGAGGGAAACCACTTCGACCCCTACCCATGACTCCTATCCGATGAACCTCCAGTCCAAGCACCAGCCCTACCAGACCGACGCCGTCCCGGCGCTCGCGAAGCCCCAGAGTCCTGGGCACTTGCACTAACTCGCCATCCATGGGCGCGCTGCCATTCGACATCCCCCCGCCCATCCTCCGCCGCCTCACCCCCCCACCTAACGCGAACCCTCCTCCTGCGTCGCCTCGCCATCACCCTCAGACTCCGGAGCCACACCCCGTTGATCCGCTCCGCCTTGCTCACCCGTAGCCTTCGCCAGAACGGACCACAGCGTCGGAAAATCCCGCCGGACCGCCTCAACTGCCGCCTCCGCTCCACCGTCCCCGCCATACTCAAACAGAAACGCGTCGCGAACCGGCAGCAGCGACGCCCGATCCAGTCTTCGCGCAGCCTCGCCAATCGCCTTGTCCCCAATCTCCCGGGCGACCCGAACCATGGTGTCGCTGTATCCTTCAGCCCCCGCTCCATCCAACGAGGCATTGCCCGCCATCCACAACAACAAAAAACAGCCAGAGCCTGACAAGTCCACAAACTTCGCCAGTTTACCCACTCCGACATCCACCCACCTGCCTACCCCCACTCAACACGCCTCCCCCCTCAGAACCCCATCCCCGGCGGCAATCCCATCCCCGCCGTCACCTTTTTCATCTCTCCCTCCGCCAGTTTCCGCCCCGCATCCAGCGCCTGACGCACCGCCGCCAGCACCAGATCCTCCAGAATCTCCACGTCCGCAGGATCCACCACCGACGGATCAATCCGGATCGCCTGAACGTCGCCCGCTGCCGTCGCCGTCACCGTCACTTTCCCACCCGCTGCCGCCCCCTCCACCGTCAACTGCGCCAACCCGGCCTGCACACGCTGCATGTCCTGCTGCGCTCGCTGCGCCTGCTTGAGTATCTTGCTGAAATCCATCGCCGTAAAATGTGTCAGGTTAATCCTCAGACCAGCATCAGCGCCGGATTCTCCAGCAGCTTCTTCAGCGCCGCCAGATACGTCGCCCCCACCGCCCCGTCCACCACCCGGTGGTCGCAGCTCATCCCCACCCACATCCGGTTCCCCACCGTAATCTCACCCTTCGCATTCACCACCGGCACCTTCTTCGCCGCCCCGATCGACAGAATCGCCGCCTGCGGCGGATTGATGATCGCATCAAAATTGTCAATCCCGTACGCCCCGAGGTTCGATACCGTGATCGTCCCGCCCGCAAACTCATCCGGCGACAGCTTCTTGCCCTTCGCACGCACCGCAAAATCCTTCACCGCCGTGCTGATCTCCAGCAGCGACTTCTTGTCCGCATTCCGCAGCACCGGCGTCACCAATCCATCGTCCACCGCCACCGCCACACTCAGATTCACCGACGCAAACTGCACGATCGAATCCCCGTCAAACGACGCATTCACCGCCCGCACCTGACCCGCCGCCGCCGCCACCGCCTTCAGAATGAAATCATTCACCGTATACTTGTTCCCGCCGCTCTTCTCCGTCCCCGCATTGATCTCCCCACGCAACGCCATGATCGGCCCCGCATCGACTTCAATGTTCAGATAGAAATGCGGGATCTGCGTCTTGCTCATCAGCAACCGCTCCGCAATGATCGTCCGCATCCCCGAAAGCGGGATCCGCGTGTCGTCTGGCCCAGCCACCGGTCGGATCGTCGGCACCGGCTTCGCCGCTCCCGCCCCCGCACCACCCACCGGAGCCCCCAGCACGTCCGCACGCACAATCCTCCCGCCAGGCCCGCTCCCCGCCAAGGTCCGCAAATCCACGCCGCGTTCCGCCGCCAGCTTCTTCGCCAATGGCGACGCCTTCACCCGGCCACCACCAACCGCACCGCTCCCACCCGAAGCCTTTGCCACCGGCCCGCGCGGAGCCGCCGCCGGAGCCGCCCCACCACCAGCCGCCGGAGCCGCCGGCACCTTCGCCGTCGGCGCATCTGGCACCGCTTCCCCTTCCTCCACCAGCACCGCCAGCGCCACCCCCAACCCAGCCTTCGACCCAGCCGGCACATAAATCTTCCCGAGAATCCCCTCGTCATCCGCCGCCATCTCCATCGTCGCCTTGTCCGTCTCCACCTCCGCCAGCACATCCCCAGTCCGGACCTTGTCCCCTTCTTTCTTCAACCAGCGCACCAGAGTCCCCTCGGTCATGGTGTCACTGAGCTTCGGCATTTCGATGATGATGGCCATAAGCCGCCCATTCATGCCGCGACGGCCCTCCCGGGCAACTGGAAACTCACAAGCCCACCACCTCCCTTCAATCCTTCCGCTTCCCACCGCTCGACCGATCCCCGCTCCCACCCGAACCCCGCTCGGATCCACCACCACGGCTCGCCCCACCCGAACGCCCCTCGCCCCCGCCACTCCCCCGACTCGACCCACTCGACCGTCCCCCGCCACGCTGCTCGCTCACCGTCTCCTTCCGCCGCTCGCTCTCCCCGCCACTCTTCCGGATCTCAGACCCCTGAACCGTCCGCCCATCCCGGTTCTCCCAAGTGTTCCGCGAAAACTTATACCCCCGCTCCTCAAACCACTTCCGGCTGTGCCAACCCTCAGGCTCATCCCGCTCCGCTTCCTTCAACCGGTACGCCGTCCCTCCCCCAGAACCTCCCGACCTCCCCTGCTCCCGCCGAACATCACGATCATCCCGGCGGTTAATCTGATCATTCCGGCAACGACACGGATTAAACCCGCACACCCGACACACTCCCCGCCCGCCATTACCCCATCCATTGAACCCGCCTCCCCACCACGACCCGCCCCCATAATACCCTCCGCCATATCCCCCTCCATATCCTCCGTACCCGCCACCATACCCGCCTCCGTAATACCCCGGGCCAACCTCCGCACACGCTGCCAGCAACGCCATCGGCACCAGCGCCACCAGCGGTCTGAAATTCCATTTCGTTTTCATCTCGGGCATGACACCATGCTCCCATGCGACGCACCCCATGGCAATCGTTTCCACTCTGCGTCGCCGCCGCTTCCGCATGGGCCCTCACCGCCCCCTCCGCCGCCGCACCCCCAGTCATCCTCTCCGAATTTCTCGCCGCCAACCAGAACGGCATCCGCGACGAAGACGGCGACCGCTCCGACTGGATCGAACTCCACCACTCCGGCTCCGAAACCATCTCGCTCGCCGGTCTCTCCCTCTCCGATAACCCCGCCGACCCCCAGCGCTGGCCGCTCCCGCCCGTCACCATGGAACCGGGCACCTACCGCGTCATCTTCGCCTCAGGCAAAGACCGTCGCCCCCCCGGCGGCCCATGGCACACCAGCTTCCGCTTAGACGCCGCCGGCGAATTCCTAGCGCTCTACTATCAAGGTTCCCCTCTCACCGTCTTCGCCCCCGCCTTCCCTCCCCAGTCACCCGATATCTCCTTCGGCTCCCTCCCCTCCCTGTCCTCCCCTCAATTCATGACCCAGCCCACCCCGGGCGCACCTAACATCCTATCACCTCCCGTCGCCCCAGTCTCCATTTCCCCGCCCTCCGCCCTCTTCACCAACCCCATCTCCGTCACGCTCTCCCAACCCACCGGAGCCACCATCTTCTACACACTCGACGGCACCACACCCCAGCCCGGCCTCTCCCCGGTCTACTCCTCACCCATCGTCCTGACGAATTCCACCCGGCTCCGCACCATCGCCCAATCCGGCGCGTTCACCAGCTCACCAGCCTCCGCCTCATGGATCCGCGTCTCCCCGGACCTCGCCGCCTACCAATCCCCGCTCCCTCTCCTCTTCATCGACAACTTCGGCCAGGGCACCATCCCCTCCAAGCGCTGGTCCAGCGACGGCAGCAACATCCGCCAGGTCCCCCTCCAACAGGCCGCATGGCTCCTCATCGAACGCTCCAGTCCTAACACACCCGCATCCGCCTCCAGCCCGCCCCAGTCCTCCGGCCTCATCTGCATCCGCACCCGGGGAGCCGTCTCCACCTCATGGGCCCAGAAACCCTACAGCGTCCACCCACTCGGTCCCGATGGCCTCAGCACCGACGCCTCCCCCCTAGGCCTCCCGCCCAACGACGAATTCGCCCTCTACTACCCGGACCCCACCGGCGGCGACTTCCGCGACCCCACCATGCTCTTCAATACGTTCGCCTACGACCTCAGCCGCTCCCTCGGCCGCTGGGCCGCTCGCTTCCGCTTCACCGAGGTCTTCATCAACGAAGACGGCGGAATCACGACCCTAACCGACCGCCGCGGCATCTACGCCCTCCTCGAAAAGGTCTCCCGCGGCCCCGACCGTCTCGACTTCGACCGTCTCTCCTCAGACGGAACCCGCGGCGGCGCACTCCTCTCCATCAACCGCATGGACCCTCAGCCCGCCTCCGGCTGGCCTTCTCCTAATGGATCCACCACCCCGCAGTTCTTCCACACCGCCGGTCCCGACCGCATCCTCCAGTCTCCTCCCAATACCACTCCCGTCCGCGGCGACGATCTCCCCGCATTCCCTAACGCCTTCATCAACTTCGACCAGCCCTCCGGCGACTCCATCAACCCAACCCAGCGCGCCTCCCTCGTACTCTGGTTCTCTTCCTTCGAAGACGTCCTCTACAACGACGCCTCATGGCGCGACCCCATCACCGGCTGGCGCCGCTTCCTCATCGAGGACGACTGGGCTTCCGGCTATCTCATCCACAATCTCATCCGCCACTCCGACGCCCTCCGCCTCAGTCTCTACCCATGGCTCGGCAATGACCGCAGACTCCGCATGGGCCCAGTCTGGGATGTCAACTTCGGCGGCTACTTCGTCCAGGGCCAGCCCGACTCCGCCCCATGGTACCGTCGCGACCAACTCTGGTTCCCGCGTCTCTTCGCCGACCCAGACTTCGCCCAGCGCTACACCGACCTCTGGTCAACATACCGCCGTACCGCCCTCTCCGACGCCGCCATGGACGCCATCATCGACCGCCAGGCCGCCGAAATCACGCCCGCCAAAGCCGTCGCCCAGGGCCTCCCCTCCGCCGCCGCATGGACCGCCAAGCTCGACTCCATGAAAGCATGGCTCCACGGCCGCGCCGCCTTCTTCGACGCCCAGTTCCCCATCTCTCCCTCCATCTCTCCACCCGGCGGCTCGTTCCCCTCCGGCACGTCCGTCTCCCTCACATCTCCCTCCGCCCTCCTCTGGTCCTCATCCACCGACCCCCGCCTCCCCGGCGGCAACCCCGCTCCCGCCGCTTCCTCGGACGCCACCCTCACACTTTCGGAAGATGTCAGGATCACCGCCCGCTCCCGCAACGGCCCCGCATGGAGCGGTCCAGTCTCCGCCGTTTTCGCCGTCAACGCCCTCCCCGCCTCCTCCGACAGTCTCCTCTTCTCGGAAATCCACTATCACCCCGCCCCGCCCTCCAACTCGGAATCCGCCGCCGGCTTCTCCCGCTCGGACTTCGAATTCCTCGAACTCTTCAACCCCGGCCCCCAGCGCATCAGCCTAGTCGACGCCGCCCTCTCCGGCGATGTCTCCCTCCGCTTCTCCGACGCCGCCCGCTGGTCCATCAACCCCGGCGAACGTCTCGTCCTCGCCGCCAACCCCAACGCCTTCCTCCTCCGCTACGGTCCCTCCATCCCCGTCGCCGGCTCCTTCTCCGGCAACCTCGCCGACAGCGGCGGCACCATCACCCTATCATCCCCATCCGCCGTCATCGCCTCCATCTCATGGAACGACAAAGCCCCATGGCCCATCGCAGCCGACGGCGGCGGCTGGAGTCTCACCCGCATCTCTAACACCATCGGCAGCCCCCCCGAATCATGGCGCACCAGCGTCACCATCGGCGGTTCCCCCGGCACCTCCGACCACCTCCCCTTCTCCGGTCCCGCCAACACATGGCCCAATTACGCCTTCCCTTCCCCTCCCGTCCTCCGCCGCACCACCTCCGGCTACCTCCTCGAATTGTCAGGCCCCCCGGGCCGCGACGACGCCGTCTTCTCACCGGAAGCCGCCACCGCCCCCTCCAACCCATGGTTCGCCTCACCCGCATGGTCCTTCGCCGGCGAATCCCGGCCCGACCCCGCCACCCGCAAGCTCCTCTGGTCCGCCCCCAACCCTCCACCCTTCGCCCGCATCCGCGCCGTCCACCGCTAACCACACGCCTCTCGCCCTCACAACGCCACCTGCTGGTGCCGCGGCACATGCCCCAGCTGCAGCGCCGGCACCGCCGGCAATTCCCGCGACGGCATCAACCGCTCCCGCACCGCCAGTTCCTTCCTGCACGCCTCCTGCAGCGCACTCCACCGCTCCCACCCCGCATCCGGCCCATGCACAATCTGCCTTAACAAGCTGACCCATTCCGTAAACGCACGCTCCATGTCGCCATTCCCCACCACCACCCCATCTCCCTGACTCACCACCGCCCGGCCCTCCAGCCACGCCGCTAGCGCCTCCGCCGTCTCCTCCCCGTACCCCGTTGGCAGCCCCGCATCAAGATACCCTTCGTAATTCGCCGCCCCGTACGTCTGCAGACACACCAATGCCAACCGCTCGCTCCCGCCACCCGTCCCCGTCTCCCCAAACCGATGCCCGCCCCGCACATTCGCCAGATCCCTCACCAAATCCTCCACGACATACGTCCCATCCTCCAGCGCCGCCGCCACCGCCAGTCCCTCACCACCACTGAACAAGCTGAACACCCGGCCCCGCCGTGTCGGAGTCCCGTCCTCCGTCACCAATCCTAACTTCCTCCACGCATACACCGCCGTGTGACTCGCCGCCGTCGTCATCCCGCCATCCCCCGCAAACGCCGCATCCCGCTCCTCCGTCACCACCCGTTCCTCCGGCCCCACCAGGCGCGCCCCCGACGCATCCGCATACACCGGCCACTCCGTCGCCCCGTAATCGATCAGCAGCGCCAGCACTTCCCCGCGCCTCACCAATCCCGCCGCCACCCCGCCCTCCAGTTGCCCCGCCAGCCGCACCACCACCCGTTCCCCGATCTCCCCCTCGCTCCACTCCCCTCCCGCTCGTTCCCCCACCATCCTCGCCATCGGCTTCGTCAGCGAAAAAGCTCCCGTCTCGCGCAACACCGCCACCGCCAGCTCCCGACCGTACGTCACCTGCCCATCCGCACTAACCAATCGACACACCCGCCCGATCCGGAACGCCGTCATCATGAACTCCCGGTCTCCCGTCGCCCGCACCGCCTTCCCCTCCCGCCACACCAGCGCCGTCCCCAGCGCCGCCGTCCCCACCCGCTCCTTCCTCATCGTCTCCCACTCCCCCGCCGCATTCCTAACCTCCCGCCGCGTCGGCTGAAGCCCGAACAGATTCGTCGGCGCTCCACCTACCGGCACCACCGCCCCGGGCACCGCCTTCTCAAAACCCAGCACGATCTTCTGCCGGCTGAACAATTGCTCGCAGAACGCCGCCGCCGCAGGAAACGCCGCCTCCCCACACGCCGCCGCACGCTCCATCACCCGCAGCAGCACCGGCCAGTCAATCTGATTGCTCCGCCGCAACGCCCGCGGCGACGCATCACTCAACCGCGGCGTCCGCGCCGCACTGATCACATAACCAATCTCATCCAGTCCCCGCCTCCCCGCCCGACCAAACATCTGCAGCAGTTCATCCGGCGCAATCTGCCGCTCTCTCCGTCCGTCAAAGTACACGGTCTCCGCCACAATCACCGACCGCATCGAAAAATTAATCCCCGCCGCCAGCCCCGTCGTCGCCGCAATCACCCGCAACTGCCCGGCCTTCGCCAGCGGCTCAATAATCCCCGCCCGCTGCTGATAACTCATCCCGCTGTGGTGACAAGCCACCCGCTGCCTCAGCAAGGCCGCATAATCCGCCCCCAGAATCCTCTCCTGCTCCTTCGTCAGCACTAGCGGATCAGGCGTCGGCACCGCCACCGCAATCCGCCGCGCAATCGCCTCCGCATCCTTCCGCCGCGGCGCAAACACCAGCAGCGGCCCCAACCCTGACAACAACACCCCCGCCGCCAGCCGCGGCCAGAACCCCGTGATCTGCTTCGGTGCCTGCCGCGGCAGCTGCTCCACCGGCATCTCCTCCAGCGGCACCGGACGATCCCGCACCGACACCAGTTCCACCCGCCGCCCCAATCGCCTCATCCATTCCACCACCTCCCGCGCATTCCCCACACTCCCGCTCAGCAGCAGCAGCCGCGTCGTCGCAGGGGCCAGCGCCACCGCCAGCTCATAACATGCCCCGCGCACCGGATCCCCCAGCATCTGATACTCATCAATCACTAGCAACGTCGGCCCGTCCCCCCGCAGCAACCGCTCCCGCTGCGTCTCCAGCGTCGCCACCACCACCGGTGCCCCCGCATTCTCCGACACATCCCCGGTCACAATCCCCGCATTCCATCCCTGCCGCTGCCACTCCAGTCGCTTGTCGTTCGCCAGCGCCCGCGTCGGCACCGTGAACACCGCCTGCCCCTTCCACCCTCCCTTCACCAGTAGCTCGAAAATCCACGTCTTCCCCGCCCCCGTCGGCGCATCCACCACCACATCACTCCCCCCGCGCAATGCCCGCACCGCTTCCTGCTGCCACAAATCCGGCAACGCTAGGTTCAGTGAAAATCCCCCGGCATTCATCGTCCTCAACACCCACTCATACCCCAGGCTCAGGTCGATTCCTCATGAAATCCGCCACCTGCCCGAAAAATGCCCCCAACTCCACCCGCACCTCCTCCGCCACCCCGCATTCCTTCATCGCCGCACCCATCAACGCCAGCCACCGATCCCGCTCCGCCACCCCGATCGCAAACCCCACATGCCTCATCCTCAGTCTCGGATGCCCACGCTCCTCAATGTACTTCATCTCCCCAAGCAGCCGGAAACACAGAAAATCCGCCAGCCTCCCCTCCGCTCCCTCCCAATCCCCCTCAGGATACATCGGCCCAATCAGATCATCCGTCCGCACCCGACGGTAAAATGCCGCCGTCAGCCGCCGCAACGCCGCCGCGTCCATCCCGTCCGCAATCACTTGCTCGTTCATCCCCCTCCGCTCCACCCGCCTCGCCACCATCGCAAGCAGGCTCTCAAACCATCCCCGCCTCCGCCATCCGCTCCTCCATCTCGCTCTTCTGCAGCGCCCCGATCATGTCCTCCAGATCCCCATCCATGAACGCCGGCAGATGATACAGCGTCACATTGATCCGATGATCCGTCACCCGGTTCTGCGGGTAATTGTACGTCCGCACCTTCTCCTCCCGACCCCCGCTCCCGATCAGACTCTTCCGGTGCGCCGAATACTTCGCCGCCTCCTCCGTCTGCCGCCGCTCCAGCAACCGCGACCGCAGCACCGTCATCGCCTTCTCCTTGTTCTTAATCTGACTCCGCCCGTCCTGACACCTCACAATCAGCCCCGTCGGCAAATGCATGATCTGCACCGCCGAATCCGTCGTGTTCACCCCCTGCCCGCCACTCCCGCTCGCCCGGCACACCTCCACACGGATATCATCCGCCCGAATCTCCACATCCACCTCCTCCGCCTCCGGCAGCACCGCCACCGTCGCCGTCGATGTGTGAATCCTCCCCTGCGCCTCCGTCGCCGGCACCCGCTGCACCCGATGCACCCCGCTCTCATACTTCAACCACCGGAACACTTCCTCACCACTCACCTTGAAAATCACCTCCCGATACCCTCCCGCATCCGACGCACTCGCATCCATCGGCTCCACCTTCCAACCCCGACCCTCCGCATACCGCATGTACATCCGCATCAGATCCCCCGCAAAAATCGCCGCCTCATCCCCGCCCGTTCCCGCCCGGATCTCCACCAGCGCATCCCGATCCTCACTCGGATCCCGCGGCAGCAACGCGTACTGAATCTCCACCGACAACCCCGCCAGCCGCTCCTCCAGCACCGGCACCTCCTCCGCAGCCATCGCCGCCATCTCCTCATCATCCCCCTTCGCCAGCACCACACTCTCCTCCAACTCCCGCCCCGTCTGCCCATACCGATCCCACATCCCCAGCAACTTCCGGATCGACGCATGCTCCCGCGTCAATTCCCCAGCCCGCTTCGCATCATTGAAAAAATCAGGCGCAGCAATCCCCACCTCCAGCTCCGCAAGCCGCAGGCGCTTCTTCTCAATCAGCGTCGCGTAATCCATAAAACCAGAAATTCTCACTCACTCCCAGCCATCCCCACGCCAAACAAAAGCGGCGCGTGCCCGACTCCGGACACGCACCGCTCATGTTGAAATTCCTTCCAGATCCTACGACCCCGCCGCCGCAAGCTTCGGCTTCGCCGTCCGGCGCAACGTCACCGCACCAAAACGCTTCGCGAACTTGTCCACACGTCCAGCCGTGTCGACAAACCGCTGCTCACCCGTGAAGAACGGGTGACAAGCCGCGCAAATCCCGATCTTGATCTCCTTCTGAGTCGAACGGGTGGTGTACACCGTGCCACACGTGCAGGTGATGGTGGTTTCCTGGTAATTGGGATGCAGATCGGCCTTCATGGCAGTGAATGCGGGTTGGATGTGAAAAAAAACTCGGGGAAATCTGAAACTCGGCTCCCGCAACGCGCCAAGATGATTCCATCAAAGCACTCCGCTTCAGTAAATCCGGTCGCGGGCGGAGGTGGAGCTTAGCGGCATTTCCCCACCTTGCAAGCGCCAATTGCTCCTCTCGCTTCCTTCACCATTAAGCCCCCCTCGAACTCAGCTTGCCCCCACCCCCGCCCATCCCCTACGCTCCCCTCATGTCCCTGCGCTCCCGTCTGCTGCCGCTCGCCCTCTGCCTCGCCGCCGCAACCCGACCCGCCGCAGCCCCCGTCAATCTCGCCCCCGCCGCCACCATCTCCGCCTCCTCCTCCGGCTTCGGCTCCGTCCCCGCCGACGCCAACGACTCCAACCGCGACGGCCACTTCTTCAACGGCGGCTCAGTCTGGCACTCCCTCATCCCCGACACCGCCCCGTGGATCGAAGCCGACCTCGGCCGCGACTGCTTCCTCGACCATCTCATCCTCTGGCCACGCACCGACTCTCTCCAGGGCTCCGTCCGCAATCTCCGCATCACCATCACCGACAACGCCGGCACCACCGTCTTCAATCAGTCGTTCCTCCCCAGCCAGGTCGCCTCCCACGCATGGGGCACCGCCGCCCTCCGCGGCATCACCGGCCGCAAAATCCGCCTCGAACGCACCGACATCCCCGCCAGCCCGGACTTCCTGACGTTCTCGGAACTCGAAATCCTCGGCTCCACCACCCAGCCCGGCACTCCCAACCTCGCCCTCAATAAACCCCGCACCGCCTCCAACCCCGGCGGCTTCTCCACTCCCCCTAACGCCGGCAACGACGGCAACATCGACGGCGACTACAACCACCTCGGCCGCCCCATCTACCACAGCGCCGCCACCAGTATCGGCCAGTTCTACGAAATCGACCTCTCCAACGGTTCCCCCACCGATCTACCCGTCGACGTCCTCCGCTTCTTCAATCGGACCGACTTCACTAGCAACACATCCCTCCGCTTCTCCCTCCGCAACGCCGCAGGCACCACCGTCTGGGCAGAAAACATCAACGTCTCCCGCGACACCATCGTCCGCGGCGGCCGCCAGTACGACATCACCATCGATCCCCCAGGCGTCCTCGCAGCACGCTTCCTCCGCGTCGAAACCATCGCCCCCGAAGCCCTCGTCTTCGCAGAACTCGAAGCCTTCGGCCCGGAAACCGACATCACCCCGCCCGTCATCGCCTCCCTCGATCCGCCCGCCTCCTCCGCCATCCCCGACCTAACCCTCGTCACCGTCTCCTTCAGCGAACCCGTCACCGGGGTCTCCGCCGACGATCTCCTCATCAACGGCACCCCCGCCGCCACCGCCGAACCCCAGAACGCCACCACCTACCTCTTCGCCTTCCCCCAGCCACCCGCCGGAACCGTCAGCTTCTCATGGTCCCCGACTCACGCCATCACCGACGCCGCTAACCTCCCGTTCTCCCCAACCCAATGGTCCCTGACCATCGATCCCTCCCTCCCCTCCACCACACCCTACCTATCCGAATTCATGGCCGACAACCGCGGCGGCCTCGAAGACGAAGACTCCGATTCCCCGGACTGGATCGAAATCGCCAACCCCGGCCCCGCCTCCCTCAACCTCGGCGGCTGGTTCCTCAGCGACCGCCCCGCCAACCCCACCCTCTGGCGCTTCCCCTCCCCCACCATCATCCCCCCAGGCGGCCACCTCATCGTCTTCGCTTCCTCCAAAAACCGCCGCACTCCCGGCCAGCCGCTCCACACCAACTTCAGACTCGACCCCGACGGCGAAAGCCTCCTCCTCACCCGCCCCGACGGTGTCTCCGTCGTCTCTTCCTTCCTCAACTACCCTCGCCAGCTAACCAATGTCTCATGGGGCCTCGGCCGCGACGTCGCGCCCACCCCAGCCATCACCGCCGGTTCCTCCGGCCGATTCCTCATCCCCACTTCTGCAATCCCCGACTGGTCAGCCCCGTCCTTCGACGATTCCTCATGGCCCCGCGCCGTCTCCGGCATCGGCTTCGACCAATCCACAGGCACCTCCAGCGACGGACCGCTCGGGCTCTGGCGCTTCAACAACGCCTCATCCCCCAACCTCGCCACCGACTCCACCGGCCGCACCCCTAACGCCTCCATCACCGGCGCAACCTACTCCGCCGACGCCGGCGGCTTCTCCGCCCAACCCGGCGACCGCGCCCTCAACTTCTCCGGAAATGCCGCCGTCTCCATCACCGCCGCCGCCACCGGCGCCTTCGACGCCACCGCCAGCACTAACACCATCGCCATCAGTCTCTGGGTCTACGGCGCACCCTCCATGCCCGTCCCCTCCTATCTCTTCTTCGCAGGCAGCAACGCCGATGCCAGCGGCACCCGCGTCCTCGGCGCACACCTCCCATGGACCGATTCCGTCATCTACTGGGACACCGGCGGCTGCTGCGACTCACGCTACCGCGTCAGCATCGGCGAACCCAATCCCCTCATGTGGCGCGGCCGCTGGAACCACTACCTCTTCCAGAAAATCGGCAACCGGAAGGAAATCTGGCAGAACGGCTCCCCCCTCTACAGCGACACCAACTCCGAGCCGCTCCCCACCTTCCGCAGTCTCATCATCGGCGCTGCCAATGCCTCAGGCGCGCAAGCCTATCAAGGCCTCATCGACGACTTCGCCATCTGGTCCCGACCGCTCTCCTCAAACCAGATCGCCGCCCTCGCCGCTGGCACTTCCCCTCTCGAAATCTCCCGGCTCACTCCCTTCATCCGCACCGACATCGGCCAACCCATGCGCAACCTCAACTCAAGCGCACTCCTCCGGATCCCCTTCTCCATCACCAACCCCGCAGACATCTCCCTGCTCAATCTCAACCTCCGCTACGACGACGGCTTCGTTGCCTTCCTCAACGGATCACCCGTCGCCCGCCGCAACGCCCCCACCGGCACCCCAACATGGAACGCCGCCGCCTCCACCTCCCACACCGCCTCCGCCGCCTCCATCCCCGAATCCTTCGACCTCTCCGCCTTCACTCACCTCCTCCGCAACGGCCCCAACCTCCTCGCCATCCACGGGCTCAACGTCTCAGCTTCAGACCCCACTTTCCTCCTCGACCCGGAACTCGTCACCGGCCGTCTCCAACCCTCCCGTTTCTTCCCCCAGCCTTCTCCCGGAAATCCTAACCCCTCAGGCGTCGCAGGCTTCACCGCCGACACCAACTTCAGCCACGACCGCGGCTTCTACGACGCCCCGTTCGACCTCACCATCACCTGCGCCACCCCCGGAGCCGTCATCGTCACCACCACCAACGGCTCCCTCCCTACCCTCACCAACGGCACCGCCACCCCCGCACCCGCCACACGCCGCATCACCTCCACCACCACGCTCCGCGCCGCCGCCTTCGTCCCCGGCACCGACCTCGGCCCCGCCAACACCGACACCCATACCTATCTCTTCCTCAGCCACGTACCTAACCAGCAACGCCCCGCCGCCGCCCCCCTCACATGGCCCTCCGGCCAACCCGGCGACTACACCATGGACCCGCGCGTCACTTCCACCACCCAACCCGGCTACACGCTCCGCGATTCCCTCCTCTCCATCCCTACCCTCTGCCTCACCGCCAACCCCTCCGACCTCTGGAGCGCCAGCGGCATCTACGCCAATAGCACCTCCCGCGGCGATGCATGGGAACGCGCCGCACACGCCGAATGGCTCGACCCACCCTCTAACGCCACGTTCAGCACAGGCTTCGGCCTCGCCATCCACGGCAACATCAGCCGCGACAAATCCTTCACGCCCAAACACAGCTTCAAAATGTTCTTCCGCTCGCAGTACGGCACCACCAAGCTGCAGCACGCGCTCTTCCCCGACAGCCCCGTCACCGATTTCGATCAACTCATCCTCCGCGCCGGAAGCACTGACACATTCCCCTGCACCGAATGGGGCACCCATCCCCTCGGCCCCAATGGCGCTCCCTATCAACGCTGGGCCCGCTCCCAGGCAACCTACATCCGCGACCAGTGGGTCCGCAACTCCCAGCTCGCCATGGGCCACCTCTCCGCCCACGGCCGCTACGTCCACCTCTACCTCAACGGCACCTACTGGGGCCTCTACAATCTCTGCGAGCGCCCCGACGAAGACTTCCAGGCCAGTCACCTCGGCGGCCGGCCCGCCGACTACGATGTCCTCGGCGATTTCGCCGAACTCAAAAACGGCACCATCAACGCATGGAACCTCCTCATGAGTCTCTCCGGCTCCTCCGCCAGCGACACCGTCTTCCAGCGGCTCATGGGCAATAACCCCGACGGCTCCCGCAACCCGGCCTTCCCCGTCCTCCTCGACGCCGAAAATCTCATCGACTACATGGTCCTCCACATCTTCCACGGCGCGGACGACTGGCCCAATCACAACTGGTGGTCCGGAGCCGCCTCCCGCAACCCCTCCCCGCTCATCAACCGCGGCTTCCAATGGTTCGCATGGGACCAGGAAATCAGCAACGTCAGCACGCTCTACGAACGCTCCGCATGGCAGAGCCCGCCCCTCAAATACGCCGACGTCAGCGCCGCCAATTCCCCCGCCTCTCCCTACTACGCCCTCCGCCAGGGCAGCCCAGCCTTCCGCCTCCGCTTCGCCGACCGCGTCCACCGCCATCTCTTCAACGCCGGCGCCCTCACCACTTCCGCCGCCACCGCCCGCTGGAATTCCCTCGCCTCACAGATCGACCGCGCCATCGTCGCCGAATCCGCACGCTGGGGCGACTACCAGTCCCACCTCTCCCGCCCCGGCCAACCCTATCGCCGCGAATCCGATTGGCTCCCCAATCTCTCCTCCATGGCCTCTTCCTTCTGGCCCCAGATCAACGCCACCGCACTCAAACGCTTCCGCGACGCCGGTCTCTACCCAGCCACCGCCGCTCCCACCATCAACCGCTTCGGTGGTCAGTTCCTCCCGGACTTCCGCGTCGCCCTGACAAACCCGAACTCCTCCGGCACCATCTACTACACTCTCAACGGTGCCGACCCGCGCCGCCCCGACAACTCACCGCTCCCCGCCGCCACCACCTACTCCGCTCCCTTCCCGCTCTCCGGCCCCGTCACCCTCAAAGCCAGAATCCTCGTCGGCACCACATGGAGCGCTCTCCTCGAAACCGACTTCATCCCCCATCCGGACCGCGACCTCGATAGCATGCCCAACGACTGGGAGATCCTCCACAATCTCAACCCGGACAGTCCCACCGACGCCGCCTCCGACCCCGATGGCGATGGCCAGCCTAACTTCGCCGAATTCGCCGCCGCCACCAACCCGCGCGACGCCACCGACACCCTCCGCGCCACCGCCTCCCTCACCCCGGATAGCATCGCCATCTCCGTCCTCACCCGCGCCAACCGCCGCTACCGGCTCGAAGCCTCGCCCTCCGGCACCGCATGGCAATCCATCGGCTCCCGCGACCCCGCCGCCAACGACGCGCCCCACTCATGGTCGGTCCCGCTCACGGAAAACCGCCGTTTCTTCCGCGTCGTCGTCTCCCTTCCCTGACATCTCCTCCCGCTCAAGCCCCCTCCGGAAACGCCGCCTCGTCCCGCCCGATCCGCGGCACCCGCACCGCCGCCGTCCACCGCCGCCACACCGCAAATCCAACCCGCGCCCTCACCAATTCCGGCCGCTTCAGCAGCAGCCCAGCCGGCAAACGCACGCGTCCCCGCCCCGCCAGCAACCGCAGCAGCTTGGGAGCCGTCACCGCCAGATCAAACCGCTCGCGCCCTAACCGCCAGCCCGCCATCCCGTGCGCCGCCGCCAGCCCCGCATCC